>NZ_CP029064.1:3092500-3695000 GCF_003076275.1 Microbulbifer sp. A4B17
AGTTTGGTAGGGAAGATGATGGATACGTAGCCGTCCGCTACCCCTGTGGCAATGGTGACTCCAACACTGTGACCTGTGATTGGAACGAGCAGACCTGGGTCGTCATTATGGGAAGTGAAGAGCGCTACGGGAGCTTTGATGCTTTTAGACAGAAAGTACTCAATGAGGTGAGTTACGATGCCGACTGGGAATGGCACGGCTCCTTCTGGAAAGGCACCTTGAAGTATGTGTACGATTCAGATGTAAAGTTTGATGGAACCGATATCAGCTTAACTTGGTAGCACCTAATTAAGCTCACGGGAAGGGGATACCCCCTTCCCAGCCTCCCTGCACCTCCAACCAAATTACCCTCCACAGACTATCAACCCAACCTCCTTCCATCTGAGCTTAGTTGACAAAGTCAACCAACCTCAATAAAGTTGACACTATCAACCAGTTAGCATGGCGCCATGAAAGATACCGCAATCAATGAATCCCTCCACCAGCTTATTCACGCCTACAAACGGCGTTTGCGAGCTGGCATACAGGAGCAGCAAATTGGCTTGCCGGTGAGCCATATACGGGTACTCAAAGGTGTCTTCAAATTTCCATTGAGTACTGCCCGGTCAATTGCCCAGCGGATGAATTTGGACAAAGCCCAAGTAACACGAGTGCTAAACGACCTGGTGCACTCGGGGTTAATCGAAAAGACCGACAACCCCGATGATCGGCGCAGCCAGTTTTTGACACTAACTACAGACGGAATAAGCACACTGGAAAAAGTAAGCGGACTAGAAGCTGAAGTGGCCAGGCAAATGACTCGCAACTTGAGTACTGAAGAGCTAGAAAACTTCGCCCGCATTGCCAGCGTTATGGTCGCCAATATGAAAGAGCACTCCACCCCTGACGAAAGGAGCTAAACCCTATGGCCGAGAAAATTACCAGAGAATTGGTCGTTATTCGCAGGACACAAGTTACTGAAAATATGCTGCGCATCACCCTCGGTGGCGATGATCTAAAAACTCTCGCACCCAATCAGGAAAGCGCCTATATCAAATTTCTGTTTCCACAAGCTGGAAGCGAGCGCCCGCTATTGCGAAGCTATACCATCAGGCACCAGCGTGAATCTGAAATTGATATCGACTTCGCCCTGCATGAACACGAAGGGCCCGCTCTAAGCTGGGCACTTAAAACACAGCCCGGCGATACGATCTTAACCCGCGGCCCCGGCCCCAAAAAAATGACCAATCCCGAGGCAGACTGGTTTTTACTATTGGGGGACATGACTGCACTGCCAGCCATCAGCGTAAACCTTGCGGAGCTACCCAAGGATGCAAAGGGGTACGCACTAATTGAGGTCTCCAGTGAAGCTGATATTCAGGAGCTGGAACACCCAGAGAATCTGCAAATCCAATGGATTATCAATCCGGTTCCATCTGGCGAGAAACTACTGGAAAAATTACAGGCACTAACCTGGCTTAATGGACAGGCCTCCGTATGGGCCGCCTGTGAATTCGACAGCATGCGCACCCTACGGCAATTCTTTAAGCAGGAAAGAGTAATCCCCAAAACCCATATTTATATCTCCAGTTACTGGAAAATTGGGCAGTCAGACGAAGGCCACAAACTCGCCAAGCGCATGGATAATGAAAAGATGGAAGGACAGGGATAATTTACAGGTAGGCTTTCCCTATTCAACAGAAGTAGGCTTACCTAACCGATACCAGTAATTAGACAAAAAGCCCCGGGCATCGGGTTTAGAAATCTGCCTGATAATTTCCGGGGCACCCGACCTACAGCGCCATTCATACATAGAGGCACGGCCAGCCACTACCGCAGGAATGGTCCCGGAACTTTGATTATCTTTGCAATATGAAAGCATGGCACTACTCGGCTCCCGACTAGTGTCAGCTTTCTCATCACAGGGGAGATTAGCCCCAACAAAGCAGGCATAGACACTTCCATCCATACATCGCCAATAAGTCCCCCTCGCGATCCAATCTTCAGGTATTTCTGCATCGAGATTGGCAGACTTTCGTAACCCCTCAACAATTGGTTGCGGCATAGCCGGGCCAGTAAAAGTCTTAACTGGATTGTCATCATTCACTACCCCCGCGCAATATTCAAAGGGATTACTGGATAGCTTGCCGCCTCCAGCGCTACTTACTTCAGAGTAGGCCGCAACGATCAATATCCATAACAGCAAAAATATACTCACGACTAAAGCAGCCACTCCTAACATCATCCCGGTCCGCATCATAAAGGGTTTACCTGCCCCCTAATTTTCACTCGCACCACCTAAGGGCCATATCCAAGGGTGTTAACAACTTTAGTATGGCGCCCTCCAGCACTTTACAAACTATCTTTTACTTTCCTCAGCAACCGAGCTTCTCAGGCGGCAGAAATCACAAACAGCAACTATAATCATCTGAAGCGATTAAGCAGTGAGCAGAAGCCATCGAGCTAGAAAGCTGGTTTAAAAAATTCCAATAAAAACCCTGTTTTCATAAGGAGTAATCTGTTGATCAATCACTCCCCCTCAATTACAGACAAAGTGTCCACTCCAGAACTCCCACAGTGGATCAGTTGCCGCGAACGCCTGCCCCATAAAGGGGATGCCACCAGCCGCGGTTATGTACGGGTAATATGGAAATCAACGAGATCTATTAATGGAGACACCAATACCACCTGGGAAGTGGGTATGGATCATTATGAAAATGCCAGCACTTACTTAGGTTGGATGCCAATAGTCAAGAATAAAAAGTAAAGTGTGCAAACTAACAATAAACCCAATTAAATATATCCGTACCGCAGTTGATGATAATATTTCAAAGTGATTTTTTTAGCTGCTAGCTTTCAAATGACAGTAACTTTTGACCAATTTCGGTGACAAACTGAGTGACTGTTAGGATCAGAGAGAATTTTGACGGGAAACCAGTACCTGAATATTGCCCGAATGTAAACTCTGCTAAAGCGTTACTATAGAAAAAAAAGTATTTATGCTTTCTACACTCCGTCCAGGCGCTGGAATTGGGGTTGCTTATCGAAACCGATATCGTCCTCATTCATAGAAGTTTTCGTCTTACAAGAACTACAACACTTAGCAATGGAAGACAATGCCAAATATACGGCCCTGGTCGCCAGCGTACTTGAAGATCTTTCGCTAGTGGATGCCATCAACAAAAGGGCCTCTTCAAATACTCAGAATTCACCTAGTGTTCTACCACGCATTTCGACCAGACTATGTTTGGGAAGCTATCGAGCTAATTAATCGCTACTCGAATGCCATGCTAGAAACTCCCCCATGATCTTGGCTCCTGCGCCTCTGTTCTATGATATATTTCGAGCCCTTATTGGCTCAGGCAGCCAGTATTGTGATTTGATCCAACTATTGATATTCGACCTGAGAAAGTCTAGAGCTGATAGAAATACTCACTCTTTTAATGACCACAAAAAATGGGCACCCTATCTAACAATACTGCCGACTGAATTTGACTAGAAAGGACCACAGCATCACAAATGCACCCTTTTACCAACGTTTTTATCTTGAGACTTTTTTCTCACCAAGAAAAGTGAAAGCTGCGACTTGGCACTTCTATCAATTTACCTTTGCTAACTTTTTTGGCGTGCTAGCTACACAATTGGCACCTGGTTCCGATCCAAACATTACACTCGCCCCCTCGACGTAGAAATCAGCTTTCAACAGCCTCTTTTTGACTACAATCAAACTGCGCCAATCGATATCCAATTAAGGCAATCTGGCGAGAAGTCCGCCAGATTCATCTTGCATTTCGCTGTTCAATCTTATCGTCAATGAAATGCATAGTCGGTTGATCATCGCCCGATCCTTGCGATGTGACCCCAGACACTATGCCTGGCCAGCTTGACACCCTGCTGGATATTTACCTTTTCGATTGCGCTTACTCAGTTCGACATTCCCATTGATGCAATAAATAGTGTTCAGTCATGACCCAAATTGTAGAAAATGCCAATTCCAAGCAGCCCCCCCCACTCTCCATGGATGAGCTGCTAAAAAGTGATCTAGTTGAGCGTGAAAACTCCTATTCGGGCTCGAAGTATTTTGGAATGAAAGGAGAAATTAATCAGCTCCTGATTACGGAAACAGCCAAAGACCTCGGGATGCAGGTCAATTACTACTCCAAAGAATTATACAAAGTGACATACCAAGGCAGATATGTACTCTTTTGTGCAAAATCTGCATTGGTGTCTGAGGTCTATCGTGTTTGCGCACAACACAAGCACCTGGCTAAAGCCTTGCTCGCTAGGCATGGTGTCCCCGTAGCCGAGGGTCGAGTTTTCGAAGATATCGAATCTGCAACAGACTATTTTTCAACGCTTGACTACCCCGTTGCAGTAAAGCCAGCGACCGGTAGCCATGGCCGGGGTATTACCACCGGGATTGCAGCAGTCGATGTATTCCGAGATGCCTGGGAAACTGCCAGCGCCAAGTCAAATAAAATCATTGTCGAACGCCATATTAGCGGCTGCGACTTAAGGGTGAATGTCATCGGGGGCCGCGCTGTGTCTGCTTGCCTCAGAATTGCACCCAACGTCATAGGAGACGGTAGACAGAACATTGACGAACTAATTTCCGCGAAAAACAAAAAACGCAGAGACAATCCAAAGCATCGGCTGGAATCGGAGTACATTCGCAGAACAGAATTACTCGACATAAATGGTATCTCACGCGAAACTGTGCCTGCCGAAGGGGAGCGTATCTGGTTGTCAGGGGTGGCAAACATTTCTGCCGGAGGAGAGGGTGTTCAGTTATTGGATCGACTCGACAACAGGATCATTCAGATCGCAGAGCGTGCGGCCAATGTACTCTCTGGAGTTCACTATGTTGGAGTAGATCTTATAGTTCCTGATTATTCCACAGGAAAAAACTGCACCGCCTATGTGCTCGAAGTCAACACAAACTCTGCAACTTCAGTATCAGTATTTCCGGATTTTGGCAGACCTATCGACCTTCCAAAGTTACTGCTGGAATATCTATTTAGCACCTCAGGACCTGCTCGCAAGATCTCGTACGCGGAGAAAGACCATTATTGTTCTGAGCTCCCCCCAGTAAAGCTCGCTGAGCCATGGAGTTACCCATTCTACACACCAAAATCCAGGAGTCGACAAAACACTTTAATCAATCTGGCAGCGTACAAATACGATCTGAAATCCTACAACATCAGTACCGGTATTACTGGTATCCTATGCGGCGATAAGCATGTCCTGTTTCATCAATCGACACCCGATGTTGTGCCTCAAATCGCACGCCGCGCCTGCCTAAACAGTGTATTACGAAACGAAAGACTCAACAAAGCAGGAATCAATACAAGCTTGACCTCACCTGATAGTAATCCGGGTAAAGTGCCTTCTCAGCTTCGAAAATATCGTGCGCTTGTTATTGATGGACAGGTTGTTGCTGCGCTGGAAAGAGGCGTAGCCCCGAGCCCTGATTCTGAGAACAATAATATTGAGATACACCAACAGCTTTTCGGAGAGCTGTTTCGTGATATCAGTGATTTATTGCATTCAGACTTCGCGGCTATTGCGACTCAATCCGTAGAAGCACTATTTAATCCATTGATTGCGGGAGTCGATATCGTAACAGAAGACATCAGCCAGCCATTAACCACTCAGTACTGGATGGTAAGCCATGTCACCTGCAGTCCCTCGCTGGATTGGCATTACTTTCCCACTTATGGTGTTGGGCGTGATGTCGCCTCAGCATTACTGCTGCGACTCTTTCCCAAGCTGGAAGAGACAGCACCGAAATTGCAACATTGGAAAATCAAGGTCAAAGGCAAAGTACAAGGAATTGGTTATCGAAAGTGGGTTCAACGTACAGCATTCAGGAAAGGCATTGTCGGAAAGGTATTAAATAAGCCTGACAAAAGCGTTGAAATATGGGCGCAAGGCTCTCATACGGCCCTTGCTTCATTACTTGACCGATGTGCATATGGCCCACAAGACAAGCCTCGCTTCGATGTCGACCTGGAACCTCTCCCGGTTAGGGAATATCAAGGCTTCGGCGTTGATCAGTCAAGTTCCGCCCCGGATCCTGGAAGCTCTCTGAATGAGTGAGGCTTTAGCAACTATTAATCGCTTCTCAAAATAATGAGCCCGCTCTGTTACTGACCCCATTGCTACCGGCCCCCTCAACAGGGCCGGAAGATGTTTACAGCGATTTTACCGTTTAGTGAATTCAGTCGTGCCCAAGTGGGAAGACACGAAAAACAAACTGGATGCTATGGCGAATTTGATCCTGGGTGATACTCTGGCTTTTTCACCAACCTGCACATAAGTTATCTAAAGTAGATCGCTGTCACACTACGGAAAGCCGACATGCAAAAATCGCCATGGGTTGAAAACGCCATCGCAAAAGCGGATGCACACTGGCAGGCATCCAAGCCCACCATTGAAGGAAAAGTATTCAGTGATGTACAGGACAGCCAGGGTCTTCAGTATGTCGATATCGTGATGGAAGGTGGCGGCATGCTGGGTATCGCCCTGGTGGGATATACCTATATTCTCGAAAAGGCGGGAATTCGGTTTCGCAAAATTGCGGGAACCTCAGCAGGCGCCATCAATGCGCTCTTCTTAGCAGCGGCCGGTACGCCGAGCACCGGCAAGAGCGAAAAACTCCTGAGTATCCTGGCCAATGCGGACTTTGCCAGTTTTGAAGATGGCGAGCGCTATGCCCGAAAAACGGTACAGCGCCTACTCAAGGGAAAAGGATTAATAAGCAGTTTGGCGCTGCACCCCTTCGATTCTATTCGCACCTTGCGGCACCTGCTCAGACATAAGGGGCTAAACCCGGGAGATACCTTTACCCAGTGGCTACAAACAGAATTGAAACAACTGGGCATCACCAACACCGCACAGCTCAATCAGAGAATTAACCAGTTCCCACAGCTTCTGTACCGTGGCACACCGGACCACCTGATAGGCAGCGGCGAAGTTGCCCTGGTAGCAGCCGATATCACAACCGAGACCCGCGCGGTGTTTCCAGCTAAGGCACCGCTCTACTTCGACAATCCGAACGCAGTAAACCCTGCGGAGTTTGTGCGTGCCTCCATGTCAGTACCCGGCTTCTTTAAGCCCTACACCGTAAAGGGCATCCCCCAGTTAAATGAATGCAATACTGTCGCCGAGAATTGGCGCAGCATTAAAGGCATTGGCGATCCCAAGCGATTTTTTCGCGCTGGCTTTCCCAAAGATATTGAATTCGTCGACGGCGGCCTTGTCTCCAACTTCCCCTTCGATATCTTCCATAAACCTATAGGTACTCCCAAATTGCCCACCTTTGGTATCAAGTTGGAAGTGGATCTGTACCAGCCAAAATCAGATAAGATAGGAAGGTTTGCAATGGGGCTGATCAGCACTTGTCGCAATATGCTCGACAACCATGTGCGCGCGAGCTTGAATGCTGAATATCATGCGCTGGTAAAAGAAATCCCCATCAACCCCACCGATACCGGAGAAAACCCGCACTGGCTGGATTTCTCCATGCCGAACCACCACTGCGAACACCTGTTCTTATCCGGCGTCAATGCAGCTATTGAGTTTTTGAATCAGGGATTCCATTGGGAGGATTACCTGGTGTTGCGCCAACCGGACTCTTTCTATACAGGGGAAAAGCTGGCTTAAATACAGGCCCGAAGCGATAGCCGCACCGGGCCCAGTACTCTCATTTAGAAAGAGCGACGACGGTAAGAGCGGTAATCCGCACGCCAGAAGTTGCGCTCAAGAGAGCGCTCTAAATGCTCACGGCTTACCTTGGGAGCAACGCCATCCAATTGCGCTTGGGCAGCCACCGCCCTGGCAATATGCATACTCACTTCACGAATATCATTCAGGTGTGGCAATAAAGCCCCCTCTCCTTCCTTCACCACCGGCGCCTGCTCTGCCAGGGCGTTGGATGCTGCCATCAACATACTGTCAGTTACTTTGGATGCACCAGAAGCAATCACGCCGAGACCAATGCCCGGGAATATATAGACATTGTTACATTGCGCTACGGCATAGTGATGGCCATCGATCTCTACCGCTGCAAAGGGGCTGCCGGTAGCCACCAAGGCCTCACCCTTGGTCCAGCTGAATATCTCAGTTGGGGTCGCTTCAGCCCGGGAAGTGGGGTTTGACAGTGGCATTACCAAAGGACGACGGTGCCCCTTGTGCAATGCTTCGATTACTGGCTGGGTAAACAAACCGCCCTGCCCCGAAACACCAATCAGGATGCTGGGCTCAACATTGCCGATCAATGTTTCAAGATTCCAGCTGGACACCCCATCGTACTTGCTCGGGTCCTGAGCCAGGGCCGCCTGGAAGTCATGCAGACCTTTCATATCAGAAGTCACAAGCCCATAGCGATCGAACATAAAGATCTGTTCACGAGCCTCTGCATCGGAAAGGCCAGCCTGCACTTTTGCACTGACGATTTGCTCAGCAATACCACACCCCGCTGAGCCGGCACCCACTATCGTCACCTTCTGCGCGGTAAGGGTTTCCTGCCAGGTCTTACAGGCGGCCAGGATAGTACCCAGTGCTACAGAAGCCGTGCCCTGAATATCATCATTAAAACAGCACAGACGATCGCGATAGCGCTCTAACAACGGCGTGGCATTGGTTTGGGCAAAGTCCTCAAACTGAACCAATACCTTAGGCCAGCGACGTTTTACCGCTTCAATAAATTGCTCCAGGAATTCATCGTACTCTTCCTGGGAAATTCGCTCATGGCGCCACCCCATATACATGGGATCATTCAGCAAAGTGCGGTTATTGGTGCCTACATCCAGGGTCACAGGCAAGGTATAAGCCGGGCTGATGCCTCCACAAGCGGTATAAAGGGAGAGCTTGCCAATGGGGATACCCATGCCGCCGATACCCTGGTCACCCAACCCGAGAATCCGCTCGCCATCGGTCACCACAATTACCTTGACGTTCTCTTTAGTGGCGCTACGCAGAATATCGTCGATATATTCCCGGTCAGGATAGGAGACAAATAATCCCCGGTGGTTGCGATAAATACTGGAGAACTCTTCGCAGGCTGCACCTACAGTGGGGGTGTAGATAATCGGCAGCATCTCTTCAGTATGGTGCTCGATCAGGTAAAAGAACAACGTCTCGTTGTCGTCCTGGATTCCCCTTAGGTAAATATGTTTTTCCAGACCAGTCTTACATTGCTGGTATTGGAGGTAAGCGCGCTTGGCCTGCTCCTCAATCGTCTCAACGGTATTCGGCAGAAGACCGACCAGATTAAATTCGAGACGCTCTTCCAAGCTAAACGCACTGCCTTTATTGAGCAGCGGTATTTCCAAAAGGGAGGGACCTGCATGGGGGATGTAAAGTGGACGTTTTTCGTTGTTACTCATATGCCTGTTTTGCCTATCGCTCGAAGCGATGATTATTGCGTAGCCATATTTAGATATGACTGAATTAGCCAACCTTGTTCTTGAAGCTGCATAAATGTGCTAACTCAACTAGGGCCGGAAGACTATCTATTGTGCAGATAGATAACAAGTGCCCCTGCGTGGCCCAATTCACGATTAAAACAGGGCGCTCAACTATGCTAGCTGTAATTTAGCTCTCCCTCGCAATGAATTCTTTTAAGTTGAAAAGCTACCTGCCGCATTCAGGAAAATGGAGTTGCCATTGATGCATATGAGTAAAGCTGGACTAACCTCACTCCTCTTTATTCCTGCACTCAGCCTTTGCAGCTGCGATAAAAATCACGACACCGACAAAAATACAAACTCAAAAGTCGCAGAGATAGAGACTGCAAGTGAGGGTAAACGGAAGCCACTAACCGCTATGGCACTTGAGATAAAAGCGGAGATGGACGCCCAACGGGACAGCGATAAGCGCATCGCTCGCAATGTCTATTTTGGCGATACACATGTCCATACTGGCTGGTCGGTGGATGCGGGACTGGATGGCGCAATTCTCACTCCCGATGACGCCTATCGATTTGCCCTGGGAGAAACTGTTACCTCCAACAGCGGACTGAAAGCCAAGCTCAGCCGCCCTTATGACTGGTTCATGATCACCGATCATTCAGACGGTATGGGAGTTATCAGCGAGATCGTCGATGGCAACCCGGAAATGATGTCCAACGCCACCCTGAAAAAATGGCACGAGGCATTAATTTCAGGCAGCGAAGAGGCGACCAATGAAGCCAAAAGTGAAGTCATCGTGCTTCAATCAGAAGGCAAACTGCCCGAACAGGTTATGGATCCCAAATGGATGAAATCTGCCTGGGAAAAAACTGTTGAAACCGCAGAGAAATATTACAAGCCCGGAGAATTTTCTACCTTTATCGCCTTTGAGTGGACGGTAAACGCCAACGGTGGCGACAACCTGCACCGCAATATTATTTTCCGTGATAGTGCAGATCGCACAAAGTCCCTGCTCCCCCTGACCACCTTTGATACCGAAAACCCAGTAAAACTCTGGGAATGGATGAAAGACTACGAAGACAAAACCGGCGGCCGGGTACTCGCTATCCCCATAACGGTAATATGTCCAATGGCCGTATGTTTATCGAGCGGCAGCTTGATGACTCCGGACTCACTCCGGAGTGGGCACAAATGCGCGCCCGCTATGAACCTCTTTATGAGCTGGTGCAGGTGAAGGGGCAAAGCGAGTCACACCCGGCCCTCTCACCAGAGGATGAATTCGCTAATTGGGACCTCTGGGATAGAGGTAACCTGATCCTAAAGCCCAAGCCCCCCGGTGCCCTGCAGTACGAATACTGGAGGGAGGCGCTCAAGTCCGGACTGCGTCTGGAAGAGCAGCTGGGAACCAACCCGTTCGTGCTGGGTGCCAACGCCGCCACCGATACCCATACAGGCCTGTCCACTCCCATCCAGGAAAACATCTTTGGCAAGTTCAAAACTCTGGAGCCGAGCAACAAGGAGCGCTGGGCTTTCCCCCTGCGAAAAGGTGTTGGCGGAGAGTACTTCGGCTGGGAACAAACAGCATCGGGCATTACGGGCGTCTGGGCCAACGAGAACACCCGAGAGTCAATATGGGATGCGATGTACCGCAAGGGGACTTTCACCACCACTGGGCCAAGAATATCCGTTCGCTTTTTTGGTGGTTACGACTTTAGCGACCGGGATATTCGTGGTGACCTGGTGGCCAATGGCTAGTGCCAATGGGGGAAAACTACCTCAAGCCAATAAAGGGCAAACCCCAACTTTCCTTATCGCTGCACTGAAAGATCCAGGGGGCGCCAACCTGGACCACATTCAAATTATCAAAGGCTGGTTGGATAGCAGCGGGCTCACCCAAGAAAAGATCTTTAATGTGAAGTGGTCTGGAAATCGTAAGATGGATCCCGAGGGGAAACTACTGCCGGTAGGAAACACGGTTAATCTGGAGACTGCCGAATACACCAACACCATAGGCTCCCCTCAACTCATCCGGGTATTTAAAGACCCCAGCTTTAACTCCAAGGAGAGGGCGGTCTACTACCTGCGCGCCCTGGAGATACCCACTCCGCGTTGGACTCTATATGACAAGGTGCGTTTCGGCATTGAAATGGATGAAGAAGTCCCCCTGATCCAACAGGGGCGGGCTTTCAGCTCACCCATCTGGTATTCGCCCTGAAGCCAAAGAACTCACTGGTGCAGCTGTAGCTTTTACTTGATGCCGATGGCAATTTGGACCTCATTACCGTCGACATACTGCTCAAAGTCCGTTGTGAAAGCGCGCTTATGGGGGCAATCTTCCGCAGTAAAGTATCCCCAGACCTCGCTCCACAGATCAATTACGACCTGGGGCATATCTCCCTTCGCTGAAAATATTAAGTATTTGCCAGGTTGTATTTGTATCTCTTTGAACTCTTCAGACATATCCATCGACAGCATATCTGAACAAGCATAAACATCAAATAAGCCTGTGTGATCCGATTCATAGTTGGAGTAAACACCAAATACCTTTGGATTGCCCCTCAATTTCGGGGCAGCCTCTGCACCAAACTTATTCCATATTGGCGCTATTTTCGCCTTTTGGGGATCGGCCTCATCAGCATTCTTAGTACGGGTATAAAAACCCACCAGATCCAAACTTTCTAATTCTCTAACTTCCATTGCCTCAGGCCATTTATGTAATTATTGATAGAAGGCCAAATACTATAACAGCCCAAAGGAAACTGGCCAGACGTTCGGGGGCACAACGAGTCACAAGCACCGATGTCAAGCACACCGCCTGGATTTTTGCCTTACTTCTGAGGGCGGGTGTCCATACATCGACTTATAGAGCTGGGTAAAATAAGATTGACTTGAAAAGCCACTATCCAAGGCGATATCAACCAATCGCTTATTCGTGGTTCTCAATTGAACATCGGCATACTGTAGTCTCCGCTCATTAATCCAGGATTTTGGTGACTCCGCTTTAAATACCTGGCGAAACATATTCTTAAAGGATGTAAGACTCATTCCTATTTGCTTAGCATAATTCGCCACAGACCAGTGCTGAGTCACGTTTGATTCCATAAACCGGCGAAAACGCTCATTGGCAGGGTTAACCTGTTGGAGCAGTTCGTCGGCCAAGCGGCATCCACAAGTACCTTTTAGCTTTATAAGCAGCAACTCTTCAAGCTTTAAATAATTTAAAGTCTCATCGTGCAAATTGCTAAACACATTGAGTGTATCCAGGGTAAGTCGTGTCAGGTTGCACTCAGGAAAAATAAAAGGGTCCCCCTTAGGGACCATTGTCACATCAGGTAATACTGCATGCCCGTTCTTTGCTTTTATCAACACTCGGGTATGCCTCTCATAAAATTGAGTCAGCATTGCGGAACTTATGCTGGCACAGATCAACAAGAGCCCCTCTCCCTCGGACGGGTTAGTAGCGACATAACGATCAAGCGCACCCGATAGCCAAACCTGCCCAGGTTCCATACGGAATTGACGGACACCACAAGTGATATCAGTAGCGCCATCAATCGCCATTAAAAGGTTAAATCCAAACGAGAAACCAAGTGAAACATTATCACCTGGTGAAACAAGTATCTTTTGAAACTTAAACAAATCACCTGAGTACTTACACTCAAATGAAGCTTTCTGTCTTAGGGGACTGTTCAATTCCTTTTGTGGGGCAATCATCGAATTCACCGCTCAAATTTACATCAATAATCCTTTTGGCTTCCACTTGACGTGCCAGAAGCCAAGAGCCAAGAGCCAAGAGCCAAGACTTTGGAATCTCTGCTTCCCCTAATTTCCTGGAGTCCGGCAGTACACAGCCAGTTACTAGGTGTCTCTTTAGACACAACGAACAAGGGGAGAGGCGAAACCGCTTCCTGCTATCGGTATTTAAATCCACAACCGTTTAATTGACCGTTAGAAACATCATTTGAAAAGCAGATACGGCGGGACTTTTATGGAAATTTTATGGAGCTAGATTACAATTTTCTTTGTAAAGGGTGACGTTAATTTACCAGTGTCTTTGGGTGTAATAGTATCTGTGAATAGCCCGCTTGCAGTGCACTCTACAAACCCATGCCACCGAGGGGTCTTGTTGAGGCGCTAAGAGATTTTCAGCCTCCAGGGTGAATAGGAAGGTGGGAGCACCCTTTACACTTACTTACACTGCAAAAGGGAATCCGTTGACATCCGAGTATTGCAATACTTAAGCGGCCACATCTTTCTTTACAACTGTCACCAGATGAAAATCCTTTGATGTAAAGCTTGAAAACTATCAATAGCGGCCAGATCATGGAAGGCTCGAAACATTTGTGACGCCAGTTAGAGTAAAGCTTCTCCTCTACTATTCCGGATAAAACGGAAAAATACCAAACAAATCACCTGATTAAACGTCTCCGTTTAGTTAGATCTTTCAATAAGTATTGCCAGATCACAAAGATACGTCTGATAAGGGGCTTAGCAGTTCACGGCCATTGAGCTTGCAAAACATTTACTTTGTACTAGGTATGATTTTCTTATAAAATATGAGAAGATACTCGGCAAGATATCCTTTGGCTCCATGATGACAGGGCTTGCACTATTTAAGTGCTTTGGAACCAGGTGGAATATTTACTGATAAAATGAGAGTAAATTCATATAAAACCTATGCTAGTAGATAAGTTCAAATCGACACTAAACTTCCATACTCCATTTATAAGCTAGTATTTATTAAGATCTTTTCTGTTATCTTTTTAATTTGTCATCGCAGGCAATCAGTAGAACACTTTAAATCAATAAACTCTTAAGTCATTGAGATTTATGTCAACTAGTTACTCTAAAGAATTAAATCGGCTTGCCGAACTTATGTGGGAGCAAGAAGCAGAGTTGGAGCTTAAGCCCCAGGAAGAGAAAGAAACAACCCCTCAGAAAGCCTCAACAGACAGTGCACCCAATGATGTTTTTTGGGGCAAGTGGAAAGGGCGGTATATCGTAGTAATGCGCTATATATCCGGTAGAACGACCTCCAACGTTAAGCTGCCTAATATATATTCAGATGAGGCCGCTGCCCGCTCCGCAGCTCTCGATATCATACGAAAATTCCCAGAAGCGTCTATTCGCTATCTTTCCGCTAAAGAGCTGGCTGTTTATCTCTAGCCAGCTTGCTAAGCACTCTATTAGCGGTTTTCTATCCGGGTGGATGCGCTCAGCGCCACCCTAATAGAGAATCCCTATAAGCTTAATAGTTACTGTTAATGCTTTGAGATAAATTGACGAACTTCCTCTACAAATACTTTCGAGGCGGGCTCCCGTCCCAGAAGTAAATGACCGTCGCTATTAAGGCCAACAAATCGAGCACCAGGTATTGCCGAAGCAATCTCACAGCCCGTTTGGACTGGAATACGCTGATCCCCCAGTGAATGGATTACCAAAGTGGGTACAGTAACTTCTTTGAGCCTTTCCCGCACATCAATACTGCCAAAAACTGAGAGAAAGCGAACAGCATTTTCAGGCGAGGTAGTAAGCCGCTGAAATTCGTTAAACCACGCTAACTCACCGGCATTAGCACTGGGCATAAATGTCGATGAGAAAATCTGCCGATAGGCGGGATTATCCTGCCCCCACCCAGTCGCTGTCAGAGTCATTACCGCTTCACGCTCTTTTACGGTGGCTTCGCTTGCACCAATTCGCCAACCGGCATGATACCCACCAAATAAAATCAGCTGTCTAACACGGTCAGGATGTCTTACCGCGTACTCAATAGATACCGCCGCTCCCTGTGATATCCCCAGCAGGGTAAAATTATCAACTTCACAAGCATCGACCACTGTCTCGAGATCTGTAACAAATGATTCAAATGAAATGTTCTCGACTTCCCAGTCTGAAAGGCCATTCCCACGCTCATCGTAACGGATAAACTGGTGATCTAAAGAAAGCTCCTGAAATAATGGACTCCAAATCGGGGAGTCCCAATCATGTTCCAAATGGCTCAACCAGTTTGCAGCCTTGACAATCGGAAGCCCCTCTCCAATCTTGGCATATGCAATACGAACTCCATCTTCAGCAGTACAAAATTCAATCTTTTGCTGAGTTAATAAGGCGCGGCCTATAGCCAGCTCATCCACACTCTCTTGTGAGTACGAACTCTCCCCTACCCTAAATGGCACCCACTTAATGCCAGCCTTACGGAATCGACTGATAAGTCTGCATCGCTCAACCTCTATTTCCTTGCTCAAACCCAAAGAGTCCATTATCCGTAACAGCTGATTGGCTGCTTGCGGATTATAGGGCTCCAACTGCTCCCACTTGCGGGCCCAAGTGAGCTGATCAGGTATCGGTATTCCAGGGTGAGATACCAGGCGAGATAAGACCCTACCCTGTAAGCGGCACACTTCCTGGCGCTCAGACCTTAACCACTGCTGGAAAACCTCCTGCTCTGGAAGATCAATTCCATCAAGGAAAGGTTCTTGCAGCTGTCGATATAGGTTCTCAAGCTCTGAAGCCAGCACCCCTTGAGCATCTACTTTTGAGGCAATCTGCTTAACATCTATATCAACATCACCAACATTCAGGCTGACCCGCTCCCTATCAGCAACCAAACGATCCTTTTCGACCTCGTTAATAACAGATCGAATTTTACACAGTGACCACCGTAGAGATGCCCTGGGATCATCCGGCAGCTCCCAAAATATTTCACATAAACGGTCCCGTCTATGGGGCCTTGCAGCCAGAACAAGAAAGGCCAGCAGCGCACGGGTCTTTTTGGAGGGCGGAAGGTTGACAGGCTTGCCATCACGGGATACGAGCAGATCCCCTAACATTTGGATTGAAATACCCATTGACGAATCATTTACTCCTGAGTTTGAGGTTCCAACAAGCCGTAGAGGAAGGTGTTTGCAATTTTCTCAAGGATAACAATAAGCTGCAAACACCATCCATTACAGATGTGAAACGCTCCGCCAATGATTGGCTCACCACTCTACGGTCAACATTAGTAAATAAAATTCCATCCGAGAATTGACCTTACCAGCATAGATATTAGAGCCTTCAGAGAGAAACCAAAACTACACATTTGGTCACTAGTAAGCCTCGAAAAGTACCTGGAATAGTTTTAATGGAACTTACCCTGAGTAAAATAACGAAGCATGCATTGATCCCAGCTTCAACATGCGACTGAGAGAACAGTTTAAAGCAGAAAAGACCGGGGCCTACAAAGTATTTCATATCCTGCACTAAAGCTTCCTGCAGGATCGAACTTACCTGCGAGTCTGTCTCTTAGTTAAGAAGCAAATTAGAAACAGAAATGGGATACTCTAAGAAATCAAAAAGAAACTCAGAGATCAACTTTACGTCAGAGCTTTCAAGAATTAGCTATCGTTAAAATATAAAATAAGACCAATCCTAATATTAAAGTGAACAGTAGGGGAAGCACTAGGCCTTGCACCGACAGCTCCCCCTAAAGTTGATTATTTACTCAAATAACATAATAAAAAGCAAAAAAATTATCGATCACTGTGCACAAATATATCGAACCCGAGAGCCCGTGAAGTCCTGTATCTGCTATTATTACTGTGGTAGTGTTCATACCACTTTCTAAACTGCGCATATTTAAGAAACTTGAACTCGCCTTTGTTGGGATCGAAAAAATAGCTTGCCTTATCTGCAGTTGGTTCAATACGAAATGCCATCGCATGCCCCCACCCGCTACCTGCAGACCTTAATATACAACTAAGGGTATTCGACTGCTGCTTGAAACAATCCATGGATTCAAGAACACCAAAAGATGTCGTAAACTGGTCTTCCAACGAGGGACTTTGCTTTTTCAGGACAATACCACTACCCGCTTGACCAACATTTCGAAAACCTTGAGACTCTAAATATTGCTTAGTCTCCTCAATCATCTCGTAAGACGTGCTAGGTCTGCCCTCAGTTCCATTTGCAAATTTAAATCGATACATAGATGCAAAACGCTGGGCGACTACTGCAATTTTGGTTTTATCTATATCTCCATTAGTAGTAAGAGCAGCTTTAAGCCCTGATTGAAGCGCCTTGCTAACCCAACTAACCGATAAAGCTTCGCAAATCCCGCCTTTTGTATGCGGGTGTTTTTTAGTGATTTTTGAATAATCTCCCTGACTAAACTTCCAGATCAACTGGCCTCCCATATTGGAAGCACTAGCATCTCTCTTTGGTAAACTTGGCATATTCTTATTCTCTCATCACAAACGTAAATTCGGCATTCATATGTTATCTGGTACCCATGTAAATAGCACACGCCATCTTATTACTTTTAGGTGCAATCAAAATTTACAGTCCAGATATTTCCCTAGGCGTTAAAACCAAAAGGCCAAAAATTCCACCCCTAAAATCTCACCACCAACTAGCAGACTCACCTATCTAGCAAAAAGTAAAAAATACCGTTCACCACAAACACTGATGTTCGGCCTTATTTTCAAGTGTAATTTTATTTTGAAGGTAAACATAAAGTGAACATTCCTTATAAAGCAGTTAATAATATTAGATTGTAAACATACTATATCCTTGCAGACCGCAAGTCCACGATAAGTGATTGATGTCACAATCAGGCAAATCAACCG
Organism: Microbulbifer sp. A4B17; assembly: GCF_003076275.1. NCBI lineage: Bacteria > Pseudomonadati > Pseudomonadota > Gammaproteobacteria > Cellvibrionales > Microbulbiferaceae > Microbulbifer > Microbulbifer sp. A4B17. The sequence goes on from NZ_CP029064.1 coordinate 3,110,499, forward strand.
TATAAAAAATATTGTTATTCAAATTCAAAAATAGCTACATGAAAATCCGATTCTGAATTAAGAGTGAACCACGCTCATAATTGCTGTAGCGTAGTCAGTTAACTGCCATCGACCATTACATTTTTGTCGAGTGTAATGAGAGAATTAATTAAGTGACTAACAGCCGCCCTTGGGTTCAGAAGAAAAAGATTGGAAGAGACTTGCAATGCAAAAACAGAGGCAGGCCACTATTAAAATGACACCACAAGCCTATCAAGATAAAGATAAAAATAAAGAACCATACTCAATAAAAAGGTAGGGCTCACCAATATTAAGCCGCTGGGCAACACCAAAAGTGATACGAAGTAAGCTCAGGTATCCTGACGAATTATTAAACCACCAAAAGCTACCAATAAGCCACCACTGAAACGCTGGACCCAGTGCTGTGCCTTACCACCAACTGAAGCTTTCCTCCACTTTGATAGCACAGCAGTCATTCCCAGGAACCACAAGAAGATAATTGAGGCATGAATAGAAACCAGAAGGAATGCCTGATAGTAACTGGAGCTATCTATAGAGATAAACTGGGGGAAGGCGGCGAGGTAAAACATTGATACTTTTGGGTTCAGGATCTGGGTTAAAAAACCCTCACCGAAATTAAGATGAGAGCCCCCCCTTTCACTTTAGGAAATCGACACTTCCCTGTGGCTAATCCCGTGCACCTTAACTGAATGCACCTTAACTGAAAATGTAGCGACAATCGTTTTTAACCCCAAGTAAACCAGGTAGGCTGCTCCAAGGTATTTAATCAGAGCATAAATCTCTGCAGACTGCAGAATAATCGCGAATAACCCGAGAATGGAAATTGCACCATGAACGAAAGTTGCCGAAACCAACCCAAGAATATTCTCAACCCCCCGCCCTCAACCCTTTACTAGTCACAGTTTTCAGGATGAGAACACTATTAGGCCCCGGAGAAACAACTAATAAAAGAGAAATAGTGGCAAATGAGACAATTTCACTCATAACAATAAACGCCCTAAAAAAGCCAGAGGGAAAGGTACATCACAGGGGTAAATCTAAGGAGTTAGCCGAGCCAATGACTGGCCCGACCCAGGTCAGTACAGGTATGTTGCCGTACCGGTAGCAATCAACTCATCCTTGTCGTTACTCAACTCCATTCTTGTTACAACCAGTTTGTTACCGGTACGCAGGATTGAGCCATGGCAGAGAAAGTGCTCGCCCCTGCCTGGCTTTAAGTAGTCAACACGCATATCGACAGTACCCAGCTTTAACAAGCGATCCACTTTTTCTTTCCAGTGCACGTCCCCCAAATGCTGGTAGGCAGCCACCATTGCGGTCAAACCACCTACTGTATCCAGGGCGGTGGCGATTACGCCACCGTGCAGAATATTCTTCCATACATTGCCTATCAACTGAGGACTTAGCTCAAAGCCTGCGGAAAGCGTGAGCGCCTCCAGGTCCAGGTCGCGCATCTCAAGTCCAATTTGCTGGTTAAAAGGGATCTGCTCAAAGAATCCTTTTACCAATTCCTGAAACTCACTGGGTGAGGGTTCTGTCATAGGCGGGCAACCCGGTTTAGGCCATCCAGTGCAGCGCTGCGATATGCCTCTGCCATGGTGGGGTAGTTAAAGGTGGTATTAACGAAATAATCGATTGAATTATTCGGTGCTGGTTGCTTCATAATGGCCTGACCAATATGCACGATCTCTGCAGCCTCGGCACCAAAGCAGTGGATACCCAGGATTTCGTGAGTCTCGATATGGAACAATATCTTGAGCATACCCACGCGCTCACCGGAAATCTGCGCCCGCGCAGTGTGCTTGAACAGTGCACGGCCCACTTCGTAGGGTACTTTGGCTGCGGTGAGCTCTGATTCAGTTTTACCCACAGAAGAGATCTCCGGAAGGGTATAAATTCCGGTAGGCGCATCTTCAATTACTCGATGACCACGGCCGGCAATCGCTGCCGCAACCGCACGCCCCTGGTCATAAGAGGCACTGGCAAGACTGGGCCAGCCAATCACATCACCTACCGCAAAAATATTTTCAATTTCGGTACAGTAGTGATCGTCAACGCTCAATTGTCCGCGATGGTTCGCTTCCAGGCCGACATTCTCCAGGCCGAGGGAGCTGGTGTTGCCAGTACGGCCATTACACCAGAGCAGTGCATCCGCATGAATACGTTTGCCGGACTGCATCTCCATAATTACGCCCTGCTCATTGGGCAGTACCCGCGCATACTCCTCCTGGTGGCGAACAGTCACGCCCATATCGCGCAGGTGATAGCTCAGCGCATCAGAAATCTCATCATCGAGAAATTCCAGCAGGCTGTTACGAGTATTAATCAAATCCACCTTAACGCCGAGGCCAGCAAAAATAGACGCGTATTCACAGCCGATAACACCAGCACCATAGATCATAATGGAGTGAGGGGTGTGCTGCATGTCCAGGATCATATCGCTGTCGTAGACCCGTTCGTGATCAAAGTCTACATCGGCGGGGCGATAAGGGCGTGAGCCAGTAGCAATAATAAATTTCTTCGCTGTAATAGTTTCCGCCGCACCATCGGGCATGAGCACCTCGACAGTATGTTCATCGCGGAACTTGGCTTCGCCGACGATCAGCTCAACCCGGTTGCGGGCATAAAAAGAAGTGTGCATTTCCACCTGATAGGAAATGACTTTATTCACCGTCTGCATTACCTGGGGGAAAGTAAGGCGGCGGGGTTCACCCAATGCGCGAAAAACGCTCTGGGTGTTATAACGCATCAACTGTTTGACAGAGTGGCGCAGCGCCTTGGAGGGAATGGTACCTTTGTGAGTACAATTACCACCAACCACTTGGCGCTTTTCAATAACCGCAACGCGCATGCCCTTTTTTGCTGCACTCATTGCGGCGGCCTCTCCAGCCGGGCCAGAACCAATTACTACCAGGTCAAACTTTTGCTCTGCCATTAAATGCTCTAATTCTATTTTCCAAACGGAGTCCACAGCGCGCTAACGCCATTTACTCAATACTAAATATACGGTTATCGGCACCAGCTGTGCCAATGACATAAAACAACAAGCCCGTTGATCACGGGCTTGTTGGAGAAGGAAAGCTTACTTGCGTTTAGATGCGTCGTAAGCGAGATCTTCGGCAGTCATCTGCTGCTGTTTTTGCCTCTCCTGTTCCTTTTCACACTCATCGTCATCGCCACCGCAGACTGTGCAATCCTGCTTCATGCCGATATTATTGAGCCCACCACAAGTTCCCTTTAACGGTTTGTTCTGAACCATGGCCCCGATCGCCATACCGGCAACAACGAGCAACATGGCCACAAAGGCAAATATGAAAATTGTCACTTCTCAGACCTCTCTACATAAGGTTTAAAGCCAGAGCTAGAACGCTCTTCGAAACCTGAATCAGTTTTCACCACCATAAAGACGGCTAGATTATCTCTTTCTGCCAACGCCATGCCGGCATCAGCACCGAGGACATTGATCGCGGTAGCCAGACCATCGGCTTCAGCACAGGTGTCGGCAATAACGGTTACCGATGCCAATTTGTGCCTGATGGACCGCCCGGAGCGTGGGTCAATGCTATGGGAGTAACGAACACCATCCCTTTCGTAGTAGTTGCGATAGTCTCCACTCGTAGCGACTGCCTTCCCACTCACCGCGATTGGCTCCTGCACCATCTGCCCTGCTGCGCTGGGTACTTCAATGCCAATTACCCAGGTCTTACCCTTTGGATTCACACCCTTAGTTCGCAGTTCACCGCCAATCTCGACCAAGTAGTTACGAATACCCAGGTCTTCCAATAGCTCGGCAACCCGATCAACTCCATGGCCCTTGGCAATCGCTGAAAGATCCACCTCAACCGGGCGGCTCTTGATAACAGTGTCTGGCTTACGGGTCAGGGTTAACGCATCGGAACCGACGACGGTTAGCAGATCGGCAATGTCTTTATCTGAGGGGATATGCTCCGGTTCGGGCTGGGGACCAAAACCCCACAAGTTGACCAGTGGGCCAACCGTCACCTCAAAAGCGCCCTCACTGCGGCGATAAATATCCAGGGACATTTCCAGTACATCTGCCAAGTGCTGGCTAACCGGGATCGCCTGCCCTACCGGGCTTTGGTTAAAGCGCATTAACTCAGAGTCGTCGATATAGGTCGACATCTCCTGGTTGACCTGCTGCAACTCATCGTCGATCAACTGCTGCAACTCACCCTGCTCCAGCCCAGAGGGCACCTGAACGACGGTGATGTGATAGCTGGTTCCCATGGTGCGGCCAGCCAACTGCCAGGACTCCGGCGAAGGAGCACAAGCCGATAAAATTACAGCCGCCCAAAGCAAAAACAGGGCCGTAAAGACGGGCCCTGTTTTTGAGTTTGTCGGGCCTGTGATTGCTTTTAGCAAGCTAAGCCCTCCAATTATCCGCCGAAGTCATCCAGCAGGATATTTTCATCTTCTACACCCAAGTCCTTGAGCATATTGATGACTGCCGCGTTCATCATGGGCGGCCCACACATGTAGTACTCACAATCTTCCGGAGCCGGGTGGTCCTTCAGGTAGTTTTCATATACCACGTTGTGGATGAATCCGGTGTAACCGGTCCAGTTGTCTTCCGGCTGCGGATCGGACAGAGCCACATGCCACTGGAAGTTATCGAACTCGGAAGCCAGACCGTTGTAGTCATCTTCGTAGAACATCTCGCGCAGGGAGCGCGCGCCGTACCAGAAGCTGATCTTACGGGTGGAGTTCAGGCGCTTGAGCTGATCAAAGATGTGTGAACGCATTGGCGCCATACCGGCACCACCGCCGATAAATACCATCTCGTTGTCAGTTTCCTTGGCGAAGAACTCACCGAAGGGACCGTACACCTTAATCTTGTCACCTGCCTTCAGGCTGAAAACGTAGGAAGACATCTGACCCGGCGGAATGCCCTCAGTGCGGGGCGGCGGAGTGGCGATACGGATGTTGAACTTAACGACACCTTTCTCTTCCGGGTAGTTAGCCATGGAGTAAGCGCGAACCACAGGCTCGGTCACTTTGGACTCCAGCTTGAAGAAGCCAAAGTGCTCCCAGTCGCCACGGTACTGCTCTTCGACATCGAAGTCAGCGAACTTAACATGGTGAGCCGGAGCTTCCAGCTGTACGTAACCGCCAGCACGGAAGTCAACGTTTTCACCTTCGGGCAGACGCAGGGTCAGCTCTTTAATAAAGGTGGCTACGTTCGGGTTGGATTCCACAGTGCACTCCCACTGCTTAACACCAAACACCTCTTCCGGCACTTCGATTTCCATGTCTTGCTTAACCGCAACCTGACAGGAAAGACGCTTGCCTTCTTTTGCATCGCGCGGGGTAAAGTGAGCCGCTTCAGTCGGCAGCATATCGCCACCACCGGAATTCACCTTACAGATACACTGCGCACAGCTGCCGCCGCCGCCACAGGCGGAGGCCAGGAACAGGTTGTTGGCAGCCAGGGTTTGCAGCAGCTTGCCGCCAGCCGGTACGGTGAGAGTCTTCTCACCGTTAACCAGGATGTTGACGTTGCCGGTGTTTACCAGGCGCGAGCGGGCCGCAAGGATCACCGCTACCAGCGCCAATACGATGACGGTAAACATCGCTACGCCGAGGATAATTTCAATACTCATTCTATTGTTTTCCCCGCTTAGATATCGATGCCGCCGAAGGACATGAAGCCCAGGGACATCAGACCAACAGTTACGAAGGTGATACCCAGGCCTTTCAGGCCATCCGGAACGTCACTGTACTTCAGCTTTTCACGAATACCGGCCAGAGCGGTAATCGCCAGTGCCCAGCCGAGGCCGGCACCGAAGCCGTAGGCAACACTCTCGCCAAACGCGTACTCGCGCTCAACCATGAACAAGGAGGCACCCATGATGGCGCAGTTCACGGTAATCAGCGGCAGGAATACACCCAGCGCGTTGTAGAGAGCCGGTACATATTTATCCAGGAACATCTCCAGGATCTGTACCAGTGCCGCAATTACGCCGATGTATGACAGCAGGCCGAGGAAGCTCAGGTCCACGTCGGGGTAACCGGCCCAGGCCAGTGCACCGTCTTTCAACAGGTAGGTGTAGATCAGGTTGTTCACCGGCACTGTCAGAGTCAGCACCACGATAACCGCAACACCCAGGCCAATAGCGGCCTCGATCTTCTTCGATACCGCCAGGAAGGTACACATACCGAGGAAGAAGGCCAGCGCCATGTTTTCAACGAAAACCGCGCGGATAATCAAAGAAATATAATGTTCCACGGATCAGGCCTCCTGCGCTGCGGAATTAGGCGCAATCTTGAACTCATCTTCTTCCACCTGCGCCGGTTTCCAGGCACGGATCGCCCAGATAAACAGGCCGATCAGGAAGAATGCACTCGGCGGCAACAGCAGCAGGCCGTTGGGGATATACCAACCGCCGTTGCTCACGGTAGTCAGGATATCTACACCGAACAGTTTGCCGGCACCGAAGAGTTCACGTACCACCGCCAGGCCGATCAGGATCACGCTGTATCCCAGACCGTTACCAAGACCGTCAAAGAAGCTGGGCAGCGGCGGGTTCTTCATAGCGAAGGCTTCCGCACGACCCATTACGATACAGTTGGTAATGATCAGACCAACGAATACAGACAACTGCTTGGAGATGTCATAAGCCAGGGCCTTGATCAGCTGGTCTACCAGAATTACCAGAGAGGCAATCACGGTCATCTGTACAATGATACGAATGCTGTTCGGGATCTGCTTGCGGATCAGGGATACCGCAACGTTGGAACAGGCCACAACCGAGGTCAGTGCGATACACATTACCAGGGTAACCTGCAGCGAGCTGGTAACAGCCAGTGCAGAACAAATGCCCAGGATCTGCAGCGCGATCGGGTTGTTGTTAAAAATCGGCTCTAGCAGAGTATCTTTAATTTTCATGCTTATGCCTCCCCTGCTTTCAGGTTTTTCAGGAAGGGACCATAACCCTGGTTACCCAACCAGAAGTTCACCAGGTTGCTAACGCCCTTACTGGTCAGAGTTGCACCAGACAGGCCATCTACTTCGTGAATCGCATTCGGGCTGTTGGGGTTAACCTGGCCTTTGATCACTGCAATATCCACGTCGCCTTGCTTGTTGAAGACTTGCTTACCAATCCACTGGGCTTTCCAGTTGGGATTGTCCACTTCGCCACCCAGTCCGGGAGTTTCCTTGTGCTCGTAGAAGCCGAGGCCCGCGACGGTGTCGAGGTTGCTCTCCAGAGCGAGGAAGCCGTACAGGGTGCCCCACAGGCCATAGCCGCGAATCGGCAGAATGATCTTGTCCAGCTTGCCGTCTTTCTCTACCAGGTATACCTCTTTGGTATTTTCCCGGCGGATAATTTTGGCAGTGTCCTCGTCAGCCGGCAGTTTTTCACTGTCAGACGGGATCTTGGCAGCAGCGCGACCACTGCCACCAGCCGGAGCCTGATCGGTAAACTTGCCGGTATTCAGGTCAACGTATTTGATCTTTACGTCGGCGAAGGCCTTTTCGACTTCCGCTTTATTAGCGTGAGAGTCTTTCAGCAGGCCGCCAGCCATCAGTACGTTGCGCTTCATGTCCAGCTCGGCATTCGCCTGCTGGGCAGGCTTCAGCATTACCGCAGCGGTGGATACCACTACGGAGCACACCAGGCACATTACCAGCGCGACAATCAGAGTACCGGTTACGGAATCTTTATTAGCCACGTGCCAACCTCCGTTTGATATTGGACTGCACCACAAAGTGGTCAAACAGCGGAGCGAACAGGTTGGCGAACAGGATCGCCAGCATCATGCCTTCCGGGAAGGCCGGGTTCACCACACGAATCAGGACAACCATCACCCCGATCAGGATGCCGTACCACCAGCGACCGGTGTTGGTCATCGCAGCAGATACAGGGTCCGTAGTCATAAAGATCAGACCGAAGGCAAAACCGCCCACTACCAGGTGCCAGTACCAGGGTACCTGGAACATCGGGTTGGTCTCGGAACCAATCATGTTAAACATGAAAGAGGTGGCCATCATGCCCAGCAGAGTGCCGGCTACGATGCGCCAGCTGGCGATCTTCATGCCCATCAGGATTACGCCGGCAATCAGGATAGCCAGGGTAGAAGTTTCACCAATGGAACCATGGATCTGACCGAAGAAAGCGTCGAACCAGGTTACCTGGCCAACAGCAGCATTGACGATACCGTTCTGGATACCTTCGCTGGCCATAACAGACAGCGCAGTAGCACCGGTATAACCGTCAACCGCAGTCCAAACCGCATCTCCAGACATTGCTGCCGGATAGGCAAAGAATACGAAGGCACGGCCGGTAAGAGCCGGGTTGAGGAAGTTCTTGCCGGTACCACCGAATACTTCCTTACCGATAACCACACCGAAGCTGATGCCCATAGCCACCATCCACAGAGGCAGATCCGGCGGACAGGTCAAGGCGAACAGGATGGAGGTTACAAAGAAGCCTTCGTTGACTTCGTGACCGCGCACCGCAGCAAACAGGACTTCCCAGATACCGCCCACAATAAAAGTGACCGCATAAATAGGCAGGAAGTACATAGCGCCGTAGACAAAGTTGTCCCACAGGCTAGCTGGGTTGTAGGAAGTCAGAGCGCCGATAATGGCGTGACGCCAGCCGGACAGATCCGGGTTGGTCATACCTTCCAGAATGGTGTTGGACTGGAAACCGATATTCCACATACCGTAGAACGCCGGGATCATGGCACAAGCCCAAACGGTGATCATAATACGCTTCAGGTCGATACCGTCGCGCACGTGAGCAGTGGTTTTGGTCTTGTCTGCCGGCTGGAACAGACCGGTGTCAATCGCTTCAAACAGGGCGTAGAACTTTTCGAACTTACCGCCTTTGTGAAACTTGGGTTCGATCGAATCGAGGAATTTACGCAACATACTTACCCCTCCTTCTCAATACGGGTCAGGTTGTCCCGCAAAATGGGGCCGTACTCGTACTTGCCCGGACACACAAAGGTGCACAACGCCAGATCTTCTTCGTCCAGCTCCAGTGCGCCCAGCTTCTGCGCCATCGCAGTATCGCCAACGATCAGGGAGCGCAGTAACTGAGTGGGCAGCACATCCAGGGGCATGACTTTCTCATAACTACCGACGGGTACCATGGCACGCTCAGAACCGTTGGTGCTGGTGGTGAAATTGAACAGCTTGTTCTTCACCAGGCGCGACAGGTAAATCGGGAATACAGAGAAACGTTTATTACCAGCACGCAGATAGTGCAGGAACGGACGCTCATCGCCCTCTTCCAGTACAGAAATCTGGTTGTGGTAGCGACCCAGGTAAGCCATCGGGCCAGCCGCGGTGCGGCCACCGAATACAGAGCCGGAGATGATGCGATCGTTATCGCCTTTCAGCTCATTAGAAGTCAGGGTTTCCAGACTGGCACCGAGGCGGGTGCGCAGCAGACGCGGCTGCTTGACCTGAGGGCCTGCCAGGGAAACGACGCGATCGGTAAACAGCTTACCGGTGGTAAACAGTTTGCCTACGGCGATCACATCCTGGTAATTAATGGTAAATACACTGCGGTTGCCAGAAACTGGCTTCAGGTAGTGGATGTGGGTACCGGACAGGCCTGCGGGATGGGGACCGGCAAAGGTTTCGCGGCGAATATTCGCTGCGCTCGGTACTGGAATATCCGCATCTGGAGCAGTACAGACGTAAGTGGTTTCTGCCAGCTTGGAAAGAATCTCAACGCCCTGAGAGAAGGCTTTGGGATTCTCAGCAATCACTACTTCTGGATTGGCTGCCAGAGGGTTGGTGTCCATCGCATTGATAAACACCGCTACCGGCTCAGCATCCAGGGCGGGAACGCGGCTGAACGGGCGGGTGCGCAGTGCGGTCCACATACCGGACTCAACCAGGTTTTCAACGACCTGTTCGCGAGTCAGACCAGACAGTTTATCTGCGCTGTAGCTTTGGAACTGTTCCGCTGCATCGCCGTCTATGCCAATCACGACGGATTGCAGAACACGACGAGCGCCACGGTTAATCGCAACAACACGACCGGCAGCAGGCGCTGTGTAGCGCACGCCTTCAGTTTTTTTGTCGCTAAACAACAGCTGACCAAGATTGACGCGATCCCCTACAGCCACTGCCATTGTCGGCTTCATCCCGTGATAATCGGGGCCGAGAACAGCAACGGTCTTGATCGCAGGTCCTTTTTGAATGACCTGCTCGGGCGCGCCGGATATGGGTAAGTCCAATCCCCGACGGATCTTTCTCATACGCCTATGCCTAAGTTTCTAGTTTAAAAAAATTGCAATAGGACCCACCGTCCCATGCCTGGGATGACGGGTCCTATTGTGGAATTCCGTGCTGCGAGGGCTTATGCCGTATCACCCGTGAACCGGGAGGAAGGAAGCTAACTAAAAAGGATGTGCGCGCTAACTTCTCGGCGCACGGCCGCCCCGCAAAATCGCGCGCATTATAAAGATGGGCCAGAGTCATTACCAGTCTGGAAAGTCTTTAAGTAGCACTAAGATTGGAAATTTCTGTTGAAAAAACAGGGATTTGGGGAGATATGGTGCGGCGACTGGAACAGTCGCCGAAACCCCGCAGTCGGCTCTGGGTACCGACTGCGGTGAGGAAGCGTGACGCCTTAGTCCTCTTTCGGGAACAGCTTGTAACGAACGCCAGCCATATCTTCCAGGCAGCGAACTACCTGGCAGCTATAACCGAACTCGTTGTCGTACCAGCAGTAGAGCACAGCGTTTTTACCATCCACGATAGTCGCAGTGGAATCGAATACGCAGGCAACACGAGAGCCAACAAAATCGCTGGACACCACTTCCGGAGAGTTGGTGAAATCGATCTGCTGACGCAGCGGCGAGTGCAGCGCCACATCGCGCATATATTCGTTCAGCTCTTCCTTGGTGGTCTCCTTACCCAGATTCAGGTTCAGGATCGCCATGGAAACATTTGGAGTCGGGACACGAATTGCATTGCCGGTGAGCTTACCTTTCAGCTCAGGCAGCGCTTTGGCAACCGCCTTGGCAGCACCGGTTTCGGTTAGAACCATGTTCAGCGCAGCTGCGCGACCGCGACGTTCACCTTTGTGGTAGTTGTCGATCAGGTTCTGGTCGTTGGTGTAAGCGTGTACAGTTTCTACGTGACCGTGCTCAACACCGTAGCCGTCCATCATCGCCTTCAGGACCGGCACGATGGCGTTAGTGGTGCAGGAAGCTGCGGACAGCACCTTGTCTTCCGGCTTAATATCGCTACTGTTGATACCGTAAACGATATTCTTGATATCGCCCTTGCCCGGAGCCGTCAGAAGCACCTTGGAGGCGCCTGGGCTCTGCAAGTGCTGGCTCAGGCCTTCTTCATCACGCCATACACCGGTGCTGTCAACGATAATCGCATCGTTGATACCGTGCTGGGTGTAATCCACTTCCTGCGGGGAGTTGGCGTAGATGATCTTGATTTCGTTACCGTTACAGATCAGGGAGTTAGTCTCCTCGTCCACACGGATAGTACCCTGGAAAGCGCCGTGTACGGAGTCGCGACGCAACAGAGAAGCACGCTTCACCAAATCGTTGGGCGCCTTGCCCTTGCGCAGTACGATAGCGCGCAGACGCAGAACGTCACCACTACCGGCCTTGTCGATCAACAGGCGGGCAACCAGACGGCCGATACGACCAAAACCGTAGATAACAACATCTTTGGATTCGGGCAGAGGCTTGCCGGCACCCGCTGCGTCGGACAGCTCTTCACGTACAAACTCGTCCACAGACAAGCCGCGATCGTCGCGCATGTACTTGTTAGTCATGGTTCCCAGGTCGATATGTACGGGACCCAGCTCCATCTTGCAGATGGCTTCCAACACAGGGAAAGTTTCAAACTCGGAGAGTTCATTTTCCTCAACCTGACGCACGAAACGGTGCGCTTTCATAATGCTCAGAACTGAGCGATTAACCAGGTTGCGGCCGTACATATAAATACCGACGTTGCTCTCACGGTTGAGCTTTCCAATCATCGGGATCATGGATTCAGCCAGCGCTTCACGCTGCTTCCAGTCCTTGAAAAAGTCCGCGGGCTTCGGTCGCTTCTGAGTCACTATCGGACACCTCTGCATTGTATTTAGTAGGCAAGAAATACAGTTCTGAAACCACTCAGAACCGCATGGCTGCGCATTATAGTGTTCGCTTTACACTGCGCAACTGAGCAAAAAAGAGCCAAAAAAATGTAGTAAAACTACCTTTTTGTAGCCCGCCCCGGCAGTAGTGCGCAATCCCCAAAAAGCGTAGTTGTTCCCGATTGGAAACACAGGCAGGGTTAAGATTCCCTGCAGCCAAAACCGTTCGCGGCTACAATAGCCGGCCTCGAAGACATCTCGAATGAATGCGCGGATATATAAGGAAAGATGACAGAAATACAGCCCCTGACCCCACCGAAGTTTCGCTCCTCCAGTGACCGTCAATTTTGGGGACAACTGCATGGCGCAGCTGCCGCGCTCGCCATCCTCAATACGGCACGCAATAACAAAGCGCCCACCCTGTTAATCACAAAGGACAGTCTCGAAGCGCACCGTTTAGAGGTGCAATTGAAATTTTTTAACAAAGCGCGGCGAGATAAGGGTGAAAACAGGGAGCTGGAAATCTTCCATTTTCCCGATTGGGAAATCCTCCCCTACGATACCTTCTCACCCCATCAGGATATTATCTCGGACCGCCTCGCCACCCTTTACCAGCTACCGAAGATGGGGGCGGGGATCGTCATTATCCCAGTCAGCACCCTGATGCACCGGCTACCGCCCTGCAACTATATTGCCGGCAATGCGCTGATATTGGAGGAAGGGCAGCAGTTTGATATCGATATCCAGCGGAGACTGCTGGAGCAGGCCGGCTACCACTGTGTAGACACCGTCTACGAGCATGGTGAATTCGCCGTGCGCGGTTCATTGATGGATATTTTCCCAATGGGCAGCCCCCTTCCCTACCGCATCGACCTGTTCGACGATGAAATCGAATCCCTGCGCACCTTTGACCCGGAAACCCAGCGCACTATCGACAAGGTAAAAACCATACACCTTTTACCTGCGCGGGAATTCCCTTTGCACAAGGCCGCTCTGTCAGGGTTCCTGCAAAACTGGCACGGCGAATTCGACAGCGATCCCAGCCAGGTACCAATTTACCAGGATATCAGTGCAGGAATTGCCCCGGCGGGTATCGAGTACTACCTACCACTGTTTTTCGATGGCAACTGCTCCAGTCTGTTCGATTACCTGCCCGAGGGCAGCCAAGCATTTCTGCAGGGGGATATTCAACAACCGCTGGATAACTTCTGGCGCGAAGTCAGCAACCGCTATGAAAGCCGTCGCGGCGACCTGACCCGCCCCATATTGCCACCGCGCCAGATATTACTGGAAATTGATGAGCTCAATGGTGCTCTGAAATCCATGCCCAGGGTAATCTTCTCCACAGAAAGCCTGCCAGAAGCCCAGGGAAATTTTAATTTTGCCACTGCCGCACCGCCCAAGCTGCCGGTAGACGGCAAGGCCGAACAACCTCTGGCCGCACTGGAAAGCTACCTGATGGAATATTCCGGCCGACTGCTCTTCTGCGCTGAAAGTAGCGGGCGGCGTGAAGCACTGTTGGAGCTTCTAAAGGGAATCCGCCTTACCCCACCCAGTTTTAAAAGCTGGCAGGACTTCCTCGCCGCAGAGGACTCTATCGGCATTACCGTCGCGCCGATAGACCAGGGGCTGTTGCTAAAGGACCCACAGATCAATCTAATTGCGGAACCACAGCTATTTGGCGAGAGAGTACTGCAGCAGCGACGCCGCAAAAAAGCTAAAGACGAAGCGGACAATGCAGTTAAAAACCTGGCTGAATTGCGTACCGGCACCCCCGTAGTCCATATTGATCACGGCGTGGGTCGCTACCGCGGGTTGCAGCACCTGGAAATTGATGGGCAACCGGCAGAGTTCCTGACCCTGGAATATGCCGACGAAGCCAAGCTCTACGTGCCGGTTGCCAGCCTGCATCTGATCAGCCGCTACTCCGGTGCCGATGAAGCCCTGGCCCCGCTACACAAAATGGGTAGCGAGCAGTGGCAAAAAGCCAAGCGCAAAGCTGCCGAGAAGGTGCGCGATGCCGCCGCAGAGCTACTGGATATCTACGCCCGCCGCGAAGCTCGCATTGGCCATGCGTTCGACAATCCGCAACTGGCCTATCGGGAATTCTCCGCAGGCTTCCCCTTCGAAGAAACCCCAGACCAACAGCAGGCTATTGAGGCAGTTTTGGGGGATATGCTCTCAAGCAAGCCCATGGACAGACTGGTGTGTGGCGATGTGGGCTTCGGTAAGACTGAGGTCGCCATGCGTGCTGCCTTTGTCGCCGCCCATGCGGGCAAGCAGGTTGCCATGCTGGTGCCGACTACCCTGCTGGCACAGCAACACTATCAATCTTTCCAGGATCGCTTTGCCGATTGGCCGATTAATATTGAAGTAATCTCCCGCTTCCGCTCCGGCAAGGAAGTGGACAGCGTGAAAGAGAAGGTGGCCAACGGCAAGGTGGATATCCTGGTCGGCACACACAAGCTGCTGCAAAGCGATCTGGACTTTAAAAATCTCGGTCTGCTGATTATCGACGAAGAACACCGCTTTGGCGTCCGACAGAAGGAGCGCCTCAAGAGCCTACGCTCCGAGGTGGATATCCTCAACCTTACCGCCACCCCCATTCCCCGCACCCTGAATATGGCCATGGCCGGTATTCGCGATCTATCGGTGATCGCCACCCCTCCGGCACGGCGTCTCTCTGTGAAAACCTTCGTGCGAGAGCGCGATGAAGCCTTGGTCAAAGAAGCTATCCTGCGGGAAATCCTGCGCGGTGGTCAGGTGTATTTCCTGCACAACGAAGTCAAAAGCATTGAGCGAATCGCGCGGGAATTACAGGAGATGATTCCCGAGGCCCGCATCGGCATAGGCCACGGCCAGATGCGCGAACGGGAGCTGGAACAGGTGATGAGCGACTTCTATCACAAGCGCTTCAATGTCCTGGTCTGTACCACCATTATCGAAACCGGTATCGACGTCCCCACTGCCAACACAATTTTGATCGAGCGCGCCGACAAGTTCGGCCTGGCTCAGCTTCACCAGTTACGCGGTCGCGTGGGTCGCTCGCACCACCAGGCCTATGCCTACCTGCTGACTCCCAACAAGCGCTCCATGACCAGTGATGCGGTGAAGCGCTTGGAAGCGATTAGCGAGGCCCAGGACTTAGGTGCAGGCTTTACCCTGGCAACTCACGACCTGGAAATTCGCGGCGCGGGCGAACTGCTGGGCGAAGAGCAAAGCGGGCAAATCCAGAGTGTAGGCTTCAACCTGTATATGGAAATGCTCGACAAAGCGGTGAAGGCCATTCGTGAGGGCCGGACACCAAATATTGACGACCCCCTCGAATCCCCAGCGATAGATGTCAATCTGCGGGTTGCTGCACTGATTCCCGAAGATTACCTGCCCGATGTCCACGGCCGCCTGATCATGTACAAGCGCATCGCCAATGCTCCCGACAAGCAGCAATTGAAGGAGCTTCAGGTGGAGATGATCGACCGCTTCGGCCTGCTACCGGAGCCGGTAAAACACCTTTTCCGTACTACTGAGATAAAGCTGACGGCTGAAAGCATGGGCATCCGTAAACTAGAGGCCTCAGCTGCGAGAGGGCGTATCGAGTTTGCGGAGAATACCCGTGTAGATCCGCTCACATTGGTTAAGATGGTGCAGACCCAGCCGGGACGCTACCAACTGGCCGGCGCCAACCAACTGAATTTCAGTCTTGATGAGGAAGGTACTGACCGCAAGCTCCAGGAAATTAACGAAGTTCTGGAAAAGCTTGCACAGTGATACCATCCGGCAGGCAGCGGCGGGAGTTGACGACAAAACTAATCAGTCTCCTACTCCTGCTGAACGGCCTATCGGCGATAACACCCTTGGCACCCAAATAGAATTGTTTAAGTGGTAAACCCATGAAAAGGATAATTAGCCTCTGCTCAACCCTGGCGCTCACGCTGGCAGCTACCAGTGCCCAGGCCGTCAACTACGCTGGCAATACTTTCGAAATAGAAATGATCGTATTCGAGCGCCCTCAGGGAATGGAAAAAACCGCAGAGACCTGGCCGACGACACCCCGCCTTCAGTATCCATCACAGTGGATCGACTTTGAAACTTTGCACACCCTACTCCCAAATGCTGAAGAGGAGGTGTTATCGCTTGATGAAATCATATCCTCACATGAAACGAGCAGCCCATCTGCTCCCGAATCAACCGACCTTGGAGAAGGCACTGGCGAAACCTTGCAAGTTGCTGAACCCGCCGCACCAAACCTACTATTAAGGCCAGTACCCAGGTTACTGGACAACAAAGCTGCGGCAATTACCCGCGCCGGGGACAGGGTGCTGTTTCACAAGGCCTGGCGACAGGTTTTAAAAACCAAGAGAAACTCCCCGGCCATTCTGATTGATGGCGGCAGCCAGCTCAGTGGACACAGCCAGCTTGAAGGATCTATCACTCTGAGCGTTGCCCGCTATTTACATATCAGTACTAATCTATGGCTAAATGACTTTTACACACAGCCCGGGGAGCAAAGTATTCTCCTTCCCCAGCGTCCGCAAAATAAAGTGGAAAAACCTCTGCAAATTATAACGGGCAACTACAGTGATATTGAAAGTTCGTATCCACAAAATAGCGGGCTTGATATCGAAAATAGTCAAGACGCAATTAATACCAAAGAACCACTCACATTGGGCGAGCCAGAATTTAAAAAAGAAGAACCTTTATATGTTGCCCACGTCGCGAGATTGCAACACGAGCGACGTTTACGCAGTGGCCAACTGCATTATATCGACCACCCAGCATTCGGTATTCTTATTGAAGTGCGAACTGTAGCCAAGCCCAAGGAAGGATTAAAAGATATAGAAATGCCTGAGAACAACCAAGTAAAAGACAAACAGTCGGAAAGTTAATTTATTTAAATAATTAACTTTCATTAATAGTCCCCGCAAAATTTGTGGGGATTATTATTTTCAACAATCCCCAAACCTTTAAACCCCAAACGAATTAATTTCACCAGTCGCGCAAACACACTGCACCCAACTCTATTTTTAATTGATTTATCTCCAATTAAAATACGGCCACCCAACAAGTAAATACCGCCAACCTCCAATAGCGAAAAAAGGCCATCAATAAGACTCGATCTCAAAACCATTGAAGCGACAAATTGCACAGCAATATTGGGCGCAATAAATATCAGAAAGGTACACACAGTTTTCGGAAAAGCAGGATATGACTAAATTCGCCAACTGGGACACAAACCCGCTTTTAAAAAACTGCCGCTATTGCAAAGCAGATAACAAAAAAGCGGATCATAAAGATCCGCTTTTCAGAGGCGCTGACAGGGCCGGCGTCAATGAGCCGCAGGACCCTACACGACAACAGTTCTTTCAACGAGTGATCTATAAATCACTCACAGGGAACAACATCTTCCGCCAGCAGTCCTTTGTCACCTTGTTGCATTTCGAACTCTACCGCCTGCCCCTCATTAAGGGTTTTGTAGCCCTCGCCGCGAATGCTGCGATAGTGAACGAAAATATCTTCAGTTCCTTCTCCACAGGTGATGAAGCCATAACCCCGTGCGTTATTAAACCACTTCACTGTACCTGTAACGCGATCACTCATTGAGAAAACCTCATTATTGTTATTGCGCCTACCTCTTTTACCTCACTGCTCAATTCGGCAAGAGGGGCAAACGCCACCCCATTGTTAACAAACTGCTCCATGCAGAATGCTATCTTGCTTAATCCGATGAGCATATACTCAAAGGACGTACCCTGATTCTTAGATAAAACAGCGCCAGTGTCTAGTTTTCTATGTGAAATAAATACTACGTTTTTCCCAATATGCGTAATTAACCGTCAAAATCTCCAAAGGCGCTCAATTATAAACTAATCATTTGTACCTTATTGCACTCCCATTCCTCAACTGTCTAACGCGGCCTCTCTCGTAAATGAAGGGATATCGGCGATATGTAATGTTGAAGTTGGGAATGCACAGGATGCTCCATATCCTTCGATTATCTTAAGAATCGTTAGCAGAACATCTTGTTTTACCTCGTGATAACGTACCCAGTCAGTAGTTCGCGTAAAGGTATATACAAAGAAGTCCAAAGATGAGGAAGCAAAACTATTAAAATTAACAATTAGCGTACGATTAGAATCGATTTCAGGATGTTCCTGTAACATATTTTTAACATCTGCCACTATTGCCGCCATATGATGGGCGTCTTCATATCGAATACCAATAGTTTCGAAAATTCTCCGGTTTAACATACGGGAAGGATTTTCTACTGCTATTTGGGTGAAGATCCCATTGGGGACATAAACCGGACGCATATCAAAAGTGCGGATTCTAGTCAGCCTCCAACCGATATCCTCAACGGTCCCTTCAATTTCCTTATCGGGGGAGCGAATCCAATCACCCACCGCAAAAGGCCGATCGAGGTAGATCATCAGGCCGCCGAAGAAATTTGCCAGCAGATCCTTGGCAGCAAAGCCCACAGCCAATCCGCCGATACCACCAAACGCCAAAACACCGCTGACGCTATAACCCAGGAATTGCATGACCACGATTCCCGCTGTGATCACAATTGAGGCCCGAACCAGCTTGCCGATGGCCCTGACCGTCGTGGCATCCATCGGCTTGCCCATATAGCGAGGGTCACACAAGTTGTGCTCCACGCTGTGGGAGAACCGCCAGGCGAACCACGCCATCACCAGAATCAGGCCAATTTCCCGTGCCGGTGCAGCCAAAGAGAATATCTCTGCTCCCGTTGCATCCCCGGCACGCTGTGCAGCAACGGTCAAACCCAGCAACCAGATTAAAACCTGCCCCGGGGGGGAGAGCGCTCCCACTAATGCATCATCCCAGGGGTTCACTGTCTTTTCGGCACGAACTGCCATTCGCTGCACAAACCGGCTAAAAAGCCAGGCTGCCAAGCCAGAGGCAAGCACGATTAGGAAAACTGAAACTATCCAGACCCGATTCTCACCGAGCCAGGACAACAGCATGCTCTCAACGGATTCCACTCGAACCCCTCCGTTTTAACCAACAGTCCGCAATATCCGCATGAAACACCTATGCCACAGGGAACGGATTACAGCAATTTATCTCAGCGCATTATTGAAGCTAACCAGTCCCGGGTTCTGTGCCAACGCGCACTCTTTTCAAGTTCCTCCCAGGAGCCAATCACCGGCCTGCCACTCATCGCCGACAACCGATGAGTAGATTCAGGCCTAGGCACAAAGGTATCCAGTGCCGCCAGAGCCTCAAATGTGCCTATCCGATTGTTACATACGATGCCCATATCGCAACCGGCCTCCAGAGCGGCGCGAATCCTATCGCCATAACCTCCGGCCGCCCCTGCCCCTTCCATCGACAGATCATCGCTGAAAATCACCCCGGCAAACCCCAGTTGTCGCCGCAATACATCCTGCAACCAATAGCGGGAAAAACCGACCGGTTGGCTATCGATATTGACGAACCGAATATGAGCCGGCATCACAGCAGTCAGTTCCTGGGTGCCGATGCAGTCAATAAAGGGGAGTGCATCAGTTTCCAAAACCTGCTCTAAAGAGCGCTTATCCTCTGGCAACTCAACATGGCTGTCTTCCAGTACATGGCCATGACCTGGAAAGTGCTTGCCAGTAGTAGCCATCCCTGCTTCGCGCATCCCCTGAATAAACGGGCGGGCCAGAGCGGTTAACCTGGCCGGATCGGGGCTAAAACTACGATCACCAATCACCCGGCTGTGACTGTCATCCGCATCCAGAACCGGGGCAAAACTAAAGTCCACCCCCACTGCAAGCAACTCCGACGCCAGCAGCCAGCCCACATCCTGCAATTGCTCACCACTGGCCACAGAGCCTAGGGCCTGCATGGATGGTATCCGCGTAAAATCATCGCGAAACCGCTGAACCCTGCCACCCTCCTGATCCGCAGCCAACAGGATTTCCGGGCGCACAGCACGGATCGACTTCACCAGTTGAATGAGCTGCTGGCGGTCACGGTAGTTGCGGGCAAAGAAGATAAGCCCTCCCACCAGCGGGTGCCTGAGCAGCTCGCAGTCTTCATCGGTAAGTTCAAGCCCCTCGATATCCACCATTACGGGTCCGAGTGGTAGAGACATATAAAATTCCTTATCGCTTTATGAGCACACTCAATGATTTTCCACCTTCAGCATGGCTGAAGCCGCCGGCACCAATCGCTCAAGGGTCTGGCTGAGCGTACTGTCGGCGCCAAAATCTTCCTGCAGGATAGCCTCAATGGCATCGTGGCTCGACAGTGTAAAAATGGTCGCACCCAGCATAAAATAAAGGCGCCAGTAGAAAGTTTCCGGGTCTAAGCCCGGCAGAGCTTCGGCCAGTAGTCCGGCAAATCGGCGATAGGTATCGCCATATCGGGATACGATGAATCGGCGCAGGTGCCCTTGAAACTGGGTATATGCTAACCCCAAGAGGCGCATAAATCGCTGCGGATCCTTCCCCTCCAGCCCCAGGCTTCCGAGCCCAACCCGATAGAGACATTCAATCAGCTCCTCCACCCCCAAGGGCTGCCCCAGGGCAAGGCGACGATCAAGCTCTGCTTCCAACGCACAGGTAAAAGGTGTTAAAAAGCGCTCAAATACCGCCTGTATCAATTCCTTTTTAGAACCGAAGTGATAGTTAACCGCTGCCAGATTGACGCCGGCTGTGCTGGTGATTGTTCTCAATGAGGTCTCAGTAAAACCCCGTTCAGCAAACAGCACTTCCGCTGCGTCGAGTATCCGGCTGACCGTATCTGCTTGGCTCATAAGTCTCAAACTACCATTTAAAACATACGTTTAATCGACGCCAGAGTAGCACATTCTCACCGTCGCAGAGTCAGCTCGGCAAGAGTCCAACAGACGAGACTCAAGAGCAAAAATAACAGGGAAAAGTATGAGTGGCGGTAAGATCAGTACCCAGGGAATTGATCTCCCGCCAACTTAGACAGGCATCCTACTCCCACCAGCCGTCTCAA
This sequence comes from Microbulbifer sp. A4B17, assembly GCF_003076275.1. Lineage (NCBI taxonomy): Bacteria > Pseudomonadati > Pseudomonadota > Gammaproteobacteria > Cellvibrionales > Microbulbiferaceae > Microbulbifer > Microbulbifer sp. A4B17. The sequence continues at coordinate 3,131,585 of NZ_CP029064.1, forward strand.
CCCTCTGCAGTGAAAGCGGCGCAAACAAGCATCATTCTGAAAAAATCTTTAGTACTTTAATTTTCTCCTGGAGCAATTAATCTTTCACCTGCATATATTTCATTATCAAAGCCGCAGCCTCATCTACACTATCAACAACATGAAAGAGATCGAGATCGCCGGCATCGATACAGTCGCGTTCCAAAACGGTATTCACCAACCAATCGTAAAGCCCGCTCCAGTAGTGCTTACCCACCAGCACAATAGGAAAACGCCGCACTTTCTGTGTTTGCACCAGGGTAAGCGCTTCAAACAGCTCATCCAGGGTGCCATATCCCCCGGGAAGCCCGACGAATCCGAGCGCGTGTTTTACAAACATAAATTTCCGCACAAAAAAGTAACGGAAATTCAAACTGATATCCTGATATGGATTTGCCGCCTGCTCAAAAGGCAGCTCTATATTTAATCCAATCGATGTGCCCGGCTGCCCAAAGGCCCCTCGGTTACAGGCCTCCATCAGTCCCGGCCCACCACCGGTGATCACGGGAATACCTTCCGCTGCAAGAAGCTCCCCCAGTTTAACGCCCTGCTTATACTCGGCGCTGTCTTCTGTGAACCTAGCCCCTCCAAATACTGTCACAGCGCCACCCAAGGCTATCAGTCGCTCAATTCCATCAACCAGTTCAGACTGAATACGAAGCACTCTCCAGGCTTCCTGCATTTTTGCATCCAACATTATTTTTCCCTCATTGTCAGTTCCTTCAACGTTTTCTTGTCTCCTTACTTTCTCCCTCAATGTAGCAGCTCACAAAGGCTAAAACCTGAGGATTGCACGAACAATAAATCTGTATATAATTCCAGCAACTGTATATAAATACAGAAAACTAGGTAAATCTATGACCAATCTCACCGCTCGTCAGTCCCAGGTTCTCGACCTGATCAAGTCCTACCTGGATGAAACAGGCTACCCACCAACACGGGCAGAAATTGCCCAGGAGCTCGGCTTCCGCTCGCCCAATGCCGCCGAGGAACACCTGAAAGCGCTCGCCAGAAAAGGCGCCATTGAGATGGTTGCCGGCGCCTCCCGAGGCATACGAATACCCGATCACCAATCCGGCCTGCCAATTGTAGGAAGGGTTGCTGCGGGGAACCCGATCCTCGCCAATGAACATATTGAAGATTATTGCGACTTGCCCGCGAGCTTCTTCCATCCACCCGCAGACTACTTGCTTAGAGTGCACGGCATGAGTATGCGAGATGCAGGTATTCTCGACGGAGATTTACTGGCGGTACAAAAGACCGAACAGGTGCGTAACGGCCAAATCGTAGTTGCCCGTATCGATGACGAAGTCACCGTGAAACGCTTTCGTCGCAAAGGGAACCAGGCAACCGTTCAGCTGCTTCCTGAAAATGATGACTTTGAATTAATTCAAGTCGATATGAGAGATAAGAACTTTGTTATTGAGGGATTGGCGGTAGGGGTGATCCGCCAGACACCTTGAGCATATCCTCAAAACAATAACAGCGGCCATTGGCCGCTGTTATTAAAACCCGTGGTAATGCTGGTATTAGTGGATAGTATGATTTACCGGCATCAACTCGTCTTCTTCTTCGAAGTAACCTGCTTCAAGATCGTCCAGATTTTGTACAGCTTCAATACCCGCTTCCAACATGGCTCGGGCCACAGCAACCTTATTCTTTCGCAGAAACTGAAGACTTTCTGCAGAAAAAGAAATGCTCACCAAAGGGTCCTCCTTATGGCCAGCACGACGCAAGGCTACATCGCCATTAGCCAGCTCGATAATTTCAAAAGTTTCGGAGGACATTCGCTTTTCCTTCACGGCACAACAGTTTGCGCCCAGTGTACCACAGGCTCGCGAAAAGTTTCATTCGCTCGTTTTATGGGGGGTTCTTCAGCACTCATCCAAATGAGCGCGCTGCCTCACCACCAACTCGTTCAAGCAGCGATGCCATTCGAACAGCAGCTCTTTGGACAAGGGTGCAAATTCCGGCTTGGCAACATCACTGTACAACGGGATTAAATTTGCCTGCTGTTTTTTATCACCCGCAACCACAGATATTTTCTGCTGTTCTTTCCAGGCGTGGAGCATATGAAACAGCCAGCTTTGTGGGTCGCTAACCAAGCCAGATAACTCATTAGCCTCCGCGCTGGCCCTTCCCTGCCCCCTTAGCGCATCAATAATTAACTGCGGGGACTCCGGCTCAAATTCGAGCTGAAGCTGAGTCGCCTGTTCCGCAAGAAAGGCCCGGTAGGCTTTGCACAGCTGCATCAAGGCAGCCTCCTCCAGCGCATCGCGCTGAAGGGGCATATCCCATGGCTGCTGCAGCAACAGCTGGCTCTTGCGCAGAGCCGAAGTGACATGAATCGTATAAGGGTTAGTCATTATCTACTTCTTTGCCGCCGTTTTTTTAGCCGCAGGCTTCTTGCGCTTGGCGGCAGTGCTCTTGGTAGAAGCCTCTACTTTCCAACCACCATCGCGATAAAAAGCACGCCAACCAGTAGCCTTGCCCTCTTCCTCAGACTGAACATATTGCTCCTGAGTTTTGCGACTGAAACGAACCACGGTATCCCGCCCGCTGTCATCCTGTGTCGGTGCAGAAAACAGGAAGCTGTACTTTGGATCTATCTCGCTCTGATGAGGAAGCAATTCTTTGACCAAGGGAGCACGAGTCTCACGGTTTTTCGGGAACTGACTGGCAGCCAGGAATAGGCCAGAGGCACCATCGCGCAGGATATAGTGATCCTCCACTTTGATACATGCCAGTTCAGGCATGGGAACCGGATCCATTTTTGGTGGCGCCGGCTGCCCATTTTTCAATAACTTACGGGTGTTTTTACAGTCTTCGTTAGTACAACCAAAGTACTTGCCGAAGCGGCCCGACTTCAACTGCATATCACTGCCACACTTATCGCACTCGATGATAGGGCCGTCATAGCCTTTGATTTTAAAAGTGCCCTGCTCTATCTCGTAGCCGTTGCAATCCGGGTTATTGCCACAAATATGCAATTTGCGCTGTTCATCCAGCAGGTAGCTATCCATGGCTGTGCCGCACTTGCCGCAGCGGCGCTTCTCCCGCAGCAATCTGGATTCAGCTTCCTCATCTTTATCCGCATCGACCGCTTCATCGCCTGAAACCAGATTCATGGTATTGGTACAGCGCTCTTTAGGCGGCAGCGCGTATCCGGAACAACCCAGGAATACCCCAGTGGAGCCGGTGCGGATCTGCATGTGGCGGCCACACTTGGTGCACTCGATATCGGTATCTGTCGGCGTATTGCGACGCATTCCCGCGTCAGCAGATTGCGCTTTTTCCAGGCGCCCGGAAAAGTCCAGGTAAAACTCATCGAGCAGTTGCTTCCAACCTTTATCACCGTCGGCAACCGCATCCAGGGATTCCTCCAGGTTTGCGGTAAATCCGTAATCCATCAGGTTCTTGAAGCTTTCACTGAGGCGGTCGGTAACAATATCTCCCATTTTCTCTGCATAAAAACGGCGGTTCTCCAGCCGCACATAACCACGATCCTGAATCGTGGAAATAATGGAAGCGTAGGTGGATGGGCGACCGATGCCGCGCTTCTCCAATTCCTTAACCAGAGCCGCTTCACTAAACCGCGCCGGCGGCTTGGTAAAGTGCTGTTTGGGGTCAAGTTGCTGTAGGGACAGCTTGTCGCCAACCTTCACATCTGGAAGCACCAGGTCTTCATCTTTCTTACCGCTGGGTGGCGCTACTTTCAGAAAGCCATCGAAGCGAATCACACGGCCCCGCGCACGCAGCTCAAAGTCACCGGCGCTGACCACAATGGAAGAAGAAGTGAACTGGGCGGGGGTCATCTGGCAGGCGACGAATTGCTGCCAAATCAGGTTGTACAATCTCTCTGCGTCCCGCTCAACACCGGACAACATATTCGGGGCGATACGCACATCGGACGGGCGGATAGCTTCGTGCGCTTCTTGAGCACCCTCTTTGCTGCTATAGCTATTAGGGCTTTCCGGCAAATACTTATCGCCGTAATTCTCGGCGATATAGTCCCGCACCGATTCCACAGCCTCTTTACTGAGGTTGGTAGAGTCGGTACGCATATAGGTGATATGGCCAGCTTCATATAAACGCTGGGCCAGGGTCATGGTTTTCTTCACACTGAAGCCGAGACGATTACTGGCCGCCTGCTGCAGGGTGGAGGTAATAAATGGTGCGCTGGGTTTGGAGCTGGTTGGCTTGTCGTCACGGGCGGAAACAACAAACTCACTGGACTGAAGCTGCTTGGCAGCACTCATCGCCAGCTCTTCGTTGGTAGGACGGAAGGCCTCACCAGCCTGCTTCTTCACCTCGAGGCGCAGCTTGGCAGCCTTTGCCGTCGCAGTATCGGCAAACAGAGTCCAGTACTCTTCCGGGATAAACGCGCGAATTTCCCGCTCCCGCTCAACCACTAGGCGAACCGCGACGGACTGTACACGCCCCGCTGACAAGCCCCTGGCAACTTTCTCCCACAGGAGCGGGGATACCATGTAGCCCACGATCCGATCGAGGAAGCGGCGCGCTTGCTGGGCGTTTACGCGATTAATATTCAATCGGCCGGGATCTTTAAAGGCCTCCTGAATCGCAGACTTAGTAATCTCGTTAAACACCACACGGCGATAGCGATCGTTATCGCCGCCAATTGCCTCGCGCAAATGCCAGGCAATCGCCTCTCCCTCGCGATCCAAGTCCGTTGCGAGATAGATATGGTCGGCGCCTTCGGCGAGCTTTTGCAATTCGCTCACCACTTTCTCTTTACCCGGCAAAATCTCGTAGTGGGCCTGCCACTCGTGATCCGGGTCGATCCCCATGCGTTTAATCAGCTGATCGCGGTTTTTCTTCCGCTTGTAAGCCTCTTTCGCCTCGGGGGAAAGCTTGCGTGTTTCCGCCGCACGACGCGCGCGCTCTTTTGCGTCAACCGGTTGTTTATTGCCCCCACCAGTGGGCAAATCGCGAATATGGCCGACACTGGACTTCACAACAAAGTCCTTGCCGAGATATTTATTGATGGTTTTCGCTTTGGCCGGTGATTCGACGATGACCAGTGATTTACCCATAAGCCTTTGATTTCAAATGAAAATTTACTACTGTTGCAGGTCTTTCAAGCCCTCTTATCGGGCTTGTGCTGCGCGAATATATAAGCCTCACTTCAAGCGCGGTCAAGCAAAGCTGACAATTTTCCACTCTCAGTCATCAAAATTAGCACTGGTCAGTCTGCCGAAATGCGACTTAGTAGACGCTCTTTTACACCACTATTGGAGTGCTCAGGACAGCTCCTCACTCGCCGGATGGGAGCTGACTTTTCGAATGGCTTCCTCTATTAAAGGAGTGTACTCATCCAGTGACTTCATAAGTTTCTGGAAGGCCTGATTACCACCGGACTCCGGCCATTGAATCCCGAGACCTACCGGGGTTGCAGTTATGGCACAGGCATCCCGCGGCAATGTTTCCAACATCTGGCGCAAATACTTCCACGCCTCTTGCGGCGCTGGCTGACCATCTGCCCAATCCCAAACACCAGAAAAATTCAGTTCGTGGTCAATTCTTTGCTTGTCCAGAACCCAGCCTACTCTCAGATCTTTGCGGTTCTGCCAGCGTTGATAGTAGACAGCTGCAGTACCATCACCCAAAGCCGCAGGCAGTGCTTGGATTTGTACAGTAATGCCAGCCTGGGCCGCCCGACTGCGCAGGTCCGCAAGACGGCTGTCACGCGCATTGGGTTTTAGCCACATCACCGGACCCAACACCAGCGCGATGGCAAACCCGATGATAATCACCGGCAACCAATCAGACATAACCACACCTCATCAGTGGAAAAAAGTGACTATTGTGCGGTGTTCCGCGTGATCTATGTCAATCGGTTTTTTTTACGGTAGACTCAAAATAGGTGTCACAAGGGTGTTTTTCACATTCAATAAAAGGGATAGGAGCAGGTTAACTATGGCGAAATACCAACACATCCTCGTGGGCTTGGACCTCTCAAAAGAGTCTTCCCAGGTGCTCGAAAGAGCTGCAGAAATGGCCGAGGCGTTTGGTGCGGAGTTGAGCTTACTGCATGCCATTGAGCCCCTGACTTTTGCCTACGGCGGCGATATCCCGATGGACCTTTCCGAGGTACAGGAGCAGCTGCAGTCCCAGGCCAAGGAACAACTTCAGAGAGCAGCCGACCAGCTAAATATCCCCTCCGATCGCCAGCATGTAATCCTCGGCCAGCCATCTACTGAGATTCACCGAATGGCCAAAGATATTGAGGCAGATCTGATAATTATCGGCAGCCACGGTCGACACGGCCTGGCGCTACTACTCGGCTCTACCGCAAATGGCGTCCTCCATGGAGCCAAATGCGATGTTCTGGCAATTCGAGTGCATATGGACGACGAATAACCCGGCTGAGATAGAGGGGAAGAGGCGTTAATTGCAACTTCCCCCAGTCTCTTACTCGTCACCTCCCTCCAGTTCTGACCAGCGCTCAAATGCCTCTTCAAGCTGAGCTTGTTTTTCCGTAAGGGTATTCAGTTTGGACTGCACCAGCTGCTGTTCCTGCTGATAAAAACCGGGGTCAGCAACCTCTTGCTCTATATCCCCAATCTCTTCTTCCAGAGTCTCAATTAAGATGGGAAGGCTATCCAGCTCTCTCTGCAGCTTATAGCTCAGTTTCTTTTTCTTCGCCGGAGCCTCCTCCTGAAGCTTCTCTTTCGGTTTACTGGCCGCAGGCTTTGCTTCTTTCAGCTCTGCAACAAAGCTGCCCCCTTGGCGTACAAAATCACCATAGCCACCAACGTATTCGCGAATGCGACCATCACCTTCAAATGCGAGACATGATCCCACCACATTATCCAGGAAGGCGCGGTCGTGACTCACCAGCAAAACAGTGCCGCCGAAGTCGAGCAGTAACTGCTCAAGCAGTTCCAGAGTTTCTACATCCAGATCATTGGTGGGTTCATCGAGCACTAAAATATTGGCGGGCTGGCTAAACAATTTTGCCAGCAAGGCGCGATTTCTCTCTCCACCACTCAAGGCACTGACCTTTGTGCGAGCTTTGACGCCACTAAAAAGAAAATCTGCCAGATAAGACATTACATGGCGACTCTTTCCGCCAATAGTCACGGAGTCGCGACCTTCAGCGACATTATCGAGCACGGTTAAATCGGGATTCAGCTGGTCCCGGCGCTGATCGAAATAAGCCACTTGCTGCTTGGTCCCCAGGCGAACATTTCCCTCCTGGGACTTTAACTCTCCCAGCAGCAACTTGATCAAAGTGCTTTTACCGACACCGTTGGGGCCGATTAAACCGACCCGATCTCCGCGCATCAGCGTGAATGACAAATCTCTAATCAGCGGCTGTTCATCGGGATAGGCGAAAGTGACCCCCTTCAACTCAGCGACCAGCTTGCCGGACATCTCACCACTATCCAGGGCCATCTTGGCAATCCCCTGCTGGGTCCGGCGCGCCTCCCTCTGGCGCCGCAGCGCTTGAAGCGCTCTTACCCGCCCTTCATTGCGAGTCCGGCGCGCCTTGATCCCCTGGCGAATCCAGGTTTCCTCCTGCGCCAACTTCTTATCAAACAGGGCCTCATTTTTTGCCTCTTCTTCGAGAAGCTTCTCCTTTTCTTCCTGGTAACGATCAAATTTACAGCGAAAGGTCCGCAAGTATCCGCGATCCAGGTCCCAGACACTGGTGGCCAGGCGTTGCGCCAGAGCACGATCATGACTCACAAACAAAAGGGCGCCGCGATAGCTGGCAAGGAAATTCTCCAGCCACTCTACCGCAGTAATATCCAAGTGGTTGGTGGGTTCATCGAGAATCAGCAGATCCGGCTCCACCACCAGTGCACGAGCCAGAGCCGCACGACGCTGCCAACCACCGGAGAGGTCGGCAACTCTTTCGTCCGCATTGAGCCCCAAACGATCCAAAACACTGTCTACTTTTGGCAACAATTCCCAACCGTGAGCCAATTCGATTCTGGCCTGAAGATCCGCTGTTGGGGACTCCCGGTACGCCGACAAAACAGCGCCGATGTCACCCAACCCCTTCGCCACATATGCGTAGACAGAGTCGGTACAATCGGCGGGCAATTCCTGCTCCAATACCGCCTGAACCATACCGCTGGCACGAACAATCTCGCCGCTATCTGCGTCAATTTGCCCGGCAATAAGGCGCAACAGGCTGGATTTTCCCTCCCCATTCCGCCCCACCAGGCATATACGATCTCCACGCTCAACTTTTGCGCTGACATTATCTGCCAGTACCTGGGTCCCGTAACGAAGACTGACCCCATCCAATAGAAGCAACATAAATAGGCACTACAATTATCAAACCCGAACCTCATTCCCGCTGATGAAAGAAGCGAAGTTGGCTCTTTCGGGTTCTGTGAAAAATCAGCTATTTTACGCGTTTTTACCGTATAGTCAGTCATAGCTGGAAACACATGTCCAACTGAGGTAATTGAGATGTCAGCTGACGCAAAAGGAATCGCGCTTCTTTCCGCCCTAATCATCGCCTATCTCTTTGGAGCTCTGCCCGTATATGGACAACCAGTTCAGGCAACCCTTAAGGCACCGGAGGTGTCCGAAAGTGATCGTGCAGCACAGAGACAAAAGTTGCACCAGTCCCGGCAGGCGATCAAAAACAAGGACCGACGGCACCTGCGGACGCTCAAAGCTGAACTGAAAGATTATCCACTTGCCGCTTATATTGACTATTGGGAGCTCAGTGAAAAACTGCACCAATTACCTTTAGAAGAAATTGATCAATTTTTAGAAAACAATAGAGGCACAGCCATCGGCGATTGGATGATGGTCAGGTTGCTGCGTCAACTCGGCAGCCAGAAGAAATATGCGACTTTCCTGCGCTATTACCAACCTGAACAGTACAGTCGCGCCTCTCTCCGCTGCTACTACGCCGATGCCCTATCGCGACGGGACGGTTTCCAGGGAGAAACTCAGAAGCTGATATCAGAACTCTGGCTTGTCGGGCGATCCCAAGTTGAGGAGTGTGATCCGGTTTTTGCCCGGTGGATGAAGAGCGGAGGCCTGACCCAAGAACTCGCCTGGAAGCGACACCTGCTGGCAGTCGAGGAGGGCAACCTCGATTTGGCACGTTATATCGCCAAAAAAATGACTCCAGCCCTAGCACAGAAAGCCAAACTTTTGCGATCGATTCATCGCAACCCACAGAATCTCCTCACCCACTCCCAGTTCGCCTACAACCCACTGGAGTATCGCGATATTGTGTTGCACGGCCTACACCAGCTGGCAAAAAAGGACGCCGTCAAAGCTGAAACTGCCTGGCATCGCTATCAGGCCAGTTATCTTTTTTCCGATGCCCAGCAGGAAGCCATGTTCAAGCATTTGGCGCGACAATTTGCCCGCCAGGATAATATGCAGCGACTGCAGCAACTGGTTGAACATCACACAGTGACAGACGGCCGCACCATCGAGTGGCTCGCCAGGCAATCCCTGCGCGAGTTAAATTGGCAGCAGGTCGCCTTCTGGATTGACCGTTTGCCGGAAGACAAGCAGCAACTCGACCGCTGGATCTACTGGAAGGCCCGCTGTCTGGAGGAGCTGTACGGCAAAGGAAGCTCGGAAGCTTCTTCTCACCTCTATCGCAAAGCCGCTCGCAACCGCAGTTACTACGGCTTCCTCGCAGCGGACACTTTAGGGCAGCAATACAGTTTTGAGCACCGGCCAGCGCCAATCACCCCAATCCAGGTGCAGGATATGGCCAAGCGTCCCGAATTGCAGAGAGCTCGCGAATTACAGGCGATAGGGGAACTTTTCCACGCTCGCAGGGAATGGAGTTATGCCACGCGGACCATGGACCACCAGGAATTGCTGGCAGCCGGAAAGGTCGCCAGCGCCTGGGGCTGGTACCATAAATCAATTCAATCGGTGCTTGCGGCTGACTACCTTGACGACCTGGAACTGCGCTTCCCTCTCGCATTTTCCGATATTGTTCAAGATGTCAGTAAACAGGTCGGCGCTCAGAGTTCCGCACTGGAACCTTACTTAATTTACGCCGTGGCACGCCAGGAGAGCCACTTCAGCCACGATGCAAAATCGAGCTCCGGCGCCCTGGGATTAATGCAACTTCTTCCATCCACAGCAAAAGCTACAGCGCGTAGAGCAGGCGTACGCTACCGTCGCAGCTGGGATCTGTTGAGCCCCAGTACCAATATCGCACTGGGCAGTTTCTACTTAAGCACTTTGCTCAACCGCTTTGACAACAACCGCTTTCTAGCGGCCGCCGCCTATAATGCTGGACCAACCCGCGTGGCGAGGTGGCTAAAAGAGACTCGCAAGCAGCTGCCATATGATGTGTGGATTGAAACTATCCCGTTTAGCGAGACTCGTAACTATGTGCAAAATGTACTCGCCTACTCGGTAATTTACGCCTACCGAAGTGGTACAAAACTACAAATGCTGCGGGAGAGCGAGGCTGCGAGCCGGCTGTGAGTTAAAGCCGCGCTTCCAGCCAGTCTTGCAACTGCTCCCGGTCAAACGGCCAGGAGCAGACATCCTCAGGGTCTCCCAGGCCAATCACCGGTATACGGATCGAAAAGCGCTCCATCAGTGCTTCGTCCTCAGCGATATCCACCTCGCGAAGGCGCAGATTAAATTTTTCCAATACGGGCCAAATTTCAATTTTGGCTTTTTCGCACAACCCGCAACCTAAAGTAGTGTAGAGTAAAAGCTCTCTCATATTGCTCACCCAATAAAACCCTGATTAGTGCCCCAGAGGTACCCGGCAGCGCCCAACACTAAAACAGTGACCAACAACCAGACTTTGCCTTTGGCCTTTGGCTTATCTTCCACCTCTTCCTCTGGCAAACTGCTGGGTTGTATTGCGTGAGGAACTGTAACCGCTTCCCCTGGAAGGGATGGTGCACTGCGCATCTCGAACTCCGGTAAAGCCGGGCGTACGGCCGTACGGTTATTATCATCAGCCGGACCTACAATCGAAAAACTTAAAGTATCGAATCGAAGCTCATCCCCTCTGCGCACCCGGCTCTCGCTCACTTTTCTATTATTGACAAAAGTCCCATTTGCCGAACCCAGGTCAATAACAAACAGCAGACCCTCTCTTACCTCAAGACGGGCATGACGGCGAGAAAGGTGAGAAAGGGAAAAAGTAATGTCGCACTCATCAGAACGCCCTACTACTGCGCTTTCCTTCACTGGGAATACCTTTCCCGCAATAGCCCGGTGATTGGCCCGCAGCGCCCAGGCAATACCTTTGCTGGATGTTGCCCTGGGGGAATCAGATTTAAGCTTAGTAACCTTGGGATCGATCACCTGAAGTAAACGGCTGCCCACTTTGATCTGATCGTTTATTTTTAATTGGCAGGGAGTACCAGTTGACTTGCCGTTTAGCAGTATACGGGCCGCACCCGATAAATTGTGCAGAGTAAGAGTATCGCCATCAACTGCGATTTTCAGATGCGACTTCGCAATGGAATCATCCGCGATACACAAGTCGCTACTCTGTGCCCGCCCCACAGTTACTCCCGGAGATACCAGCCAGACGCTCTGACCGAGATCATTTACATCACAAAGTTTGAGCATCGAAGCCGCTCCTAAAGCCATAAAGGACGTGTAAAAATTGTCCGATTATTGAAGACAGTGAGCTTAACTAATGTTAAAAAGCAGCCGAAACGCTCACTTTTACTGGTAAAGTTGAGTTTATCATGGGCAATATCATTAGCGTGTGATTCGGTTTGCAGCTTAAAATGCCCCAAAGGTCTAGTATTTAACACATTGAGTTCAGCGATGACCTAACTTAAGCGATCGGCAACCCGAGTAAGCCGAAAGCGCAGCAGGGAAGAGGCGTGTGATTACCGGAGGGTTGTCACCGTTAGAAAGATCAAAATAAATTACAGGTAGTTGCACGCCAGTGAGTGAAGCCAAAGTACGCGAAGTATCACGGCACAGCGGGACAGTTCAGAATAGCAAAGATGCTACACGCAGTGCCGGCGCCACCCATACCGGCTATAGACGTGAACAGAACGAAGATGCCTATTGGGCTGCTGAAGACAAAGGCATCTGGGTTGTCGCCGATGGCCTGGGCGGTCACCATGCTGGTGAACTCGCCAGCAAAACTGTTGTTGAAGAAATCCAAAAATCGGCGGAAACTGACAGGCACTATGAGCGCGCCCTGCAAAAAGCGCATGCTTTATTACTGGGTGACGAGCAAACTGCAGCCAATATGGGCTCCACTGCAGTCGTTGTTGCCGAAGAAGGCGACTATTTCCATATCTACTGGGTAGGCGACAGCCGCGCTTATCTGTGGGCTCCAGGAGGGGGTAAAGGAAAACTCACCCAACTTACCAGTGACCACTCCTACGTACAGATGTTGATGGACTCGGGCGCTATCAACTCTGAGGAGGCCGCCATCCACCCCAACCGACACGTCATTACTCGATGTATCGGCGGTAGTACCAATCCCAAGCTTGAGGTAGACCGGGTATCCTATCGCTGGGCTGCAGGGCAGAGGCTACTTATCTGCAGCGACGGACTTAGCTCTGAAGTACCAGCTGATTTAATCACTCAGATATTGGCAGAAAACAGTGATATCCACAGGGCCACAGAACTTCTAATTGCAGCAGCGCTTGATGCGGGAGGAAAGGACAACGTCACCGTTCAGGTCATAGATGCTCCGGCTGCGGCACAACTCTCCCCCACCACTTCCCTTGATTCAATTAGAGAGCCCAACCCACCCGGCTCCACAACCAGAAAATATCGCCCCCTCATTCTCCTACTTGCAGTCGCTCTAGCCAGCGCAGCTGCCTACGGACTTTCATTCCTGCTTTGAAATAGGGAAAGCACAAATGGAAGTCGTCAATAGCGGTACCTCCTCACTGCAAATACCGGGCTACCGCATCCTTAAGAAGATCAATCAGGGCGGGATGTCTTCGGTTTACCTAGCTGTGCAGCGCAGTGTAGGCCGGCAGGTTGCACTCAAGGTTATGTCACCAGTATTGAATGCTGATCCTATTTTTAGCGAACGATTCCAGCGGGAAGCGAATATCGTCGGACAGCTTTCACACCCCAACATCGTCGGTATTCACGACATTGGCCGCTATCGTAGCCTGAACTATATCGCAATGGACTATATGCCCGGGGGCTCGGTCTCTGAGCGGCTGGGTAAGGGTGGACTGGAGCCGCTGGAAGCGCTCAATGTGGTACGCCAGGTCGCCATGGCCCTGGACCATTCCCACAGCAAAGGCTATGTACATCGAGACCTGAAACCGGAAAATATCCTGTTTCGTGAAGATGGATCGGCCGTGCTCAGCGATTTTGGAGTGGCCCGAGCTATTGCTAGAACCACCCGCATGACAAATAGTGGCATGGTTGTGGGCACCCCACACTACATGAGCCCGGAACAAGCGCGTGGAGCAGCGGTTGACGGTCGTGCCGACCTCTACAGCCTCGGGGTTGTTTTCTATGAAATGCTCACAGGGGCCGTGCCCTACCAGGCAGATGAAGCCGTCGCCATAGCGATTAAACACCTGACCGACCCAATACCAAGACTACCAGCCCGCCACGCACTCTATCAGCCTCTGCTCGATCGATTTCTGGCCAAGGATCCGGATAAACGTTTCCAGCGTGGCCTGGATATCGCCGATGCCGCAGATGACTTGGTCGCAGCACTCGCCGGGAAGCCCGCAAATCAAATTAGCCAGCTCAACAATTCATCCTTAAACAGCGCCAGCCTGGCAAAAGCATTGATATTGACAATCTATGGCAGTGTGACAGGCCGGCTCGGAAACATTGCAGCCAGATGGAAAGGAACAGCAACATCAGAGCGGCCAGAACGCAAAGAGCAAGACACAGTAGTGCGCCTGCGACAGTTCCTCGCCGAGCCAACAAAGCACAAGCGCTCCTGGCTTACGAGTACATTAATTGCTCTCTGCCTCACCACAACCTGGGGCCTGTACAGCGTTATTGATTACAAGGCGGGTTGGCTGCTGGGAATACCAGTGCTGGACAGCGCTGCCGAATTTACCGCAACCTCGCTTCTTGACAGTGAAAAGACGGAGGCAGTCTCTGAAACCTCTCATGGAACAGAAAAATCCAAACCAATAAAGCCGCAGGATTCCAACCCAGATAAACAGGAAAAAATTGCGCAAGAAGAGCCGCTCCTTGCACCAGGCCTACAACCCCTGACACCCACCACCAGTAACAAAGCACCCATTGAAAGTGACAATAGAAAGCCCTCAGAAGAGACCGCACTTCAGCCCAAAAAGCCAGAAATCGAGAGCCAAGACCAGCTGTACAGCCTGACCATCAACACGCAACCCCTTGACGCCCGTGTACGGGTTATGAATATAACTCCGCGATACCAGCCAGGCATTGCACTAAAGCCTGGCAGGTACGATATCGAAGTGAGTAAGCCGGGCTTCAGCAAAGCTCGCCAATGGGTCCTACTAGAGGAAAAGAACCTGGAAATAGAGGTTAAGTTGGAGCGTGCCTACTTTATTGGCAAGAGGTTTCAGTCTGAACTCTCTTCCGGTGGCCTGGGACCCAAAATGGTCGCCGTGGGAGCCGGCAGCTTTACTATGGGCAGTAACCAGCGGCGATTGGCCAGCCCCGCACACAGAGTGCAGGTCAAGCAGGACTTTGCCATCTCTATTTATGAAGTCACTTTTGCCGAGTACGATCGCTTTGCCGAGGCTACTGGCAGCGCCAAGCCAAGCGATGCCGGCTGGGGACGCGGCGACAGACCTGTCATCAATGTGACCTGGCGGGATGCTCAAAGGTATGTGAAATGGTTGTCGAAGGAATCTGGCAAGCATTACCGACTGGCCAGTGAAGCTGAGTGGGAATACGCTGCCAAGGGAGGCAACTCACATCCATATTGGTGGGCTTCCAATGATGCAAGGGGAAAAGCCAATTGTCGCCGAGGTTGCTCCAGCGAGTTCACGAAACTGTTCAGCATCAGTACAGCCCCCGTGGGACATTATCAAGCAAATCCATTTGGCCTTTTTGATACGGCGGGGAATGTCGCTGAGTGGGTGGAGGACTGCTACCAGGCAGGCTACGACCCCACAAAAACCATTGCTACGGCGGTAAAGATTAACGGCTGCCAGCTTCACACAGTGAAAGGCGGTTCAATGCGCGACACCTCTAGCAAAATATCTTCTGACTATCGAAAAGGCCTAAATGAAACAGCACGCTCTAAGGATGTCGGAATACGTGTTGTGATGGAACTTGATCAATAAGACCTAACTAAAATAATAGAAGGAACTTCAATGCAACGATTGATATTCGCTATCTCTTTATTTTTACTTACCGGCTGTAGCGGTATAGAACTCCGAACAAACGCAGATCAATACATCTCCGGTAAAGTAAAGTCCACTCTGATAAAAGAATACTCTTTCGCAGAGGTTCATCGAAGTAATGGGACTCTACTGGGTAGAGTATCTGCAAGCAGCTGCCAAGCCTCATCCTCTGATGAAAAACCCAGGCCAGAAAACATTAAAAAATTACTAAAAATCAAAACCCACAACCTTGGCGGGAACGCCATAGTTGTCGAAGGTTGCTCTGCACAAGTTTCTGCGGGTTGCTTAGAATTTATTGAGTGCAGTGGCACGGCTTATGCAATTCCAGAACACAATGAACATCAGGAAGCTCGTGGCCGGCCAAACACACCATATCAAGCATTTTAACTATAAAGTAAGGGGCCGACTGATCTAAAAACGAAGCCGGCTCTATGCCTACTTACCAAAACTCCCTCTAAAGGCCGCCCCCCTTTTGCAAGTTTACTTTGCCTGCAGCTCCCAAACATTATGAATTTTAGGGTTGCGCTGAAAATCCTTATCCAGAAGACTCAGTTTTTTCACTGAAAATTCGCTAGAAATTTCTTCATCCATCTTAAAGCTGCGCAAGTTGTTGGAGAATACCAGGCGCCCCTGGGGTGACAACAGGGACATACACTGACGAATCAACTTGCCGTGATCCCGCTGGACATCCAATACACCGCTCATCTTGGCGGAATTGGAAAAACTCGGGGGGTCCAGGAAAATCAAATCATAATGGCCTTTCCTGTTCTGCTGGGCAGACTCAAGCCACTGCAGGCAATCGGCCTCAACCAACTGATGGCGATAAGGGTCCATACCATTAGCACGGAAATTTTGTGCCGCCCAGTTTTGATAGGTTCGCGACATATCGACGCTAGTGCTCTGCTTACAACCACCCAGAGCCGCTTGGACCGTCGCACTGGCGGTATAACAGAAAAGGTTCAGGAATGTTTTACCGGCAGAAATTTCTCGCAGGTATTTGCGCACCGGGCGATGATCCAGGAAAAGCCCTGTATCCAGGTAGCTCCACAGATCCACAGCCAGCTCAGCGCCATACTCCCCAACCCAGAGCTCCTTTCTCGATTCAGTCTGCTTCTGGTACTGACTCCCGCCCTTACCCCCGCCCTTATGGCTATGGCGACGGCGCTCTTTGATACTGATATTGGCGCGGGGCAATTCGAGTACGGACTGGAGGGCCCTTAATAAGTCCCGCAGACGTCCCCGAGCTTTCTCTTCTTCAATAGTGGCCGGTGGGCGATATTCCTGCAGGTGCGCATAAACACCCCCATCCAGGGTTTTATAGACATCGATTGCTGCCGCGTACTCCGGTAGGTCAGCATCGTAGAGACGATAGCAATCCACACCACTTCTCGCCGCCCATTTGCCCGTTGTGCGCAGGTTTTTTCGCAGGCGATTGGCTACCATTTCCGCCTGGGGTGAAAGCTTCGGCCCAGTGTCTTCACTCACGACCGCCCCACCTTGAGCCCGAACCTCAAACATCAGTAATTGGCTGGGAATGCTGCCATTGTAGAGCTGGTACTGCTTGTGGGAGCGCAAGCCAGTGGCATAACCGAGTTCCGGGTTGCCGGTAAATACACCGACCAACCAGCCCGGAAATTCAGCTTTTAATTGCCGCCCCAGCTCAAAATAGGTCTCTCGCAGGGCCTCCTGCTCACCCAAGCGCTCTCCGTAAGGTGGGTTTGTCAAAACCAATCCCGCCTTGACCTCCCTATGACTCGGCACTCTAAACCCTGCTACCGGGCGGCAACTCACCCGTACCTGGCGTTCCAGTCCAGCCCGGGCAATATTAGCCTCGGCCGCAAACAGCACTTTCGCATCGGCATCGTAACCGCGAATCTCTGGCAGTTCACGAGCCAGGCCAATGCCTTGACGCTGCAACGCCTCCTCGCGAAGCTCATTCCAGATGTCGCTCTGATGGTTCAACCAGCGCTCAAAACCAAAACTATCCCGCATCAGCCCTGGTGCTATGTCGGCAGCCATCATCGCGGCCTCAACCAGAATAGTGCCCGAACCACACATCGGATCGAGCAGGGCCCCACCTTCTTCAGCAATTTTTGCCCAACCGGCGCGCAGCAGCAGGGCTGCAGCCAAGTTCTCTTTTAGTGGCGCCGCGCCAATATGGGTTCGGTATCCACGACGGTGCAGGCTATCGCCGCTCAGATCGATCGCGATATCCAACTTATCCCGGTGCAAGCGCAGGGCTACTGTCAAATCCGGGTGGTGCTTTTCAATACTGGGACGAGCTCCCAACTGTTGGCGAAGGCGATCGACAATGGCGTCTTTTGCTTTTTGAGCACCAAACTGGCTATTGCGAATGGCTCGGTTTGTTCCAGAAAACTGCAACCAGAGTTTGCCCGAAGGGCGAATATGCAGCTCCCAGGCTTGCTCAGCAACCGCCCGGTACAGGTCTTCCGCAGTGGATATATGCACCTGCGCCAGGCGCAACAGAATACGGTTGGCCAAGCGACTCCACAGACAGCAGCGGTATGCCAGCTTGAGGGTACCGGAAAAATACACTGCCGCCGGCTGCTCCCGCACGGACTCCGCACCCAGTTCACGTAATTCATTGGCGAGTAGCCCCTCTATTCCCTTGGGGCAGGTAGCTGTAAACTCAAGTTCTTCAGTTTGTAAATCTGTCAAAATACTTACTCATTAATTTCCTCCTTTGGAGGAATTTTGTGCATCGCCAAAGACCTCTTGCCTAAAGGTGCCAGCAAAAAGTCTGCGCCATCATCTCGCACAAATAAAATCCGGAGGCAAAGACTTCTCATTCCCTTACCCAGGGAAATTGAGCACTAGAGCTTTGCCCTAAAAGAGGACGATTATCCCACTTTGTGGCAGAAGAGAACACGCCCTGCCGTCAAATACTACTTGCCCCATGAGTCACCCCGGCACGATGGGTACAGAACTGTAATGGCATATTCCGATCCCCGCTCAACCACTTTACTCTTTTTACTGAGGTGGACCGTGCAGGTCCGTTCAGAGGTGCATTTAATTCACTAAAATTAATTGGGAGACACCCAAAAATAGAACCGTTTGCGAACCTGCCGATAATCTGTCCACAGATAGACAAAGTAGAGGTGCCTTATACGATGAAACGCCAAAAACGAAATCACGCCGACAGGGCATTTTACAAGGGCTATTTGGCAGCCCTGAACAACAAGTCTATGGATAGTTGCCCATTTGTCGAAGAAGATCCTCATCAGGAGTGGATCAACGGTTGGCGTGAGGGGCGGGAAGACTACTGGAATGGCTTTGACAGAGTGACAAAGGCGCAAAAACTGGAGATCTATGGCGCCGTTTCAACCGACATTCAATACCCCGACGGATGGAGCACCATCTAATGATGGCATGGGGGCTTGTCGCCTAAGCCCCCACTCCAAAAATCACCAATTAATCAGCAACCTGCTCTTGAATTGTTCGACGGCGCTCCAACGCGATGGCTTCTGCCGCTTCACGAATTAATTCAGGCCCCCGATAGATAAACCCGGTGTAAATCTGCACAGCGGTGGCCCCGGCACGAATTTTCTCTGCGGCACTGTCGCCGTCAAAAATACCGCCAACCCCAATAATCGGGATTTGCTTACTCAGCCCTTTCGACAGCAGCTCAATGACCTTAGTGGATTGACTCCGCAGGGGTTTGCCGCTCAAACCTCCCTCTTCGTCACCATGGGGCAGTTTGGCAACAGAGGACTTATCAATCGTCGAATTGGTTGCGATTACACCATCGATATCGTACTCGCACAGTGCCTCGGCTATCTGCGCCACTGCATCGCCTTCCATATCCGGGGCAATCTTGACAGCCACAGGTACGTAGCGATCACTTTTCTGTGCCAGCTCCATTTGCTTGTCTTTAATGCTGCCGAGCAAGCGGTTAAGACCATCACCGAACTGCAGGTCACGAAGCCCCTTGGTATTAGGAGAGGAAACATTGGCGGTGATGTAGTCGGCGTAACCGTAGACCTTGTCCATGCACAGACAGTAATCATCGGCGGCCTTTCCCACCGGAGTATCGAAGTTCTTGCCCACATTGATACCTAAAACGCCACTGTAGCGACGCTTTTTCACCCGCTGAATCAGGGAATCAACACCGAGGTTGTTAAAGCCCATGCGATTGATAATTGCATCGGCCTCTTCCACCCGAAACAGCCTCGGCAGTGGATTGCCGGGTTGGGGGCGCGGTGTCACAGTGCCCACTTCAACAAACCCAAAGCCCAGGGCCCCGAAACCATTAAAGGCCTGCGCGTTCTTGTCCAGACCAGCGGCCAAGCCGACCGGGTTGGGCAAGGTGAGCCCCATCAGCTCAACCGGATCATCCGGGACCGACTTTTTGTACAGAGACAGCAAGCCAAGGCGCTCTGCCGCGCCAATGGCATCAATCGACAAATGGTGGGCCCGCTCAGGGTCAAGCGCAAACAGGGCTTTACGCAGTGTTGAATACATACCTTTCCTTACGTGGGGAGACGAACCCTTCAAAGTGAACAGGGGGGCTCTCTATTGTGGTGACCGTTCTGCAGGGGCCTCTGAGCGGCCCCTGGACTCTATTACGCTACTGTTCTGCCAGGGTTTCCCGGTCCGCAGTGGCATTTGCGAGATACATAAGCTCACGCAAAGCTACAGTGAACATGGCGAAGTCGCCGACAGAAGCAGACTTCAGTTCAGCAATCATATTGTGCCAGCGTTGAATTGCGGGCGCCATGATAGCGCTCCAGCGGGACATTGCACCCTCTACATCAAGATTTTCAGCCTTGCCCAAACGGAGAATGTTCACCGCCAGCGTCGACAACTGACTATCCAGGTCATCCATACTGGTTTCCCGAGCCTGGGCCTGCCAGAAGCTGTCCACCGGCAAGTCCACGATCAGGTTCCCAAACCAGTGCAGGTTCAGCTCATCCGAAAGCCTGAAGTAAACCGTGGCAACTTCCTCTACCGGAGTATCGCTGGCTCTCGCCGATTCAGAGATACCTAGCGCTGAATAGAGGTAGGTGGGGGACGCCGATAGCAGAGCCAGGGCCTCTGGCACTCCCGCTTCCAGAAGTTTCTGGTAACGCTGCTCCCACTCATTCAGAGGCTCACCACTCAAGACCTGCGGCAGCGCTTTAATAACCCGCTGTACTGGCTCCTGGAACAGCTCACAATTGTTAGCCGGCTCCAATTCATTACGGCGGTTGCGCAGGAACCAACGGGTTGCCCGGCGCACCCGACCAATCATGGCGTTCAGAAGCTCCGTTTGCAGCTCCGCTGGCACCTTGTAGTCCAGGGCTGCAAGCTGCTCCTGAAAGTCGTACATTTTGTACACATCGCGGGCGCTGACATAAGCGGCCGTCACATCGTTGACATCGGCACCGGTAGCAGTACTGATCCGGTTGTAGAAAGTGATACCCATACTGTTAACCATCTCGTTGGCAACCTGGGTAGCCACAATCTGGCGCAACAGCGGATGGTCATAGACCTGGTCGCGATAGCGCTCTACCAACTTTTGCGGGAATGCGGACTCAACCGCAAAACGCACCCGCTCGTTGTCGGTAATTTGCGCATTTTGCAGTTCTTCTTTCAATTTGACTTTCACGTATGAAATCAACACTGACAACTCAGGGCGAGTCAACGACTGCCCCTTGTGTTCGCGCTCTGAAATCTGCTCATTGTCCGGGATAAACTCCAATGCGCGGTTCAGTCGGCCGTCGTCTTCCAAGGTGTTGATGGTTCTACGGTACTCATCCAGGCGCTTGGCAACCTGATACTCCGCCACACTGAGGGCAAAAGTCTGCTCGTAATTGTTGTGCAGCACCAATTCACCGACTGCATCGGTCATACCGTTCAGCAATTCATTACGCTGCTTCTCCGTCAAATCACCTTGCGCAACCACCTTATCAAGAAGGATCTTGATATTTACTTCATGGTCAGAACAATCCACGCCCGCGGCATTATCGATAAAGTCGGTGTTGCAGCGCCCACCATTAAGGGCAAATTCAATACGTCCACGCTGGGTCATACCCAGGTTGCCGCCCTCACCAAAGACCTTGGCGCGCAACTCTCGACCATCAACGCGCAGATGATCGTTGGACTTATCCCCGACTTCCGTATCAGTCTCGGTGGTGGCTTTAACATAGGTGCCAATACCGCCGTTCCAGATCAAATCCACCGGCGCTCTCAGCAAGGCGCTGATGAGTTCATTAGGATTCAGTTGGTCCTGCTTTATATCAAACGCTTCCTTCATCTCGGGCGTAATAGCAATGGCCTTGGCCCGACGCTCGAAGATGCCGCCGCCCTTGGAGATTAATTTGCGCTCATAATCTCTCCAGCTTGATCGGGGCAACTCGAACAAACGCTGACGCTCTTTGAAACTGGACTCTGCATCCGGATTCGGATCGATAAAAATATGCAAATGGTTAAAGGCTGCTTTCAGGCAGATATGCTCTGACAACAACATGCCGTTACCAAAAACATCACCGCCCATATCGCCAATACCGACAACAGAGAAGTTCTCTTTCTGCACATCGACCCCCATCTCACGGAAGTGTCGCTGCACCGATACCCATGCTCCGCGGGCTGTAATACCCATTTTCTTATGGTCGTAACCCTGGCTGCCACCGGAGGCAAACGCATCGCCCAGCCAGAAGCCATATTCACCGGCAATGCCATTGGCTATATCGGAGAAAGTCGCCGTCCCTTTATCCGCTGCTACTACCAGGTAGGGGTCATCCTCATCCCGACGGACAACATACTTGGGCGGTACAACTTCGCCATCTTTCAGGTTGTCAGTGATATCCAAAAGACCGCGGATAAAGGTTTTGTAGCAGGAAATCCCCTCTTCCATCATGGCTTCGCGGCTGCTGTCGGTAGGTGGGCGGCGTACGACAAACCCGCCTTTGGCACCACTGGGCACAATGACCGCATTTTTCACCGCCTGAGCTTTTACAAGGCCCAGTACTTCTGTACGAAAATCCTCCAGACGGTCAGACCAACGCAGGCCTCCACGAGCGACTTTGCTGCCGCGCAAGTGCACACCTTCCACCCGCGGAGAGTAAACAAAAATCTCAAACTCCGGGCGGGGTTCTGGAATGCCGGGAATATCGCGAGGACTGAATTTTATCGAGATGTAGTCCTTGGGCTGCCCTTCACCGTCCACCTGGAAGAAATTAGTGCGCAGGGTCGCCAGGATTAATTCCAAATAACGGCGCAGAACCAAATCTTCATTCAGGTTATCAACCGTATCCAAACCATCGTGAATTTTAGCGATCAAGCGCTCGACACGGGGCTGCTCCTGCTTGCCGGTGCTTAAACGAGGATCGAACATCGCCCTAAACAGAGCTACCAGATTGCGGGTGATATCGACATGGTTTGCCAGGGTAGCGGCAATATAGCTCTGACTGGCACCAGACTTGGTTTGCTTCAAGTAGCGCGCGTAGGCGCGAAGCATGGACACCTCTCGCCAGTTAAGACGGGCTGCCAGCACCAGGCGATTAAAGGCATCACTCTCCGCCGTATGATTCCAGATTGCCGCAAACGCATCCTGGAAAAGTCCACGGGATGCCTGTGCATCAATTTTGGTAGGCAGGCCAAATTCCAGATGAAACTCGTGCATCCAGACATCGGTATAGCCACGGGGTCGAATGGTATAAGGGAATTCACCAATAACCCGCAAGCCCAAATTTTCCAACACTGGAATCACATCGGACAGAGTCAGTCCGCTGCCCCTGTTAAATACTTTAAAGCGCAGGCTGCCCTGAGCTGCTCCCACCGGTTGGTAAAAACTCATTGCCACCCGGTTTTCTTCACTCAGGCTCTGAACGGCTGCAACATCCTGCACGGCAATGCGAGGTTCAAAATCCTCTCGGTAACCGGCTGGGAAAGCTCGTCCAAAAGTGCGATAGAGTCGGCTGCCCTCTTCTTCCCCGCTATTTTCAATCAGTGATCTTTGGAAAACATCTTCCCAGGAGCGGGTAATATCCACAATTTGCGCCTCCAGCAGCGCGACATCTAAATCGACAGGCTCATCGGGGGATACGCGGAAAACAAAATGCACCCGCGCGAGGATGGACTCGGAGAAGAAAGTGGTGAAATCCGAATCTTTCGCATTGATCGCTTTGGCAATATGCGCACAAATAACCTCGCGCACATCACTGTTAAACAGTTCCCGGGGAACGTATACCGTGGCAGTAACGAATTTACCGAAGGGGTCACGGCGCATAAACAGGCGAAGGTGCGCGCGCTCATTTAATTGCAGCACCCCCATTACCACGTCAAACAACTCTTTGGTGCTGCCTTGGAAAAGCTCATCCCGTGGAAAAGTATCGAGGATCCGGCGCAGGGCTTTACCATCGTGCCCCTGCCCAGAGAATCCGCTGGATTCAATAATCGATGCCATCTTACGGCGAATAATCGGAATTTTCGCCGGGCTCTCAGTATAAACCGGCGAGGTATAAAGCCCCATAAATGCCGCTTCACCGATCACCTCACCATCAGTGTTGTAGCGCTTGATCATGACGTAGTCGGAGTAAGCCGTGCGATGTACCCGCGACTTTACCGAAGACTTGGCAAATGTCAGATAATTCGGCCCCTGATAGAAACGCTGTTTGCCCTCACTGAAAGAAGTTTCCAGCATAGGCGCGGCCTCTTCCAGCTTTTTGAAAATACCGAGCCTGCGATCCTCTACTTCATTGAGAATTTTTTTATCCCCAACAACACTGAATTCGTATTCGCGATATCCCAGGAAAGTAAAGTTACCGTCACGCATCCACTGCAAAAATGCACTGGCTTCCAATAGATTGGTATCTTCCTCCGGAAGGCCCGCCTGCAACTGCCCCTCCATCGCACTGCATGTCTCCAGCATGGGGACATAGTCGTCTACGACCAGTTCAACATCGCCGAGCACGTCTTTCAGGCCCGTCATCAGACTCGAAGCAAACTCCGATGAAGTGTCGTGATTAATCTCGACATAAATCATCGCCTCATTAGAGATGCTCTTGCCTTTTGGCTGCGGCTTTTCACCCAGCAATTCTTCCTCTGGCGGCAACAGGCGCGTCAGTTTTCCCTTGGCATCCCTTTGGACGCGAACCACGGTACTCTTTATCGAATGAGTTACCGTATTTCGCCGATTGATCTCCATACGAATGGAGTCCACCAGAAAAGGCATATCACGCTGAAGTACACCAATCACTGTGTGAGAGCACTGCCATCCATCGTCCTCGAGACGGGGATTAAAAACCTTTACTTTGGGAAGGCCACCCGGACGCTGCTGAATAAAGTTCCACCAGGTGTATATGCAGCCATAGACGTCAACAAGACGACGACCGGCCAGATCCTCCAAGGGGTACTGGTTGAGGAAATGTTGGGCAAAAGCCACAACGGGTTCGGCCTCGCTGGTCAGCTTGTCACGAATCAGCTCGCATACCTGCGCAACCAATTCTTCACGGCTGTCGGTAATAACCGTCGCCATATTCACGGGGAACCTCCCAATCTCATTTTTGTCACATCGAATCCAAACACTGTAAATCCGAAAAGATCATCATCTCAGCCCATACGCAGCTGCAGGGTCGAGTCCTAAAAATTACACTTCAGTCAGACATTGAGGAGAAGTCCATTCCACCTCAGAATCCAGTCGGCTCACCAGAGGCCATTGGCTCAAGAGTTGCCTCTCCATTTGGTGCCGCTAAAATCAACAGTCGCCACCTTCTGGGCGGCGACTATATATAGATGGTAGAAAGCCAGCCAGGTCCGTGCGGCGGCTAAATTCTCAGAAGAAGAGATACTATGGAAGCGAACCAGACTATTAGGGATCATATCGCCGCATTGGGCGATTGGTTGGAAAAGCAGATTATCGGTCAAGAAAGATTGGTTAACCGATTGCTGATCGCCATGCTGGCCGATGGCCACCTTTTGGTGGAGGGAGCGCCAGGCCTGGCCAAAACCAAGGCCATTAAAACACTGGGCGAAGCTATTGAGGGTGACTTCCATCGCGTTCAATTTACGCCAGATCTGCTTCCGGCGGATATTACCGGCACCGACATTTACCGGCCGGAAACCGGAGAGTTCCATTTTCAGCCAGGTCCAGTGTTTCACAACCTGATCCTGGCCGATGAGATTAACCGCGCGCCAGCCAAAGTTCAGTCGGCGCTGCTCGAAGCTATGGCAGAGCGGCAGATCAGTGTCGGCCGAAAAACTTATCCCCTTCCCCAGTTATTTTTGGTAATGGCTACCCAAAACCCTATTGAGCAGGAAGGGACTTATCCTCTGCCAGAGGCGCAATTAGATAGATTTCTAATGCAGGTAAATCTTGCCTATCCCGATGCGGAGGCGGAAGCAAAAATCCTGCGCCTGGCCAGATCCGAGGCTAGCCTTGGCGAAAATCGCCCCACTGAAATTATCAGCCAGGAGACCATTCTCCAGGCCCGCAACCAAATTCTGGAAATGCAGATGGTTGAGGCCGTGGAAACCTATACTGTCCAACTTGTCATTGCTACTCGCGAGCCGGCGAAGTATGACAGCGAGCTGGCATCATGGCTAGATTTTGGTGCAAGTCCGAGAGCAACAATTGCACTGGATCGCTGCGCGCGAGCTCATGCCTGGCTCGCAGGGCGCGACTACGTCACTCCAGATGATGTGATGAATGTCGCCCCGGATATTTTACGCCATCGCCTCCTGTTAAGTTTTGAAGCAGAAGCCGCAGGAATTACTACCGACCAGGTAATTGAACGTTTACTTCAACAGGTTCCAGCGATCTGATGGCCGCTGAAGCACCCCCTACTGAACTCGACCTGCGCGGTGCCTACCCCGAGGTAACACCCCTGGTACAAATGCGCTACGCCGCACGGCAGTTGCAATTATTTAAGCCGCGCCTGGCCCGCAGTGATCAGGCCGGCAGCCTGCTCACTCGCTATCGCGGTCGCGGTATGAATTTTGAGGAAGTGCGGGACTACCAGGCTGGAGATGACGTACGCTCAATTGATTGGCGCGTAACAGCTCGGACCGGCCAAACCCATACCAAGCTATATCAAGAGGAGCGGGAGCGTCCGGTGGTTATCCTGCTGGATTTACGCTCCCCTATGTTTTTTGGCAGCCAAAGGGCGTTTAAATCGGTAACTGCCAGCGGCATCGCGGCAGCACTGGGCTGGGCTGGTTTACAACACAGTGATCGAATCGGAGCACTGCTTTTTTCCGACCAGGAAATAGACACAGTGCGCCCGCGGCGCAGCCACCACGCCGTGCTTTCGATGATTCACAATACAGTTGCGCGTGCAGCGGAACTGAGCAGCCCCATCCCCGAAAAGGGCAGCCAATCACTAAAAACTCTACTCGAGGAAGCGCGAAGAATCGCGCGCCCCGGTAGCGCACTCTTCTTAATCAGTGATTGTCACGATCTCGACGATACCTGCTCACAGCCACTCTACCTTTTATCACGGCACGCTGACCTCCAGGTACTGAGGATATCGGACCCCCTGGAGCAACATCTGCCCGGCCAATCCCTCACCATATCTGACGGCCGCCAGCGCACATTCCTTCATTCCGGCAATCGGCCGGTACATGAACATTTTGCCGAAAAGCAGGCCCGCGCCCGAGCCGATGTTGAGCAGTTATGCCAGCGTTATCGACTGCCGCTGCTGGACTTTGATAATACCCAGCCGCTTATCCCGGCACTGATGTCCGTCTATGGCTCGCGGCAAAGAAACGGCTGGCAAAATACGAGAAGGCCCAAGTAGTAATGATTCTGAAAGTGCAGATAAAGCTGACCGCCATTATTCAGGCGAGCGAAGGAGCGAAGGCAAAACGCACTGGCAATTTAATTGAGGGTCAGTCGTGATAAGAGGAAGCCTTCTGCCAAAACAAATGCAATCTCCGGCTCCACAAGCGCCTTCACCAGAGGCCCAGGAGTTGTTATCGCAACTCCGAGATATACAGGAGCCCACTGCGGTTAATTGGTGGCCGCCCGCTCCGGGCTGGTGGATATTGGCCGTATTAATTCTGGCCTGCCTGGTCGCAGCCACCCTGTGGTGGCGGCAGCGACGCAAAAAAGCTGAGCGCAATCGCTACCGTTTAGAAGCGGCCTCACTGCTCGCCACAGTAGATGTTGAACAGGTGGGCGCGGTGCCAGAGATTAATGAAATACTTAAGCGAGTGGCAGTTACTACCTATAGCCGTACAGAGTGCGGCAACCTTATCAGCACAGCATGGATAGAGTTCCTGAAAAAGTCAGCCCCGCTTGAGTTTCCTATCGATGCACAGCAAGCGCTTCTTGAAAACCTCTATCGCGGCAGCTGTGACCCGGACAAAAACCGAGCGCTACAGGAATATGCCATTTTATGGGTGAAACAACACGGACAACCCACCAAAAACCGCCCACAACACCAGGGCGGGGAGGCAGCGCATGTTTGAATTCGCCTGGCCATGGGTTTTCTTTTTAGCCCCACTCCCACTGCTCGCCCGCTGGCTGCTACCCCGCTCCAAACCAATGAGCAGTGCCCTGAAGGTGCCATTTTATTCGGAACTATCCCAACGCGGCGGCGGTGAACAAAGCAATCTGCTCAATCTCTTTTTGCTAATTCTGATCTGGCTGCTTCTGATCAGTGCTGCAGCACGTCCCCGATGGTATGGGGAGCCGGTATCTCAACCCAGCAGCGCAAGAGACCTCCTTATTGCCGTAGATATTTCAGGCAGTATGGAAACACCCGATATGGTAATTAATGGGCGACCGGCGATGCGTATCAATGCAGTAAAACAGGTGGTTGGTGACTTTGTTGAACGGCGCAAAGGTGACCGTTTGGGGCTGGTACTGTTTGGTACTCGCGCCTACCTGCAAGCCCCACTCACCTATGACAGAGAAACTGTAGAAACTCTACTAAAAGAGGCACAGATCGGCTTCGCTGGACAGGGAACTGCCATTGGGGATGCTATTGGTCTATCGGTCAAACGCCTGACCCAGCGCCCCGCAGACCAACGCGTACTGATACTGCTCACCGACGGTGCCAACACTGCGGGAGAAGTCTCCCCACTCAAAGCCGCCGAACTGGCACAGCAAGCGGGAATTACTGTCTATACCATCGGTGTTGGTGCCGATGAGATGGTCCAACCCGGACTTCTGGGGAGTCGTTTTGGTAGCCGCAGGATTAACCCATCGCGAGACCTGGACAGCAAGACACTACAGGAGATTGCCGACAAAACCGGTGGTCGCTACTTCCGCGCACACAACCCCCAAGAGCTGGCAGAAATCTATGCCGAACTCGATAAGCTGGAACCTGTCGAACAAGAGGCGGAGAGTTACCGGCCGATGAAGTCCCTATTTACCTGGCCCCTCAGCATCGCCCTGTTACTTGCAGGCATTTGGGCTTTGGTTCCCCTGGTAAGCAACCTGCAACTACCCGCTAAGCGTGAAGAAGATAGTCGTACTAACGGAGGTCAGGCCCAGTGAGTATGCTCGACCTACTCCAGTCCTTTCACTTCCTGCGCCCAGGCGTTCTGTGGCTGCTGCTCCCCGCAGCGCTCCTATGCTGGGGACTGGCAAAAATGGTGCTTAACAGCGCCCAACTGCAAAAGGTGATCGACCCGGACTTGCTCCCCCACCTTTTACTGCGCGGTGGAAGCAAAAGGCCCTGGCTATTTGCGTTAATCTTTGCACTGCTGGCCGCAATGATCATCGCACTGGCGGGCCCCACTTGGCGCAAGCTGCCGACTCCGGTATATAGCAACCAGGATGCCCTGGTAATACTGCTGGACCTGTCGCCGTCCATGATGGCGACAGACCTCTCCCCCAACCGGCTGACCCGCGCCCGCCTAAAGGTTTTGGATATCCTGCGACAGAGAAAGGACGGCCTCACCGCACTCGTTGCCTATGCCGGAGAAGCCCATGTCGTCACCCCTCTTACCGAGGATACGGCCACCATCGCCAACCTTGTTCCAGCGCTATCGCCCTCAATTATGCCGGTCCCAGGAAGCAATATTGAAATGGCTGTCAACACAGGAATTAGACTGTTAAAAGACGGAGCTGCCGGGCAAGGACAGCTGCTCGCCGTTACCGATGGAATAGACCCTATGGCCGCCGATGAAGTGGCCAAGGCACTGTCCAGTGCAAAAGTCGAAATGAGCATACTAGCCGTGGGTAGTGGAGAGGGCAGCCCAATCCCTCGAGGAAATACCGGCGGATTTGTGACCGATAGCAAAGGCGCCATCGTCATCTCCAACTTCGATACCGGTGAACTTCGTCAGCTTGCCCAGTCCAGCGGGGGACGCTTTGCCAAGATCACAGTAAGTGACAGCGATATCGACTACCTGCTGCCAGAAGCTGGCAGCCCCCAACAAGCGCAATTGACGGAAAGGGAGTTCGACCAATGGCGGGATGAGGGGCCGCTATTGCTCCTGTTAATACTACCTTTCGCGGCCCTACTCTTCCGCCGGGGAGCCCTGGCATGCACCCTGCCCGTACTGCTGCTAACTGGAGTTCCAAATGAAAGCCAGGCTATTGAATGGCAGGATTTATGGCAACGCAAAGACCAGCAAGGCCAGCGCCTATTGGAAGAAGGACAACCAGCAGAGGCCGCACAAGAGTTTCACAATCCCGAATGGAAAGGCACTGCCAACTATCGCGCGGGCAACTACGCAGAAGCCCAGGAAAATTTCGCCCAAAGCGGTAACTCCCAGAGTTTGTACAACCTTGGGAACAGCCTGGTACAGCAAGGTGACTACGACAAAGCTATCGAAGCTTACGATGAAGCCCTGCAAAAGCAGCCCCAGTTTGCCGATGCCGAACACAATCGGGAGATTGCTGAAAAGCTGAAAGAGCTGCAAGAAAAACAGCAGCAATCCCAGCAGCAATCCGGCGAACAACAGCAGAGCGAGCAGGAACAGAACCAGCAAGGCCAGCAAGGCCAGCAGCAAAGTCAGGAACAACAGCAAAACCAGGAACAGCAAGCGGAGAACAACGAGCAACAGTCCAGTGAACAACAGCAACAGGGCAACAATCAACAGCCCTCTGTTTCACCGGAATCCTCAGAGCAACAGCCCCAAGGTGAAGAGCAGCAGGGCCCTCAAGAAAAGGGCCAGGAAGAGCAGGAAAGCGAGCAACAACAAGGTAAGAAACAAGGTGAAGAACAACCGCCGGAAGGGGAATCGCAACCTACAAGCGCAGAGGAAAGCCCACTCGACCAGGAAACCCAGCAAGCTCTGGACCAATGGCTCCGTCAAATTCCCGATGATCCAGCCGGCCTGATGCGCGAGAAGTTCAAATACGAGAGCCTGCAAAGACGCCGCGCCTATCGCAGCGGGGAATGGGAGCCACCAGAAAACGGGGCAACACAGAGATGGTAGAGAGCAGCAGAGCAATGTCGCTGGATTCAAGGACACTGATTTCAAAACAGACTATGGACGCATTCACCAACAACCGAATAAAACTTTGGGGCCTCCCGCTCAGCCATGTCTTCGCTATGCTGCTTCTTGCAATAGCGCTTTGTGTGTCGACATCGGTTTTAGCAAGCGACCTCAGCGCAACGGTAGATAGAGATAAGATTGGAATTGATGAGACAGTCAATTTACGCGTGCGTTATTCAGGGGATAAAAGTGGCGGGCAACCGGACTTTTCACTACTGGAACAGGATTTCGATATTCTCTCTCGCCAGCAGTCCAACCAATACCGCGTGATTAATGGACGTGCGGAAAGCTTTGTCGAGTGGGTACTGGCCCTAGCCCCCAAACGGGAAGGAAAATTGTTTATCCCTTCTTTTAACTTCCAGGGGGAGGTTTCCGATGCGGTTCCCGTTACAGTCACCGAGGCCCAAAGCGGGCCCAACGGCGGTGAAAAACAAGCATTCCTGGAGGTGACGCTCGACAAGGAGGAGGTCTATGTCCAGGAGCAACTGCTGGTGAAAATTCGCCTTTTCACCACTATCGGCTTACACGATATCGCGACGGAACCCCTTAAGATCGCCGGTGCCCATGCAGAAAAAGTGGATGAGCAGCGATATGAACGCAAGCTCAATGGCGTCAGCCATGCAGTCTATGAAGTCACTTATGCGGTTTTTCCAGACAGTTCAGGCAAACTAAGTATCCCCGCACTGACCTATGTCGCCATCGCTGGACGCAGGGATCCCTTCTCACTGTTTAATCGCAACAGCCAGCGACTTCGGCTCCGCTCCCAGGAAAAATCTATTGAAGTACTACCAAAGCCTACCAATTACTCGGGTAGCCAATGGCTACCGGCAGCCAGTCTCGGTATAGTTCAAAGCTGGAGCCAGGACCCTGATACTTTCGCCGTGGGTGAGCCAATTACGCGAATCCTTACCGTACGCGCTGAAGGGCTTAGAGCCGCTCAGCTACCCCCACTGCCTAAACTCAATGTAGATGGCCTTAAAACTTATCCAGACCAACCGCAACAGGAGGACCAGGTTGGCCCCAATGGCGTAACAGGAAGTCGTATAGAGACTACTGCGATAGTGGCTACACAACCCGGGGACTACGAGCTACCCCCGATCACAGTGACCTGGTGGGACACCAAAGCCCAACGACAACGTACCACTCAACTACCGTCATTCCGCTTCTCTGTTTCCGGCACTGCAGCACCTATAGCCAGTGATAACGAAACCACCGCTGGGGCCCCTCAGGTAGCCCCCCCCCCTGAACAAGTCAGCACTGTGAGTCGCTTCTGGCGCAACCTGGCCATTATCGCAATTGCCTCTCACTTACTGTGGGTGCTGTACTTTTTCTTTCAGA
This sequence comes from Microbulbifer sp. A4B17, assembly GCF_003076275.1. NCBI lineage: Bacteria > Pseudomonadati > Pseudomonadota > Gammaproteobacteria > Cellvibrionales > Microbulbiferaceae > Microbulbifer > Microbulbifer sp. A4B17. Next base: position 3,163,621 of record NZ_CP029064.1, read on the forward strand.
GGCGCAAATTAAACCAACAAATAACAAACAACAATATACAAGCCCCTGATTTGCACCGTGAAACCAGCGCACTTAAGAGAGCATTGGACAGTGAGGACCCGAGCCACATCCAGCAAGCCTCACTCAAGTGGCTTTACGCAAAATGGCCAAAACTGGAGGGGAAGAGTTTAACTGAGGCCACAAGGCTGCTGCACATTCCAGAATTGGGGCAACTCCAATCTGCACTGGATGCCTCTATCTACCAATCACCGGCCAGCCCTTTGGATATTCAAAAAGTGAGAAGTATTGTTAATTCGCTACTTAAGGCTAAACCTGAAAGCGAATCTAGTGAGCCAAGTGGCGCCCTGCCCTCCCTATTCTCTTGAGGGAGCCCTCCAAAAAATCAAATGGGGAATAACGGAGTTGGCCTTCACCGTCTCTGGGTAAGGCCAATTCCAGTATATTCGAGCAGCTTAAGAGGTACTTTGAATAGAATCAGGAAAAAGTTTGTGTAGATATGATTTTCTTTGCAAGCTCGGACAATTTCCAGGTTTTGATGAATGCGCCCCCAAACACCTTGAGAACTAACGCCCCCTTCACGCATTTTTACAATGCATTTTGGTAGGCGCCTGAAGCTAATTTTATCCCGATAAAGAAAGCGAGCTAGCAATTCAAAGTCTGCCGCAACCCGGTAGTTGGTTTTATATAAGCCTAGCTTTTTATAACAATCTCGCCGCACAAAAAATGTAGGATGGGGCGGCATCCAGCCCCAGCGAAATCTAGAAACCCTAAATTTACTGGAGCCATAAAAACGTACTCTTTGACTTAAGTTATTGCGAGCCACAATCTCCAAGTCTGCATAGACAGATTGGGCCCCCGAAACTAAAAACTCATTAACAACATTTGAAATCACACGATTATCAGAATAGATATCATCGGAGTTAATTGTGCCGACTATATCGCCAGACGCCAAGCGTATGCCTTTATTCATCGCATCATAAATGCCCGAGTCTTTTTCAGACACAACTACCGCAACTTGGTCTTTAAACTCAGATATTATCTCTAGTGTTCCATCAGTGGAGCCACCATCAATAATTACATGCTCAATATTTGCATAATCTTGAGCCAACACGGATAGAATTGTGTCGCGAATGGTGTCAGCACTATTTAGACAAACCGTTATCAGGCTTATTTTTATCACAAAAAGTCTCAAGTTGTCGTTTCGTGAAAAGTAAAACCCCTCTTGAGAACTTTAGTACAAATTACAATATCTGACATTCGATCAACACAAAATACTTCTATACCAATCGTATGTTTTCTTTAACCCTACCCCCAAGGAAGTCTGGGAATCCCACCCCAACTTCGATAGCTTTGAGGTGTCTAGCAACTTCCGCGACACACCATCAGGCATTGACCTGTCAAATGTAATATTTCCCTCAAACCCAATGATCTCGGCGATTAAATAAGCCAACTCCTTGACAGTGCAATCCACCCCAGTACCCACATTTAGGTGGGAGCACATAGGCTCTGTCACGGATCGATATACTCGATCTTCCAAATCCATTACAAACACCAACGCATCAACCATATCCTCTACATAAAGAAATTCTCGTCGAACATCACCACTCCCCCAAATCCTGACATTCTGCAGCCCTTCATTTTTGGCCTTATGGAAACGATATATTAATGCAGGGATAACGTGTGAATTTGCAGAGTCAAAGTTGTCATGTGGTCCATACAGGTTTGTCGGCATAACACTACGATAGTTACGCCCATACTGCCTTGAGTAGGATTCGCACAACTTAATTCCGGCAATCTTGGCAATAGCGTAAGGCTCGTTAGTCGACTCCAACCTACCACCAAGCAGGTCCTGCTCCCGTATCGGCTGGGGGGAATTCCTTGGATAAATACAAGACGACCCAATAAACAGCAAATTTTGGATATCAGCCTTATGAGCCTGATGGATTACATTGCCCTGAATCATCAGATTCTGGTAAATAAAATCAGCTGGGAGCTTGCTATTCGCCAATATGCCCCCCACTTTTGCCGCAGCCAAATAAACAGTATCAATCGACTCCGAATTAAAAAAATCAGAAACAGCATCAACATCTGTCAAGTCCAGTGAATCTCGTGGGCAAGTAATGACTTCACAGTTTTTTACCGGTCTCAGCCTCTGAATTAATGCCGAACCAACCATACCCCGATGACCTGCGACAAAAACTCTTTGGGAATATTTCACTAATTACTCCTCAAAAATAGGCTCAGTGCGATAACCATTCCCAGCCAACAACAAATTCCGCTTCGCTTCCCTCAAATCATACTTAACCATTTCCCCAATCAAATCTTTCAAGGTTGTTTTAGGTGTCCACCCCAGCTCTTGTCGAGCCAATGAGGCATCACCTACTAGTGACGCCACTTCTGTCGGGCGAAAATAACGAGAGTCCACTTTAACAATTATGTCTCCACACTTAATTGCTGGAGCATCTTCCCCCACAATTGAAGCAACAACACCTACCTCTTTCTGCCCCTCCCCATGAAACTCTACCGCTATCCCCAACTCTTGAGCACAATTACGAACAAAATCCCGAACGGAATATTGAAGCCCTGTAGAGATAATAAAATCCTTAGGACTTTCTTGCTGCAACATCAACCATTGCATTTCAACATAGTCTTTAGCATGCCCCCAGTCCCTCAGCGCATTCAGCTCCCCCAAATACAGGCACTGCTCTAAACCCTGGGCGATATTGGCCAAACCCCGAGTTATTTTTCGGGTAACAAAAGTTTCACCACGACGTGATGACTCGTGATTAAATAAGATTCCGTTACAAGCATATAGGCCATAGGCCTCGCGGAAGTTGACCACAGTCCAATAGGCAAACAATTTTGCAATTGAGTATGGCGAGCGAGGGTAAAAAGGAGTGCTTTCATTCTGAGGGGAAGTTTTGGCAGCGCCATAAAGCTCCGACGTTGAGGCTTGGTAAAATCTGGTTTTATCCAACCCCAGAAGACGCATCCCCTCTAGTATTCTGAGGGTTCCAAGCCCGTTCACATTTGCAGTATATTCAGGGCACTCAAAACTGACCGCAACATGTGACTGGGCACCCAAATTATAGATTTCATCAGGCCGCACCTCCTGAAGAATTCGGGTCAAATTACTCGTATCAGTAAGGTCTCCATAGTGAAGAAAAAACCTTCTACTATCATCTTGCGGCCCTTGATACAAGTGATCTATGCGGCTCGTATTAAATGAAGAGGACCTTCTTTTAACCCCATGAACCTCGTACCCATTCGCCAATAAAAATTCAGCTAAATAAGAGCCATCCTGGCCTGTTACACCTGTTATTAGTGCTTTTTTCATTTCTCAGCCTGTTAAAATTATTGGTACACAAGCGCACTACCTCTCCACAACCAATACCTTCCGAACATTTACAACGATCAATGTCGCTCAGGTTTCGCCCCTAACATCAGGCGAGCCATTTCCCAGATCTCAACCCCCCACAACCTCAACTGAACGAAAATTGCCAACAATCTATAACCAATATAAACTTCCCTTTTCCTCCAAAAAAATATAACCGATCTTACCGGTGGAAGAAGGGTATATAGAATCAACTGAAACCTCCCCACCCCTCGAGAGACAAAAAACTGCCCTCCCTTTATCCGCTTTGCTTTTGCAGCAACAGATCGCCAAGAGCATCTAACTCGATGATGGACAAAAGCAGATTTCAAAAATAAAATTTGATAGCCCCTCACCCTCAATCTTCTACAAAATTCAAAATCACCACTTGAAAAGGAATTCTCACTAAATCCACCAAACTTCAAAAACAAAAACCGATCCACAACCATATTTGCTGTAGCTGCAACTCCTGCAGATACGTAAACTTCTTGTGGTATCCCTCTCATAAAATCATAGACTTCATAGATATTAGAGAACCCATGCTGCTTCTGACTTCTCACATCACCTGCAAATAACTTTACACCTCCTACCGAACACCTAATCGCCCTATCAATTCCAGCTATCCACTTTGGATCCGGCAAGCAATCAGCATCCGTAAATATAAGCCAATCTCCATCAGCTAACTCTGCCCCTCTATTTCTTGCCGCATAAGACCCAGGCTTTTTGCACTCTCCAGTCTTAATCTGAAAACTTTCTCCTCCCAATAAAGATGGAGACCTACCATCATTTGATATCAGTACAAGCTCAAAAAGGTCTTTTGAAATTACCTGAGACTCCATGCAACGAACCAAGTCCTCAATGAAGTGCCACTGCTGATAAACCGGAACAATCACGGAAAATTTAACCTGCATAGCAGCACCAATCGCAGATGTTGTCAGACATTTGAATCATCACCACTGACTAAACGATTAGCACAACGCCCGGAATTAGCAACCCACAACTTTAGCTGACAAATAGGATGGGCGGGGGTTTCAACAACTAGATCAGGAGAGAGATAGATGGGAATTTCGGCAGCAGCCAGAGCAATTAGAGATTGACAACCTTAAGAGAACGCCGAAATAATCACTGGAGAAATAAATTCGAATAAACCTTATAGCCCCCAAACTTGAAACTGCAGAACACAAATATACAGCAGAGATTAGCAAGAGACTGAACTAAACGGGGGGGGCGCAAAAGCTAGCTCTATAACAAAGATGAACCGAAGTCAGCTAGCCGTTAATAGCAGCCTGCTCCAACACCTTTAAGGTGGCTTCCGCTGCTCGATCCCAAGAAAACTCATGCGCCCTAGCACCTGCAGACTCCTGAAGGCTATGGACCAAATCCAAATCTGAATGCAGCTGATGGATACCATCAGCCATGCTAGAAACCGAAAGAGGATCGACTAAAATAGCCCCATTTCCAGCCACCTCGCGCATAGCGCCAACATTAGAGGTCAAAACCGGAGTATTCTGTGAAAACGCCTCAACAATAGGCAACCCAAAACCCTCGTAAATCGAGGGCATAAGCAGAGCTCTAGCATTGCGATACAAGCCACTCAACTCGTGGTCAGGCACATAACCCTGCACCTGTACCATTTCCCCTAAACTCAACCCCTCAATAATCTCACTTAATCGAGGTAACCCCCAGCCTTGCCCACCGCAAATATAAAGCGGCAATGCTTCTGGTGAAGCTGCATCCAAATAAGCTCGATATGCAGCTAACAAACGCTCCAAATTTTTACGGGGCTCTAGAGTACCCACAAAAAGGAAGTACTCTCCATCAACTCGGTCAGTGGCATCTTTTAAGAAAGGCGCTTCGGGAATAACAACAGTCTTACCCACAGATTTCGGCATTAACTCTTTCAGCTCATCGGCAGTAAACGCAGATACCGCAATAACCGCTTGCGCCGAACTCACAGAAGGGGGCATCAACCCCCTTTCAAGGTATTTACCAAATACAGACATAGTTTCAGGAAAGCGCGCCCAAACCATGTCGTGAATCGTCACAACCCGACTTATCGAAGAAGGCATCATCAGTGGCAAATGATGCCTGGGGGACCAGAATACCTGCAAGTCATCATGCCTAGCCCAGGATGGGAAGCGGGCTTGGGCAAAAAGAGTACCCAACGATTTACGCCCAACCCTCCCTGTCCGCACGACCACATTAGCAACCTCACAGAACTTCTCAGGGAGTGGCGCATCACTATAAAGGAACCATTCATGCCCGCTTTTTACCATACGCTCAATAAGAGCTTCCGTATAACGGCCAATTCCTGTAGTGACAACTGACAATGGCCTGGCATCAACACCAATCCTAAGCACAGGAGCTCCGATCAGAGTCAATCACTTCACCGCCAACGCCACAACCTAGAACCTCCCGATAAAGCTCTTGATATGATGTTCGCATCTTCTCGCCCGTGAATAGAGCTTCATAACGCTGGCGGGCTGCAGACCCCATTATCTTGGCTTTTTCAGGGTTAGAATTGAGATCATTCATGGCATCCCGGAGCGCAACGCTATCCCCTGAAGGTACCACATGACCGGTTACCCCATCTTCGTTCACAAAGCTGGTGCCCGTCCCTATCTCACAACTTATCAGCGGCTTGCCCGCCATAAGCCCCTCAACCAAGGTGACTCCAAAGGCTTCAGAGCGCAGGTGGGAAGGAAAAACTACAGCACCACAAAGTCGATACAATGCAGCTTTCTCCTCATCAGACACAAACCCCAGGAACTCCACATTCTCTAGCCCCAATTCAGAGACAAGAGAGCGCATACGCCCCTCTTCCGGCCCAGCCCCGGCAATTAGAATGCGACAGCCCGCTCCCTCAGCAGCACGAATCAGGTATTCAAGGCCTTTGTAGTAACGAAGAACACCAACAAAAAGCATAAAGCCCTGGCCATAGGTGCCCTCAATACGCTTCAAGTCGTCTTCACGCGGGAGCGGCAAGGTATCCTCATCAACCCCCAAGGGAATCACAGAGACCTTATGCTTCCAGCGCTGCAAAACAGGGCTTGTTGCCACATACTGCTCAGAAGTAGCGACGATACGATCCGCTTTGGCAAAAAAACGATTCATAAGAGGGGTATAAAGCTTCAGGAGCCACCTCTGCCTCACCACATCAGAATGGTAAGTCACAACCAATGGGCGCCGCTTGCCTGCGAACAGGTAGGCAAGATCGCCAAAAGGCCAAGGAAAATGCAAGTGCAACACTTTCGCCTTACTGCGCCATACATCCAGTAACAAACCGGGTCCAAAACACATGGACTTAAAAGAAAACCATCGGCGACTTGTTCGAACTTGCAGGCCCGACTCAATCTCATAGGAGCCAGGCCTGGAAGAGAGTGCTAACACCTCTCCTCCCGATCGGGCCATCTGAAATATGGCCTGTTCCAGCCCTCCGTGAGTTTCAGGAAGGAACGTCCTATAACAATGAGCTGCGGTTACTTTTTGTACCAAAATATGCGGCCTTTACAAATTTAACGTACTAGTTTACAGCATGTAAGCTGTTGTTTCTAAAGCTTTTCCTGTATATTTGGCGCTGTTGTGCCTTTATAATGCCACCTCTATTTGTAACCGTAACACCTGGATGCTTAAGAATCACTTCAATATTGTTTGGCTCAGGGGCGTAAACGCCTTAAAAGCAGACATGGAAAATACCTACCTGGGGACTGTCTGGTGGGTAATGGAACCGCTTCTTCTCACAGGGCTCCTCTATTTCGCATTCGCATCTGGATTCCGTGGCAACCAAGCTGGGGCAGAATTCTTAGCATTCTTACTATGTGGCATGCTCCCATTTAAGTGGTTTGCATCATCCATAAGCAATAGCGCCGAATCGATAGTCAACAACAAAGGGATACTTGGCCAGTTCTACCTGCCCAAGTGGATATTTGCCTGCTCAATCAATCTATCGATGCTCTTGAGGTTTATATGCGTCCTACCAATACTTTTTGGTGCGCTATGGCTCTCAGGATTTGCTCCGACAGCAGCATGGATCGGGCTTATCCCTGTTATTTTTTCACAGCTCATCATCAATTTGGGCTTGAGCCTGCTAGCTGCAGCAACAATCCCGTTGATACCCGACCTACGACACCTTGTACCTTTATGCGTGACCGGAGTGCTTTTCACCTCTGGCATTTTCTTTGATATCAGTAGCCGCCCATCAGAAGTTCAGGAGCTACTTCTACTCAACCCTTATGCTGAAATTTTTGATAGTTACAGAAAGGTCCTTTTAGAAAATCAAATACCTGAAATTGGAGATCTAGCCTACCCATTTATCATTGGTGCTATATCGCTTTTCTCTTCATTGGTATTGATTAAGATACTTGATAGAACTTATCCAAGAGTACTGCTATGAGTTCGCCAATATTAACATTCTCGAAAGTGGGGCTTGCCTACCGTGGAAAGTTGAGTTTATTCACAAAGCAGAATTGGGTACTAAAGGATATCTCCTTTGAGCTTCTCACAGGCGAAACACTTGGTATTGTCGGACGAAACGGTGCCGGCAAATCAAGCTTGCTTAAATTGCTCGCAGATATTATTGCTCCAAATACAGGAAAAATTCACAGGCAACCCCGAGTTAAATCACAGCTGCTATCACTTGGGTTGGGCTTCAATAAAAACTTGAGCGGTATTGATAATGCCCTTATGGCTCTGGTAACTCAGGGCAGCGGCATCCGACATGCTAAAGCTATGATCCCCGTTATCACAGAGTTTTCAGGCCTTGGCGACATAATTAAAGAACCAGTCGGCACTTTCTCTGCAGGACAAAAAGCTCGTCTCGGCTTCGCCACGGCAATTCATGCAACGCCTGATGTACTGCTACTAGACGAGATCCTCGGAGTCGGTGACAGGGAGTTTAAGCAGAAATCTGCAAAGGCTCTAAAGAACAAGGTGCAATCTAACCAAACTGTAGTTTTAGTGTCTCACTCCATCCAAACACTAAGGAAGTTATGTGACAGGGTCTTATGGATAGAGAGCGGAACAGTTAAGTCGATTGGTGAGGCGCAAGAAGTCTTAAGCATGTATGAGGCCGGGTAACACCAACATGAAAATCTACATTCATATTGGCTCAGATAAAACTGGATCAACTGCTATTCAAGCAGCCCTAAGTGAAAATCAAGCTGTACTCAGATCACAGGGGATTGAGTACCCGGTGCTCCTAAAGCAAGAAAATCATCACGAATGCCTGTTTCGAGAGATTCGATCAGGCAAAAAAGGCAAATGCTGGGCCGAACTAGAAAGAGTAATCTCCTCTCAGCCAGAGCACCTCATAATAAGCGCTGAAGCCTTATGTAGCCTAAAGGCCTCAGAGGTTGCCCTCTTCAAAAAATGGCTAAACCATTCTGATACCTATGTAATTGCATATATCCGTAGAGCCGATGAATATCTAGAGTCAGGAACCATGCAAAGACTCAAGAGTGCAAAATCATATGCAGCATTCAGGTGGCAGTATCTAGCGGCAAAATATATTCCAACAATTTTTGACCCCTATGTTTATCATGCAGCTTTTAAAACACTTTTTATCAAGCGCTGGAAAAAAGAGTATCCCAACAACATCATCGTACGCCCATATGATAAAAGCCAGTGGGATAGCCAGAATCTAATCCTCGACTTTTTTAGCAGCTTAGGCCTAACTAAGACTCAAAACTCTATCCGAGCCAGTAAAATCACTCGCAATGTCACCCCAAGCATTGCAGGCATCTATGCTACTTCAATTCTGACACGAAACAAGTTTTTCGGACTTCGCTACCAACTCTCTCAGCGTCTTGCAGAGGCCCCTCAACATCAAAAGAAAGGTGCGTTTTTAAGCTGGAATAAGCGAGCATCTGCTCGCCTAATATCCCGAGTGTATAACTGTTTCACAATTAGCTCCCGACAGATCACCTTCTCAAGCGAAAGAACTCCCAGATCTCTCGGATTACCGAGACTATCCGATGTGATAACCACCTCTGAAGATATTGTTGCGAACCAATTAGCTGAAATAAATAAAAGATGCATTAACCTTAGACAAAAACTAAACAATAGCTCACCGGCACACAATTGAATTGCGCATGCAAGGTAAATTTTCACGAAGGAGTTTACTCGTTTGATCTTGAACACTTCAAACAAATCAGCCTCAGCGCCAATCATTGAGATTGTGATTGTAACTTACAATCGAAAAGCGGACCTGCTTGACCAACTGAGACTATTAATGCATTTAGACTACCCAAAAGAATCTTACGGCATTACGATCGTTAATAACTGCAGCAACGACGATACTGCGTCTGCTGTAGATGAGTTTATAGCGCACAACGAAGACTCCAAAATATCAATCAGGGCGCTCAACCTGCCGGAGAACATTGGAGGCTCTGGCGGCTTTAGTAAAGGTATTGGGGCCGCAATATCCCAAAATAGCGCAGATTACATATGGCTACTAGATGACGATGCAACACCGCAAGAAAATACACTAAAACGATTAGTTGGTGGTGCAGAAAGAGAGGCAAGCAAAAGTATTATTGGAGGAGTAATTCTAGACAAGTCAAATGTCGAAAAGGTAACAGAGGCTGGCGCCAAGGTACGCTGGTGGAAAGCCAGACAAGAGTTACTTTTTAGCGGAGAAAAAGTAAACAATCTCCCTGAAGAGCGCTTCGAAAGTGAATATGCATCTGCAGCATGCATGCTAATTCCTATGGCAGCCGCAAAAGAACTCCAAGGATTCGCCAATTTCTTCCTTCATTTCGATGATGTAGAGTGGTGTCTAAGAGCAAAAAAAGCTGGCTATAAGACACTTATTGAGCCACAGGCGCGCGTCGCCCATCCCACAAAAAAAGAATTATATCGACCCGGGATCAAGTACTACGATGTTAGAAATTTTCTATATGTCGCAGCAAGACACTACAGCATAGCAACTCCTTACCTCTTCATTAGATTCCTTGTAAAGGCGACTATTTGCAGCCTCTCTCATCGGAAAAGAAACGAGAGTCTAGAAACCTTTAAAGCATTATTTGATTTTATGACCAAAACTCAGGGAAAATTGCAATGACTTCAACAACTAACTCCATCGCCATTGTCGGTGCTGGATTCTCTGGGGCCGTCATCGGCCGAGAGCTTGCAGAAGCCGGATATAAAATTGAAATTTTTGAAGCGCGAGAGCACATAGCAGGAAACTGCCACACTGAACGCGATACCGAGACTGGCGTAATGGTCCATAAGTATGGGCCACACATTTTTCACACTGCAGATCAAGAGGTTTGGGACTACATTAACAAGTATGCCGAGATGATGCCCTACAAAAACCGTGTCAAGGCAATCTACAAAGGTAACGTATATAGCTTGCCTATTAATCTGCACACCATAAATCAATTCTTCGGGAAAACATTATCTCCTAGCGAGGCCAAATCCTGGATTGAATCTCAGGCAGACCTCTCCATCGAAAACCCTAAAACCTTTGAGGAGCAGGCACTCCGCTTTGTTGGAAAGGATCTGTATGAAGCCTTCTTTAAAGGCTATACCCTAAAGCAGTGGGGGCTCCCCCCTTCCGAACTACCTGCTTCCATTCTTAAGCGCCTTCCTGTGCGTTTTAATTATGACGACAATTATTTCAATCATCCCTATCAAGGCATGCCAAAGAATGGCTATACCGAGATCGTAGCCAAGATTCTTGAGCATGAAAATATCACTGTCCACCTGAACAGCCTCTTCAATCCAGATGAAAGAAAAAACTACAAACATACTTTCTGGTCAGGCCCTCTCGATGCATTCTTTAATTATGAACATGGTCGACTTGGTTATAGAACCCTAGATTTTGAACGAAGCACTCAAGATGGAGATGCGCAAGGGAATGCTGTAATTAATTACACAGAAGAAAAGGTGCCCTACACAAGAATCACTGAACACAAGCATTTCGCCCCCTGGGAAGAACACAAAAAAACTATAATTTATCACGAGTTCTCTAGAGCTTGCGAAGAAAACGATACACCCTATTACCCAATCAGACTCGCTCAAGAAGTTGGCATTTTAAAGAAGTACGAAGAAGCTGCAGATAGAACAGAAAACGTTACTTTTGTAGGAAGATTGGGCACCTATCAATACTTGGATATGGATGTAACTATCAGGCAAGCCTTAAACACGGCAAGAGCATTCAAAGAAAATGAAACCAATAATTAAAAAAATCAAAGCGAAAGTCTTAGAGAAAAAGGATAGCTTGCGCTTCGAGTTAGCTCCCTTATTCTTGCGCCGCTATCAAGACCACTTAAACTCATCTCCCAAATACTTTAGGAGACTCCCCGCTGCGAGCATCCCCACCCCAAGCTTTAACTCAAAGGGGAATATAACTACACTAGCCAAAAGCCGGGTTCTTCACCTTGTTCACTGGTTCGAACTTGGAGGAGCAGAAAAGTTTGCCCTTGAATGTGCAGACTTTGTTAAAAAAAATGGAGGCGTATCATTTGCAATCTCCACCGTCCCATCTAAAAACAAGGATAAACCTGCATTCGAGGAAACATGCAGCGAAGTTATTGAGTTTGACAAAATAGGAGGGAAACCTGAGTTCCTATCATTCTTATTCGAATTTCTTCGGAGCAGAGAGATAACAACCCTTCACATTCATCACTCATCCCTAGGGTATTATCACTTACCTCTCATAAGAGCAATTTTTCCAGAGCTGAAGATTGTAGATTCCGCGCATGTACTTGAACACTTTACTGGCGGCTACATTGAAACCAGCATCTATTACTCTAAATATATAGATACTCATCACGTAATATCTAACAGTCTTAGAGAATACTACCTGAAAGAAAATGTTGCCCCCGACAACCTTCAGCTCTTGTATCTCTCTGGAACATCTCAACCCTTGAGTTCCAAAGCGACCAAAAGAAGTGGGAGTTTTAAAGTTGCCTTTTATGGCCGCTTTGAATGGCAAAAACAGCTGCACGTCACATCTGCAATAATTAAGCAATGCCACAAAAATAAATCGGAAGGTATTGAATTCCATCTCACAGGGCAAGGCTCTATGGAGCAACCCTTTAAAGATTCCCTTAAGGGCCTAATTAAGCAAGGGTACGTTACTTTCTATGAAAGAAACGACAATAAAGATGAAGTATTTAGTGATATCGATTTACTGCTGATCAACTCGGTAAATGAAGGCTTAACACTAACGGCTTTTGAGGCTATTAGCAGAGGTATACCTGTACTTTCCACCGATGTTGGCGCCCAAAGAGAGCTTCTGACAACAGAGGGAGTCGTTGATTTTTTAGACAGGAATCTTATCTCTAAAATGTCAAAGAAAATTTTATCACTCTCTGATTCCTCATTAGAGACAGAAAAACTTCACTCAGCCCAGCTTGAAAACTTCCTTAAAATGCAAGAGCAATCCTTTTGCGAAACTACACTAGGACAGCTTTATGACCAGTAAGATATTTGCTGTTATCGTTACGTATAACCGAAAGGAGCTGCTGGAGAATACGCTTAAGGCAGTACAGAGCCAGACAGAAAATATTTACAAGATTGTTGTAGTCAACAACTGCTCAACAGATGGCACACACCAGCTTCTGGAAAATGCATCTCAGGCAGATCCCAAGCTTCAGGTTCTAAACCTGAAAGAAAATATTGGCGGCGCCGGAGGGTTTTCCGAAGGCATTAAATATGCTTACAAGGACGGAGCAGATTTTGTTTGGATAATGGACGACGACTGCGAACCAAAGCCTAATGCTCTTAAGTCACTTACCACCAATTGGGATCTCCTGACCACCCAAAATATCGAGCCAGGATTCATATGTTCCAAAGTTATATGGAAAGATGACAGCATTTGCGAGATGAATCAACCCAGCCCAACTTGGGACTGGGCTAGACACCAAGACATCAGCAAATCTATAACCAAAGTAGACTGCTGCTCTTTTGTCTCTGTTCTATTCAGTAGGAACGCCATTCAGTCTGTTGGCCTACCTATCAGTGACTTTTTTATCTGGTACGATGACGTTGAGTACACAAAAAGAATATCCAAAAAATATCCATGCTTTATTGACAGCAATAGTATTGTTGCTCACTTAACTCCCGAAAATAAAGGCGTATGGTTTGCGCTAGTTAACGACGCAAATAAATGGAAATATATGCATGGAGCAAGAAACCAAGGATGGCACATTTGGCACCATGATGGTGGAAAGTTATCATGGCTAAGCTTTGTCATTGGACGCCTTCGTGATATGCGCATAGGCAAAGTCCCACTCACACTCCAAGCTAGAATGCTTGTTACACTCCTGAAATCTCCTCTATTTCGCCCAAGAATAGATAGTGACTTACATAAACACTAGAATCTTCAATAGGAGAGAATCAAATGACAGCAGCATACATACATATCGGCGACTATAAATGTGGCTCCACATCCATCCAAACCTCTTTTTTTAGCAGCAATGAGTTGCTCCACAAATCTTCATACCATTACTCTATATCTGCAGGTGTCGACAATCACTTCTGGGCAGCCTATTGGGACGACGGGAGTAGATATGCAAGAGAGTGCGGGCTACCCAAGGAGCAGGCAAAAAATTTAGTTGATAAAGGAAAAGAGAACTTCGCAAGGGAGGTCAACGCACATAGAGACAAAAACTTCATTATCTCTTCTGAGTTCATTTCCTCAATGCCAATTTCAGAGCATTCGGAATTCCATGATTTCTTTTCCAAGCTATTTAGCAAAGTTTATATTATCGCATATATGAGACACCCTACAGAAAGGTATAAATCTCACATAGTAGAGCGAGTTAAAACCGGGCAATGCTCCCTGAAACAGGCTTTAACAGAGAAGTCTCACAATATAACTATACGAAAACTAGACTCTCTTGCAAATACGTTTGGCAAAGATAAGTTACGCATTAGAAAATTTGGGAGGGCTTTTTTTAAAAACAACTCTTTGCTCGAGGATTTTTGCTTCGCAATCAACCTAAACTGCACTGAATACCCAAAAGAAAACAGAAAAAATGAATCCATCAGCACTCAGGCATTATTGGTAGCTGACAAATTATTTGAGATCGCACCTCGCCACTCCAAACATAGAGCAAATGCCTCATATTTATACTCAATAGCTGGTGATACATACCACCCCCCGAAGGAAGAAGTTGATGACCTACTTCGCAAATCTCAAGAGTACCTCACTCTCTTGAGAGATAACTATCAGGTTGACTTTCTCTCTGATGAGATCACCACAAATGAAGAAGTCGATAATTATAAATTCCCAGAGCAATCAATCTATGATATTGCCCACCTACTAAACTCCAGGCATTTATTGGAGAGTGAAATTGATTCCATTAGAGATGCTTCATTAAGCATAGCAATGCTTAACCCTAAGATAGCTTTAGATCTAATGAAAATAGCAGAGAAGCTACGCCCTGAAGGACAGTTTATTAAGAACAAAATTAAAGAGCTTGAAAAACTAGCAAAACAAGGCAATGAAAGCTAAGCCAACCTCCTTACAGACTGAAGCTTACTTTTAATTAAATCCCCCCGGCAAAGCTGGGGGATTTAATTATCTCATTAGTTACCATAGCAAAATACGGCCACACCAGAAAAGTGATAGATTATAACCAAACATAAAGGGGAAAGACATATGAAAGCACTCAGAGCTTGACCCCGTAAAGTAACATAAAGAGCCACAAAATCACCAAGCAAGCTTGCTTAAAGGATGATGGGCCATTCAACTATAATGTAAATTGAGGCATTTATGAGATCAAGTTTTAAGTCTAAGCCGGTATGCATTATTCATTCAATGTACAAAACAGGTACAACCTCTGTTGGAAGAGCTCTCGACACACTGGGACTATTTCCAGGAAAAGAACAAGAGTACTCTCCAGGTATCATTTACAGTACATTCAAGCGATTAATAGATTGATGGCTAGCGTTCGCTCTGCTGATGACATTAATACTCACCTGGAAAATTCTATCCAACTCCTAATGGAGCCCATACTGAAGAGCGTCAATGATTTCTCTATATTTAGTGACAGCCCGATAGGTCATACCAGAATTAATATTTATGCGAAGAAGATAGCATTTCCAAATTCAAAATTTATATGGATTGATAGAGACTTAGAAAAGTGGGTAAAAAGCGTCGAAAACTGGGAGTTAAGTAGCCCTACCGTATATCCTAAAGCAAAAAAGGCTTGGCAAGACAGGGAAAAGACCGCCAATCATAGGAGAGCGGAATACAGAAAAGAGAGATCTCTTGCTGAGTCTTTCCATCGAGACTTTCCAGGAGATATTCTTTTTATGAAGCTGGACAAAGGGTGGCAACCTCTATGCAGTTTTTTCTCTGCACCAATCCCACCCGAACCCTTTCCAGTGTCAAATAAGTTCAATAAAAACCTATAATCTTAAACCTTCGGCCGCCCTCAGACCAATTTACAAAAAGGGAGAGGGCCCTTATTTT
The DNA here is from genome assembly GCF_003076275.1 of Microbulbifer sp. A4B17. Taxonomy (NCBI): domain Bacteria; kingdom Pseudomonadati; phylum Pseudomonadota; class Gammaproteobacteria; order Cellvibrionales; family Microbulbiferaceae; genus Microbulbifer; species Microbulbifer sp. A4B17. Next base: position 3,179,421 of record NZ_CP029064.1, read on the forward strand.
CAAGAGGAAGTGTCAGGTTTGGCCTGAACTAATTCAACTAAGGCCTACCCATATTAAATCACTTATCGCTATCAAAGAGGCAACATGAATACAAATGGCGCCAAAAGACTATGCTTATTTATTAAAATATCCTACTCCGCCCACCCCAACTTAGACCTGCAAGTCTCATAAAAATTATGATCAATAGGGTGAATCAAGGTAAGCCGATGTGGTTTTTTGTGGACTCGAATAACATCGCCAGGCTCCGTTACCACCTGATCATGTCCATCACAAGTAATATAAGGCTTAGCAATATTTTGATCCCCGACAATCAATTTAAATTCGCTACTACCCTCCACAACAATTGGACGACTGCTTAAGGTATGGGGGTTCATAGGAACTAAAACTATAGCATCCAACTTAGGATGCATAATGGGGCCTCCCCCGGAGAGCGCATAAGCGGTAGAGCCCGTTGGAGTTGAAATAATTAACCCATCTGACCGCTGTGTATACACAAACTGACCATCGATATAGAGATCAAACTCTATCATTCTTATAAATTCACCGGGATGAAGGACAACGTCATTTAATGCTGAGCCCTTTCCGACAGGCCTACCGTCACGAGTGACCGACATATCCAGTAAGAACCGGCTCTCTGCCATGTATTTGCCAGATAAAACTTCACCAACCTTCTGCTCTACCTGATCAGGCGTAATATCTGTAAGAAAACCTAAACGGCCACGATTAATACCTAGAAGAGGAACACTAAAGCGTGCCAGAGCTCTGGCCGCCCCAAGGAGACTACCATCCCCTCCAACAACAATAACAAGATCACACAACTCACCCAGCTTATCCCTTGAAGATATGCGAGCATTGTGGGACGAGACACTAGAAGCTGTGCCCTCCTCCAATACCACACTGTAACCTTCCTCCTCCAGGTAGGCCATCAAGCGCTTTAGAGAAGAAACTGCATTTTCACTTTCTGTTCGACCGATCAGCCCTATATTCTGAAATTCCGACACAGCTCCTCCCTTTCGGCACTTCAAACAGCCTTTTAGGCCAACACAACGATGAGTTCGCGCCTTCAGTACCGAGTAAGGCCTGGTAGCACAGAACTGACTATTATGCCGTAGGCCTATAGATGAGTCGAACGTCGTAGTTATATTGATCGCTAGCTTGCGTAAAATAGCACAGGCTCAAGCAAAGCCACGTCTCCCTTGCAACCCTCCCGAGTGAACAGCCAATATCTTACTGCCCTTCCGAAGCCGACTGCTTTCTGCACTTTTCGACAGCGCCAATAGCAACTTGGCCGTATATACAGGATCTAACGGAATACCTGTTCCAACTTCAAATTCATCCTGAAATCGCCGTAACTTCTCAGGGTATTTGCCATAACCTCCACAATGAAACCCCGCAAGCAACTGGCAGTTAGCACCACCTGCTTCACCTGTATGAATCGCACTAGCTGCATCAATCTGTGCAACCTCACCCTCAGCCCACTCAGGCGCCAACCACCGCGCCACATCTCTCGCTATACCGTCACCCGCCTTAAGCACCTCAACCCCTACTGTTGAAATACCCTTTAGGCCTAAAGCCAGCCCCGCAAAAGTCGCTCCAGTCCCGCAAGCCGTCCAAACTTGATCAAATTTGACCGGGGCACTTTTTAAAATTATCTCACCTAGAAGCCTTGCCCCCTCCACTCCAGCATAGTTAGCCCCCCCCTCCGGTATGAACAACGCCAATTCCTCTCTCAGCCCAACTTCATTAAGAAAGCTTACCTCCCCTCTTCTGCGATATTGATTCCTGGTCACAAAAATTAACCTCATCCCAAAACGCTCTGCATCTCGCAAAGTAGCACTTAAATTTTGCGCTCGCTCCCCACGGATAATGCCAACAGTATTAAAACCGTAGCGAGCCCCTGCAGCTGCAACGGCATGAACATGATTCGACCAGGCGCCACCGCAGGTTACAATGGTCCTTAATTGGTGAGCCTCTGCCTCCAACAGATTATAAAGAAGCTTATAGGCTTTATTGCCAGAGATCAGGGGATCGAGAAGGTCATCCCTTCGAACCCAAAGCTCTATACCAGGAAATAGATCGCTATCCACTGACTGGTAAGGGACCCTTAATGCAGTTTTTTTAAAGTCATCGATATTTAAACGAAGCAAGGAACCAGAATGCATAGATCAATCCCACAGCAGAGCTATTAACCAGATAAGATTGATTATTGTGTAACGCAAAACAATCCCAAACCTAAAGCTACCCCCCTCTTAAACAGCGAAAATTTTCACGAAAATGAGAGAAATGGTACCTACAACCAACTGAACAAATGAAAGAAAGGCTTGAGCTGGTAAGCTACCAACATAGAGAGCACCAATGAAGAACCTGGGCGAACTTCTAGGTATCAGAATCTGCAGTAATCATGAAACCCAACAATAACACTAAGTCCACAATGGCCAGATACAAAAAAGCCCTCACTGGTGAGGGCTTTTTTGTATCTGGCGGACCGGACGGGACTCGAACCCGCGACCTCCGGCGTGACAGGCCGGCATTCTAACCAACTGAACTACCGGTCCTCGGTAGTAAACTTCCCTTGGGGAAGTTGGTGGGTGGTACAGGGGTCGAACCTGTGACCTACGGCTTGTAAGGCCGTCGCTCTCCCAACTGAGCTAACCACCCGTTGCTCTTTTTCTTAGGGGCCTTGCCCCTTGAGCGAGGCGAATATTACTCGAATGTAATTTTCTGTCAACAATTTTCACGCCAAAAAATCACATCTGATCAATTCCCATCCGATTCGCCCGGTAAAGATACAGGAACACCCTTCACCTCCACCTCCTCGGTACTTGCTCCCTGCAGTACCTTTCCCTGCCGGTAGTCTGGGTCGAGTAGATGCCCCGCTATTTTCACCGGTATCTCTCTGGGAATAAGCTGCTCTTTGGGCTTAGCGAGGTCCTGCTCATTGTAATTACACACACCGGTTGGAAAGATTCTCTTTAAGTCCGCCACTCGGCTCGAGATTTCCTCCGTAAATGGGCCGTAGGTGCCTTTTGCCAAAGCCCGTTCCACCGGTTGCAGTGCGCACTTGAAGATATCATCGGTCACAGGCGCTCCTGCCACCTGCCTCGATGTACTGTGGATCGGATATACCCGCATACATTTACCTGGCGCCCGGCTGTTCCAGGGGCCATTCCAGACATCATCTCCAGAGGCCAATAAATTCCCTTCTTTATCGAAGCAGCGGTCATTGGCATCATCAGGCCGATTATCCACTACGCCTTTTGCTGGATTCCGCACAATGTTCTGCATCCAGCGATCGATCAGATCCAGGGCCTCATGCAACGGGTTATAGCCTTTATCACTCATCCATATCAATTGATTATCCGCATGCCCTCGAGCCCGCCGAATACGCTCGCGTGCTGAGAAAGAGGCAGAGCTGTGATGCATATCCGGCTGTTTGTCTAAGTAGTGCCGCAAGTCAACTATGGGAATCTCTACATCCCCCAGGAAAACATGCCCGGAACGATATATTCCATTGATCGCTTCGAGGCTTGCTCGACTGCGCTTTGCCGGGTTTTGCAATGTTCCCATATTGAGGTTTTGTTCACTCCAAAGAGAGAGGCGAACTGGAAACATACTCCCGTTCATAAACCAAAACTGCTCTTGGCTCTGATCTTCTGGTGCTTTCCAGCCACCTACAGCGGCATTGACTCGCAAAAATGTATCAATATTTATCTTGCCATTTACGAGTGCTTTTAACCCGTATTGCACGCCCTCATTATCCCAAGAGCTATTTGCGTACCCCAATGCATTTGCCCCATAAAACTGGCGAAGATCCTCCCAGTGCGTCCAATGCACTTTTGGAACAACTTCAGTAGCGAAACTCTTCGCAAAGTGAACGAAATTAGGGTTGTTGACCAACGGCACCAAGCCTCGCCACCCGTCAACGCACTCAGTAGTTCCTTGCATCCTATCTCGATAGCGACTATCAAAGATCCCAGCAAAAAAACTTAATACTCCAAATTTGCTTGATCCATTCTCACTGGCAGCCAATCCCTGGATAACCGTGCGCTCTTCTGCTTTTTTCCAGCGCTGATTGGCTTTATCCACGATGTCAAAGAAATACTCCAGGGGCTCACAATCGAAGGCGTAAATAGTTTGGGAGACCATATCCGGGTAGGAATAGAGGGGTATTGCCGCATCTAAAAGACCTGGAGCGTTCTGCGCAAATAAATACTGTTGAATCGCTCCGCCAGACCCCCCGATACCAACGGTGTACATAGGCTCCCCATACAGCGATACAAATTGCTTCTTTACTCTCCTGGCAGCGTCTTCTGCCAACCACATGTTGTAGTGGTTTCTCGTCTGATTGGCAGTCGAATAGACAATTGCGTAACCTCTGGCCAGCTCATCCATTCGCCGAGTGGTGATATCTCCTTTGTTGATCTTCCCCTGGCGGCCTCCAATACCTACACCGCCACGAAACTGGTAGATTAAACGCTTATTCCAGTTACTACCGCTTGGCTTAGCTGCTGACTCCCCTTCTCCTCTTAGTACCGCTATTGCATAAAAGTGACGATTAATGGTGCCGGTCTCTACACGAACAATAAAATCCACTTGCTTTCCGTTTACCGTCACTTTGTCGATGTCATTTCTGGCCTCATGCATGTAGTGAAACTGTCCATCGGTAGTACTTCGGTAAAAGTAGGTAACTTCTGTAGCGTGACTACAGTCACGGCTATACCCAATAACTTCCTTCGTTCTTCGGCCCTTTTCATTCAAGGCGAAGACCGGCACCCCCTCCCCTTCCTGGTTATCGACCAGGGGCTGCTTATTCGTGATGTTGTTTTTCCCGCAATAGAGAGGGTATCTTGATGGGCCGCTGAATAACGTCTCTACGGGCCCTACCTCACCTATCCCTATAGGAAAAGGAAAGTACTCTGGCGGGCGTGACATCATTCTGGGGTGGGGGCCAGAATAAGCCGGCTCAGGCTTGTAGTCCAAAACGCCCTCTGGAACCCCCAATACTGGAGCCTCTACACTCCCATGAACTTTTGGCAGCTGGGTATACCCATACCAGGCTGATGCTCCCAGGCCTATTAGCACCAAGAGCAAAATAGAGAGTATCCAGCCTCTCCTAACGGACATAAGCGCCTCCACAGGCAAACATCACTATCTGTACAGCTTGAGTATATGAACGGATATGCCGGGCGACCGATAGTTGGCGTCGATAGAGACTTGAAGAGAAAGAGGAATGGCTGAGCATCGCGCAGAAGCGCAAATATGGGTGGGAAAATAAAAAAGGGAGATCTATTGATCCCCCTGTTTTTTGTTAGCAGTACCGCTTAGTCTTTGGCGATAATACCTTTCTCCTGAAGCGTGGAAAGAATCACTTCCACCTCCTGCTCAAGAGTCATCTCTGCAGTATTCAGGTGAAGTTCTGGTGAAACTGGTGCCTCATAGGGGTCATCAATACCTGTGAACCCTTTAATCTCACCTGCACGGGCTTTCTTATACAGGCCTTTAGGATCACGTGCCTCGGCTTCCTGCAGAGGGCAGTCGACAAACACCTCCATATAAGGAAGGTCGCCAGCTTCGTGCATCTTTCTTACCATGTCGCGATCTTCGAGATATGGGCTAATAAAACTGGATAGAACAACTACACCGGTATCTGCGAACAACTTGGAAATCTCGCCTACACGGCGGATGTTTTCCTGACGGTCCTCAGCCGAAAAGCCAAGGTTAGAGTTGATGCCCAAACGAATGTTATCGCCATCAAGGCGGTAGCTCAGCACGCCACGAGCAGCCAGCGCTTTTTCCACAGCAACTGCTACGGTACTCTTACCAGAGCCTGAAAGACCAGTGAACCAAAGGGTCACACCTTTGTGGCCCAGGATGCTGGCCCGATTCTCACGGGTGACATCACCCTCATGCCAATGAACATTGGTCGCTTTTTGCTCAACTGTAGTCGTCACTGATCACTCCAAGTCTTGAATACAATTCCTAATGCCACAGGTAAAGGCACTTCAATTCAGCAAGCACCAACATCAACCTGTAATCTGGGCGCCAATTATCAAATATTTAAGTGGTAAGCGTAAAGTCCCTTGTTATAACGTGTCTACTCAGCCCGGTGCCTTAAGTGCATAAGCTGCAATGAACTATTGCCCTCAAATTAAAGGGGATTTTGAAAAAGTAATTCCAAATAGACCCACGCTTTGGAACCTTGTCCGGGAACACCATTCAGCGCAACACCACTCAAATCAGACCTTTACGTCCAGGCCCGCACAGTAAGACTGGGTGATATGTTAACGCTCTTTAAACTGACTTCACTTAGGGATTCTCCATTCCAATAAGCACATTCAATATTTTAATTATTGGTCCTTCACTGAAATGCAAATGAATATGAAGTCGCTATTCTTCACACAGTATCAATAGTCTCCAAAAGTGTGCTTTGTATAAGTAAATATAATGTTATTATTCGGCTGCTAAGTTTTTACCAAAAGCGCTTTTGATTCATATCAACCCGTTGGGTTGTAGTCAACTAAAAACACAGCCAGATACCACTATTAAACTTTAATGAGAAAAAACTAATGCTGTAACACAGGCCTCCCTGAACACAAATTGAAATTGAGAGGCGCACGGTGTAATAGATCAGCAACAAGGCGCTCCCAAAAGAACAGAAGTGCTCCAGTAAACTACACAGGCCTATAGACAATCATCTATCACAGCTAAAGAAAAAAACTATAGCCATTCAAAGCCCTGACCAATATTACTAATGCCCAAAACATACTCACTGACACCACTTGGCAATAAAAGCGTACTATCTACATGTTTGGCAGACAAAACTGCTTCTAAATTCAAAATACCAGCACTCAAACCCGCCAGACTTTTTAAAATGAAGTTCCCACCAGCTGTAAAAACTTTATTATTCAACACTCTTCAGACCAATCATTGAATGACACGCTTAAATCTAGTTAAAAATACAAATTCCATGATAATCTTCCAATTCAAAGTGAGAAGAAACAGCCTTATATTTCATAGGGTTAAGTCTAGAATGGAGGATACTCGCCGATGAGCCAAGGGGTTTTAAATAGGTTTAAAATTCGCAAGGGAAAAATTTTTGAAGCCCCTCTAGAAGAGGCATTTGGTCGCCTGGTCACCCCTTTTGAGGAATTTATTCATCGACAAAGCAGCAGCGGTATTTTATTGATGCTGTCTGCGCTTATAGCTCTCATTGTGGCCAACTCCCCCCTGCAAGAGGCCTATAAACATCTACTTCATATGCCTATTGCAATCAGTGCAGGAGACTGGGCCCTTTCCCTCTCTCTCCATCACTGGATCAATGACGGCCTAATGGCGATCTTTTTCTTTCTCGTAGGTTTGGAGCTAAAGCGAGAGTTTCTCGTAGGAGAACTCTCAGATCTTCGCCAAGCAGTACTACCCGTGATGGCTGCTATCGGCGGTATGGTAGTGCCAGCTCTATTTTACATCTCTCTTAATTCTGGTACCGAAGGTGCTCCGGGCTGGGGTATCCCAATGGCAACAGATATTGCCTTTGCTGTGGGATGTATTGCGCTGCTAGGTAATCGAGTACCACGTGCAGTAGTAACCTTCCTGGTTGCACTAGCCATTGTGGATGATTTAGGTGCAATTCTTGTTATTGCAATCTGGTACACCGAGCAAGTAAATATGACTGCACTCATCGTATCAGGCGGCTTGGTTGTGGTATTGGGCCTGCTAAATGCCGCAGGTATTCGTCGCTCCGCAGCCTACGTCTTCGTTGGTGGGCTCTTGTGGTATGGACTCTATTCCGCCGGTGTTCACGCTACGCTTGCAGGCGTCATTACCGCTATGGCCCTACCAGCCAAACCCAAATACGACCCCGTAGCATTTAGCACCTTCGTAAAAGATATTATTCGCAGCTTCGACCGCTGCTTCCGCCCGGGTGACAAGATTATCGCTAATGACGCCCTCCGAGCCCGCGTTATGGGCCTGGGGAATGGTGTAAATCTTGCCCAATCTCCACTCCAGCGCATGGAGACACGGCTACATATTCCTGTAGGCTTTGTAGTAATCCCAATCTTTGCTCTGGCTAATGCGGGCATCCCTGTCGACAGCTTCAGTAGCTCTGAGGCCATACTTAACCCGGTAACCCTTGGAGTTATTTTCGGCCTGGTAGTTGGAAAATTATTAGGAATTGTAGGGGCTACATGGATAGGTTGGAAATTGGGTTGGGGCCAGTTGCCAAAATCGGCAAATTTCCAGCACATTATCGGTGTTGCACTACTCGCCGGTATTGGCTTCACCATGTCCATTTTCATTGCTGAACTAGCATTCAGCTCACAAAATGAACTGCTTATCCAAGCGAAAGCAGGTATCTTACTTGCATCAGTCATTGCAGGAACTGCAGGTTTCCTTGTACTGCGTAGCGCTCCAGTTTCAGAGGAGGTCAGCGCAGATAGCAAAGATTCAGAATATCCAAAACAAGCTATTTCCAGCTAATTTGAAGCCATAAAAAAGGAAGAGCAGCTCACAGTTGCTCTTCCTTCTCCCAATATATTCAATTTGTTCAGACTAAAAGATCTATAGGGACCTATAAGCTAAACTCTTACCAAAGTTACATCACAGTGAGCATAATTCACAATGCTGTTCGCTGTAGAACCAATAAGGGAACTCAACCCTTTTTTTGAATGTGTTCCCAATACTATTAAATCCACTTTTCTTTTTTCAGCTTCCTTACAAATAACCTCATACGGCTTACCGACTTTGAGGGCTCGATACCTTTTAGTAATACCAAAGTCTTCGGTAATCTCCTCAAACTTCGGAATTGCACTCTCCTTAAGCTCTTTTTGATAATCCTTGGGCAAGAAACTATAAGGCAAAACATTTAAAACTATGAGTTTACTATCAAATTTCTTAGATAGCTCTACCGCCTTAGACAGTACTAATCTGCCCTCCTGAGATGCTTCTATAGCACATAAGATAGTCTTGTACATATATCCCCCTTGCAACACACTTACTAGAAATTTAAATATTGACTTAGAACCAAAAAATTCCTAACGTAACTTTAACTAATAGTTTTACCATCTTATTAAAGAGTTCGAAAGTGTTAACTATTAAAATCCTGCTAAAGGAGTCTCACTTTATCAAATTTAAGCTCTAAGCCTATGGTACACTTTATAAAAATTCTAATAGATAACATTCAAGTAAAAAAGACCAGCGATCAACTGGTCTCGAAGATCCACACTTAACTATATACTTAGAAAATCCGCCCTTACCACACTAACCTTTGTATAGTTATAACATCCTATTTAACTATTAGCTTTTCAGGAACTAGCGTTCTCCAACCTCCTCAAGCGCCTGATAAATTCGACCAGGATAGTCGCCAATAATACCGTCCACACCCAATGATATACTGCGCTTAATATCATCCATATCATTGACCGTCCAAAGATCTACCGCTACACCTTTACTTTGGAAGAAGCGGACATAAGGCTTTGTAGTAATACTGTATGGTAATTGGGCAACGTCAAAGTCAGGGTTGAAGGCCCAACCAAAACCAGAGCTCCAGGCAAGACTAGCTTCTACAAGTTCGCCGATAGTTGCACTGGTTCTTACTTTGCCTTGACTAATATCACGAAAATGATTCATGGCCCTATTGTGCTGACTCGCAACAGTAACTTGCTGCTCCATTCGATAATCTACGATCACCTGCCAAAGGGTTTCTGAAAGTAATTTATCATTAGGCTTAATCTCTATATTAAACAGAGCATTAGGATAGCGTTCAAATAATTCGTTTAGAGTCAGCAATGCAAGCCCTTGATTGCGATAGGGGTAAGTTTCACCGTTATCAAGGGTAAATACATATCCTGCATCCATGGTTTTTATTTCACCAATGGTCAAATCTTCAATTTTATCTGATATACCTACATTATCCTTTAAATCTGCATCGTGATTAATAATAATAAAATGATCTTTCGAAAGATGAATATCCAGTTCCAAAATATCCGCGCCCTGGTCCAATGCCATATCGAAAGCCAGTGAAGTCCCTTGAGGATATTCACCTGAAGCACCTCTATGAGCGAGGATATCTATAGCCCAGACCTGATCACCAACAACCATCGAGAAAAGACAAAATGTAATAACCTTAATTATTTTCTTCATTTTAAAATTTCCTTTGCTAATAATATATAACCGAATACTTAAATACCTCTAAAACATCAATCAAACCCGATCCCTCAGAAATTACATGCATCAATACTTTTGTGAGTTAGAAATCACAACTTTCTCTTCTGGCGTTTAAGGTAACATCCACAGGTTATAAATTTCTCGAAACGTATATTTCACTATTTTGAGCAAAACTGAAATTATTCATATTATTTTTATTTAAAAAATATATGAATATAGAATCTATCAACCCACTTCCACCCCCAATTGAAGAGAAATTAAATTCGTGATTTATTTAACCAGGCTCAAATCGACATCTAACTCTAACGTCCCGCACTAAAACAGTGCAATATCGAGCAAGCGCAATATCAGTACAAATACACAAATTTAGTCAATATCGTCTTCAAATTCATTTATTAGACCGGTCGTACGGGCTCGTGAAACCATGTAGCAAATTTTAAATTAAGCCAAAATACAACTGCAAAGAAAATCGCGCCATTAGCTTTACTTTAGGACAAAATACTGAAACTAAATTCATCTCTGTTAAGGTTCTGTACATGAAAGCTGGAGTTAAATTAAAACGTATAATCAGGGTTCGAGAAATAGTAAAAAGATGATCTACATCTCAGCTCAGATTACAGCTTAAACCGCGTTTCGGCGCATTTGGTCAGCAGTTGCCACTTAGGCTGCCTGTACGGAGCTCAGTTAAAATTGGAGAATCCCATGGAAAGATTCGCAATATTTTCCGGCACTTATAACCTGCTAATGGGTGGAGTAAAAGACTTTAAGCAATCTTTTTATACACAGGAGGAAGCATTAAAGGAGGCAAAGAGGATTGCTAAAAGAGAGTTATTCATCCACTGGGTGCAGATCTTCGACAAAAAGACAGACAAAGCAAAAATATATCGTATTGTTGGTAAAGAACTGGTTGAAGATAGCACCAACCCCTGTAAAGTTAGACTATAAAAAGTAATGACTGGAACAACATCATTACTCCTCTAACAAATTCACCAGCCACCTAGCCCGCATAATGCGGGCTATTTTCGGTGATACTACTTAGACTCACCCCCCTGATTTAGATAAGAAAGTAGTGGCAGGCAACATGCTAATTAAAATGAGAGTAGCTTTCCTCATTAAAAACTAATTAGCACAAGAGCCCAGGAGCAGCTTCAATATAGCAGTTGAGCTTTCCGATCAGTTCCAAATCATTATATACAAACTATTATCGACACATATAACTTTCAACTTATCGACTCCCGCGCGACATACGAATGGACTAGCATCCAACAACATAATTGTCAGCATAAATTCAAGATAAAGAAAAAGGATTCACTTTAAAAAAGGAAAATTATTATTGAATCCGAAAAATAGCTAGAGCTCAAATATCAAGATAGTAGATTAAAAAATAATTCAATTCTAAAACTTCTTTCTAGAAACAGATCCTGAAGCCTAAAAAATATACTCAAAAATAAAACCCAATGAAATAACAACTATCCTTAAAATCAAGCATATAATACTATATTGATATAGTAACCAAGACTAAAAACTTCAAACCTGCCCAATTAAAGATATGTAATATGGATGTTAAACAACCTGACATGAAAAAGCCTGCATTCGCAGGCTTCTGGGTCATTCAGAATATACTCAAACTTCAAATATATATTAAGGTTCAACAACAGCAAACTGTCCCATCATTCCTTGATCTTCGTGAAGCAAAATATGACAGTGATACATATATGGAACATCTGGATCAGCAAAATCATCAAACTGGGTAATAAAGCGAACAGTTTCTCCAGCATCCACTAACACTGTATCTTTTTTACCTGCATGATGAATCTCTGGAGCAGCCCCATTCCTATCAAGAATAAAAAACTGCACATCATGTATATGAAATGGGTGTGCAATATTTGTTGTATTTTCAATTTCCCAGATTTCTATATCCCCAAGCGACACTACTTGATCGATTCTTGCATGATCAAACAACTGATTGTCAAGGGTAAATGGTTGCCCTCGCCTACCTCCCGTCATTTGGATAGTGCGAGTCACTGCTGTATCTGCTTCAGAGAGTCGCTCTAGGACTAAAATTGATGATGGTAAATCAGTAACTGCATCCGCGGTTGGAGCTACACCCCTGAATTCCAGCATAGAAAAGTTTACTGCATCCAGCGGCGTCCCCCCTCCAGGGGTTACTCTACCGCCGGATATTGTCGGACTTAATTCAGATGCATAGCTAACTAGCTCTACTGTTGTGCCTTGTAAGCTATTGAAGTCAACAACGACATCAGCCCGTTCTCCTGGAGCCAGCACAATTCTCTTAATAGAGACCGGTGATTCCAACAGCCCGCCATCGGCACCTATAGCAAAAAAACTTCGATCATCACTAAAGCCAATATTGTAGGCACGCTCGTTAGAGCCATTTAAAATTCTGAGGCGTACCATCTGTGCTGGAACTTCTAAAAAGGGGTCCAAGGTACCATTAATAAGCATCGTGTCACCAAATGGTGAAAGCAGAAATTGCCCATCAGTATCAAAGCTGCGATCTTGAAGGATTATAGGAAATTCATCGACACCATAAGTTTGAGGAAAGCCAGCGGTAACTTCTGTATCATCCCGCACCAGGATCATGCCTGCCAATCCCATGTTAACTTGCTCCATGGTATTCTCATGCAAATGTGGGTGATACCACATAGTCGCCGCCGTATCTAAAACAGGGAAATTTATTGACCAGGTTTCTCCTGCATTGATAATTGAATGAGGACCGCCATCATTTGTTGGCGCCACATGCATACCATGCCAGTGTGTAGTAGTATCTGTACCAAGGTTATTTTTTACATCAATAGAAATTACGTCGCCCGAGTTAAAAATTAGAGTCGGCCCCAAATATGCTCCATTATAACCGGCTGTAGCTGTAGTTATGCCAGGCGAAAATTCTTTAGAGGATGCCTCCATCGACAGATCAAATGTTGTTCCTGTTAATACAGGTGGTATAGTCAGCGCGGTTTGTGCGCTCAGCGATAGAGAAAACAACGAACTGAAAATAGATACTAGAAATACGCGTTTCATATTATTAACTCTCCCAAATTATTAACAGTGACTGAATGCAGATACACTTCTATATCAAATCGGCATCGGTACTTTTACTATTTATGTAGTAAGGCGATCAGACATACCATCCAGACACATCCGTAGATATCTGTACCGTATCATTAATTGAAATTAAGCCTTATAATAAGCCATTTTTGATTACTTAAAAGCTTTAAGCATCAACTCTCCATTTGCAATGAAAACTGATTATCAGATAGCAGAGCGTCTGCCGCTATTTAACTTAGCAACTGTGACTGAAAGGAACTGAACTTTTAACAGTTTTTAACATTTATTAACAATTTCAAAATAGAAACATTTAACCAAGACTAAAAAACCAGCTCTTCGATCAGTATTCTTAGTGGATTTTTTTCATATATTCCAATTTTCTTCGATCATTTCACCCTTATATTCTCGAACTTAAAACGGATAAGGTTCAATCGTTGCCCTCTTATAAGACAGAAACTACAACAGTGAAAGTAGAACTACCCTATTAGATACTGAAAAGACTATACCCTTGAAGTATTAATCCTGGCTAATTACTAGCGATAATCGTAAAACAATCCTAATTCGGTTAATCTAATGTTCAACACTTTATCAGAGTGTATCTAAGATCAAAACCATCTATCAATACGGCTCATTCACTCACATACGTTTGCACTCTCTGGAACACCGTACTGCTCCAATAGCTTGACATATTCCCCCTTGGAGCAAAGTAGCGCTAAACCTTTATTAAAGTCGTCTCTAGGCTTTTTATCCTTAAATGCCATTTTAAACTTTGTAACAGGGAAAAATATCTTATGAAACTCTACTTTATCCATTGAATGCCCCTCTATAATGGAAAAGTTCATAAAAATACTTTTATCTGCGATGATTACCGAATTAGGATTTCTCCAAAAGTCTAGAACTTGATCATGTGAATTCTGTGCTTCAATATAATTTTTCCTGCCAGGTGCTCCTGGAGAGAAAAGACGCTCGAATTCTGGACCCAGTGTAAGATGTGCACCACTCCAAACAATAAGATTATGTCCAACAAGGTCGTCAATACTATTTATTTTATAACCCTTATTTTTATGACTCATCGCATAATTTACAAAACCAATGTAATATTTAGAGTAATAATATTTCTCCGGCTCATCATGCTTAATAGCGTTAGCTTCAGCATTTGCGAGCCCCCTCATAATAGCCTTAGGAATATCCCCCCAACTCATCTGCAAAAACTTTATTGAATATTCAGGGAGAGATTTCAATATTACATCCACCTCAAGCCCGCTTTCGGCATTACTTCCAACATAAGGTGGCGCATCTTCCTCTATTGCAACTATTAACTCCAGCGGGCTAGACGGCTTCTCAGCAAATGAAAATAACGTATGGCTAAATAGGAGTGGGAGCAGAAATAGCTGCACTAAGCTTTTGTTTTGCATAACTATACTCAGCAATGATACGAAAACGTGTAAATATCTAAATAGTAGATTAGGTCATGATATCGGGCCTTATACAGTTATGGGCTAGGCACTAGCACTAAACTCGACCATGATAATAACTTACGTGACAGCAAGTCGAACTTACTAATCAAATTATAAAGAAATCCCAGGCTTTTAGGTGACAAATCAAATGTCTATCTAGTGGAAACTTATGTCATTCACTTATACAGACAAAACTTAATTATCTTGAGAGCCCATTTGAACTTAATTATACGTTGTCAAATAGCAAGAGTCTGGCTCAACTGGGGCTCTTATGTTATAGCGCATTACTAGTAAATATGATGGTGCTGCGCTCTCTCATAGCTACATAACATTCTTCGGCCATGCACTGATCACCTTTATTTCTTTATGGGCGAATATTTACTAGCTTTGAAAAGAACCTAACTGAGTAATATTTTTTTCAGATATATTTCTATATGTATCTCCACTCATACCTGGATGCCTTCAACTTTTACTTCAGGATCATTCTTTAACCTTAATTGACACCATATCAACTGAACCATGTAACTCTTTGGAAGGGTCAAGGCTTAATGTACCAGCTTCCCATGAATACAAACTACCATCATCACTACGAGTGATATTTAGATCTATAAACTTGTACCATAGTTATGGCCTCATTGGTCTACTCAGTTAAGAACTTGAGGTTTCAATGTAATAATGGGCGCTATAAGCCTGACGGGATTCTACCAGGCTGGACAGATCCAACTCAGCACTTACATCATCGCGATACTTAAAAATCTCATCCAATGTCAGATCCATATATGGCTGACACCTCCTATTCAACATTTATTAATAAATAACCAAAAATTTTATCGGGGAAAGTAGCGAAAATGAGAAACCATTAAATTCAAGATTTCATTTAGCAGAACGCCTGCGCATGAAAATAAGTCGGATTATGATCCTTTCCTAGAAATTTTTAGCATAAAAAATCACAATCGAGACTTTAGGCCAATCTACCTGACTACCAAAGATAGCTCTATCGCTTGAACCTTAGAGATAGGCAATCAAGCCACACTCTCCCGGATAAATTCTAAATCAAATATATCAAACCTTAGGCACAGTACTACTATAGCGAGTACTTCTTAATAATTGTTGATAAAAATGGAGGCAGATTAGAATACCTCACCGCTGATACAGATATTTTTTATGGGTACCGTAGTTTATCTATTCCTATAGCGTATAGAGGCCGATAAACATCAATAGCAACTGAAAAAAGGACAGCTGGAGCACGAAAGCGCCCCAGCCTGCCAGCAGCCTAAAACTTAGTCAGCACTCTTTGTAAAATGCAGACTATCTTTCACTCGATTCCCGGTGCTTGGATCAGTTACATACCAAATTAGCTCATAATCTCCAACTTCAAACCAAGCAGGTATGTTTAGATAATTTCTAGTGTAATCTTTCGCCTCAGAGTAATTTAATACCACATCCCGTGACTTATGAATTGGATAACTATCCCCATTGGGGAACTTGAGTACACTCCACTGTTCGAATGTAACCAATGACTGCGTAGAGTCTAAATTACGAATACTTGCATCATAATTGACCCTACCTCCGTAGGAAGGAACTGAGAACTCAGCAGATTCATCAATCTCAATCGCCAGCTGAATGTCGGAAACAGCACCCTCAATAACCAGCTCAATATCCCAGAACTCTACAAAGCCACCAGACACAAAGAGTTTAAACTCGCCCTCCCCATCAAGAAAGTTATTTGCAAAAACACTATTCCCATTTTCACAAAAATCGATATCTCCTATTTGGGGTGCGGGATCAGGATTTTCTGGTGTTGGAAGGTCGACTGAATAACTGAGAAGCCTCATTACCATAAACTTATTAATGATATCGTCAGGCCCGACTAATTCATCTGTAAACCTATAACCTGCTGCTGTGGCATCACCATTTTTAGGCTCAGTATTGATACAAATTTTTTCAATAGAATCGAACTTATAGCCGACATCTAACTCCACCCTGTATTCAATCCCACTCTCCATTATGAAAGGGTATGGTTCACCTAGATCTATTTTAGTGCTTATAGTCTCTGCCTGAACCAGTGCCGATGCACAGCTTAAAGTGATACTAGCAATAGCATTCTTCAATACAACCCCGCACCCGGGGTATTTATTTAACAATTTTTTCAAAGTCACATTCCATTACATACATTGTGAGGTACAACAATACTTCGGACAGTTTTTTAGAGCTAAATCCTGACATAGCGAGACCTGTTCCTTGACAATAGGTATTATTCGAGCGTCTTGGTAATTACAATCTGAGAAAAATACCTTTGTAGGTTTATTGGACTAAAACTGCTCGAAGCATTGTATTTCACTCTTTCCTACTCCTACAAAATTTTTTCCTCTTTAACCGTACCAGATAAAACAGAAATAAAGACAACACTACTAATTAATCTATTTATCTCAGTAAATATTATTTAACACGAGTAAAAATTGCTGCCCGTATCCCAAATAATCATCTGCAATGTCCCCGGCCGGCCACCCGTTGTTTTAATCGCTCGCTAGGAACCGTAATCGCGCTATGCATAGCATCACCGGAACTATCAATTTGCATGGTGTTCTGGTCGTCCATAACCGCAATGGTACTTTTCCGCCACCGTAATTACCGTCTCAGTGACCATCGTCGATGCTGTACGCAACAAGATGCAGACTTAGAAAAGCTACTACCGCTATAGCCGACAGGTCTTGGCTGTGTTTAGGGGAATGACACCTGACTCAATCACTTCGTCACTGGTTCAAATGTTAATAGATGCCCATGGAACAGAGCACCCTCCCGCAGTAAACCGCGATAGAACCTTTCTAGAAGTTGCGATGAAGCAAGGTAAATCCAAAAGCTTTGTGACAACCGAAGCCCCAATCGCATTAATTAAAACATTCATGGAAAAAGCTGACGGTCGCTATTTAGAAGACTGAGAGTATGAAGCCTTTTGGCAATGGCTTGGTGAGCGCGGCCACATCATGCACCGGTGCGCCATGGAGAGCAGTTATCTGTGTGCAGCCCGACAGCAGGATGTATTGGCCCTTACGCGTGCAGATATGAAAGAAGATGGTCTACTTATTATTCAAAGAAAGACCGGAAAAGCACAGGTAAAACTCTGGAGCCCAGCGCTAAAGGAAGCTGAGGAGCGTGCACTTGCGAGCAATGTTGATGCACAAATTCAAACAGCTCATATTATTCGCAGCCGCATCGGGCGCCCCTTCACCCGCATGGGATTTAATGCCACTTGGCTAAGAGAGAAGCGAACAACGCTTGAAGCGGGAGTTATTAAGGAGCGGTTTCGGTTTCACGATTTGAAAATTAAAGCCGCCAGTGATTTTGACGGTGACGTGCAGAAATTTACCGGACACAAAACCCGCTCAATGGCAGAACGATACAATCGAACAGCAGATAAAGTTGTCAGCCTAGACCGGAAGCGCCCAAAGAAAGGCAAATAATTTAGTTTGCCTTTTGCTTTACATTCTCTTTGGTTTCTACAACTTCAATATGAGCATCTCTTTCAAGCTCAAGTCTCAGTACAACTCTCAAGCCTTCGATTGATTCAGGCGATAAAGTGACCTGCTCACCTTTTGCTTTAGATAACTCGACTGCAAATGCATGAGTTAGATTGCTTATTGATTCATCAGAGAGAGCGACTGGTTGTAGAGCCACAGGGGAGTTTAGATTTACAGAAAGATCTTTATTTTGAGACCAGATCTGCCAAGAAAGAGCCAAGGCAGCTATAGAAGCCGAGACAGCAGCAACCCAAACCCCTACTTTAGTATGTGCCGCACCTGTACGGGCAATTTCAGCGCTAGCCTCTGCCGCAGCGGCACTTTTTTGGGCTGCTTTTGTACTCTCAGCAGCAACCTCCATACCCTCTTCAGCAACCTTTACCCCCTCTTTAGCTACTTCAACTCCGGTTTCAGCAGCACGAACACCTCGTTTAGAGATCTCGATATGCTCATTTTTCTGCCAATCAAGCAGCCAATCTTTCAAGATATCAATTTCAATATCTACGAAACTGATCTGACACTCTGTAAAGGCTCTTACCCCCTCTGACCTCCAGGTTAACTCACGGTACAGACCTTCATTTAGCGAGCTTAAACTTTCACTATTCTTAAGTCGGCAATCTACCCTATCAAGCTGGCTCAGCTGCCCTTCCAGAGTCGCTTTCCAGCACCTCCACTCAGTTAGAAGAAGCCCAACATCCTGAAAGCTTGATCTCGGCTTTGAGCTTAATTGATCGTAGGTTCTCCTCTGCTCATCTGGCCCCGGCATCTGCTCCAACACTTTATGCGCGAAATCCAATGCATCGATAACCACTTCCCACCCCCTGGGAAAAAGCAAACTAAGCAAACCTCAACATAGATTGAGGCCAAAATTACCACACCAAATTACCACACTGGACCCCAAAACGAAAAAACCCCGCACTAGGCGGGGTTTTAAGTCCTTGATAAACAAGGAAGAATCTGGGGTGGCCGACGGGGATCGAACCCGCGACCTCAGGAGCCACAATCCTGTGCTCTACCAACTGAGCTACGGCCACCATAAAAGTGATATACTTCAGCACCTTGTGGCAGTACTGATTGCCGGATACCTCTTGCAGCCAATCTGGCTTCAGACTAAGTCCTTTTTGCCAAACCAGCACCACCTCGTGAAGATGGCACGCCCGGCAGGACTCGAACCTGCGACCATCCGCTTAGAAGGCGGATGCTCTATCCAGCTGAGCTACGGGCGCAAGGTGAACCCGGAAAATTGGTCGGGGCAGAGGGATTCGAACCCCCGACATCCTGCTCCCAAAGCAGGCGCGCTACCAGACTGCGCTATGCCCCGTTTTTCCAATCATTCGCACCTCTTTGACCCTGTTAACCGCCCCGTAGGTGGTTGTGTAAGTCGCTGTAGCTGCGAAGTGCGTGCATAGTAATGATACCCCCGGCCCATGTCAACGCTTCTAAGCTATTATTTTTAAAGAAGTTTATCCTTTTGCCTATCTAGGCCTAGAAGTGGCGAAATTATTTCCAACCTGTGCGAAAATGGCGCACTTCGCGAATCCGACCGGATAAAAAGTAAGCGTTTTTAAAAATCGCCGGCTTCCGCCCTTCTATATAAAGTAGGTGCTGAAGCAGATTCCGGTCTATTAGCCATCGATTTTTTACTGTTAGAGATAGTATCTATGTCTGCACTGGTTCTGGACGGCAAGGCCCTGGCACAGAAAACTGAAGAGGAACTCTCGGCTCGGGTAGCCGTACTAAAGGAAAAGAGTGGTGGCCAAACGCCAATCCTGGCGACCATTCTGGTAGGTGATGACCCCGCCTCCGCCACTTACGTAAAGATGAAGGGCAATGCCTGCCGCCGCATCGGCATGGACTCCCTCCAGGTGGAACTGCCCTCCTCCACCACCACTGAGCAGCTGCTCGCCAAGATCGAAGAACTCAACACCAACCCCAACGTCCACGGCATCCTGCTCCAGCACCCGGTACCGGCGCAGATCGATGAGCGCGCTTGTTTCGATGCGATCAGCCTGGAGAAAGATGTAGACGGTGTAACCTGCCTGGGCTTTGGCCGTATGGCAATGGGTGAAGAGGCTTACGGCTGCGCGACTCCTAAAGGAATTATGCGCCTGTTGGAAGCCTACAATATTGAATTGGAAGGCAAGCACGCCGTGGTTGTGGGTCGCAGCCCCATTTTGGGTAAGCCGATGGCGGCCATGTTGTTGAATGCCAATGCCACCGTGACTATCTGCCACTCCCGCACCCAAGATCTGGCCGAGCATATCCGTCGCGCCGATATCGTAGTGGGCGCCGTGGGCAAGCCTGAGTTTATCAAGGCCGAGTGGATTAAGGATGGCGCTGTGGTTGTGGATGCCGGTTACCACCCCGGTGGTGTCGGCGATATCGAGCTGGGCCCGCTGACCGAGCGCGCTGCCGCTTACACCCCGGTACCCGGTGGCGTTGGTCCCATGACCATCAATACCCTGATCTATCAATCTGTCGATTCCGGTGAGCGTAAAATTGGCTAACCTGATTCGTCTGGATAAAGCGGTCAGCCAGGTCACCGACCTCTCCCGCACTGATGTAAAGCGCGCCGCCTGGGCGGGGCGCATTACCGTCAATGGTGAGGTGGTCACCAATGCGGCCACCAAAATACAAGTCAGTGATGAGTTGTGCCTGGATGATGAGCCCCTGCACGAGCCGGGGCCCCGCTACATTATGCTGAACAAGCCCCTGGGCTATGTCAGTGCCACCAAAGATGGCGAGCACCCTACGGTGCTGGACCTGATTGATGAGCCTAACAAGGAAAAGTTGCATATTGCCGGGCGCCTGGATATTGATACCACCGGCCTGGTGCTGCTTACCGATGACGGCCAGTGGTCCCACAAGGTGACCTCCCCCAACCACCATTGCGACAAGACCTATTACGCTCTGTTGGCCGAGAAAATTGAGGAAGATGCCGTGGCCAAGTTTGCCAAGGGTGTCTGGCTCAATAATGAAAAGAAGAGAACCAAGCCCGCCAAGCTGGAGATCCTCTTTGCCAACGAAGTGCGCATCACCATCGGTGAGGGGCGCTATCATCAGGTGAAGCGTATGTTTGCGGCCCTGGGCAACAAGGTATTGGAGTTGCACCGGGAGAAGATCGGCGAAATCATCTTGGATGAAGAACTTCAGGAAGGTGATTACCGCCTCCTGACCCCTGAAGAAATTGCCTCTATCAATTAAAAAAAGATATGTCACCCCTTCTACATCAGGAACTTATCCAGGCCCCAGAGGAAACCCTGTGGATCGCCGATGAAAACAGCAAGCCCCTCTTACATCAGGAGGGGTTTCATTTTGCCGGGGATTTAATCAGTAACCGCTGGGATATTGCCGAACTCGCCGAAAATACGGTGAAGCGGAGCTTCTTCAACGATTTCCACTTTGAAGAACTGGACCGCAAATACCGCCGTATTGTCTACGCCGTTTCGAAAGAGAAGGCCGTAGTTCACCATATTATTGATTGTGCGCCCAACTTCCTCGGTGAAGGTGGCGAATTGGTTCTGCTGGGCGAAAAGCAAAGCGGGATCAAAAGCTACGCCGCGAAAGTGGCCGAACGCCTGGGCACTACCAAGCAATTGCAAAAAAACGGCAACGACTACCTGAGCAGTAATATTGTCGCTCACGAGGACACCGGCAATCCAATCAGTGAGCTTCAGTACGCCCAGTTACAAAAGCTGCCCGAGCTTAGCGACCTCTACTCCAAGCCTGGATTGTTCGGCTGGAACAAAATCGATAAAGGCAGTGCTCTCCTCGCCCAGCAATTAACGACTGAATTGCCACAGGACGGTTCTCGTATTGTTGATCTCGGTTGTGGTTATGGCTACCTGAGTATGCAATTGGCCGCTTTGGGTAAATATCACTTTACCGCTACGGATAATAACGCCGCTGCCCTATTGGCCTGCCGCAAGAACTTTATCGAACAGGGTATCGAAGGCATCGTTGTGCCCTCTGATGCAGGCTCTGAACTGGAGAGTGAAATCGCCGATCTGGTGCTGTGCAACCCGCCTTTCCACCAGGGGTTTCAGGTTGAAGGGGATTTGACCGATCGCTTTTTGCAACAGAGTGCGCGGATTCTCAAAGATTCCGGCGCTGCGATTTTTGTGGTGAATGAATTTATTCCCCTGGCGAAAAAAGGGCCCCGCTATTTTTCCCAGGTGGATTTGATCACCAAAGAGCAAGGATTTTGCGTATACCGTCTGCGCCCCTAAGAGCTAGGGACGCAGGCAGGCAGCAGTCGCCTGGAAACAGGATTAAGGGCTAGTAATCGCGCAGATTAAACAAGTTCATCGACAGCGTATGCTCTTCCAACTCTTCGAGTTGTCGCAATCGCTCAAATGCATCCCTGGCTGATGGAGTTTCAGCACCCTGGGCAAGATCCCGATATTGATCGGCCAAATAGATTTCAATATCCATGGCCAACTTGGCAATTTGCTCCAAGTCTTCAATATCAATACCCCTCAAGCGCTGCAAGAACTCTTTCTCGCGCCCCTCCGGGGCAAATTGCACCCAGGTATGCAAGGCCCCAGGTGGCAGGTCTGCATGGAAGTTATCCAGTGAATGCTTCATGGAATCTTCCCGTCGTCGCAGCTGGTCCAGCAGCAACTCGACCCGTTTATTGGTGGCAAGCTGCTCGTACTGTTCGTATTGCAGCGCCAGCTTGGCGTGAAAATCCCTTCCTTCCTGAATCACTTCCTCAACCGTTTTGTACCGCATCAATCGATCCCGGCAGAACACTTCGCTCCTTCTGAGTATAGTCACGGGGTGACAAAGGGCGCCAATGAATATCACTATTAAAGTGACAGGGATTTTAGGAGCCAGCCTCTGTGGGGACAGTCGAGATTAGCGCAGCTGGCTCATGTGGAGATCCAGGCGCCGGTTGGGGTTGGCGGGATTGATCTTTTCTGGGGCCCTGGCCGCCAACTCGCCTTTGCGCAGGGCTCCTCTGCTCACTGCCAGGATATGATTCTCATACTGGGGCATATAGGCCATCCAGGCACCACCGAGTCGCTCGCGCATAGCTTTGTCACGCCAAGCGCTGTTCTGTAGCTCGGGCCTATCCCCGAAGTTACTGACCAGCACACCATCCTTATGAAGCAGGCGCATCAGGCTGGAGCACCAGGACTTATCGGCGGGTACCGCTCGCTGCGCTACGCCGTCGTAGTGCCCAAACAAGTCGTCGATCACCAGGTCGAAAGTGCTGTGAGAGGGTTTATTCAAGTGGTCGCGCACAAAGTCACAGGCATCGGCACACACCAGTTCAACATCGCGCACGTCAAAGAAGCGACGGGCAATATCCAGGTGCACCGGGTCCAAATCTACGCCGACAATACGCTTGGCGGAGGTGAACGCCTGCAGAAGGCGAATCAGGGCACCACCACCGACGCCGAGCACCAATACCGAATTCAAGCGCTCTTCAGGGAGGAAAAATGCCGGTAGCAGCAACAGCTCCCATAGGGAGCCCTTGAGGGGATCGCGGGAATTCCACTGAGAGTGAAAAACCCCGTTACTGTAGAGGCGCACACTGGCGCCATGGTTGCGCACCTGATAACAGGTGTCGCCAACCTGCTTTTGCCAAAGCAGCGCCATCAGCTCGCCGGGAGGTCTGAGGACTTGAGCAATACCCGGGCAAAGTCCTGTAGGCCTGCCAGGTCTTCCTCACTAAAACGCGCCACACTGGGACTATCGACATCCAGCACTCCCAGGCAACGACCCGCTTCGTCGTACAGTGGCACCACCACCTCTGAGGCCGACACCGCATCGCAGGCGATATGGCCGGGGAACTGATGCACATCGTCTACCAATTGGGATTCACCGGTCGAAACAGCTGCGCCGCAAACACCGGCCCCCACTGGAATCCGGGTACAGGCGGGCTTGCCCTGGAAGGGCCCCAAACGCAGTTCATCACCGTAGAGGAAATAGAAGCCGGCCCAGTTGATATCCTCCAGCTCCATAAACAACAGCGCACTGGCGTTGGCGGTGTTGGCCAGCCAGTCTCGCTCCGCAGAAAGCAATCCTTCCAGTTGCCCATTTAAGGTGTTGTAAAACTTGTTCAGCGACATACCTAGCGCCCCTTGCCCACTTATAATTTCAAATCGTGTCAGCCAGGGGGCCCCTGGATAATTCCGTGATGCCTCTGGCTTACAGAGCGGTTCACAATCAAGGCGCGGCTTCGCAGGAATGTCTAGACCTTTCAAGAAGTCGCAACGCGGAGTGTGAATAGCTCTGCAAGCCCCGAAGGGCGGGCATTGAAGGCCCGCAGAGATATTACGGAGTTATTCAGAGGCTCCCTAAAACAGACAATCCCGCAAAACAGTATCCTGCGGGAGGCAGGTATTTTGCGGGCTTTGGCGAGGGAATCAATATGCAGAGTGCAAAATTACTGGTAGGGATCGACCACTGCAGGCTCTTCACCGGTCTCACCGCGATACTCATCGGCATCTACAGTTGGGCGAGACCACTCGCTTTCATCATTGTTGCTACGAGTGTTCGACTGGATAGCCGGCGGCGCGCTGGTAACGTCTGATTGCATCAGGTTGCGCGACTTTTCGAAGCGGTCTTCCACTTTCGGCTTGGGCGCAACTTGTGCGGAGTTGCCGCTACCTTCGCGGCGAATGCGGTTGGCCATAGCACTCAGATTAGGGCGGCGGCGCTCCGCAAGCTTCACGGCTTCCAACTCACTGTTCAGGCGGTTGATCTCCGCCTGTAAATCACCCATCTGCGCCTGAAGTTCAGTAATTTGGGTCAACACGCCTTTTACTTTACGGCTTTCCTTTTCATACATCACGGCGGCGCCGCCAAAGGCCAACGCAAAAATGACCAGGATGGAAAACTGACGCATAGCAAACTCCGGAAACTGCACTTGTTATTCTGGGTGGCATTTTTACAGCATATCTTTTCTATCTTCCGAGAAATTGCGCATAAAAAACAAGTTCAAACGCCTACTGACGCCTTGAAAGTCACCATTCCATAAAAACAAACAATTAAAATTTATCGAATAGCGACAAATTTAGACGGGTGTCCCTACCTCTCTCTAAACTCCCACAATAACTGACAAACTTGGCGATAGTGGAGATGAAGGCTAGCTACCCCCAAAACCATACCAGATTGAAATCCCAACAGGCAGGTCTATCCAGCCCGAGCGATTGAGCAACGGCTCAGTCATTCCAATAATAGGTCCACCTCAAACTAAGGATCCTATATTTTGTCACGACCCTTATAGCGCTGAGCTCGTTCACTAGCTGGCGCTGCATAGCAAATAAGCAGATCAACCCACAAGGGCCAAGCAAATTGATAGATCCATGCGGACTGAGAAGCGTGAAAAATAACCTGCCATCCAACCGTTTACTGTCTGATTAGCAGTTCAAATAACGACCACCTGCCCATCTAATCACAAATACAAGAACCCTGAGCGAGGCAGAAATTCACTCCAGGAAACAGTAACTAAACAAACATCAACGGCTATTGAAACGTTTCTTCTCGTGTGGGGTTCAAATTATAAATCTGCCGAAACACCAGGTTGATAATGCAGTATTCCGTATCAATAAAATTTTAAATTACTGACGCCTGCAGAAACTCTTAGTCGGCAGGCGCGTGTCACTTATCTAGGCAATCTAAACTTATAGCCAACTGGCCTTCTCCGCTATCGCAAGTGTGTTGGTTATCGCGGGAATTTAGAAACCACCTCACAACTATAATGGATTGAATCTAATGAAATAAGGTATATTTTTTGGATGATTCTTACCCCCCATGTATGTTTTACAATAAAATAAATTAAGAGGTCTCTGAATAATTTCACGATATCTCTGCAGGCCTTTCAGAAGCCCCTTAAATGTTTTCTTCAAATTTAAATATTTTTGCTCCCAGGCACTAAGAATGGGCATTAATCAGGAAATCAATTAGATTCCATTAAAGCAGGCCAAATAATAATCTACAAAAATAACCTTTAGACCATAATATAAAAAAGTATGACCAATATTGATATCAACCCTTAAAAAAAATATTAAAGTTAACACCGAAAACCAAATTTAGCTTTGCTGACTTCTCACTAGACCGCAAGTTTAGTAAGTGCATAGTGAATTTATTTCAAAACATATCGCTGTACTTGTCACAAACATAGAAAGGTGTACTAAATCATGAGAAATTTAAAAAATAGGCTAAGGTTTTGCTTATTGACCTTAGCCATCTCTCATTTATCTTTTGCAGATGAAGTTCACACAAAAAATAATGTGTTAATATATCAAGGAGCAAAGCAACTATATGCATTTTGTCGCCTAGATATATATCCAAACACCTCCCAAGATGAGTGTAAAGAGCTATTTACAAAAAAGCAGGGGTATTTTGGTCAATACCATGGCAACTATGAATTTGTGGTAAATGCTGCCCCATTTAAAGTTGATGGCTATGTGCATAGTTGGGCCTATCCGCATGGTGGCTGGGTGCCTAAATATAATGACAATTTGGTAGTTTTACCTGCAAAATCCTGTGTAATATTTAGTCATGATCAGGATGCATCTAGATTGTGTAGCCATAAGCCCTGGTGGGGAAGCGCCACTAGTGCAGTAGGGTATTATAGAGACATTGACCGTCTTGATTATTACAAAAATCTAGCCACACAAAAATTGCTACCTTACTTAGAGGATGAGCAATGGATGAGCGCAGTCTTTGGCGAAAACTATGATAAAAACATTGCTCAATCATTAGCAAATAATTTTAATTCCGGAAGTATGGATTGGTTTCCTGAGGTTGTCATTTTCGACCCATCAAAATCCAGTGCGAGTGTAAAAGGTGTACCTATAAAAGATATATCCACCGGTCAACCAGTAGAGCTTAGGGGAGCATACAAAGAAGGTACGATCTATTTTAGTAATAAATATATAAATAGCAAAGACCCAATAATAGAAGGAGAAATCATTTTTATTCAGGAACTCGCGCATCATATTGACGCCCTCGTAAATCCATACGGAAAGCATACAGGATCAGAGGGTGTACTTGCTGCGCAACTAATATATGAAGCTGCGCATGGCAATCCAGATCAGGAGCCTTATGTTACACCACTGAGTGACGAAGAGTATTCCAAGCTTAGGCAATATAGAGATCATTTCGATATAACCCTGGATGGAAAAATGATCTACGGTGCCGAACTCGGATTTTCGTATTCAGGCATAGCTATAGGGGCCGCTGCAGCAGTCGCATCGGTAGTAGTAATCGTTGCAACCGGGGGCGCAGCAACACCCGCCGTGTTAGAGGCCGATAGTGCATTGATCAGTGGTGAAATAGTAGTTACGGAAGGCATCGCTGAAGGTACGGCGATAGCGACTGAGGAGGGCTTAGCGGCACTGGAAGAAGCTGGCGCAGCAGCAACTGCTTCTGAAATAGCCCCAGCTGCTTCGGAGCTACTCGGCCAAACATTCACAGGTGCAGCAGCGGGTACTGAAGGAGCCCTTTCTTCTGAATTGATAGAGTCTGCACATGCCGCATTGGAAAGAGCTGGTTATCGGTTTGTTGGGTACCACGGAACAACAGCAAGTAATGCCGTCAGTATAGTCAACCAAGGAATAGAAGCTATTAGCGGTTTCCCCGAGGGGCAAGCGTGGCGAGGATTCTACTTTGCTGACAGTCCCGAGGTCGCAGCAGGCTATACCATAGATCAAGAAACAGCCTCTCTTAGCGGCGGGCAATTGCTTAGAGTCTACCTGCCCACAGCGGAAGCTAATGCTATGCAGAATATCGGTATTGCACTAGATCAAGGCGAAGCCATTACTGAAGTTGTCAACCTGTATGGGGAAGACGTTTGGGACGCTGGTAACTTTTTGATAAGAGGGGTCGAAACCACAGGGGAAGCAAGCACAGAAAGCATCATGGGGTTCAATCTGGCGAAGAGAGCGGTGGTAATCCCATCCAGTATTGAGGTATTCCAATCCGGGGTTCAGGCCGGAATCAAGCAGCTTATAGAGTGGGAAATGGGAATTGCAGCCCCTGTCGGTGAAGGAAGCCTGCCATTGCCATAAGACAACCCACTTTAAGATATAGGGCTTGACCAGCAGGCTTTACCATAGCCTGCTGGTCTCTGTTAAATTATCTTTAATTCACTGGTCATCAGGCCTGTTTAGCCAAATTACACCCTAAAAGTAAACTACGCTCAGGCTACCCAACTCAGGCAAGCCAAGTGCCACTTACGCATAAAGCACTCACCCTCCGCTGCTGAATATACCGGAGGGAGCGGGGAGCGAATAACAAGGCTACCGCCTTATTTCATCAGAACCCGTGAGCACGGGCCCTTCATAACCCCTCCTCCTGAATTTCAGTTGGCAGTATGGAGAAGCCTTGTAAATGCCAGGAAGCAGGAAAAACCTGGCTCAAGAATTTGCAACCTTTTAAATTAATAGCGGCGCAGTCCTTGGGATGGGCGATTAAGCCACAGACGCAGCTGCTCCTCACTGGCATCCCGGAAAATTAACTGGGCCCCCTGCCACTCAGCAATACCGGGCCGTCTTTTCGGGTTGGGCTTTACCGTAAAGCACTGGTATTCCCGAGCAAAATGCTGCAGCTGGTCCCACAGCTCCCTCTCATCTTGGGTGGGGTCCCTGAGGGGCTCCAACACTTCCAACCAGCGCTTACTGCCAGCGCGCAAGTCCAGCCTGAAACTAATGCGGGCTTCCTTGCCGCGTTCCAGCTGGCTGTCCCGCCGATCCAGAATAAAATTCAGGATGCCGATTAACAGCGGGTTTTCCTCTACCCAATAGGGCAATGCCTTTTCCATCGGTTGCCTCCCTGCCAATGGAGGGGTTTCCCCCGAAAATACCTATCCCTCTACTTCTACCAGGTCCATAAAATCCAGCGACGCCTGCTGGCGAATCGTGCGGCGGTGATTGGCCCAGAGTTCGGCGATACGCTCCTGGTTGCACACCTTGCGATCGACATACACCCGGGTATTCAGCTGGCCGATGGGCTTGGCACTGGGGCACTTGCTGAATACAAACTGATTCGAGATCAGGTCCATAAAAGGCCCGGATTTACTACTGGGCATAATAAACAGCAGCTGTAAGCCCAGGGTTTCGGTCAGGTACCGGATCACTTCCTTGGAGCGGGACTCATCCATTTTGGAGAAGGCCTCATCCACCAGCACCATCTGCAAATGGCTGCCGCTTTCACCAAAGCGGAAAGCCGAAGTGACCGCTGCGGAGCGGATAATATAAGCCGGAGTTTCCAGCTGGCCGCCGGAACCGGTGCCGTACTGGCTGAGCGCAATCGGCTCCTTGCCTTCCGGTTCTTTGTAGATTTCATAGCTGCGGTAGTTGCGATAATCGCTGATGCGATCCAGCTCGCGCCGCGCTACCTGCTCGTCCTCACTCAGCAGCATACTTAACAGGCGATCCCGCACCTTGCGGTGCTTGGGGGCCAAGTCCGTGTCGAACAAGCTCTGCTCTTCGCCCAGGTTCGGCAGTTCAATTACCGCCTTAAAGAAGCTCCAGTACTCCTTAAATTCCGCCACCCACTGGTAGTCGAAACGGAAGCGCTCGCGGTCGGCGCCAAAGCGGTGGTGTTCCAGCTCTTTGTTCAGATCATCCAACACGCGCTTACCATCGTTAATGGACTGGTAAATAGCGTGGCACAAGTGGGTTACAAAAGTGGTGTTAAAGGATTTTTTCAATCCCAGCAATTGATCGTGGCGCTCCACCAGCAGGTTGTTCTTCAGGCGGTTGCGCAGGGTCTCTACCTGATCGCCGAGACCGCTGATCAACTTGAACAGACCATCTTTATGGCCGCCACTCAAGTCTGGCTCAAACACCAGGGTATCGACGCTGGCACAGGTGGCGTTGTACTCCATCACCGCGCGATCCAACTGGCGACTGTATTTCTCCAGCTGTCCCTGCCAACTTTCGATATCCGCTGAGAAGTCAAAGTTGTCGGCGGCGCGCTCTACCTGCTCGTCGGCAGTAACTAGTACTTGCTCGGCATCGAAAGTGGGATCGATGGCGGTAATACGCCTTACCATTTCCTCGCTGTCACTGGCGGCATCGTCCAGGGACTCCAGCTCGCCAGACAGGGCGTATAAGAGTTTTTCGTTGCTTCTTAGCTTGGTCTCCAGAGAGCCATGCTTGCGCTGGAGGTCCGACAGCTGCTTCTGCTGGTCTTTAAGCTGGGCCTTAAGTTCATCAACCTGCTGCTCGAACTGCTCGAAGTCCTTCAGGTCCAGGTTTTCCAGGGCCCGCTCAGCGCTGCGCCATTCCCGCTGGGCCGCCAGTGCGGAATCCACAATGGACAACAGCTTGATATTCGCCAGTCCGCGCACCGCGTTGGTGACTCGGCGGTAGAGCTGGTGGCGCTCGTTGACGTGGGCAGCCTCTTCCAGAAACTGCTCCATAGCGCGCTGCTGCGCCGCCAGTGCGCGGGCGCGGGCGCCCTGGCCGAAGACCAGCTCGGCATCGTCCATATCGCAGCGCCACATGCTGTAGTTGCCACTGGCCATACCGTCGGCAGTCAGGCCCCGGCGGGTGCCGCGCAGCTCGTGTTCATCCTCCACCTGCACCACAGCACCGTAGGAGGCGCGCAGATAGTGCTCGGCAGTTTTATGGGTGAACTCCATCAGTTCGATAATGGAGCCAGACGGCGTATCCAGGCGCTCCGCATCGCGACGGGCTTTATCCCCCTGGATCACGCGGGCGCGGTTGTTGCGACCGGGCAGGCTGCGCACGATACGAATCGCGCGGGCCTCGTGTTCCGGCTCCACAATAATCGAGAAGCGCGCGCCGCCCAGATAGCCTTCAATCGCCATCTGCCAGCGCTCATCCAGCACTTCCACATAATCACACAGGACGCGGGGCTCCGCCTCAAGGCACTGCTTGCGAATTGCGGCCAGGGCCGCTTCCACCGATTGGGGGTAGCGCACGCGGTTGGCCTGGAGATGCTGAATGCGGCTCTCCTGGGTGCGCAGCTGCTTTTGCAGCTGCTGCACTTTTTGCTCCCAGCGGGAGGCCTGCTGGGCAATCTGCTCTTTGGGGGAAACCTCATCACTGGCGCCGGCTTTGCCACTGCTATCCAGCAGGTCGAAGAGGCGGTTCTGTAGAGCTTCGCTGCTGGCAGCGCGCTCCCGCAGTGGCTCCAATGCAGCCAGGTCAATCCAGTCCTTACCCAACAACTTGTGCAGATCCGGCAGGTCTTCCTCGCGGGCTACCTGCTTGATCGCCTGCACCAGTGCTTTATCGGAGAAGGCGGGAATTTCCAGCTCGGCGGAGGTGGAGTTGAGCAGGTTTAATAATTCTTCGGCGGCCTCGCGGTTCTCGCGCCAGCGGGCCTCTTCGGCAGACATCGGAGTGTGCTGCTGGGACAGAAGGCTCAGGGCATTGTTAATACGCTGTTCCAGTTCGTCCTTATTGCGCAGCGCATCGATACCCAGGCGCTGGGCTTGAAGCTCTACCAGCTGGCCATTGAGCTGCTCGACGCGCTCGGAGGCGACGCGCACTTCGCGCTCATTGTTGTCCAGATCGCTGCGCAGTTTTTTCTGGTCGTTCTTGCCGCTCAGATAACTCTTTTGTACCCGCTGCTGGTGGTGGCGTGCGCACAAATATTCCTGCACCCGCAACTGCAACCACTGCTCCCTGTAGAGCTCTACCGACTGGGCGATGGCCTCCAGGGAACTGACCCGCTCCACAATCTGGCGGGCTTCCTGCTCCATGCTGTGAATGGTTTTCATCAGCTCGGATACGGAGCGGATGGCATCACCCAGATCACGTTTTTCCAACACTTCCTGGGCGACAAAATCGTTGATGCTTTTTACCGGCTTGTAGGCCATAAAATTGGCAAAGGTGCGCGCGGCGTGCATGGCCTCGCGATCGGAGACCGCATCGCGGCGTCCGCGCAGGGCGCCGTAAAGGCGGCGCAGGTAGGCCTTTTTCTTGTCGTACTGCTCTACTTTTTCGAACTGCTTGCTTAGGACCTGGTTGAATTTATCCAGCGGCAGCAGGTGTTTGCCGTCGGTGTAATCCCGGACAAAATCCCCCATCACCAACTGTTCGCCGGGGAATACGAAAAAGCGCAAATCACTCTGGCGGGCCTGGGCGGGTTTGCTGCTGTTATCCAGGTGCGCGCGAATCCCCATCACTGCGGTAAAGGGCTCAGCATCGTCTTCACCGCTGGTGGGGTGAAAAATACCGGCGATGTAACAGTCGGTGGGCTCTACACGGGCGTAACTGCCGTCGTCACAACCCAGTACATAGGAAGCTAGCGTCCGCACCTGCTTGCCACCGCGCCCGCGCTGGGTGGTTTCATCCTGCCCCGGGTTAAAGGTAAACAGGGTGTCGTGGGCGGCGGTCATCAATGTCTGGATAGCATCGGCCGCCGTGGTTTTACCGGAACCGTTGCCACCGGAAAACAGGTTGATCGGGCCGAAATCATATTCCAACTGCGGGATATTGCCCCAGTTAATCAGGATCAGTTTTTTTAGGAACATAGTCTTTTCAAAAAAACGGTCTTTTCAAAAGCAGGGGCTTTTTTGCAGGCGGGAAGCCGACACCCCTCTCCGAGGCTACCGGGCACAATTTACGCAAACCCGGGCGGTCGAATGTTTTCGATTTTTTATAGCCGCTACTGCGGCCTCTATTTTCAACTAGGAAGCGGCTTCACTCTCAAACAGGCTGTTATCTTCGACTTCAGGAGTGATGCGTTCGAGCGCTTGCTCTTGTTCCGTCTCTTCAGCCTGATCAATTTCATCAGCTTGAGTGGCCTCGCTCTCCACTGCGGGCGGGGCTTCGCTGTCGATCAGCTGGTGCAATACCGACTCGCTGACAAAGTGGGCGATGGTCGGGCGTACGCGCAACCAGACTTCCGCACTGGTCTCCACTTCTTCGCTGCTGAACTGCACCAGGCGCAGCTGGCGCAATTTCTTCAGCAGGTTTTTACGCTCGGCGTGTTTATCCGGCAGGGACATTTTCAGCAGGTTGCGCATGCCCAGTTCCAGGGCTTCCATCGACAGCGCGGCACAACCGCTCTCATCCACTTGCCCTTCCCGCAGCGCTTTATCGTATTCCACTCGTAAGGCGAGAATCGCGGCCACCTCCTGCTGGCTGAGGCGGGCGCGGAAGCCGCCATGGTGCGGCTCTTCCTGATCCGGCAGACCTGGCACTTCGGCGCCGGGCGGATACACGCGGATAAACTGGAAACGGCTGTCGTGCTGCAAACGCAACCCCAGCGGGGCCAACCACTCGCGCACTAGCTGCTCACAGCGCTGGAAGCGATCATAAAGCGTGGTCTCAATTACGCTTTCATCCCGGCAGATAACGCCGTAATCCAACAGGCGCACCAGCAGCTCGGAAAATTCGCTGCGGTTCAGGCGACACTGCGCCAGGGCCTCTTCCAAAGCCTGTTCAATCACTGTTTTTCAGCTCCAGGATATATTCGTCAAATTCGGTGAAATAGTCATTGCTGGCGATTTCACCGGTAAATTTCACCTGCAGGTCGGCGGCGCCGCTCTGGTTCACCGCCGCCGCTTCGATCACATGGCTCATAGCGAGCAGATCACGCGCATCGCGCAATGGCAGGTTGCGGCTGTTGATCTGGCAGCCGGTGCCGAGGGCATCGCTCAGATAATCGCGCAGGTTACTGTTATTGAAGTTAAACGCCTGGTCGAGCAGTTGTTGCAGCTCGATCTCGCGGCGGTTTTCTTCACCGATGGGGGTTTCATCTTCGACCCGGGTATTCACCGGCTGGCGGCGGTTGCGCTGCCACAGCTGGGTTTGCTTGGGGTCAAACAGGCGCAGCTGGAAGCCGCCCAGCTGTTCGCCCAGCCGCTCGAGAATTTGTGTTTTTTGCTGGCTCTCACCGAGACGCTGGCACAGGTCCGCAAACTCGCCCTCGGCCTGGCTGTGCAAGTAACTGAGCTGGCGAATAATAATATCGGCACGCTTGGTAAAGCCCTGTAGCGCGCGGCGCAAAGCGGGCAACTTCACCTCGCAGGCGCGGCGCATGCGGTCCTCGATGGTATCGAGCATCAGCCACAGCAGGGAGTGGCCCGGTTGCACCAACTCCGGCAGCAGTTGGCGCAGGCGCTTCTCCCACTCCGCTTTCTGCATATCCTCCTTGCGGCGAATGCAGTCAATCACCCGGTTGATGGAATCGCGGTGCTTCTCCACGCTGTCCGCAGACAGACGGATAGCCAGGTCCGGCTGGAAACGGCTCTCCATAAAGGAGAAAAACTCATCGGTGGCCTGCTGCACCAGCAATTGGGCCTCCACTTCCCGCACCATTTCCCGCTTGCGCTCTTCCAGCTCGGCGATCATATCGGTGAAATCCGCCACGATACGCTCGGAGTATTCCCAAGCATCGATCAAGTCGTGGATTTCACCTCGGCTGGCAAAGGCTTCCAGGGCATTTAAGGTGTTGCGGGTATTGCGGTGGCGGGTGCGCACGCGAGTGCCGTTCACTTCCACTAGCGGCTGAGTGAAAAGGCGGCCCCGGCGGCTAAACGGATAGGTGGCGGTGAGCGTGGCGCTGTCCACCTGCTTCTCCAGCCAACCGAACTCCACCAGGCTATTCAGTACCCAGACGGCCTGATCGCGCAGGTTGCGGAAGCGGCCCTCGGGGTCCTGCACACCATCTTCACTATCGAGTTGGGGCGCGCGGGTCAGGGCCTCGGCAAAAATTTCCAGGATCTGCTCGCGCAGCAAAGACTCACCGTAGTCGGCCTTGGCGGTGTACAGACGCTCATACAAAAGACGCAAGCACTCAACCACCTGTTCGCGGTATTTACCGGTCAGCGGGCGGAAGAAGTGCTGGTAGGAATCGACGAAGAACAACGACTATAGGCCCGCTTATTCCTCTTCCGGCTTTTGGTTGAAGACACAATATTTTGTGTAGTCGCGGGTATCGTCAAAAGTCCACTGCCCTTTGGGAATGCCATCCATTTTTTCGCACCAGGCATCGGAACCCCGTTTGGGCTCACAGCCGGTCAGTGCGATAAGGGCGATCACAGCGCTGGTCAGGACAAATACTTTTTTCATGGTTCGCTTCTACAAATGAAATTCGAATTTCACTTCCCCGGCGGCCGCAATGTGCCAAGCCGGGAAAAATCTATCGGTGTCTCAAGTCTATCCGTATCTCGGGGTGGGACCGCGCTATTCGCGGCGCCACTTGGTCCCTTCGCGGCTATCCTCAAGCACCACACCTTTGGATTTTAACTCTTCGCGAATCTCATCGGCGCGGGCAAAGTCACGGTTCTTCTTGCTCTGTGCGCGCTCTTCGATCAGTGCTTCAACTTCTTCGGCAGAAATACCTTCATCTCCACCACGGGCCTGTTTGAACCAGGCTTCCGGGTCTTGCTGGAGAATGCCCAGCATATCTGCAGCGGCCAGCAGCAAACCTTTCAGGCGTGCTTTATCCGCCTCATCGGCTTTGTTCAGGTCGCGGGCAATCTGGTGCAACTCGCTGATGGCGATCGGCGTATTCAGATCGTCTTCCAACGCCTTGATAAAGGCACTGTCGTTAAGATCTGCCGCTTCAGCCTCAACCGCTTCCGTTTCACGCAGGGCACCGTAGAGAGTATCCAGGGTGCGCCATGCCTGATCCAGCAAATCAGCACTGAAATTCAGTTCTGAACGGTAGTGGGCAGACAGCAGTGCGAAACGCAGCACTTCACCGGGGTATTGGCTCAGCAGGTCTTTGACCATGCGGAAGTTGCCCAGGGACTTGGACATTTTTTCGCCATTGATATTCACGTAGCCGTTGTGCATCCAGTAGCGCACAAAATCCACACCATTGGCGCAGCAGCTCTGGGCGCGCTCGTTTTCGTGGTGGGGGAAGGTCAGGTCGCGACCGCCGCCATGGATATCGATAGTGTCACCCAGGTGCTTCTTGATCATGGCCGAGCACTCCAAGTGCCAACCCGGGCGCCCACGGCCCCAGGGGCTGTCCCAGCCGGGCTCGTCATCGGCGGACGGCTTCCACAGTACGAAGTCGCCGGCGTACTTTTTGTAAGGCGCTACTTCCACCCGCGCACCGGCGAGCATATCGTCGAGGGAGCGCTTGGACAGCTGACCGTACTCCTGCATGGATTCCACGGCGAACAGCACATGGCCTTCGGCGGCGTAGGCGTGGCCTTTCTCCAGCAGGCTTTCGATCATCGCGATCATTTCCGGCAAGTGCTGAGTGGCGTAGGGGACAATATCCGGCTCCAGGTTATTGAGCGCGGCCATATCCTCGTAGTAAGCCTGGGCATAGCGCGCTGACAGCACGCCGATTTCCTCGCCGTTATCCCGCGCGGTCTTCATGATTTTGTCGTCAATATCGGTGATATTGCGCGCGTAAATCACATCGCTGAAATTTCTTTTCAGTACCCGGTACAGGGTGTCAAACACCACCACAGGGCGGGCATTGCCAATATGCACGCGGTTGTACACGGTGGGGCCACACACATACATGCGCACCTGATCTTCCACCAGTGGTACGAAGGGTTCTTTCTTCCCGGAAAACGTGTTGTAGACCTGTAGAGACATCTTTTCTCTCGAATTCTTTTTGCTGTGTGGCTGGGCCAGTCATTGACCCAGCCGCGA
Source organism: Microbulbifer sp. A4B17 (assembly GCF_003076275.1). Lineage (NCBI taxonomy): Bacteria > Pseudomonadati > Pseudomonadota > Gammaproteobacteria > Cellvibrionales > Microbulbiferaceae > Microbulbifer > Microbulbifer sp. A4B17. Next base: position 3,216,192 of record NZ_CP029064.1, read on the forward strand.
AAACTGCCGCTCGGGCAGCTCTCCGCTTTGCTATTTGTTTTGCTCTTTGGCCCAGCTGTCGCGCAGACCAATGGTGCGGTTAAACACCGGCGCTTCTGCGCTGCCGTACTTGCTGTCGCGACAGAAGTAGCCGTTGCGCTCGAACTGGTAGCCCTGCTCCGGCTCCGCTTTGGCCAGGCCGATTTCCGCCTTACAGCCTTTTAGGATTTGCAGGTTGTCCGGGTTTACGCAGTCGAGGAAGTTCTTACCGCCGGCATCCGGCGCCGCATCATTGAACAGGCGATCGTACAGACGCACTTCGCAATCGACATTGTTGTCCGCAGATACCCAGTGAATAACGCCTTTCGGTTTAACGCCGTCGGCCGGGTCTTTGCCCAGGGTGTCCAGATCAACTGAGCAGATCACCTCAATAATTTCACCGGCATCGTTCTTCACGACTTCTTCAGCAAAGATCACATAGGCGTTGCGGAGGCGAACTTTTTTGCCCAGCACCAGACGCTTGTACTTCTTGTTGGCCTCTTCGCGAAAATCCTCTTTCTCAATATAGAGAGTGCGGCCAAAAGGAAGTTCACGGGCCGGCAGATCATCGCGCACCGGGTGGCCGGGTGCCGACAGCATCTCTTCCTGGCCTTCCGGGTAATTTTTCAGGGTGACCTTCAAAGGCTCCATCACACACATGGCGCGCGGTGCATTTTTATCCAGATCGTCGCGAATGCTGTATTCCAGCATGCCCACATCGACAACTGAGTCGGAGCGGGTTACACCGATCATCTCGCAGAAGTTGCGAATGGAAGCCGGGGTAAAGCCGCGACGGCGCATACCGGACAGGGTCGGCATGCGGGGATCATCCCAGCCGTCTACATGGCCTTCGTCTACCAGTTGCTTGAGCTTGCGCTTGGACACCACGGTGTAGTTGAGGTGCAGACGGGCAAATTCATACTGACGCGGACGCGAAGGCACCGGCAGGTTCTCGATCAGCCAGTCGTACAGCGGCTTGTGATCTTCAAACTCCAGGGTACAGATGGAGTGGCTGATACCCTCAATCGCATCACACTGTCCGTGAGCGAAATCATAGCTGGGGTAAATGCACCACTTATCACCAGTCTGGTGGTGAGCCATCTTTTTGATGCGGTAGATGATCGGATCACGCAGGTTGATATTCGGTGCGGCCATATCGATCTTGGCGCGCAAGCTGCACTGGCCCTCTTCCATTTCACCGTTGCGCATCTTTTCAAACAGCGCCAGGTTTTCCTCGACAGAGCGATCCCGGAAGGGGCTGTTCTTGCCCGGCTCTTTCAGCGTGCCACGATAGTGACGAGCTTCTTCTGCGGACAGGTCGCAGACATAGGCCTTGCCATCTTTAATCAGGTGCAGAGCCCACTCGTACAATTGATCAAAATTATCCGAGGAGTACTTCGCCTCGCCATTCCACTCAAAACCGAGCCAGGAGACATCGCGCTTAATCGCATCGACAAACTCTTCTTCTTCCTTGGCCGGGTTGGTGTCGTCAAAGCGTAAATTACAGGTGCCACCGAATTCCTGCGCCAGACCAAAATTCAGACAGATGGACTTGGCGTGGCCAATATGCAGGTAGCCGTTGGGCTCCGGCGGGAAGCGGGTCGCGATCTGCGTAACCCGGCCCTCAGTCAGATCTTCACGGATAAGGTTCTGTAAAAAGTGAGCTGGCTTGCTCTCGGATGTCATAGGATTCTCTTAATTTACAGCTGTGCGAACGTAAACGGCGAATTATAACCTACTTGAGAGACAGAATATCGAATTTGAAGGAACGCTTTTCATAGAAATTCACTGCAAGCGTTTGATTTTTGTGCAATTGACACAGATATTCCGACACAGCATTTTACAGCTACAGACTACAAGGTATCATGCCGCCCCAAATCAACCCTCATAGGACATTTTATGATCACCCTTCACACAACCCATGGAGATATAGCCATCGAATTGGATTTCGAAAAGGCACCCAAGACTGCTGCCAACTTTTTGCAGTACTGCCGTGACGATTTCTATACCGGCACTGTCTTCCACCGGGTGATCAACAACTTTATGATCCAAGGTGGCGGCATGACTCCGGACATGCAGCAGAAGGAAACCCGCGACTCCATCGAAAACGAAGCCAACAATGGCTTGAAGAACGACACTGGCACCCTGGCCATGGCCCGCACCATGGATCCGCATTCCGCCAGCTCCCAGTTCTTTATCAATGTTAAGGACAACGATTTCCTGAACTTCCGCAGCGAAGACTCTCAGGGTTGGGGTTACTGCGTATTTGGTAAGGTTGTCGACGGCATGGACGTGGTCAACAAAATCAAAGACGTTAAAACCGGCAGCAAAGGCTTCCACCAGGACGTACCCCTGGAGACTATCGAAATCACCGGTATCAGCATCTCTGACGCCTACGCCGATAAGTAATTCCACGGGTCAGTACCGACTCTAAGGCGGGGACATTGTCTACTTATTTTATTTCTGACTTGCACCTCGACGAAAAACGCCCGGATATTACCCGGGCGTTTTTTGATTTCCTGCACGGGCGAGCTGCCGGTGCTGAGGCGCTATATATTCTCGGCGACTTTTTTGAGGCGTGGGTTGGCGACGACGACGATGCCCCGCTGGCCCGCGAAGTGATTGGCGAGCTAAGCCGCTATAGCGGTACCGGCGTAGAGTTGTACCTGATGCACGGCAATCGGGATTTCCTGTTGGGTAGCGACTTCGCCCAGCGCGCGGGAGCCACTTTACTTCAGGACCCGACTGCGTTGTCCCTCGGTAATGAGCGCGTGCTGCTTATGCACGGCGACAGCCTTTGCACCCTCGACAAAGAGTATATGGCGTTCCGCCGCCAGGCCCGGGACCCCAAGTGGCAACAAGAGCTATTGGCCAAGTCCCTACAGGAACGCCGCTCTATTGCCGCGCAGATTCGTATGGCATCCAAGAGTATGAACAGCCGCAAGGCCGAAGACATCATGGATGTAACCCAGGAAGAAGTGGAGCGGGTGATGCTTGAGCACAATGTGCTTCGACTGATCCACGGCCACACCCACCGGCCCGCCCGCCACGCGTTGACGATCAACGGTGAACAGGCGGAGCGTATTGTGCTGGGAGACTGGGATAAGAATGCCTGGTGCCTGAAAGCGGACAAAGACTCACTGGAGTTGATTCACTGGCCGATCGGCTAGGAACCGGCGTTTTGGTAGAGGCTCTGCTGTTGCTGCACAGCCTCTACCAATTCCTCAAGCGTCTCCCGCAAATGCTGCACGCCCCCAAATTGAAAACCTTTCCCCTGTAAATAAGCACAATCCATCATTGCTGGCGCCAGTAGTCCCTACTCTCACATTTCCTCCTAACAATTATATTTTCTAGGCACGGGATAGCTCATCCAGATCAACAGCGATATCCCGCCCCTCGTAAACAGCCGACTACAAGTCGATCAGGGGCTTAAACTTTCAACTTTTGAGTGCTGCTTTTGCCAGGGTTTTTCATATTGGTAGTGGATGACATAAATACTGTCCCACTGCCACAGTTGCGGTAAATTCAGGTGGAGGTATAGCAGGGCGTTATAGATATCAGGCAGGCCGTTCCAACGAGAGAAAAAGGTCTGGTCTGTACACCGCCAGAAAACACCCAGCCAATCCAGCTACTCGAGTATTTTCTGGTAGATCACTTCACTTGGCACCGCAGTAAATAATCCCGAATTCGTACGATGAAATCCATCCCACTCTTCGTAAAGATTGGGCGCCTCACAAGATTCCGGATAGTTCATCAGGTGATCAATATTGAATGATACCAGTGTGTCCACATCCAGGAAGACAAGCTTGTCGAACTGAATCAATTGCCGCAGTACCAGCTTGCAAAAATTATTCAGCGGGTCATGAAAGACAGGCTTGTAACCCCTATCAAAGGGCGCACACAGGTGTAGCGCTTCGCGCTCATAATGGCGGGTAAATTCATCAGAAAAACGCGGCGTATAGGCTTCTTTTATTACACAACCAGCCTATTCCAAAGTAGCAGTATCACAACAATTAGCCGACACATACAAACTAGGGGATCGGGACAGAACTTCGGACCAGAGGAGCGATAAACTGATTCCATCACTAATGATATGGTGGCATTTGGTTAGGAATATAAATTCACCCTCTCCGGTGCGAAGAAGGCTGAGGCTCAGCAACTGATCCTCAAGCAGATCATTTAGTGCACTCCCAAACTGGCGCAGAAAACTCGCTACATGCGCATCGCTCAGATGGCGAATACCCATAGAGTCGAATTAGATATCAACAAAGGAGCGCATGGTGTGCTGTCCTCGATAGCGACACAAAAAAATCGGATATAGATTTACCACCTCAGAGATGGATTTTTTAAAACGTCTAAATATCGAGGCGTCCTTTAATAATCATGGCGCGCGCAATCAAGTCTGCCAGAGTCCTGCGGTGATTCAGATCATAAATTCGCTACTCAATGATGGACAAAGGCACTTGAACTAATAAGTTCCAACTCGCCATGGCGGCCTCCTGAAATACTCCACCCAATAGGGAACCCGGTGAAAACAGGCGAGATCCCCGAGTGGGTCACTTTTAGCATATACAAAACAACAGAATGACAACGGCCATGACCCAGAGATAAAGCCAAATCAGCGTTGCGGATTATTGAAAGGACTAGACGTACATGTGAAGCCGCACTTTGATAATGAGCCTCTCTGAGCGCCAGAAGCATTACGAAATTATTCAGAGGCCCCCAAGATTTTCTTGATTTAATCTGCAGGCACAATGCATGATCTCTACAGACCACAAGGGACAGGAGTTCCATCCAGGTGATCAACAACCTGAATAAACGCGTATTGATTCTCGGCGGCTACGGCAATTTCGGCGCACGTATAGCGCAGATGCTGAAATCGGAGCCTGATATCCAGCTGATAATTGCCGGCCACAACAAGAAATTGGCAGACCGCTGCGCCCAATCACTCGGCGGCCTGGCCGAAGGGCTCAGACTGGAACGGGACTCCATTAACCTCGCCGCCCAACTAAAAGCCCTGCATCTGGATCTACTGATTCACTGTGCCGGCCCCTACCAGAGGGAAACCGACTACCGTGTGGCTAAGGCCTGTATAGAAGCGCGTACGCCCTATATTGATATCTCAGATGCTCGCCGCTTTGTGTGTGATTTCCACCGCCTTTCCCCCGCTGCCAAAGCCGCTGGTATTACATTGGTATCCGGTGCCAGCAGCCTGCCCGGGCTCAGCTCGGCGGCCCTGGCGGAGATCCAAAAGGAGTTGCCGGTTATCCACTCTGTAGAAGCGGCAATCGCACCAGCGCACAAAGTTGAACGCGGTCTCGCTACTGTGCGCTCAGGTTTTGAATCCCTGGGGGAGAGTTTTCCCCAGCTGCGCAACGGCCGCTGGAGAGAGTCCTTTGCCGGCAACCACCTGCGCTCAATTACCCTGGCCCACCCAGTGGGAAAGCGCTGGCTATGCGATTTTGAAGTGCCCGATCTGGAATTGTGTCCCAGGTACCTGCCCGACTTAAACACTGCATTGTTTTCCACCGGCACAGAACCGCTGATACTCCAGGCCGGTCTGTCGCTGTGCGCCCAGCTCTCGCGCCTGAACTTACCAGCCACCAGTTCCCGTGTTGCACGTATCGCCCATAAACTCAGCGCCCACTGGCCCGGCGGCAGCTCTCACGGCGGAATGATTGTTCGCGCATTGGGTGAAGATGCCGAGGGTAAAAAGTCTGGCATGCAGTGGCAAATTCTGGGACTGGATGGCGATGGCCCCTGGATTCCAGCAGCCCCCGCTGTTGCACTGGCGAGAAAATTCCTGCGCAATGAGATTTTGGAAAATGGTGCCCTCGCCTGCTGGCAGTTACTGAAACTGGAAGAAATACTACTTGAGCTGAAGGATTACTCTATCGTCACCGCGATCGAGTTTTTACCGAGCGAGCAAAACGCCCTGCCCGCCCTAATGGTCAGCTAGCAAGCTAATACTGAGTCATTTCGAGGCAGAACCCGCTCAAATGATCTAGGTTCAGTATCGGAACTTTATGTAACGATGCTGAACCTGATTTTATGAGTACGCCCAACCCCTGGTGCGCCTATTCCGGTCGGAATGGTATAAAGCGCGCAATTATCCCTGTTACCGCACTCATCCTGACACCTTTCTTCCTGGTGCTCACTTTTACGGACAGCGCCTGGTGGTTGATTGCTCTGCTGATCAGCGTCTTCCTGGTCCTGCTGGGGATTTACGATATGCTCCAAACTCACTGGAGCATTACACGGAATTTTCCGGTTGCCGGGCGTATTCGCTGGTTATTCCTGAATCTACGCCCCTATTTTCGCGCTTATATGGTCGAGGGTGATGAAGAGGGGCGCCCCTATAGCATTGAGGCCCGACGCTTGGTCTACGCCCGCTCCGAAGGCTTTTCAGATATGCATCCGTTCGGGACCGAAAAGGATGTTCAGAACGAGGAGTATACCTGGCTCACCCACTCAGTGAAGCCTGAGAAAAATGCCAACACTGCCTGCCGCACAGAAGTGGGCACAGGCCGTTGCAAGCAACCCTACTCTGCCGCCCTACTAAACATTTCTGCTATGAGCTTTGGCGCCCTGTCCGCTGCCGCAATAGAAGCCTTGAATAAGGGAGCCTCAATTGGCGGTTTTTACCACGATACAGGTGAGGGCGGCATCAGCCCCTATCACCGCAAGCACGGCGGCGACCTGGTCTGGGAGTTAGGCACCGGATATTTCGGTGCCCGCAACGACGACGGCAGCTTTAATCCCGACCTGTTCCGTGAGGCCTGTAATGACCAGGTAAAAATGACGGAGATTAAATTGAGCCAAGGGGCCAAGCCCGGACACGGCGGGGTACTGCCCGGTGCCAAGGTCACTCAGGAAATCGCTTCCACCCGCAAGGTACCTCCCGGCCAGAACTGTGTCTCCCCCCGCTCACATTCTATGTTCTCCACCCCCATCGAAATGCTGGAATTCGCCGAGCAAATGCGAGATCTGTCCGGCGGTAAACCGGTTGGGATAAAACTCTGCGTAGGGCATATCTACGAAGTGATGGCCATTATGAAAGCCATGCACGAGACCGGAAAGCTGGTGGATTTTATTGTGGTGGACGGTGCCGAAGGTGGCACTGGCGCAGCACCACTGGAACTCTCCAATCATGTGGGAATGCCACTGTTGGAGGGCCTGATTATCGTGCGTAATGCCCTGGTGGGAGCGGGCCTGAAGGACAAGGTCAAACTGGCTGCCAGCGGTAAGGTTTACTCCGCCTCCGGCCTGGCCCAATGCCTAGCCATCGGAGCCGACTGGTGCAATGCCGCACGGGCATTTATGTTTTCCGTAGGCTGTATCCAATCCCAACGCTGCCACACGGATACCTGTCCCACTGGCGTTACCACCCAGGACCCACGGAGACAACGCGGGCTGGTGGTAGATGTACAGAGCAAAAGAGCAGCTGCGTTCCAGGCAAAAACTCTCGAAGCACTGGGGGATATCGTGGCCGGCGCGGGGCTTACCGATCCCCGGGACCTGAAGCCCTACCACCTGATCCACCGAATCAATGCCGCCGAATCCAGGCCAATAGACCGCATCTGGCATTTCCTCGACAAAAATTCATTAATCGAAGCACCGGAAGACACCCCCTATTGGCACTGGTGGCTGGCCGCACGGGCTGACAGTTTTCTACCTGCGATCAAGCTCGAAGAAGGCAAGTACGCATCGATCCGCCGCTCCATTAATCGCTAGCCTCACCCAATCTTTGGAGACCGCTATGCAGACTGTTTCAGAAATTATCGTCGATACACTGGTTAAGGCCGGTGCCAAGCGGTGTTACGGCATTGTCGGCGATACCATCAATCACTTCACCTCTGCAGTGCGCACCTCTGATCTGGAGTGGGTACATGTACGCCACGAGGAAGTGGGCGCTTTTGCAGCTGGGGGTGAGTCCTACCTTACCGGTGAATTGAGCGTCTGCGCAGGAACCGCAGGGCCCGGCAGCCTGCACTTTATCAACGGTATTTTTGAGAGCCACCGCAATGGCGCCCCGGTGCTACTGATAGCCTCCCGCATCGATCGGGCGGAACAGGGTTTAGGCTTCCCCCAGGAAGTAGACCAACAAAGGCTCTACGAACAATGTTCGGTGTTCTGTGAAACACTGACAGATCCAGATCAAGCCCGCCGAATGATTTCTCTGGCCGTACAAACCGCGCTCAACCGCCGGGGGGTGGCAGTAGTGCAAATCAGTGGCGACATCTTCAAGGAAAAAAGTAAAGACAGCCTGCCCTGGTCTGTACACCGCCCAAACTGGATAGCGCGCCCGTCTGACAGTGAGCTCGACGCGCTAGCTAAGAAAATCAACGCAGCAAAGAACATTACTATTTACGGTGGTATCGGCTGTCGCTACGCCCACGATGAAGTAGTAAAGCTGGGACAACACCTGGCTGCTCCTATCGCTCATACAACCAAGTCGAAAGAGTTTCTCGAATACGACAACCCCTGCCATGTGGGCATGACCGGGATTCTCGGCAATCCGGCCGGGTACCGGGCAACGATGACTTGCGACTTGCTACTGTGCCTGGGCACCGACTTTGCCTACACCCAGTTCTACCCGGAAAAAGCCACCATTGTTCAAATTGATGCAGAAGCGCCACACCTTGGAAGGCGCACCCCTGTGGATATGGGCCTGGTAGGACATATAGGCCCCACTATTGAGGCACTTTTGCCCAGGTTAAAAGCGCGTACCGACAGCAGCTTTCTCAATGACCTGCTCGAGCGATACAAAAAGGACCGAGAAGAGATGGAGAGCCGAGGCAAGGAGAAGGATCCGAGTCTAATCCACCCGCAATTTGTCTCCCAGACACTCAATAAGCTGGCCGATGACGATGCCGTATTCACCGCCGACGGCGGCGCCTGTATGGTTTGGTTGCTCCGCGACCTGACTGCCAACGGTAAACGCTCATTTCTCACCAGCCTTTCCCACGGCACCATGGCCAACGCCTACCCCCAGGCCCTGGGTATGGCGAAAGCCTATCCAGAGCGCCAGGTGATCGCTATGTGCGGCGATGGTGGTATGACCATGTTAATGGGAGACCTGCTTACGCTGGTACAAGAGAAAATCCCGGTAAAAGTCCTGGTTTTCAACAATCACTCGCTCGGCTTTGTAGAGATGGAGCAGCGTATCGAGGGGCTGCTCGACAGCTATACCGATTTACAGAACCCCGACTTTGGCCGTGTCGCCGAGGCCTGCGGCATCAGCGGTGCCAGTATCGAGAGTGCAGATCAGCTGGAGGAAAGCATGAAGCGCTGGCTCGCCACGGACGGACCGGCATTACTCAGCGTGCCGACAAACCGTGTGGAACTGGTGATGCCACCGGAAGTTACGGCGCAACAAGTCACCTCCACCGCACTGTTCGGACTCAAGGCAATACTCAACGGCCGCGCCGATGAGGTGGTGGATTTGCTACGAGATAATTTCCTGCGCTGAGCCTACTTAAAGGGTGTGCCGGATTGGCACCTTGAGGCGGAAAAAACTCCATGCACCACCTCGGACAGCAACGCCACAACCGCATGCTGGCCCTGATGGCCAGCGCAGAGTTCGACGACAACAGTGCTCCGGGGCGTGCTGCCACTCGGCTTCGCAACGAATTGTCCGAACGCAATATCGACCTGGTGACAACCACCAGCAGCAGTGATGCCGGAGTTATCCTCAGCACCAACCCAGCGATACAGTGCTTGTTAATCAACTGGGCTCTACCCGGTGAAGGGGCGTGCCCCGCCCTGGATGTGCTGGAACAACTGCGCGCCCGCAATCTCAAAATGCCCGTTTTTCTGCTCGCCGACCAGCAGACCGTCAGCACCATGCCGCGCCGGGCACTGGAGCTGGCCAATGACTTTATCTGGATGCTGGAGGACACCCCCACTTTTATCGGGGGACGAATCCAGGGGGCCATTGAGCGATACCGCCACACAGTCCTTCCGCCGATGTTTCGCGCCCTCACCCACTTTGCACGAGTACATGAATACTCGTGGCACACACCTGGCCATACTGGCGGCACCGCCTTTCTGAAATCTCCAGCGGGACGCGCGTTTTACGACTTTTTTGGGGAAAATATGCTGCGTTCCGATTTGTCGGTATCGGTGACAGAGCTGGGCTCCCTACTCGACCACGCGGGCCCCATTGCCGAGGGCGAGCGCTATGCGGCAAAGGTATTTGGCGCGGACAGGACTTACTATGTCACCAACGGCTCCTCCACTTCTAACAGGGTAATCCTGATGGCGTCCGTTACCCGTGGACAGCTGGCTCTGTGTGACCGCAACTGCCATAAATCCGTAGAGCACGCCATCACCATGTCCGGTGCGGTACCCACTTACCTGGTACCACTGCGCAATCACTATGGCCTTATCGGCCCGGTGCCACCACAGCAGCTCAGCGCCACAGCTATAACTGAAGCCATCCGACAGAACCCTTTGGCGAAACAGGCAAAAAACTCCCGCGCCATTCACGCGGTTATTACCAACTCCACCTATGACGGCCTTTGCTACAACGTGCGCAGGGTTGAGGAGCTTCTCGGCGAGTCTGTCGACCGATTGCACTTTGACGAGGCCTGGTATTCCTATGCGCGCTTCAACCCTATCTACCGGGATCGTTTCGCTATGTACGACCAAGGGGAGGCTGAGGCGAGAGAGGGGCCAAGCAAATTTGCCACACAATCAACCCACAAACTGCTGGCCGCCCTTTCCCAAGCCTCCATGATCCACATTCGCGACGGACGTAAACCTATCGAACACGGGCGCTTTAATGAAGCTTTTATGATGCATGCATCAACCTCGCCGCTCTATTCCATCATGGCATCCAACGATGTCAGCGCGGCCATGATGGACGGCCCCGGGGGCACTGCACTAACCGATGAAGCCATCGCCGAAGCAGTGGCCTTCCGTCAGGTTTTGGCACGTCTGCGGCAGGAGTACCGCGACAAGGAGGAGTGGTTTTTTGATGGCTGGCAACCGGACCATGTCACCGACCCGGATAACGGACACAACTATGCCTTTCACAGTGCGCCGGCGGACTTGTTATGTCACCAACCGGACTGCTGGCTATTAAACCCCGGTGATTCCTGGCACGGTTTTGGGGATATTGAACCCGGATACTGTATGTTGGACCCCATCAAAGTCTCGATCACCACCCCCGGTATGCAGCGCGATGGTCTGCTTGCAGAAAAGGGGATACCGGCGGGGATTGTCAGTAAATACCTGGACAACCTCGGAATTATTGTGGAGAAAACTACTGACTTCACCATCCTGTTCCTGTTTTCCATCGGTATCACCAAGGGCAAATGGGGCACCCTTATCAACGCACTGCTGGCTTTTAAACGGGACTATGATAAGAACCGCCCCCTGAGCCAGTGCCTGCCAAATCTATTACAGCAATATCCCGCATACCGGGATATCGGTTTACGCGACCTTGCCGGAGACATGTTTTCCACCATGAAAAAACTGCGTACTACCGCGCAAATGTCCGCAGGATTTTCGGCGCTGCCCAAGGCCGACTGCAGTCCGGTCCAAGCCTATGAAACCCTGGTGCGCGGCGATGTGGAAAGACTGCCCTTAAACCGCCTGGCGGGGCGCACTGCCGCTAACGGCGTTGTCCCCTACCCCCCGGGAATTCCACTGCTGATGCCCGGAGAGAATTTTGGAGATTCCAATAGCCCGGCTTTGAGTTACCTCAAAGTCCTTGAGTCCTTCGATCGACAGTTTCCCGGCTTTGTCCACGATAACCACGGAGTAGAGGTGCGGGACGGCCACTATCATATTTACGCCCTGCGGGGAGACTCGCCATAGGCTCACCTATCAAAGAGGAGCATAAAATAGGCCTGGTACCCGCGACCCTGATGGTTGCGGGCAATATGATGGGCTCCGGGGTTTTCATGCTCCCCGCCAATCTCGCCGCAGTCGGTAGTATTTCTCTGATCGGCTGGCTGATAACCATCGTCGGCGCTATCTCCCTGGCCCTGGTATTTGCCAAGCTCGCGGCTATCTATCCCGCAGCCGGCGGCCCCTATGCCTACGCGCGCCGCGCTTTTGGTGATTACATCGGCTACCAAACCAACCTGGTTTACTGGCTGGCCAATGTAATCGGCAATGTTGCGCTGATTACTGCTGGCCTGGGCTATCTGACCCATTTTTTTCCACCGTTAAAAGACCCACTGACTTTTGCCATGGCCCAGATTGCTATGGTCTGGCTACTGACTTACGCCAATGTACTGGGCCCGCGCACCGTCGGTCGCATCCAATCCCTCACCACAAGCCTGGTTTTGCTTCCGATCCTCGGCACCGCTATTTTTGGCTGGTTCTGGTTCGATGAGCAAAACTTTGTCAGCAGCTGGAATGTCTCAGGCAAGAGCGACTCCAGTGCCATTATGGCAAGCCTGACCTTCACGCTCTGGGCCTTTATTGGGGTGGAAACTGCCTCAGTATCCGCCGCAGTGGTAAAAGACCCCACCAAGAGCGTCCCAGTCGCGACCGTTGGGGGGGTAATCCTGGCTTCTATTGCCTATGTACTCAGCTCATCGGTCATTATGGGGATGCTGCCAAACCAGGATTTAATCAGCTCCTCCGCTCCCTTTGCCGATGCTGCTCGCCTGGCACTGGGAAATACTGCGGCCAATGTCGTAGCCCTATGTGCCGCTATCGGCTGTATCGGTTCGCTGGGCGGCTGGATACTGCTGGTGGGGCAGTCTGCCAAGGCGGCGGCAGATGATGGCCTGTTTGCAGCGCTATTTGCCCGTACCAACAGCAAAGGCGTGCCTACCGGCGGATTGACCCTGGTGGCTGTGCTGATGTCTGTATTAATACTTACCACCATATCGCCAACGGCCAGCCAGCAGTTTGGCAAAATTGCCTCTGTCGCTGTGATTATGACGCTGATGCCCTATATCTATTCAGCGATAGCTTTGCGGGTTTTGGCCTACGGCAAAATGCCGCCTCAGCAGTACGGTCTGTTTACTGTAATTTTACTGATTGCAGCGGTGTACTGCCTGGTGGCCCTGGTGGGATCTGATGGGCAACAAACCCGCTGGTCCCTGATCTTTGTGATTGCGACAGTCATTTTTTATGCACTAATTTTAAATCGCCGTCGCAGCGTTGAAGAAAAACACTTTCTGCCCGGTGGGCCAGAACCAGCCTGGGTTCACTACTTCACTCTATTCGCCACAATTGCTGCCCTGTGCCTGTTCTTCTGGTTTTCCGTAGGGCAGTATCCGGACCTGGAGTTGCGACTGCGCGCACCCAACCCCTCAGATCATCATATTGAGAAGCACATTGAACCCTAATCTCAACGGGTCAGCGCCCTCTCGATGGTTTCGGCAGTAATTTCAGTAATCCCCTGGGAGTTGGATTCACGATTACCCGCCACATTAAGCGTCTGCGGACGGTTCTTGAGGATAAAGTCGCTCACCAGTTGTACTCGATCGGCGTCGGTCGGACTGACCACCAAGTGCGGTTTTCCCGATACCTGGCAGAATTCAATAGTAAACAGGGTGCCATCACTGCCGGGATTGGTTGTAAAAATAACAGTGGCATCGGCGTTGCGGATATTCTCACGGGTACGCTCTTCCAGGTCCGGGGACGTATTTTCAATCAGTCCAAACCCTTTTAGAAACTCCGGCCGATCCCCGATCTCAGTCCAATAACCCAGCGGTGCTGTACCGCCAGTGGCAATTCCCAGGCGCTGCCCTGCCAACAAGCCACCGATATCAGCCCCTGTCTGGCCACCACTGATAATTTTCTCCGGTCGAAAGATCACTATTTCCTCCGATATTGTAACTCAAACAGATCTCTCCACCATGACCCAACTAATATCTCGGCCAAATAACTACTGAAGAAAATCTTCATTCCCGACAAGAAATATTCTTTCAGGTGAATTAACCGTTGAGATCGTTTAAGAGCCACTAACGCACACCTGGTCTCGATTAATTATTATCAACCCTTGATAAGCGAATACGAATTATATTGAGAGCGGCAACTTACAAAGTTCTGCATACTTCATCGAAATCCAACCGGGGATTGCGCGGGTGTAATTTTTCAGTTTCGCCATAACCGAGATTGCACAGGAAGTTTGACTTGATATGACAACCGGGGAAGTGCTCTGGCAAAAATGCAGGAGCTGAACACTTTTCACTGAAGAACTCCTCATCGACCATTGCATTATCGAAGCCCGACATTGGACCGCAATCAAGCCCCAGGGCCCGCGCCGCCAAAATAAAGTACCCTCCCTGCAGGGAGCCATTGCGAAATGCCGTCACTTCAGAATATTCCGGACTATCAGCAAACCATTCCCGCGCAGGCACCTGAGGATAGAGCCTGGGCAGAAGTTCATAAAAGTGCATATCGTAAGCAATAATCGCTGTCACTGGGGCCCGCATTGTTTTTTCAATATTTCCCGTATTCAAGGCCGGTTTAAGCCTCTCCTTCGCCTCCTTGCTCACAACAAACACCAATCGCATGGGGCAACAATTGGCACTGGTGGGTCCGAACCTGACTAGGTCGTAGAGCTGTTTCAAAACTTCTTCCGACACAGGTCTATCCTGCCAGTGACTATGGGTTCTGGCATTGTTGAACAGTTGATCGAGTACCGCGGAGGAAACCGGTTGCATAACAGCTACCTCTAAATAACTTCTCTAGCTAAAAGTCTAGTTTGCGCCAGCCATTTCAAAGGAGCAGCAGAATCATCAGCAGATGGCAGGCCATCACCAGATAAGTCACGATGCTGCGAGTGCGAAAATACTGGTCCCGTCCTGGCAGGTTGGGGTTTAGCCGAGACTCCGCCCAGGAAACAAAACCGAAAGCGAGTAACAGCACTGGTAGTGCCCAGGCAGTGCGAAACATCAGCAGCGCGACCCAACCAATCAATGTCACCAGATTACTCAACAGCGCCAACATCAACCGATGCGGATGCCCTACCCGATTAAGTGCAGCACCCCACCAGACGCCACAAAGAAAACTGAGAATCACAGCGCTATAAGCCGTGAACAGCAGGCGCGGGCTCACTCCCCAAATAGAAAATCCCAACCACTGCATAAAGATTCCAGCGACAAATGGAATCAAACCAAGGTAAGCCAGCCAGTCAAACAGCCGCGTATCTACCGGAGGGTAGTTATGGATGTCAGTGTCCATGTCGTCTAAGCTTCCAAGTCAAAGACAGTTTCGTCCCAAAACAACAAGCTTAGCGGCAGGAGCAAGCAGCAATGGATGCCGAACACAAAATTGATGTCAAACAAGCGCTGCGGGTATTTGATAGAGCGACAAAGGAGGGGCGTAAGGAGGGTAATGAATGGCATTATCAGGGTTTGGCGGTCAGCACCGACTTTGACGGCTATACGGTTTTTATCAATTCCCCCAAAGTGAAACTCACCATATTTTTCCACAATAAATTTTCTGTGGACTCCACCAGCAGTAAAGAGCTTGAAGAGTTTATAAGGTTGCTAAATAAGCTTGATTCAGAGTAAGAGGCAGTAACCCAGGATCATCAGACTGAGCAAATTTTGAGCATCAAAATGACGCCACTTTGAGAGCAATCCCTCGATACTCACTTAAAGAACACCATAAGCACAAATAGAGACATTATCCGCCACCACACTTAAAAGTCTCAGAATACCGAATACATCCGGTTTAAGATGGGAACCTGACACTGCCGCAGCTATCACCCAGATAAATTGATTATTTTATAGCGTTGTTTGGGTGATACAGATTTTTGAAGCCCCAAGAAACTGACTAATCAAGTCTGAACGACTACATCTTAGCTGTGAGGGTCTTTTCTAAGCACCCTCAAAACACTGGAAAATTTTCTACTGATCCACTGTCTGCATACTTATAAGTTGAGTATGCGATAATTACAATATATGGAAACGACTTTTATTTGTACGATAACAACATTTACCACTGTGCTTCAGCAAAGTTTCACTGGCCTATGAAAGACCAGATACGCTGGCAGTTACGGCAACAAGAAATAATCCATATATAATCTTCATTAAGATTCCGCTTAAATGATCCAGATTTCCATAGTTTCCTGGTTTTCGATTCAACCAGAGAAGATTAACCCAGCGGAACACTGCCCCACCATTTTACCATAAGTCCGCTGGGCTAAAATATTACTCCTCTCCCAGTAGAGCTCTAATTATTGCCCCAATAATATAACCAACATTATCCACCATGGTACCAGATATACCAGCTTCAGCCGTTAATATTTCTTTTGAAAGGGTTTTTCCTTCTGCTAATACCGGATTATGAATCACATCCTCATGCATTGAGCCAGCAACACATACACTGACAGTTGCGGCAATAAAAAACAATCTATATATAATCTTCATTGATATTCCTCATAATTGTTCCAGTTTCCCATCTTCCAACAATCACACTATTTATGGGACATCCACATTAATGGATATTTGAGCGGTCTTCAAACCTATTAGATTAAAATTGAAAGCTCATATGAAACCTTATTAGCTTCCAAGAATGAAATAACGCCAACGAGATCAGCCTAGGCACATCTATCTGACGGGACAATGTGGCCAGCCAGCTTGAACTTGCAGTAGTCGACTGCCCTCTGAATCATATTCAATCTCCCTGGAATCTTAAAAAGCATCAAAAGGTTCAGTGTTATCACCGGGATAAGCGCTAAGTACTTCTCTGCCGTCACTAAAAACAGGAGATCACCACTTGTCCATATGGTGGAATCGATTTTAAAAAATCCAACCACCAATTATCCACAACCAGATATTTCATAAAACACCAGTCCCAAATGACAGCATCTACACCTAGTGTAAAGTCAAGGCCATCAAGGAAGTGAAAGCTTTGCGCCAGATTCTGGATCTGTTGTCATATGTATGACACCATATAACCAAGTAATCATCTCTCCAATTTCCTTTTGAAATCGCTCCTTACATTTCATTGCTTGTAAATATTTTTTAACACCCTCAAGAGTCAATAAAATCTTTACAGCTTTGAAAAAGCTTATTCCAGCCGACATCATTGATCGCATAAAATATCGCCTTGTGCATCAATATTGATGCAGGGTCAGCTATCCATGTTGGCGTTCAAACGGCAAAATATTAACCTATTCCGACAGGGTAAAGTTAGTAATTTGCCATCTTTTTGCAGCCCTTCTTGATGAAAGTCAGGTAGCCTCAACCCCTAAGAGGAGTCTTAAAGACCTTATTGATACGCCCATCTATCCAAGGGTAAATGTAAATCAGGGTCATATCTACTATAGAGCGTCCCAAAGTCCTTTATCTTAGCTACAAACCAAAATGCCAGGCAGTCTGAGTGATCAGACTCACCGTGATAGTGCCTTGTTTTATAAGGCCTTACGCAAGATTTTCCAGTAAAGAACAAAACAGCCTTGCCTTTGTGTTTCTCTCAGAACCTATATATTTATAGGAACTGAACGATAGTTTCTCCATTACTTACTTTTTTTGGAGGGAGGGGAGAAAAACCGGGCCCCGATGGGAATTTTTATACTGGGTCACTTTCAGTGTGAGCTTCATTAAATAATCGCCTCGATCAAGCCAGCCGCCTCAGCCGGCTGTTACCTAGGAAAACTGAGAGATTGACACATTCATCTTATTTCCCCGACCAGATAAACTTGGTGTAACTCCATCGGCCGCGATGCCGCCCCCCCACAGTTAATCACCAGCCTCCTAAAACACAAAGAAACTTCCTATTTGGCATCCACCTAAGTTTGTACAAAAACGGTAACTAGCCCATAAAGCAGTATTAACATACCCGGGTTTCGATTCTGCGCGAAATTGGTACTTCTGAACAATTTAAAGAAAAAAGAGAGTGGAAGACCATCGCCTAAGGCATAGCCCCTCCCTGAACCCGCTGAACCCGCTGAACTCGCTGAACACCTCAAGCAGTTGGAGATGAGTGGATTTTTCATTAATCAGTGTCATCATATCCCGTGAATATCCCCCCCCTTAAAACCCCAAGTATCTTTATTTTAAAAAGCTGGGTTCTGCTCCTATTCTTCCCTTCCAACTTACTCCTTGCTTAGTTAAATAGATCTTTCTATCTGGTTATCAGTAAAAATTTTAGCCAAAGGCCAGCCAGATCTTTTCTTGACACTAGCCCGGACAGGTTCGAGTAGTTTTTGGGAATCTCAATAACTCGCTACCTACTTCTTTTAGAGAGCTCGAAGTAATCAAACCGAAACGAAAGAGTTACAGCACTTGCTTAAGCATTATTGCTCTCTGGGCATAGATGTAGATTACGGACTATTAAGGGGATATTCACTGCACACTTCAAGCATAACGTATGCTCTCTGCTCCTATAATAACTGATTGAAAACAACAGGCTGATTAAGAAGCGGCTCTTGAATTTTCAAAGGATGGCATTTAAAAACTCTATTTCAACGCATTGATGCCATACCAACTTTGCTTTGTCGTTTTAAGGGAAGGATGGTCAGTAGAAATCCACTGGGCAGAGCAAAAAAAGCTTTTATTAAAGCTGGGGCTAATAGGGCTTTTATATGATATCCCTGGAGTACAAATTTTATTTTCCAGCATTCTAATGATGGTACAGCTTAAGAATACCCTTTAGTCTTAAATAATTACTACTCACTCCACTTACCTATAGTGTTCGATCAAGCAATATCGGCTTGTACCAGCGAGATATTAAAGAGATCCATACTGATTTTTAAAGCACAAACGTAGAACGGGGTAAACGTAACAGGATCACCAAGCACTCCCACGATAACACCTTAGCTAACGATTAGAGCTACTACCGGTATAACTCAGCTTAGTGAGCTTTGACAGCTAGTATTCTGGAGTTTCCCCCTATAAAAGGGGCTTCATAGGATCAGGAAGCCTGCAGCCAATAAACACCCATTCAAAAGCTTCCTGAAAATCTGAGCCACCTTAGCAGGCCAGGCGGGAATTACTGCCCGGTACTCTCCGGCACACCACTGTGAAAGCGGAACTGCCCATCACTGCCTTGCACTAATTCCTTTTCTTTCTCCAGCAGCGCTTGAACTCTGGGTTGAATATCTTCATCAGAAGCCTTCTGGGCAAGGTGCAGGTAATCGCGGAAGTGACGCGCCTCAGATTTAAGCAGGGAGAGATAAAATTTCTGCAACTCATCATCTAATTGAGGCGCAATCCGCGCAAAGCGCTCGCAGGAGCGCGCCTCGATAATAGCGCCACAAATCAACGTATCAATCAAACGTCCCGGCTCTGCGCTACGCACTTCGGCGCGAAGGCCGGCGGCGTAGCGGGAAGCACTGACGTGGGGATAGGCGATACCCCGTTTCTCCATAATCGCCAGCACCTGCTCAAAGTGGCGCAGCTCTTCACGGGCCAGACGCGACATTTTGTTCAGAAGCTCAAAGTCATTCAGGTAGCGAAACATCAGGTTCAGGGCAGTACCCGCCGCTTTTTTCTCGCAGTTGGCATGATCGATCAGCATCATTTCCGGCTCCTTCAATGCCGCCTCCACCCAGGCATCAGGCGTGGGACACAACAGGAATTCATTGATAGCGGACAGATCTGGGACTTGAGCATTCATAGGACGAACAAACTTAACCGGAGCAAAATAACTTGGCGCGGGATTATAGCGGCCCTAAGTCACAAAGGCCCGCTTTTAAACCGCCAACGGACTCTACTCCCCGACTGACTAACCCTTGCAGCAATTATCCAGGAAGGTCCCTAGTGACAAATACACTCACCTTGATAACGATTTATTAAGTGCATTAATATAAAGATTGCTTTTTATCCGGCATATCTGATGAATGACTACAGAACTCAGGCAAAAGCTATACCACCGCTATTGGAAAACGTCCATGGCGCCGCCCAGGCCCTGAGAGAATCCCTGGAGTTGCTGCAAAATGCCGAGAAACCCTGGCAGCACTATCTACTTCAGCCCCCTTTCGCACAGGATGCCGCACTCAGTCTCAATCAGAGCTTTGAACGCCCCTATTCGCTATCAGGCGATCTCTACTCACAACTCGACTATCTGGAGCCCATTAGCGCCGGAGGAGATGCCCGCGCTACTTTACAGGTACCGGGTTTATTGGCAGTGCCGGCCAAAACCCTTGAGCTTGCCCAACAACTCAATAACCACAAAGAGATCTTTGCCAAGGCTATTGCCGAACTCCGTAGCGCCCTCGCAGAGCGGCCAGTGGCCGAACAGGATCGCACTGTGCGGGAAATCCTTGCGGATGCTGGGTACCCCCGCGCACATCTACGCCAATGCTACCGCCTGGTGTTGATGTGCCCGAAGCGGCCCGATGCCATCACTCTTTCATGGATCAAGGCGCGTAAATCCATTCGCAAGGTCACGGTGAAATGGTGTGAAAAGAAGTTGGTGCAGCTCGACCCTCAGGGGTCCGATCCCGGTATCCAATACCAGCGCCAGCTACTCGCCGGGCTACATAAAAGCCAGCAGGAGGATTTACGCCAGGTGCAAGTGCAGAGTCGCCCCAATCTCCAGGTAGCGGAAATCTTCTATGGGCACAAGTTAAGAGAGGAAGAGGAGTATCACCAGGTTGGCTATTCCTCCATGCCGATTCTGGTGGAGGCCAATGAGGCCGGGCAGCTGCCCGAATTCACCCGAGTCGACCACCAGCCGAGCTTGAGCCGGCGGCGCCAGCGACGGGATCTGGCAATTGCCAGCGAACCCTTTCTACCAGCGCTCAGAGTATTTTTGCGCCAACAGCGCTGAATCCAAGCCCCCAAATGGGGCTGCCATCAATTTTTGAACCGTCTTATGTAATACCAGGCGCCACATAGCGCTGGTAATAGGCGACAGACAGTGCGTAAAAATCTTCATCAATAAGGCGGCGAATTTCCACCAGTGAGACGCCGCGCGCCTGCGCAGTGGCCTGCAATCCAAACGCTTTCAAGTCGGCTATTTGGCTGGCACCTGCCCGCAACAGTTCAAACACCCAACAGTAGGGATTTTGACTTTCATCAAAACGGACCCGCTGGTGATGGAGCTGCTCCAATAGCATCTCGCGATCCACGATCTCCAATTGGCTGCGCACTGCGTTCACCAAATACCCTTCGCGGCGCTCAGCAATTACCCGGCGCTGTTCTTCACTGTAGGCATTCCAATCAATCACCTCGTGTGCAAAGCGCTTGCAACCACGACAAACATCATCGCCAATTCCCGTGGAACAAACACCGATACAGGGCGTGCGAACCTTCTTATACATTAACTATCCGACCAACCTATTTATGCCGCCCGCGCGGCCTTCAAATTGCGCGTAGCCTATTTTGTTTCCGCCGCCAAGAAAAGGGGGGAAGTACCAGCTTCCAAACCACTATAATTCACCTGGCAAATAGTCATAATTCACTTAAATTATTGATTTTTCGATAAACTTAACAGCAGTAGGGCTTTCCTGTAGTATTCGCCCCCCGCCATCAGCGGCCTCGAAAAAAAAATCCCGGCTGACAGTTAATAGACCGGGAATTCCACCCGCTGTAGGTGCCACCCCACACACCAAGAGGGACTTATCAGTGCTTGAAGCCTATCGCAAACACGTCGCCGAACGCGCCGAACAAGGCATTCCGCCAAAGCCATTGGACGCCGAGCAAGTCGCCGGCCTGGTTGAATTGCTGAAAAATCCGCCAAAAAGCGAAGAACAGGAACTGGTTGACCTGCTCACCCAACGCGTTCCACCGGGCGTTGACGAAGCCGCTTATGTTAAAGCTGGCTTCCTGTCCGCCATCATTAAAGGTGAAGCAGAATCCCCGCTGATCGATCGCAAACACGCTGTAGAGCTGCTGGGCCAAATGCTGGGCGGCTACAACATCTCCACCCTGGTCGAGCTGCTGGACGACAAAGATCTGGCCGAACTGGCTGCCGAGCAGCTAAAAGGCACTCTGCTGATGTTTGACGCCTTCCACGATGTGGAAGAGAAAGCCAAATCCGGCAACGAATTCGCCAAAGCGGTAATGCAATCCTGGGCTGACGCCGAGTGGTTCACCAAGCGCAATAAAGTGCCCGAGAGCATCAAAGTTGCTGTATTCAAGGTAACTGGCGAAACCAACACCGACGACCTGTCTCCGGCACCGGATGCCTGGTCCCGTCCGGACATCCCCCTGCACGCGCTGGCCATGTACAAAATGAAGCGCGACGGCCTGGAGCCAGAAGAAGCAGGCGTTACCGGTCCGCTGAAGCAGATCGAAGAAGTTAAAGCCAAGGGCCTGCCCGTTGCTTTCGTTGGCGACGTAGTAGGTACCGGTTCTTCCCGTAAGTCCGCCACCAACTCCGTGCTGTGGTACTTCGGTGAAGAAATGCCTGGCGTACCTAACAAGAAGGGCGGCGGTATTTGTATCGGCGGTAAAGTTGCCCCGATCTTCTACAACACCATGGAAGATGCCGGCGCGCTGGTATTCGAAGCCCCCGTTGACGAACTGGGCATGGGCGACGTTATCGAGATCCGCCCTTACGACGGCAAGATCCTGGCCGAAGACGGCAAAGTCCTGTCTGAATTCCAACTGAAGTCTGACGTACTGCTGGACGAAGTTCAGGCTGGCGGTCGTATCAACCTGATCATCGGTCGCGGCCTGACCGGCAAAGCCCGTGAAGCCCTGGGCCTGGCGCCTTCCGAGCTGTTCCGCAAGCCTGAGCAGCCCGCCGACACTGGTAAGGGTTACACCCTGGCGCAGAAGATGGTTGGTAAAGCCTGTGGCGTTGAAGGTATCCGTCCGGGCACCTACTGCGAACCGAAAATGACCACCGTGGGCTCCCAGGACACCACTGGCCCCATGACCCGTGACGAACTGAAAGACCTGGCCTGCCTCGGCTTCTCCGCCGACCTGGTAATGCAGTCCTTCTGTCACACTGCTGCCTACCCCAAGCCTGTCGATATCGACACCCAGCACACCCTGCCGGACTTCATCATGAATCGCGGCGGTGTTTCCCTGCGTCCGGCTGACGGCATCATCCACAGCTGGCTGAACCGCATGCTGCTGCCGGACACCGTAGGTACCGGTGGTGACTCCCACACCCGCTTCCCCATGGGTATCTCCTTCCCGGCAGGTTCCGGTCTGGTAGCTTTCGCCGCCGCTACCGGTGTTATGCCGCTGGATATGCCTGAGTCCGTACTGGTGCGCTTCAAGGGCAAAATGCAGCCCGGCATCACCCTGCGCGACCTGGTTCACGCCATTCCTCTCTACGCCATCAAGCAGGGCCTGCTGACCGTTGAGAAGAAAGGCAAGAAGAACATCTTCTCCGGCCGCATCCTCGAGATCGAAGGCCTGGAAGACCTGACTGTAGAGCAGGCATTCGAGCTGTCCGACGCCTCCGCCGAGCGCTCCGCTGCTGGCTGTACCATCAAGCTGTCCGAAGACACCATGTCTGAGTACCTGCGCTCCAACGTAACTCTGTTGCGCTGGATGATCGCTGAAGGTTACGGCTCCAAGCGCACCCTGGAGCGCCGTGCGCGCGCCATGGAAGAGTGGCTGGCCAACCCGAAACTGATGGAAGCGGACGCCGACGCCGAGTACCTGGAAGTGATCGAGATCGATCTGGCCGAGATCAAAGAGCCGATCGTATGTGCTCCTAACGACCCGGACGACGCACGCCTGCTATCCGACGTTGCTGGCGACAAGGTAGACGAAGTCTTTATCGGCTCCTGTATGACCAACATCGGTCACTTCCGCGCTGCCGGTAAATTGCTGCAAGAACACAAAGGTGGCATCTCCACACGCATGTGGATCTCTCCGCCCACCAAGATGGACGAGCACCAGTTGATGGAAGAGGGTTACTACAACATCTACGGTTCTGCCGGTGCCCGCACCGAGATGCCCGGATGTTCCCTGTGCATGGGTAACCAGGCGCGTGTGGCTCCGAACAGCACCGTACTGTCTACCTCTACCCGTAACTTCCCCAACCGTCTGGGCGATGGTGCCAACGTGTACCTGACCTCCGCTGAGCTGGCTTCTGTAGGCGCCATCCTAGGTAAACTGCCGACTCCGGCTGAGTACCAGGAATACGCACAGAACCTGGACTCCATGTCCAGCGAGATCTACCGCTACCTGAACTTTGATCAGATTGAAGACTTCCAGAAGTCTGCCGAAGAAGGCAAGCGCATCGCCGCGACTGAGATCCAGGAAGTGAATGTCTAAGTGACAGCCTGATCCAGACTAAAAGCCCCGCTATTTAGCGGGGCTTTTTTTGCGTATTGAAAATTCATCCAATTAGTGCCCTCCAGCCAAGCAGAACCCAATTTATCGGCATAAATATTTCACATCACTCAAATCCCACAGAAAGCCTTAAAGTCATACCGCTACAACTGCTGGCGAATCACTATTGAAGCCTTCAAGAACTCTTCTGAGAACTGTAAGTACACTCCTACGACCGAGATCCATTGAATTGCTCTTTAAATAAAAGAATAAATAACAAAAAAAACGCCACTTTGTGAAGTTATATATTGCCCTACCCAAAACCATCATCTAAATTGAAAAATTCGCATCTGTAAAAGACTTACTGGAAGCAAAAATTGCAAAAACAGTAAGCTTAAACAATTAAAATGATCTTCAACAAAATATGGATATCAATCAACCTTAAAAATAAACAGAAGCTATCACTTCCACCAAATTAAATCCGATATTCAACCAAATTATAAAATCATTGTGAACCCAATAGAATTTCTTTAAATGAAAAAATTATTGATAAAGTTAAGCCGTCCCACATTGAAAAATTTTCCAGTAAAAATCACCTCCCCACCTAAAATATTTTTTTGCCATATCCCAAAATGTGCAGGCTCTTCCTTACACTCCGCCATTAGCTCTCAATACTATGAACCAAATAAATTAGGCAGTTTCAGTATCAAACGGGCGGTGAGTAAAAGAACAGCAGATATTTTAGAAATACCAATGATGTCAGTACGAGAGACCGTAATGGTCCACAATCTATCTATAAAGTCTAATTATTACGGTCATGGTCACTCATTCTGCCGCCCACAAGTTGTAAAGAACTTTTCTGATGAATGGAATTTTTTGACGGTATTAAGAAATCCTGTCGATAGGTGGATATCCTTGTACACCTACAATACCTACAAGAAAAGTCAGTGGGATAGAAACGCCCTCCCCCTGAATAAATATATCGAATCTGAAGTTGGAAATATGGCGGGGCAAGCATTTATTCGATATTTTTCCAATTTCAACGGCTCCTGCGCATCAGAACATATAGAACAAGCCTTACAAAACTTACACCAGTTCTCTATTGTTGGGACCACTGGCCACCTGGATATACTAACCACTCAAATCGCAAAAGATTTTGATATCAAGCTAGACATCCCCAAAATCAATAAAAATCCCAACAGTAAACTTTCCTTGGAAATCAAATCAGACTCAAAAACAGTCAAAAAGATTGAGAAGGTTTGTCAATACGATATGGAGATCTACGAGAGATTTACCGACGAGCATGGGACAATATATTCCGGCAAGAGTAGAAAGTGGATATCAAAACGTTAATAACTGATCAATTAATGGCATGCTAATAATAACTCTAGAGACAGTAAATCCATTTAAAACACCCATTATCCCTATAACTAAAAAAATAAGAGGTCGAACTACAGACAAAACAAAGTAGATTTTTTCAAGTAAAGATAGGGCAATATCGAAATCCACACAGAAATATTCAAGCTCCCCTCTGAGCAAGTAGCTCACGCACGTATTTCCATACACCCCACATAGATCACCTGTACCAGCATTTACCACAACTGTCAGGGCTCCATATCCAGGTGAAACCTATAACCCCTAAGCTTTGATCAAGTTGCAGGCATTCATAATAACCACGAAAAAACCAGGCAGTTTGGCGCAAAATTTTTTGTCTTCCAGAGGTACCTCTATTTTTACTTGGCCAAGAGTAATAAATATCCCATATGGCGTATTTTTCATCCAAAAATCTCGTGCCAAGCCCTAAAATGAATCCAGCTATAATTATTTGTAGGCCGTAAGAAGCAAGTTCGACCACAATCAATTTATCGGTAGACAACAAGTAATTGCTTAAGAAACCAAAGCCGAATAATAAGAACATAGATGCCAATGCCTATCAAACATTCTGCTCATGAAAAAGAAACAATAGCACTCTACGAGAACAGCTTTTGGTTAAGGTGGCGAGCTCGGTGGATATTTTTCATTAGTAAACTGAAAAGAAAAACTCTGAAATATGCCAAGCGTATAGCCAAAATCATTATTCTCAGGCACCGGCACTTTCCTACTTTTTACTTTCCTAACAATCGCCCCTCCTACCCCAAAACCAGACCGGTTGAGACCTATAATACTTCAATAGATAAAACCCAGACTTTTATTCTCTACAGAATAATCGGCAATGACCTGGTCCCCCGGCACAGTGCAGGGCAATCCCGCAAGAATCTTGAATTCATTTTGCAACATGAACCGTTGCTGGAAGGCTGCGAGAAGATATTTATCCTCAATCGAATTGTCGACCCAAATGAAGAACAAGCCATTGTTAAATTACTCTGTGACTATCAACAGGCCTATCTGAGAATCCCCTTTAGTTGGGACGACTACAAAAAAGCTGAGTGGAATATTCTGGATTACCCCATCAGCTATGCGCCCTATAAATTAAAAGACCTGAAACTACGCCAGGATTTGGCAGTGCAAGCAGAGTTGAGCCTTTATCGCCATAAAAATAACTATGTAATGAATAATAACGGCGCGAGGAATCTTGCTCTGCAAGATGGAAGATCAAAAGCTGACTGGATATTACCTTGGGATGGTAACTGCTTTGTGAGCCAAGCGGCTTGGCGGGCAATAAAGCAGCAAGTGCTCAACAATATCGCTTACCCGTACCATGTTATTCCAATGGCAAGACTATTGGACAACCAATCAATACTGTGTACAGACTTTGAACCGGAACCGACAGAAGAGCCACAAATACTATTCCGATCTGATAGTACAGAGAAATTTGATAGCCGTTTTTGCTACGGGAGACGCCCCAAAGTAGAGCTGTTGTGGCGTCTTGGGGTCCCAGGGAAATGGGATGACTGGGCTATTTTTCCCTGGGACCTTCCCTGTCCCGATTACTCTAAAGACGCAGGCCATTACACTCAGGGCGCCTGGGTAGCCAGACTATTTTCTGGCAAACCACATCTGGAAAGAAAAGATCAACAATCCAGCCGGGAGCGAGGAGAGACCCGCTCCGAAGCCATTCTTACCATGCTTGATCAACTGGATGATTCCAGCTACTCCAACAACACAAGTACCACTACCAGTTTGTTAACCAGAGTAACCTGTACAAGCCACTGTGATGGCTCCAATCTAGCGCTATTGAAAGAGGCCACCAAAAGAGCAGCAGGAAAAAAACACCAGATAGAGTCTTATTCTGTTAATCAATTGCTACAGGATTTAGTGATTGGCAGCCTTGCACAATGCCATTCTGCAAGATCCGAATTCTGCCAACTAATCGGCAATAACCTCAATAAGCTCTTCCCTGACACCCAGGAAAAAGAATGCAGCAAACGACTAAAAGTGGCGGACCCCAGTCTACTGACTCTTTTCCTTTTCACTATAAAAACACTAAAACAAAGACAAGATCCTGGTACGATTAATACTGAACGACTGGATATCCATCTTGAAGATCATCTCAACTGGCTTATAAAAAGCCATCCTGGGCAAATCATGCGCTCCAAGTCGACATATATCGGCACACAGTATGACCTACTGGTTTCCGCAATAAGTCTCTACTTCGGACAAACACAAACTGCCAAGAAGACTTTTAGGGACTCCCGATTTCGGATACTCGAGCAGTTTGATACATCAAACGAAAAACACCTGACACGCAGAACAAAAAATAATCTCCACCACGAATGCCTCAACCTGCAGCTATGGATATACCTTGCGGAGCTTGCAAAAACAATTGATGAGGACCTCTGGAATTTTACTGCAAGAAACGGCAATGGAATCCAACAGGCAATTCGCAGATTCCTAAAAAAATTTGAAAACTACAAAACATTTAGTAAGTTTGACAAGCAAAGGCTTCTTCCAATTTCCGACGCATACCGACAGCAATATGTAGAACCTTTTAACTTGCCAAGCAGGTTCAAAACTGGCCCTATCAGCCAATGCAAGCCTGTTTTTCCAATAGAGACGGGCATCTTTCCATTTTGGAACCTGGGTGCTGGAACAATTCCTAACCATCCGAAAACATCCAAAAAGTTAACACCTGAATACCAGGAATAGGGAATCTATAAACTATTAAAATTGGTCCAAAGACCTTTTATCCTCAATAAACAGAACGCAAATAATAAAAGCAAACATTGCCAGGTAGGCATTGACAGTAAATGCATAGTCGATACCTGACGGCATATCAGTAGCCATTGCCACTATTGTGGTATTTAACCCCAATCCCACGGCGCCTCCTGCTATTTGAAACATAAAAATTATTGCACCTGCTAAGCTCGCCCTACTGGCATCAACAACTGTAATAGCCACAGTTGTAATAGTGGAATTGAATAAACCGATACCTGCACCCAACACCACCAAACCTGGAATTAAAGTAATGTAATGAGTGTCTTTATGGATATGGGATAAAATATACATTCCCAATGTCATCAGCAATGTAGCTGCTGATACTATTTTCTTGGCCCCGAGGACATCATAGAACTTCCCCGCCAGAAAACCAAAAATACTAAAAGATAGCATCATAGGAATGAGCCCCATTCCAGCCTTTATCGCCGATGCACCGTGCATATTGGTTAGAAACTGTGGAATAAAAAACAACCCAGCAAAAAAAAGCGCAGAAATAAGTAAGGTAGCGATTCCAGCAAAAACAAACTGCTTATTACCTGCCACATCTGGAGGAATTAATGCCTGCTGGCCCACCCTTTTCTCAACAGCAACAAAGAAACAAATAAGTACGAAAAAGGAGGCTATAAAACCAAGGACCAACGGGCTTTTGAAGCCAATATCAACAACAAGATCGAAAGCAAGCAACAGTGCAAATAGCGCCATCGATAGAAATGCAATCCCACCGTAGTCAATACGCTCGTCACAAGCTTCGGGAGAGTCATCGGGAATGACTTTCCAGCACACGTATAGTGCAATTGCTGATATAGGCAGATTGATAAAGAAGATCCACCTCCAACTGGCATAATCAGCCAGAGCACCTCCCAACAGGGGACCGACTGAATTGGCGATACCGCATACAGTAATTACCAATCCCCCCGCCAATCCCGCTCGCTTTTCAGTCATCAAACTGTAAGTCATGCCCAAAATCGATGGCCACATCATCGCTCCCCCAACCCCCATCAGGGCGCGGGATATTAACAACATTTCCATATTAACCGCTAATCCGCCCAATAGTGAGAAAAGCACGAACAGTAAGGTTCCAACAAAGAACACCCTTCTTCTCCCATACATATCAGCAAGACGACCGCCCGAGATAATCAGTACACCAAAAACCAAGGCATAACCATTGATAACCCACTGGGTCGTTGTTATATCTGAGTGGAATTCTCGCTCCATTGCCGGCAGCGCGGGAGAGAATGCAGTAAAATCATTGGCGACAAGAAAAATCGCTAAGGAAAGTGCAACTAAACCGAGATATAAATTTCTTTCAGTTGAGATTTCTTTACTGTCCATACCCACACCCTCAACTTCTCTTCAAAAGAAGGTTATCTTTCGACTGCCACATAATTTTTTAAATTTAAAAAAAGGAAATCCTGAATCCTAGTAGTGACTATTAAGCATCTATCGCAAAGCGCCTCCCAATACCTTTTAAAATATTTGAAATCATTGCCAATAAGATCATATTAACTTCTAACCCAAAGGCTTCGCCCACAAACCCAAACATAAAGATAATCGCTATGCCAAACTAGCACCGTCAGATTTGACTACACTGATTGTCGCTACAACAATCCTAGTCGCTAGAATATTTACTTCACCGAACATGGCAAGTAGTATTGAGAATGTTATATCTACCCTAACAGAGATAGATCAGAGTGCATTAATAGAGTTTCGCTAAGAAGCACATGTCTACAAATTACTACAAAGCGCCGAAGGCGAGCCTTGAAAGCAAGGCCCTTACCCAGAGAAGCACCATATCCTTCTTTACCGCCCTTAAAGCAACTTCTATAACATGTATTATCCTGCCAATCATTATCGCGATATTTTCCTTACCAGGTGCCTCCACTCTTCAGATTATTAATGGCGTAGTGCCTATGTTGATTTTTTACCTGATCACTTCTGTCATATCCCTGATCGCAATCATGACTTACGGAAGGCTTATAAAGCATTTCCTGCTAAAACTGCAGATATATAACAGCGCCACCATGCTTTTAGGTGGCGCCCTGCCAAGTATTATTCTATATCTTATCGGTACGGTAACTTCAGAATCAGGCTTTTTTGCACTCGCAATCATTATTGCTTTATATGCAATTCCTACTGCTTTTCTATGCCATTACTTTTTGGCCAAATCTAACAAGATTAAAGGAAATAAATGAAGTAGTCCTCAACTGCCTTTCCTGTGGCATAACTAATTTTTGGTCCAATATCTATTTACTACGCTGCCTTGGGAATTTCTTCTCATTACATTGACAGTTAATTCCCAAGGAAAAAATCTACGTTATAGCCGAAAATCGGAATATCATCCTTTAATATAATTCAATATCGATTCAACGATAGCATTTTGAATGTCAGCGGTAACTTTGGGTGGAATAATTCAAGTAATTGCCCACGGTTTTGAGAGCTGTCTTTGCTTAAGTAACTATTTAGCAGAGTCCCAAATCGACAAATATCGGGCACCAGTTTGATATAAATTAATGAGTCGTTTTTTAAGGGAAAAGATATGAAAATTTACACCTCCATTGCCGCGGCAATCGCATTATCCATTAGCGGATATTCAGCTGCCAATACCACCATTGTTGTTCAAAATGGAAGTGGAAACAAAGCTACATCCAATCAGGCTGACCCAATCACTTCAGGTAACTTTTCGATATTCACACAAACCGGTGACAATAACTCATAAACCACATCTCAGGTCATCAACACTACGAGTAGTGTTATTAATAGTACCCAGCTCGGTGACAATAATACTGTTCTATCGATCGATCAAAGCGATGCCATTACATCCACCATTACCATATTACAAATATGGTCAAACCAATATATTTAACGCGCTTCAAAGCAGTACAACATCGAGCGCCTCAACAACCACACAAACGGGCACGTTCAATCAATACACTACAGTACAAACTAATTCAACTTTTGATACTACCGTAATCATCCAAAATGGAGACTCTAATAGCGGCTCTATGGTTCAGTCATCCTCTTCAGATAATGGGCTATTTATTACCCAACTTGGAACGACTAATGTTGCAGGTGGAACTCAGTCAAGTGAGATCTCAGGAACCATCAATATATTACAGGATGGCACATCAAATATGGCAGGAGGTACCCAGGCTCTTGGGGTAGGGAATAATCAGAGCACAACCTAATTGGGAACGAACAATACCTCATTAGTTCTTCAGTTTACCAGTAATGGCGATTTCGCCGAATTAATACAGGATGGAGATTCAAATGATGCTGATATTGAACAGGATTCAGGTATTGGTAACAGCATTTACGCTGAGCAACTAGGCAACAGCAATATGGTTATGACATTTCAAACAGGGGCAAGCAACGAAGGAGAAATCGAACGGGGTGGCATGAACAACTCAGCAGACCTCTCTCAGGATGGAGATATACTGGTAGCCTATATGGAGCAGGTTGGAGATTCTAACGGAACTACAATTACTCAGACATCGACGATGAATACAGCCAGCACCATGCAAATGGGTACTACAAACATCCATGACACCACCCAGGCATCAGCTGGGAACTCTGCAACAGCAACCCAAGTGGGCACCAGTAATGTAGGCACAATCCTGCAATAATCCATTGGGCGGCCTCTGGAAATTGAAGACTGAGGTCAGCCAAGTCCGTGGCATTGGTTTTCGAAGGATTAGCTTCTAGGACCTTGGATACTCACCAGTGCCCTTCTTCTCAAACTGATCAAGATGCTCTTTAGCCCGGTGTAAAAGGTTATAGATAGGTGGCTTGTTGGATTTAAAGCCGATCTTGAATTGGGGGGAAACCGCACACTCAGGACCATTATCCGAGGTGAACAAAGCAAGGCATTATTTATCTGATCTGTTCCCTGTAACGCACTAACCAACTGCACGATTAAAAATTCATCTGCACCATACAGTCGCTATATACCGTACGTGCCCCTTACAATTAAACTTCTCAAAGGTAATAATTATGACAGCATCAACAGATATATTTGAAAGGAAATTCTTTACTCTTAGCCCTATAACGAATCTCATTACTTGAGCAACAATAACGATTTTTCAGTTAGTTATTCGCTTTCCCCTGAAATAAAACAAGCGAAAGCAAGAACCCTATCAGTACAATAAATCCATCTACCAGTAGCGCTCGGTTTACGCCGGTTGCAATATCCGGCGCTGATGCCAATATGGCTGAGTTAATCCCCAAACCAACAGCACCACCCAAAAAACGAAACATATAGACAACAGCACCAGACAGACTCGATTTACTGGACTCCACAGAAGTAATTGCGGCAGTCACAGCGGCAGGACTGAATATACCTAATCCAATACCGATCAATAACATACCCGGTACAAAGACTGGATAGACGATGTGATTACCGTGAACTGAAAGCATAAAAAGCCCCAGACTCATCGCCAAAGCACCGGAACAGAGCAGTAGCTTTGGGCCAAGCCGCTCATGAATTGCCCCGGATACAAATGCAAAAATGCCAGAAGAGACCATAGCTGGCAACAAAGCCAATCCGGCCTGAAATGCGGAATAATGATGCACGCTAATAAAAAGCAAAGGGATATAGACAAGGATTGCAAAGAACGCGATAGCGACAAAAAAGACACTAACTGCTGATACCATGAAAACACGATTGCTAACCAAACTCGCAGGAATCAGTGCATCATCTGCCATATGTGACTCAATTATGATAAAGCTGATCGTAGAGATAAGCGACACCACCAACAAGTAAACAACCAATGTTCCAGAAGTGGTTTTTCCCGTCATAAAATCCAAGGCCAGTAAAAACAGGAATAAAGACAGGGAGAGTGTCAACACACCGAGATAATCAATTCTCTCCTCTTTTTTCTCATATTTTTCTTTGGGGTACTTTAATCCATAAAAAGCAACCACCAAAATAGCAATGGGAATATTTACAAATAGAATCCAGCGCCAACTCAAAAAATCTGACAACACCCCACCAATGACAGGCCCGCAAGCTGTAGCCACGCCTAGCGCAGCCAAAATAAATCCCCCGACAAATTCAGCACGATCTGATGGCAACAGAGTGTAAGCCATTCCCAGCATTGCCGACCAGGCCAATGCACCCCCTAGCCCCATTAATGCTCTGGCGATTAACAGCACCTTAACTTCATTCGCAAGACCACCCAGGAGAGATGAGAGAGAAAAGATAAAGATACCTATCAAAAAAATCTTTTCACGCCCGTAGATATCCGCCAAACGACCACTGGTCACAATAATGACTCCATAGGCCAGGGCATAGGCATTCACTACCCAGTGCACAAATGATATACGGACAGAAAAGTCTTTGGCGATAGCGGGGAGAGCTGGTGAAAAGGCGGTGAAATCGCTGGCGATAAGGAATACTGATAGGAACAGGACAAACAGGCCCCAATATTGACTCCCAGTAATACTATTTATATTTGCCATTTTGGGCGTACAAGCTCTCTAGGCTGCTATAATTTAGCAGTCTAGCTCATGTTGCGAAGTTATTGCTTATCTATAAAACCACTCATATAGATTATAGAGAAAATTATCAACAATAACTTTATTTAAGTCAGTATCTATTTCTCAAATGATCATCCCCAAATAAATATATTTTAGCGCTCTACAGCCATACTTAACTATTACCAACCTACCCCTACAATTCCACCTCCATAACTTTCTTATTGTTGCCATACACAGCCACAACTTGCTAAATCATCTTAAGCAAAGTTAAAATAGATGATCAACATGAACTGCATCTAGAGCATATAATGAAATTTTTGAAGTTAATAGCTTTTGGATTATTTTTTACATCGAACTTAGCCTTTGGCGAAGAAGACTTAAACACATCCTCCATTAAGCATATTGTATTTTATTCAACCGCATCATCTCGAGATGGTGAAATTGTTATTCAATTAGAAAAGGAAACTGAAAACTGCCAGCAGTACTGGATAAGTGCAAAAGATAGCTTAGGCTACCGAAACACCATATCTTCAGCACTATCTGCATATCACGCTCAATCAGAAGTATTAATAGGTGCCGATCCAAGTAGCCTATGGACTGGCAGTGGTGTTTACGACACCTGTGAAATTATTCATTTTCGAGTACTTTAATTAAACTCTCTCAATTTGAACCTAAACCGCCTTTAGAAAGGCGGTTACATCGGGAGATTATCGCTAAAAATATACCACCTATCCTCATAGCAGCTACGCCCCAGGAAAACTACAACCGATAATTTAACATTTTATATACCTCATAGCCTTTAGGCTTATACTGGCACGGTTTATTAAACATCTTTCAGTTAAGCAGGCGCTCTTGATATACCTCCCCCCTAAAGCCTTCCATGATAATAGGTTTCTCACTAGCTATAGAAATTCGAAAACTTGAGTAGACTTTGATTCTGTTTTCATTCAACAGTGTATTCACGCTGTAGCCTCAAATGTGCGAACCAAAGAGCTGCCCCCACTAGCACCCTGTTGATGTGCAAATCCAATATAATTCTAACTCTAATCAATCCAAACTTCGAAGCTGCATTAAAGGATTGGAAGACTGATAGCGGCCGAACTAGCCTTTATCCACCTCAATAAACGTTAGATTACCAATATCAACGACTGTTAGTGATTCCTTTCTAAGCTCCTAACAATTATTACCGCATATCAAAAAATTCGAATATAAATATAACCTTTTACCAGATCTTTGCTTCTAATCAATGGCAGTCCATATGATTTTTAATAGTGCTTTATTTTCTCTATAGACACTAGGAACTAGATATTGATAGCTCTAATACTTGGCAGGGCTCCCCATCCACGCCGACCTTTCATTTCAGCCCGTATTAAAAACAAAAATTTCAGCTCCTAAATCTTTCCCAGGGCTGGAGCACGAAACTAGAAAAAAAATTTATTTAAGCAGGCACCATAAAGTCTTAGTAAAACTCAAAAGAATCTAAGAACTAAGAACTAAGAACTAAGAACCCTATTTTCAAATACATATAAATCAATATCCTACTAGAAATTAGAGTAGCATGACAACAACACTAAATATATTTAATAAACATCAATTGAAACACCTGAAAAGCAGTCAGTGTCATCCTTGTAACTCCAAATACCGACTTTCTTGCCAGAAACTAAAGCCGTTGTTGCCAGGGTAAAGCTCCTCTGAAATACTCCTTCAGTCCCTGCATTAACAAGCTGGAATTTTATCTTACCAGAGCAATTATCTGTATTTGATGAATACCACACCCAAAAAGCATCTGCATTCTGCGATGTAGATGATACTTTTGTCACTATAGCATCCTGAGTAAGATATCCCTCACCAGCATACGTGTTTATCGAAAGAAGCATGAAGAATAAAGTCAAAGATTTTCTCACGTCGGTCCTCTACACATTAAGAATTTATTTAAAAGTAATTTAACTGCATTTTAACAATTTATACACCTTCCGTCACCTTAAAAACACTTAAAACTAGCAAACCCACCACCCACATTGAAAGACAGAGGAGGCTGAGCTTAAACTGTATTATTGAAATTACTCGCCCTGTATATTTTGAATTCAAATCTAACTACTTTCTTCAGACCCACCTTAATTTAGCATTATTCTACATCTCCTCAAACAATTCAAAATATCTGATTTAAGTTATTTTTATAAAAATCCAAAAGAAACGATCACCCAATGGATGAGGCTATACTCAATATTAATTTTGCCTATATTACGAAGTCTGTTAGTCCGCCAGACTTTACTTGATGGAGTCGCCCTGGCTATTTATATGCTTCATTTAAACCCAACGGCATACTAATGTAGTAATAATTGGTGCCGAGCCCAAAAAACTACTGTCGCGTGTAGACGACGAACACCCCAATATACCAAAGGGAACCCCTTCCAGCGAGCTCACTATTTAAAAGTCTCGTATTGTAGCCATCGGAATTTATGCCCTAAAAAGTGCAGCACTACACCTAAAAATACTCCGCCTATTCTATACCCGCTTAATATTCCACCAAAATAACGCTTCCATTTTAATCGAAATTTAAAGGTTGCTTTAAAGGGCGTGCGGAAGCACGTAGATGACCCTATGCCAAGCCTTGCCTCTGCCCAATAAATTCAGTGCATTGCATTGGCAATTGGCAGCACTCTTTTTCTTTAATACACCGCTAATCATGACTCCACCCCATCATCACTATTGTAGACTTTCATCCAAAATCCAAACTCTCGAATTTTGAATATAATTACTGGTCGCCCCATCAAAGCTTTATGCTAAGCCTAAATAAATGTCCACCAAGAAGAACTCAAAAACTGGAACCCCCGCCCCCTGAAATAAGCTGTAAATCCCAGCAATTGATACCATTTCTAACAATTATTACCCTAAAATATACATTTAAATCCGCAAGCTAAACCTCTCAGCACTCTACTGCGTTTTAGCGCCAAATTAGAGAACTACATTCCAAGAATTCAAACCTACAAATTACTTCCCAATTCAACCCCTAAGGATCTAATAATGCATCCCTATAGAAGATATCTAAGCGATATTAATCAACTTATTGTACATTTATTTAAGTGGGAATCTAGATATTCTAACCCAAGCATCAACGTCGAATTAAATCGAGTTTGACTATATTGTTGATTCCCTTTGTGATAAAATTTACATGCATAAAGCTACAAGAATCATTAACTTGCTATTGGTATCTGCACAAGAGAATAAGTCCATGCGCTGATACCATAGCGTATTTGTTTGGCTTTACCAGCCGAGTCTTTTGCACAATTTAAGTTAAGGAGATAACAAAGGAAGATTTATATAATTATTGCTTGACAATAATATTAATTACTTAATCCTTAGACAAAATAAACCATAGCACTATTAAGGAAACTATATGCTATTGAAACATAGAGCTATATTGATAAGTCTGATTGCTTTACTAGGCAATTCATCAAGTAGTTATTCCGGGGAGCCTGAGGCAGGCACTATTGACTCAAATAAGAAGTCTATTAAAGAGCAGCTACCAGGTGAATTTTTTGACAACAAGAAAGGGGAAGTGTTCTGGGATATAAACTTGTTAAATATTCCAGGTCCAGCAGGTTTAGATATATCAATTAGTTTATCTTTTGATAAATTCAAGAAAGGTAGAAGCAGCAACGATCATTATGTTGCAGGGAATTGGCAGCTAGAGTTACCCCGTATTAGGCATTCAAGCTGGAATGGCTACGATGAAAGTTATTATAAAAAGGGGTGTGAGCATCCTATTGGTTCCGAGGTAATGTCAATGGCCCCCGGACCAAGTACTTTATCGGCGCCAGGAGTAACATGGCTTTCCTCTGAAGCTGAGCCACGAAGTTTCTTACACAACAAAAATTGGACTTATTTTGAAACTGGGCAAGATGCAGAAAGATTTCTTCCATCTAATTATGACTATGTTTCCCTTGATAATTGGGTTAGCTATTGTGACTCAAATGGCCTAGATTTTATTACAAAATCCCCAAATGGCCGAACTTATACCCTTGATGTATTGGCTTGGGATTACGGTGACAATTGGCTTCATGATTATATCTATGGCTGGGATGATGCAGAAATTATTCGCTACGCCTCAAGGGTAGAAGATATTCATGGCAATTGGATAGACTATGAGTATGAACATTTTACCACAACCACAAAAGATAGCTTCAATAAAACTATTTATGGCCAGCAAGCACTAATTAAAAAGATAACAGCAAGTGATGGCCGAGTTGTTACTTTTGATTATACTTCAGGCGACCGAAAAAAGCTAAAAGCCATAAATGCTTACGGCCGGACCTGGGAATTAAGCTATAAAAATGAAATTCTGGATAAGATTATTTATCCTGATGAATCATTTTACGAGTTTGAATATGAAGAATTCAATTCGTCATTAAGAATAACTGCCGTTTCCACTCCAACAGGAGCCAAACTAGATTATACATATAGCTCTGTAGAATTTTTACAGAGCATATGGGACAGCCCCATTCAAGGAACTGATCAAGGAGCTGACTACTATAATTGGCCAATTATATCCAGGAAAATTTCTGGGAAAGATATAGATACGCTAAGCATTACCTACAGCTATTCCAGTCCAAGTGAATCTACGAGCAAAACTGAAATTCACTATAGTACAACATTGGAAAAACTGTTCTTTCACCGCGGAGATAATAAACAAGGCTTTTTATCTAAGCATGAAATATACGAAGATGGGTCCTTAAAACGGCTGTTTGAATACGACTGGGTGAAAGGTGAATACTATGGACATGAACCCTACGGCTGGTCTACGAAAAACTTCCCTTTTCAAACTGTTGTAGATAGAGCTTGGGTAAAAACATTACTAAGTGCTGTTACTGTTGACTCAAAGTATAAAACAGAATATTCAAATTTTGACATTTATGGAAATCCCAGGTCAGTCACCCACTCTGGAGATGGGACCAAGCATATTAGCCGCACCTATTACAATAATACTTCAGGCAACAGCTGGATAATTGGTCTTACTGAAGACGAAACCTTTACAAATGGAGAAAAGATTAATCGCACCTATGACTCAAATGGGCGACTTACTTATTTGGATGAATTTGGTCTTAAAAAACAATTTTCATATCATAGTAATGGAGATCTGCATAAAGAGATCGGGTTTCGCGATAGCACTTCTCGACAAATAGTCACTGAGCACCTCGATTATAATCGAGGTGTGCCCCAGAAAACACTTTTTACTGATGGTAGCTTCATTGAAAGAGATGTTAGCTCATTTGGCGAAGTAATTTCTGAGAGGAACCAGCTTGGCGATGTAACCAACTATCAATATGATGAAATGAGCCGTATTAAGTTAATTGATCGGCCCAGTTTCAGTGACATAATTATTACATGGCCGGACCCAAGTTTAAAAGTTGAATCTAGAGCCAACTCCGTTACGGAGACAATATTCGACTCTCTTGGGCGCGAACTACTTGTTAAACGCTATGACAAAGATAATCCATCAGAAGCCATCTATTCCGGTACAAAATATGATGAGCTTGGTCGAGTAATTTTTAAGTCTTTTGAGTCTGAAAGTTCCAGTAATATGAAAGGTGTTGAATACGGATATGACGCCCTCAATCGAAAGACCTGGGTTAAGAAATCTGATAATTCCATAGATCATTATTATTATGATGAGGACTGGAACACTCTTTCTGGCAATGGATACCCTCACATTACAAATGGCTATGGATTAATTAACTCCGAAGGTTACTTTCAAACAT
The DNA here is from genome assembly GCF_003076275.1 of Microbulbifer sp. A4B17. Lineage (NCBI taxonomy): Bacteria > Pseudomonadati > Pseudomonadota > Gammaproteobacteria > Cellvibrionales > Microbulbiferaceae > Microbulbifer > Microbulbifer sp. A4B17. The sequence goes on from NZ_CP029064.1 coordinate 3,255,709, forward strand.
ATGATTATAAAGCATATGGCGACCCTGATAATCGAGAGCTTTATAAAATACACGAGCAAATAGTAAAAGATGGTTCTTCCCAAACTTCAAAATATGTAACAACCACCATGTCTTACACCGATCTTGGAGATATAAAGAGTGTAACCCAAAGTGGGTTAAACCGTACCTTCGAATATCATAGTGATAGACCAAAACTTCTTAAAAAATTAACCCAACCAGAAATTGGAGATATTACCTTCAACTATGATTATGCAGGCAATATGACGGCGCGGTCTATCGGAGGTAATACTACCAATTATGTCTACAATGATCTGAATCAGCTAATATCTATTGATTATCCTGGCGCTACCAATGATATAACTTACGATTATTATGCTAGCGGCGATATTAACTGGAAAGCTAATGGAGCATCCAAGCTTATACACACATATAACAAAAATCGTCAATTATCTTCTGAAACATTGGAAGTGGACGGTTATTCAAAAACCATTCGATATGGGTACAATGACTTGGGGGATATGTCCTCGGTAACCTACCCGTCCGGCAGCCAGCTAGAACTTAACCCTGATGTATTTGGCCGCCCAAGAACGCTTGGGAAGTTTAGTTCTTATATTGACTATCATCCTAACGGCATACCAGAAACAGTAAAATTAGCAAATGGTATCACTGCCTCATTTACATTAGATAACCGGCACTTTATTAAATCAATCGATTCAACTGGACCTAAAGGTTCACCTATTAGATATCACTATACCTATGACAGCCTTGGCAATGTCGATACCATTATGGACTATAAGTTAGCCTCCAATGATAGATCCATGTCTTATGATGGACTGAACCGATTGGTGACGGCCTATAGTAATTATTGGGAAGGGATTAATGAATATCACTATGATGATATTGGCAATATCACAAAGAAAGTAACTCCAAGTTCAAGCATTAGCTTTAATTACAACAATAATAATTTATTAACCTCTACAAGTTCTGGGAAAAGCTTTAGTTATGATAGCTATGGCAACATCACTTCTAATGGATCGTTCTCATTTGTTTATAATCATGCATCTAGGTTAACTAATGCCGCAGGGAAGATATTTACCTATGATGCCAGTGGTAACCGCATTAAAACTAATAAAGGCAGTGAAACCAATTATCATTTTTACAATAAAGCCGGGCAACTTATGTATGAATGGGACTCTACAAAGAGTTCAGATTACATCTACCTTGGGACCCGACTTTTTGCCAAGGAAGAATACTGCTCTGAAACGGATACCGACTCGGATGGAATTCCTGATTGCGTAGAAACCAGCTGGGGATTAGACCCCAACAACAACCTAGATGCTGTTCAGGATCTGGATTCAGATGGCGCTTCCAATCTGCTTGAATATCAGTACAGCACCAGCTTGATACTTAAGGATACTGATGGCGACAACATTGATGATGGATACGAGATTCGCTTTGGCCTTTCTCCACTTGATCCCACGGATGCTGATTCAGACTCTGATAATGATGGGCTTACCAATTATCAAGAATATTTATTAAATACCGACCCCAAAAACAGTGATACCGATGGTGATGGCATACCAGACAAACTCGATGACAAGCCTAATTTCAACTTAGGTGCCTTTATTGCCATTATCAGCACTACATTACACTAAGGACGGCCTGATGCAATTTAGAAAAATGACTACAAGATATCTAATACTCTTGTTCTTGCTGTTTAGCAACTTCTGTTTTGCTAATGGTGGAGCTGTTACTTTCTTCCATACGGATGCGCTCGGTTCGCCGGCATCTGCCACCAATGCTGCCGGGGAGATTCTGTGGGAAGAGCGGTATATGCCTTACGGCAGCCGTGTGGATCAGCGAGCTACTGATGAAGAGAACGAACTCTGGTACACCGGGAAGCGCCAAGACAGCACTACAGGCCTGGTTGACATGGGAGCCCGACAGTACGACCCAGAGATAGCACGTTTTTACTCTACTGATCCGGTAGGATTTGTTAGCGACAATACAATGAGCTTTAACCGCTACTTGTACGTCAATAACAACCCCTATAAGTATACGGACCCTGAAGGCGAGTTTCTCAACAACGCTCTCGGCGCATTTTATGCTGGAACACAAAATGCCGCTATTCAATATGCGGAGATGTCCCTCGGTTTGCGGTCGGAATTTAGTTATTCTGAAGTTGCTCTAGACGCAGCTTTGGGGGCAGTAACCAGTGGTGGATCAGGTGTAAAAAATACAGGTCGCCTTGTTGATTTAGTCAAAAAAATTGCAAATGGCGGTGGAAATGGCTCTAAGAGAGGTGGGTGTGCGACCTGTGATAGCGGTTGTTGTTTTGTAGCAGGGACTGAAATCCTTACCAAAGATGGCTATAAAACAATTGAAACGCTTACTATCGGAGACCTGGTTCTCGCAAAGGATGTAGAAAACAATATCCAGGACTGGAAGCCAGTATCTCAATTATTTACAAAGTATAGAGAAATTTATGAACTAATAGTCGTCAGTGATTCCGGTGAAGAGAAACGCATTGAGACAACTGATGACCATCCATTTTATATTGCTGGCAAGGAGTGGGTAGATGCAGTAGAGCTTAATCCTGGCGACCAAATAGAAACCGATAAAAATAGTACTGCGATAGTAAAACTTGTTCGATTAGTCGGACGTACTGATACAACCTACAATATTGAGGTTGCAGATTTCCATACCTATTATGTCACTAGGCTAAATTTACTGGTGCATAATTGTGGTGGGAACAAAGGGAAAGGGAAGCGATTCAAAAACAGAATCCCAGATAGAGGGGAGCCTGGCACAGTCGCCGAAAATCCAGCTGGTACCACTCGTAAAAAATATGGTCCTGATGGAAATGTACAAAAAGAATGGAATAAAGGACATGGACCAAAAGCACCCCAAAATGAACAAAGTGACCACATTCATGACTACAAGCCCAACCTCTACAACCCTTCTGGTCGAGGTGATAGGCAACCAGGCAGAGAACCTAGAAATAAAGACTTGGTAGATTTAGAAATTATGAAACCGGACTAAAATGAAAACAATTTGCAGCAACACAAACCTAGTTGATTTTTTCGTTGGAGATAACACTCTAATTGATGGGAAGATAGAGAAAATAGAAGTTTTTGAGGAAAAATCAACAGTTTCTATCAACATCAATATTCATATGAGATCTTCTGCCACTCATAATAAGGTGAAATTTAAGTTTTCTAAATGTAAGCAATATTCTTTTTCATACTCTGAAGAATATTATTTTTACAATATAGAAACGATTAAACTATTCAAAACTGGTGACAGCCTATTTTATATTTCATTTGACCCTTATGATGAAAATGACAATATATCTCCTAAAGACCAAGACTACATCTTATGCAAGGATATAGATGCATATAACTATTAATCAATAATAAAGGATTAAAGTAGACTCAGTAAATGCCCCCCCCCAGCAATACTCGGGGGGGGGACAAATTTTGAGTTTGAGAGAGGCCTGTACAGTACAATCATGTACTCTACCCCCTGGGAGCCACTTATATTTTCATTCAGAGCACAATTAATTATAAGCAATCTTTTTCCTAGTAACTCTAGTCAGCTTACTAGACTCATCTACAATGTAAGTTACTTATACTTCTATTTTTGTGCAAACTAAACTATTCATAGGCCTCAGGGATAAAACCTTTGCTTACTTGCAGACTAGAGCTATCATGAGGCTTCCTAACTATGCTTCCTTTCTCAGATCTTTTTTTGATTACTCCTAAAATCACAACTTACCAATAATATTAATAAACACCCCATGACTGTCATAGTCCAGCTGGGTGAGGTCATCAGAGAAGTCGGTAAAGTTGTAGCCCACCCCCAACTTAAGGTGATCGCCAACATGGCGATACAAGCCGATCAAGGCGCCGCTCTTGCTATCCTGGGCATCGGGTAGGTCCAGTAAGCGGGCTTCCAGGAGGAGATCCCAGCGCTTGATAAAATGCCAGTCGGCACGCAGTACATAGAGGCTGGCGCGGCTATCGAAAAACTCCGGGTCTTCCGTATCCATACTCAACTGGCCCAGGCGATAGGCGTACTTGCCACCCAAAGTCCACTGTCGATTGAGGTCGTAACTGGCGTCTATCGAAAAGATATGGCTCTTTTGGATAAATTCAGTGGAGGTGTTTTCAACCGTAACCTGATCCTGAGTCGGCACATTATAGAAGTAGGTGTACTTCATCAGGGTATTCAGGCGGTCATTGTTTACCGGGCGATAGGCATAACCCATAACCGCTTCGGTAAATTTACCATCGTAGAATTCGCCCTGTGAACTTTTGCTGTCAGAATAGTTGAGCTTGCCCACCAGGCGCCAGTCCGGAGTGAACTGGTAGTTGAAAGTATTTTTTAATAACCAGGTATCACGCTCATTTTCCGATACCGTATTTTCATCCGATACGGTTTCCGTTATATCCGTCCGATATTCCAGCGCTGATGAGATACGTATGGCATCAATACCATAGCCCATATTAAAGCCCATGGCATTGCGCTCGGTCTTGGCTCCTGTATCCGGGTCTTCGAGTGTGCCCGCCTCCAAAGTAGTGCCATAGGTCCAACGGTCATTAGGAGCCAGATCCATACCCAGGGCGTGGGTCAGACCAGTGGAAACATCACCGTGACTGTAGCGCTCCTCACCGTAAATATTTAGCGTGTCAGAATAGCGACTGCGGAAGCCGGTACTCATATTGCCCTTGCGTGCACGCACACCGGTATCGCTGCGCTCATTATCCAGCGCATAGTTCATATAGAGGCTGGTTCTGTCAGTCACCAGAAAGTCCGTACCGAGTCGAGCAGCTGTGCCGGTATCACCACCGGAAACCTCACTGTCCATTGTCAAACGGTCACTCACCCGATAAGCGCCACCAAGGCCGATGCGATTGTTCTCTTCGCGGGTACCAGTCACTTCCATCGTATTCTGAACAAAACCAAAGGCGCTCCAACTCTCACCGGAATCGTAGCTCGCCTCGACAGCAACATCTGTACGATCCCCTTCGGTCTGGGTAGCGGCGACAACTTCGGATTCATCTTCACGGCTATCATTGCGAACTGCGGAAGTGAGTCGCCAGTGATCATTAATCCGGTAGCCAAGCATCAGGTCCATGGCATTGGTTTGTAACCCCTGCTCTTCCTCTTTGGTATCGGCTTTGATTCTTACATCAAAACTTTCGCCCATCGGCAGGTTAACGCCACCGCCATATTGGATGGTATCGCCATCCACAAATTGGCCTGGACCGGAAAAACCAGCTTCACGTTCTTGATGATAGAAATTACCAGAGCCACGCAAACTCTCGAAGAAATCTCCCAGCTGTAAAACGCCTTCCACTTTAGTTGCACTGGCAGCAACCGTGGAATCCAGGCTTTCGTCATCAAAGGTATAGCCACCATCGAGTGAACTGACGCTATCGAGATTACTGCCCTCGCTGTCGGCCACTTCAATTTTTACCCAACTACTGGCGCTTTTACGCAAAGTCAGGTCAATACCCTGCAAGGAACTTTCATTCTCATCTTCATCCTGCTGAATACTGCTGAGGCCCAATTTGACGTGATCGCCCAACCAGTAGTGGGCACGCCCACCGACAGCCAGGGTATCCATTTCTTCAAAACCGGGAGTATATTCGTAGCGTGCTACCAGGTATTGGGGATTACCGTTGTAAGCTCCATCTTCAATTAGCAATTCATCATTTGCCAGGGAAGATAAGGGGCTGTTAAGCAGGATACGCCCTTGGAGATAGTCAATATCGTAATCAACTACTGCGGTGAGGGTCTTAACTGCGAGCACCAACCCGGAATCTTTATCCCGAACTTCTACTCGTAAACTTTCCGAGCCACTGGAAATGTCCTGGTGGCGAAGGTAATACAAGGAACCGCCGGTTCCACGATACTCATCGCGCCCGGCAATGGTTCCCGGCTCTGCTCCAAAGGCATCTATTTGAAAGCGTTTCTCACCAAAGCTGGTCATCGCGTCCGTTTCAAAGTGGCCACTACCGCCGTAGAGCGTTCGGTCAATTTGGGCCAGCTCATTATCGGCGTAGTTGGCTTTGAAATTACCCCAGAGACCGTAATCATCGTACTTGGACAATTTCACATAAAATTTGCCTGACGTTGGGGCGTCTTCAACTACGGTGGAATCATCGCCAAACGTCGGGTAATACAAATCACTATCCAGGCGGCGAAACAAGGCGTCGGGAGACTTTTCCATAAAGTTGGAAAACAGATCCTCTACCGGGCCCTCTTCGGTATCTGCACTGGCCGACAGGCGCCAGCCTTCCCCGAAACCGCCGTTGGTGTAAAACGCCAGACGGCCATCGTAACTTACTGAATTGTCATAGTGAGTTTCGTCACCGGTAACCAGGGCTGCGGGGCCATTGGTTTTATCGTAGCCCACGGTAAGGTCGGCAATCCCTACAGTAAACCAGTCGTTTTTGGCAAAATCCAAATCCCGCAGGAAAAGTTCGCCATTACCCTCATCATCGAGTATCGCCACTTCAACCGTATGCATACCCGGCTCAAAAATTTGCTCGGCGATAAACTGGCCTTGGCTGTCAACAGGGACCGGATTGCCTGCTAACCAAACGGTGTGTCCGGGCGGCACCTGAGCGCCATTGACCAGCACACTGTTGCCATCTAAAGGAATGTTCTGTTGCGCTAAGCGGTTCTCACCGTAACCTACTAATAACTCCCTGCCGATATCTTCATTTTCTGAAGACTCTTCAACTTGATCTACCAACCACAGGGTCTGTTCCGTGGTCTCGTCATAGCGGCCCTTGCTGTCATAGGCACGCAGTACGTAGTGCAATTTTTTTAGAGGCGCCTGGAATTCAGAAAATTCTGCATGCCATTCCCCTTTGCCAAAGTGATCCAGCGGTACAATTGCCAGAGGTGTATCGCGCAGAGACTGTCCCTCTTCGAACAATCGCACTTCGGTACTTTTAATAAAAGAGGGATAGTTGGTATAGCTACTGAAAAATACCCGGTTCTCTGCCAGATCGGTATCCGGGTTATCTGCGTAACGGATCGTATTGGGCCACGCTGTCACATTCAGGCGTGGTTGCATTTTTTTATTGTCGAAGCGGAACTGAATATTGGCTTCCTGCAAAGCCACATCGGTACAGCGCTGTAAGTCCGCCGAGTTTTTATAGGGGTCGTATTCCGGGCTGCCGTCGACGGTAATACGCATCAAGTTAAGTGCGTAGGGATTATTAGCTATGGCTTCACGATTAATGCGCTCAATTTCCAGGCGATCACTTTCAGTGAGAATTGCCAGTTCATCGTACAGGATTTCGACCTCAACCCTGGCGCCATCCCGCTGCTCAAAGCCATTGCTCACTACATCTGCGGACTGGACGTAGCCGCGCCCTTCAAATTCCACCTGGGTATCTTCGAGGTTGAGCAACTCCTGTACCTGTGCCATAGCGCGCTGAGCGCGGGCACCGGACAGTCCCTGGTCATCGCCGTAAACCATCGCTTCGCGGCGATCCATACGCTGGTTATCACTGTAGCCAATAAAGCTCAGACGAACATTCGCTTTATTGGAAATTTCAGCCATGGCCGCACGTATTTGTGTCAGCTGTGCCTGACTGATAATCGGATCGCCATTATCAAAACGAATCGGCGACAGTTTTCCACCGGCAGACTCATAGGCAATGGTGAGAGTTTCCGCAGCGGCAGCTTCCGGACAGGCCTGAACAGAATCTGTAGCGACTTCCAATGGGTCGTCATACCAAAATTCCACTTCTACGCGACGGTTGAGGGCTCGGCCTTTCGGCGTATCGTTGGCCGCTATTGGTTGACTTGCCCCCTTGCCACTGCTGGTGACCATGGCCGCAGGCAAATTCAGTGCAGAACCCAGGGCCTGAGCGACACGGCGGGCTTCGCTATAGGATCGCTCCTGATAAGCACTCTGTTGGGCTTCCGGATTTTCACTCACGTCCAGGGGGCGGGCGTCGGTATGACCAATAAAGTGAATAACCAGATTGTTTTTATCCGCAAGGTTGGATCGAACCTCGCGGATACGGCGAATAAAGGCTTCCGGCAATTCTGTTTGCCCGGGCTCCATCCTCAGTGGCGTCACCAGGTTTCTAAGGCGTGCCCGCTGTTCACTGCCTGCGGCATAAGTAAGTCTGCACACCGTTTCCTGGCGACATACTTTAACCCGGTTGAGCAACAATGCCTCCGCACGGGCACGGTCCGCCATGGCTTTTTCATCCAGGGCGTCGTAGGTTACTTTTACCTGTACTCGGCGGTTCTCTTCACGACCTGCGGTAGTAATATTATCCGCTGTGGGTTCTATATCCCCTCGCCCTTCAACAACAATCATTTGCTCAGGCAGTTCAAGGGCCTCTTGAAGGAAGTCCGCCACGAACTGGGCCCGCGCCAAAGTAAATTCTCCTTTGCTGGCAAAGTCTGCTACCTGTTCCCCGGTAAGGGGATCGGAATCTGTATGGCCAATAAAGTGCAACTTAAAATTGGGCGTCTCACCCAAGTCATTCAAACTCTGGCGCAGTAACTCCACTGCCTCCAGAGGAATTTCATCCTCAACGCCATAGAACAGGATTGGGTCGATAAAATCTTCCACCACAATCGGGTCCAGCGGTGCAACAAATTGAGTCGCATCCTGCAACCATTGATTTGTAGGTGCGCGCAGCAGCATACCTTCAGTATTACTACCTATCGACTGCTCTTCGAGTTCAGATTGGGTTTCACTTTCTTCAGAACTCAGGCTTGGAATGTTTTGCCAGACCTGCCACCAACTAGGCTCATCTACTTGCGCTCTCGCTTCCTGGGCCTGCGCTGGAAGTGTCAATGCCAACGCGATCGCGGTGGCGAGACGGCAGTCCCGCCGGGGGAAAAAGCGGGTCGTCTTCACGGCAGTATTTATCGAGCAAGCTCGCTGATCACGATTCCGTTTTGCAAAGGACATCACTCCAAACCTCCTTTACCAGGAGGCGCTCCACGGCGCCAGAAAACTTCAGTTTCTATGGTCAAATCGTAGTCACCTTCACGGCTCTCCCAGTCCTGGGCGACCTGATCTTTAATTGCCTGCAGACGCTCGTCCACCAGATCCGGATCTTCATTCTCCCCAAGATAAGCAAGGCGTAAAACAGAGGGAGCTTCACTGAGTTTTTCCAACAATAAATCCATTCGGGAATGCCATTGCGGGCGCAATTCTGTTGTGCCCGGTTCAAATACCGCTTCGGCAATATCCAGACGCACTACCCGGTGCAAGCTGGCTCCAAAGTTGAACTTCAGCATCTTGCCTCGGGTGGCTCGCAGCACACGCGGGTTTTCAGTGGTGAGACGATACCCGCTTGGCAAGCTACGATCGTCGAGCTTGAGCACAAAATTGGAACCTCGATCCCCATTCGGCACCACTGCGCAGGTAATATGGAATCGACCGTGGGAGTCCGCTGTAGCATTCAGGCCGGTAGCAGTCACCACTCGAGCACCCGGTAAACCACCCTCACCTTCATCCTGGTAGCCATTCATATTTTTATCGTCAAACACTTTGCCGATAACATCGGTGCAGTCGAAGGTGGGATCGGGCACCACACGCACAGTGGCAGAGGCTTCACCAGAGGCTGCCTGTCCAGAGAGCTGATTAAACATACGGGCGCGGTTCACATATTTGCCCTCGCCCACACCGGAACCCACAACCAATAGCAATTTCAATACACGGGTTTCTTCCGCTTCCACGCGCAGATCCGACCACCTCAATTGCAGGCCTTCGCTTTCAGGCTCAACCGCTTCTCCATCAAGGCGCGCCGAGCCCGCGACATATTTGAAGCCTGCCGGGAAGTAATCTACTAGCTGTAGATCTGTCAGTGGAATTGGCAGCGTATTGCCAAAAGTAATGGTGTAAGGAACCAACTGACTGCGGGTTACGTTGAGCATGGCCGCGGTTTTGGTGATGGAAAGCGCTCCTTCCAGCTCCGGATCCATGGCAACATGATTATTGAACAGCTGGCTTTCCCCTGGAATCTGGCCGTCATCCAGGGTCATACGCAGGTAATAATCCGTTGCCGCGTCCCGTGCCTCCACGTCCAGGGAAGGATGAGCGGACGATTCCTGCACCTCGCAGTGGTTCGCAGTAGCACGAACCATATCGGCGTTGCTGCCCAGGCAACCGGCCACATCAAAACCGGCAGTTTCGCTGTTGGTCTGCGAGGGAATTACCAGTGATTCCCCACCGGTGTAATCATCATCAGCGATATCTACCTGGATCAGGTAATCCACGTTGGACGGACAAGCCGCATCGTTGAAGTTGATATCAAACTTATAGTAGCCCCCGGACTGGGTAACCTGCCCCTGCTGCCTCTCATCATCAAAACAGCGCGCCGGCAACTCCTGCCCGGAACTCACTCTCAGCATGGTGAGAGTGGCACCTTCAATGGCGGAGCGGGTTATGGAATCATAAACCACACCATTGGGCGTCAACGGCAAGTTCAGGTCCTGCGGATTTGCTCCCGACTCCACGTAGATGTCACTAATCGATTGCGGGCCGTTGGTGAAATCAGAAACCGGATTACCCAATGAGGCCGTGTTTTCAGTGGCATCCGGTGCGCTGTAACGCATCTCATAGCTGAGTCCGCCATAACTGTTCGGTACCAGGCCCTGGAATTGGAAATAACCATTTTCATCGGACTGAACTGTTTCCATCAGTTCATCATTGAAATACAGGTCTACCGCCCAGTTAAGCAGCAGGCGTTCATCAGTATCTGCGCTGTTGTTGAAATTCACATCGTGCCACAGATAACCGGCCAGATTGGCAATGCCCGGGGTACCGCCAACATCGATAGCAACGCTGGCCTGAGCGCTGGAAGCCGGATCATTCCACTGTACTTCTGCGGTATTCACTACGGTAAAACCATAATCCAGGTTTTCCGACATCTGCGCTTGGAAGCGCAGCGTAACCACTTCTCCCGGCTCCAAATCGCCGTAGGTTGTGGCGTAGTCTGCAGTGATCAGCGTGTCGACAACAGTTATTCCGTCGGCTTGTCCGTTGAGCATGGCCGAATCGGCGATATAGGTAAGAACTCCATCTCCGGCTATAGCCAAGTCATCGGTGATCTCAACATAAGTTGCGGGGACACCGCTGATGTTTTCGACGGTTACCAGGTATTCCAATACCGCACCCGCTTCTGCGGCACCGCCACCGACAACAGCAACTTCTTTCACAATGGACAGCAACTGGGCATCACCCACGACAACGTCAGTTGGCTGTGCGCCATTGGCCGGGTTGCCATCTGCATCGGTCAGGGTGAGTGCCAACTCATCCGCTTCAACACTACCCTGGTTGCTGATAACTGTACCTGTCGGTGTGCCAGCATTCACCATCACTTCAAATGTGACAGTGGCAGTTTGACCCGAGGTAATAATCCCTTCATTGGCTCCTGGTAGCGGTGGTGTCAGGTCATCGGATGAAACCGGCAGGGCAGAATCCAACTGTGAATTACCACCACCGTTATCCGCTACCACTTCACCATTTAAAGTGGTGGTGCCGGCAACATAAGTGGTGTCATTTGGTACCTGGTCGGTAAGCGCAACTTCGAGGGCATCTACACCCCCCATATTAGTAATAGCGATGGTATAGCGAAGTACATCACCCGGGTCGACAATCCCTGCGGAAATATAGTCTTCAGAAATTTCCACAGTCTTGTGAGCAATTAACAGGGGTACATCACCGACAATATCAATCGTGGGATCATTGGGAGTATCGGTGTTCGGGTCATCGGAGGGCACTTCATCAAAAGTACCGCTACCCGCACCCTCACCGTTTACAAATCCCTGGTTCGAAATCACGGTGCCATCATTAACGTCATTAATGGTGACATCAAAGGTGATTACCGCAGCAGGTGCGCCATTAGCCGTTGCTCCGATAAAACCATCGGCTTCGCCATCGGTATTAACGCTCATACCCGCAGCCAACGGAGAGGTGCCGCTGACGTCAGATAGTGTGGTGCCGTTCAGGGTGGTAGAGCCACTGACATAGGTCGTATTAGCCGGAACCTGATCCATTATCAGGGCATTGATCGCATTCTCATTACCGACATTTTCCACGGTAATGGTATATCGCAGGGTATCCCCAACCATCAGCAGGTCGGCATCATCAGTCATATCTGCCGATGTTTTTTCTACCACCAGTAATGGCTCTGACTCAATCAGTACTTCTGTGGGATCTTCATCCCCCGTCGTATCTGGATCATCGATGCCATTGATATTGGGGTCGTCACTGTCTTGCAGTAATTGCCCGGGAAGCTGAACCTGGGCTTGGTTGAAGACTTGGGTCCCACTATCAATAACTGCAGCCAGGGTAACTTCATAAACAACCTGAATAGATTCCCCCGTGGTACCGCTCGCCGCAAGATCCAGATTACTGACTTCCAGATAACCACTATTCCAGGTACCGGCAGAGGCATCGATAGCACTGCTGTCACTGCCTGTCGGTGCACTCACCAACTGTAATGTCCCCGATTCAAACAGTGCAGAGTTATTTAATCGACCCAGGTCATCGGTAATTTCAACTCCGCTCACATCAACACTGCTCGTATTGGTCAGTGTCAATGTGTAACGTAAAACTTCTGTGGGACTGGCGACAGTGGCCGGGTTTTCTCCACGGCTGATATTTTCCACTGCTTTGTAGAAAGTCACTTTCGGCACAGAGGCGCTAATCGAATAAGCGTCCTCATGATCCAGCACACCGGGAGTGCCATCGGTGGGCGCCGCACGGGTGAACTGGCGAACTTCAGTGAGGCTGCTATCCCAGCTGTGCCACTGAGTAACACCAGCAATATTTGTCAGCGTATCCCCATCGACAGTGTCGGCATCCAAATAGGCATCGTAACCAATCAGCAGATGGTAATCCGCATCCAGCATTGCCACTGAACCAATGGAGGTAACTGTGAGGGTGCAGCTATCGTTATCGAATACCGCGCTAAAGTCGGAACCTTCTGTCAGGGTGGCCGTCGTAGTGCCAGCGCTGTCAGTAATTTGCGCGGTGAAATTGGCCGGGGCCGTTTCACACATTCCACCGGGATTATTATCCGGCAAAATATCGGTAACACTAATATCCCAGGCCGGGCCCGTACCGGTATTGTGCAAATCTAAAGTAAAGGTACCGCCTACACCGGACTGAACACTGGTGGGGCCAGTTTTAGTCAGGGTAATAGCCGTGGGCTCTACTACCGTCATGTCCGCCGTAGTATTGCCGCTACCCGCACCCTGCCCCGCAGAGGAATTATCATTATCGTAGTTGTAACTGTAGCTGGCACTGGCGGCAAAATTCAAACCGTCCACATTCGGCGGGTCCATATCCAGCAGTCGCAGTGTTACATCAATAACGACTTGCTCGCCGGCGGGCACATCAATTCCGCTAGTGCTATCTGCAATACTGAGACTGGTGGAGCTGCCGTTATTTTCCGGAGTGAAAGATGCACTGCCAGATACTTTACTGGCGCTGACAAATTCCAGATCCGCAGCAGACGCAGTCAGATCCATCAACACAGTGACATCGTGAAGCGCCGTGGTCAGCACCGTTTCCGGGATGGTAATGCGATAGTTAAACGGCTCGCCAATGGAAGCTGTTAATTGGGTAACTTCAATCAACAGTGGCGCGGCATTGGGAGTATTAAATTGGACACTCACCGGAGAAGTCGGGCCATAATCCTCACGTAAATCGTCAGTGACCGCCACGGAATTCAGAGACGGCAAATCGTTATCATCAAGCGAATAATAAACTTCAACATAAGCCGCATTCTGCAGGCTAAGTCCAGCACCCAAATTAGAATCCGCCACAACACGATATACCATTTCCATGGATTCGCCCGCGTTGATTCCGTAACCAGTACCTGCGGAAAAATCCCAAACGGCTTCGCCAGTGCTGCTATCAAAAGTGGGCGCAACCACTGTTGCTGCAGCACTATTTACTGTTAGGGATTGGACACTGACTCCCCCTTGGCGCAGGCCTAAGGGAATCACATCGCGGAATACCGGATCATAGGCCGGTGAAGAGCCGTTGTTGGTTATCGTAACGGTATATTCAATCGTATCGCCGGCGGAAAGCGTGCTGCCATCAGCGGGAGTTGAGCTTATGGCTACGGCAAGATCCGGCTGTAACAAATCCAGTGTTTCACTATCACTGCGGGTTTCGGCTCCTGTGGCGGCATCAAAACCAAACTCTGCGGTATTGGTCAGTGCAGTATTCGTTGCCGGCCAGGGGTGGGAATCCTCATTGAGAACCCGCACAAGGTAGCGCACAACAAATTCATCGTTGCTGGTATCGTTATCACCCGTATTGACCAGGTCGGGAATGCTCCAGGTAACCGTAGTGGCACCAGTAGAAGGATCACCAGACTGCACTGGCTCTGCAATATCGGTGTGGGTAAATGGTGCCGCAGCCGTAAATGGTGCAGAAGTCTGGCCATTAATTGAAAGTGTGCTTACAAACACCATTCCCTGGGGCAAAGTATCGACAATAAGTCCATTGGAAGCCGTGCCCTCTGGTAGGGAGAGGGTAATCTGGTACTCAACCAAGTCGCCCACTCGCAATTGCTCATCAGCGCTACCATAGCTGTCATCTGAGCGGATTTTGGTGATTGTGCTGTCATTGGCAGCATCTAGCCGAGCGGCAATATTTTCCAGCAAGTAATCGTTCAGACCGCCGCTGCCATCAGCACCGTTACGTTCATAAATACTGCTGTTATCTTCATCGAGACTGGTCCATTCCACACTGGCAGTTGCGGACAGCGCCGCCGCCGGCTGTACACTGTCGAGTACAACCACATCGAAGACCAGTTCACTGTTATCACCAGCGGCAATATCCAGATCACTGTTGGCCCTTTCCCAAACCAGGTTTTGCGCAGTAGTAATTCCGTCACCAGTTACGGTGGGGTCTGCCTGGGAGGCTCCGGCAAAAGTCACGGTGCCCGGTACAAACTCAAGCCCCAGGGATAACAGCTCATTAACCGAAAGATCGTAAGCTGCAGAATTTTCCGCATTACCCGCAGCACTGAGGTCCAGGGTAAAACGCAGTACATCGCCCGCATCCGGATCGTTTCCAGGATTGGTTTGGTTTGCGACAGAGGCAATTGCACTTATCTCTGGCTCGACGATGGTGAGTGTCGCCGCAGTGCCGGTGCCTCCGGACTGCGAAGTGCCGCCATCAGTCGCTGCATAGGAATAAGTCACCTCATTTTCAAAGCTGTGACCAGCCTGGGCTGTGGCATTGTTGGCAACCCGGGCGCGAACTTCAAAAATTGCCACGGTACCGGCTGGGATAATATCGATTGCCAGGTCGATATTATTGCCACTGGTATTATCGGTGTAGGTAAGCCCATTAATTTCCTGCAATTGCACCAGCTCTAAGCTGGGGTCCAATACATCGGAAATTTCAATATCGTAAATGGCCGAGGTGGTGCCGCTACCGGGGACCTGTATCTGGTATACGACCTCGTCACCGACAGCGGCAGTAGTCGCTGTTTGCAGTGTTTTTTGTGGAGCAGTCACACTGGTCGCAACAGTGCCCATAGGATAGGGAGTGCCCAAAGTAACTGCAGAGTACTGTTCGCCATTACTAGCTTCCAGCGACCAGAATTCATCGACAGTAAAGGTATTAACCCAGCTTTCACCGCCACTAATATCTGTATAGAAACCGATGTCGTAACTGATTTCCAAACAGGTGCCCGCTTCAACCGGCACCAGGAAATCGAAGCCCATATCATCACCGCGCGCTGCGGGAGCACTGTAGGTGTAATCCGTTCCCTGTACCAGCACAGCACCGTCGAGGCTCACCTGGAGATTGGCAATGGAGCCCTCATCCATTTGCGTGGCCAGATCATCGGTCAGTGACAAGTTATAAGCGGAGGCAAGACCCGAGTTACAGGCCTGCAGAGTAAACTGCATAATATCGTTGGCCGGGTCCACATTCATATGGGAGCTGGGCCAGGTGGCATCGGTCTTGGTGAGACTGTCGATTACTGGTTGCAGTACAGTAATATCAGCGCTGTCCTGCAAGGTGCTGGCAGCGCCGGTGTAATTCAGCTGGGCTGTATTGGTCAGGGTTGCGGTAGGCGCGGTGATTCCCGAACCTGCCACTACTTTAGCCGTGTACTCAATAACAAAGTTATTGGTATTACCGAAATTACTGGTGATATCCCCCAGATCCCAGGAAACTGTACCGGTATCGCCGGCAGTGGGAACCGAAATAGCTGAATAGGTAAAATCATTCAGGCTATCGTCGTAGGGAGCAGTGGTATCCCCATTCACGCTGACAACAGTGTCAAATTCCAAACCACTGGGCAGCGCATCATCAATAGTTACTGCAGGTGTTGTTCCCGCCTGTAAATTCAGGGTGAGCTGGTAAGTGACAGTATCGCCAACACGCAGGGTGCCCACAGCAGTTGCGGTATCTGTATCGGCAATTACTGCTTTTGTAATGCTGGTATTGTCTACCGTATTGATACTGGCTTCTGCAGGACCAACACAGTAATCATCAGGTGCAGAAATACTCGGGCATCCAGCACCATCGCGCTCATAAGCCAGATCATTGATACTGCCATCGTCCAGGGAGGTCCAGTCCACCATCACACTGTTGCTGATAGGCGAACCAAAAACGCCTGTAACCTGGGTTCGGTAGGTGAGCACCAGAGTTTGGCCCAGCGCTAAATCCAGGCTGTTATCGCTGTTATCCCGCCCCCATACCAGTGGACCTGATGGAGCTGCTGCCGGTGTGGCGACAAAACCGGAAACTGCGGTACCGCCTATTTCTGCGGTGGGTGTAAAGCTGCTGTCAAAGGTCAACTCTGAGGGCAAGGTGTCGACTAAATTCAGCTCATAGGCTGCAGCAGTGGAGCCGGCATCATGCTCTACGGTTATAACATATTCCAGTACATCACCACCCACCGGCAGATTGCCGGGATTGGTGGCATTACTCACTGTCTTGCTAATCGCGAGTAACGGCTCTACTACCGTTACACTGGTTGTGCTGTCGTTGACATTTTCTGTGCTGCCACTTTCCCCATTGCTGTAAGTAAGCGCAGCATTATTTTGGCGATTGTCACCATCATTAGTGGCGAGATCATTTTCGATGCGAGCAAAATAAGTAATTCGAATCAGCGGGGCAATAGCGCTTCCGGCAGTGTCATTTTCACTACTGGTATCGACGGTGCCGATATCCCAGGTGGCATTTCCGGAAGTATTATCCCCCGGGAAACTGTTAAAGGCGGATTCAGATGGCGTGCTGCCATTAATAGTCTCAATACCGACAAAATCATAAGTGATATCGTAATCGGTATTGTGAGAGAGCACATAGCCTTCAGGGCTACCCAGCTGATCAGTGACAACTACATTTTCACTGATACCTTCCGGCAAACTGATTTCCAGTTCGAATTCTTTATGGGCGCCAATAGTGGGAACTACTGAGGTGTCCAAATCCGTTTTAGTCAGCTCTGAGGCCGGTACTTCGGTCTGGGCGCTGGCAGTAGTTTCATAATCATTGATGGGATCGCCGACATTGGGCAGAACACCAATACGCATGCCGTCAGCAGCACCATCAGTACCAATAGAATTGCCACTGTTAAGTGCAACATCCGAGCCCGGCAGGGATTGCCAGCGAGCCTCAATGGTGTTGTCCAAAATTTCATGGGGCTCAACGCCCTGCTCTACCTGGACTTCAAAAGTGAATATTTTTGTATCGCCAACCGCAATAGTGTAATCGCTATTGCTGCGATTCCAGCTAAAGATGGGGGCATTGGTGCCCACCGTAGTGACATCAACATTATTGGGGGGATCATTGCCGCCCACATTGCCCAGGTAAATAAGATTACTGCCAGTGAGATCGTCGAGTACCTGTAAGTTGTAGGCATCGGCGCTGCCAATATTTTCGGCAGTAACCGTCACTGTGAGAATATCGTCAGCATCACTATTGGTGACAGCAAAGGATTTTGTCAGCTGTATTTGTGGCTCGAGTACTGTTATTTCATGAGCATCAAATGGCACTGCCACCGCCGCACCGGACTCGTCTACATAGGTAACTTGCGCAGTGGTATAGCTGCCGCCATTACCCAGAACATCGCCATCATTGGTATTACTGCTGTTTTCAATACGGGCAATAAACTCTACCGGAAAATCAAACAGGCTACCGGATACGGTGGTGAGTTCCTGATCACCAAAATCCCACTCAACGTAATCTGCAGTACCTGTGCTGGTACAGGTAGCACTAAAAGTACCTCCTGGTACAAAGCCAGCGGCATCATAAGGGGAGGCACTTAAATCGATAGTCTCCCCTTCGATACAGCGCATACCTGCCGGCAATTCATCACGAATCACAAAGTCTCGCAGTTTCGCTGCCGGAATCTGTGCTGTCAGTTCATAACGTACCTCTTCACCGACAACCGCTGTATCACTGCTGGTTCCACTGGCCGTGCCATTGGAAAATTCAAGGGCTTCCTTCGGCTCTGCCTGTACTTCAATAATCCGCATCTGCGCTTCGGCATCGTCAGACTGGTAGTGGCGCGCCCGACCCGCTGCGGGAGTGCCATCACCGACACCATCATTGTCCGCGTCACTGTCAATTTGCGGGGAAGTCTGATAACCAAAATCGCCTTCCAAGCTGTCATAGCGAGCGAAAAAAGTGTTGGTAAACAACTGCAGTGGTGCCACTGACTGGTGTGGCTTCACTCGGTAATACAGGGTAACGGAATCACCTGGATTAATTCGCTCAAGCGCAGTGGAGTGCTCATAAGAGAAAGTAATAACAGCCGGAGTGCCACCATCACTACAGTGGGTAGCTTCCGAATAGTTATTTGCACCGGATGTAATTCCCACCAAACCATCATCACCACTGACAGTTTCCGAACTGCCATCGGCATCGTTATCCAGGCTATCGGAATCCATTGCCTGCACACACATCTGGCCGGAGGAATCCAGGGTATCAGTTACCACAACATCGTATGCGGGAGCGCGATCAACACCACTATCTGCGGCCCGGTTGGTCACGGTGAGGCGGAAGATATAGGTCTGGTCCCGGTGCCCTTCATCAGTAAAATCAACAAAATTGCTACAGCCTGTTCCAGTGCCGTAGAGATTTTCGTTACAGACTTTTTTGTCGACTTCTATAGAGGGCTCAGTAACAGTAACGGATTCCGACCACTCAGTGATATCCGGAAATCCAGGGACCGTCGTTGGAACACCATCAATATTGGTGAGGGTTCCACTGGTATTGTAGTTATCTACAATAATCGTTTCAGTATCAAAAACAGCAGTAAACTGGGCGCGAGCGTAATCGATACTGTCATTTGCGTGTTGGTTCGGGTCAGTGCTTTCTGTATCCACTGGGTCATTCAACAGGCGGGTTGTCATATCCGCAAGGAACCAGCGATCTTTCTCAGTAATATTGGTAGTAATATCCCACTGTAAATCCGTTTCGCTCAGAGAGTTATTCAGACCACCGCCCTCGACAATATCACTGGTGGAAATAACCACACAATTTGCCTGAGAGGTGGGGTCGGGAAGGCTGACGTCTGAGCAATTTAGGGGGGAATCCGCAATATAGCCCTGACCATCGGGAAGGTCATCGATAACATCAATATCCTTCACTTCAATTAAAGTGAATCCGGGAGTATCAAAACCAAACCAACCACCGGCCTGAATCTCGAAACTACATTCTTCACCTATCAATACACTGCTATTAGGGAAAGCACTTTCACTGGTCAGTTCGGTACATTCATCGGAACGGTCCTTGACCAGGTTAAAGCCCATTACCCGCGCGCGCATACCATCGAGGGTATAGTTGTTGGCCAGCTGTTGATTTGGGGTTGTATCCGTCAGGGAAACCGGATCGGGGAAATACAGTGATGTCCCGTCGTACAGGGTAATTTCACCCACGACATCCGCGCGGAAAGTAAGGTCGTCATCGGTGGCCGAGTGGTTTTTCTCAACCTGAAAAACCACTCGCTCTGTATCGCCGGGTCCGATTTCACCGCCCAGATCACCACTGTCACAGAGGTACACCCTGGAGGAACCTGGCAAATAATCGGGCTGATTCCAAAGTGGATGCCCTGGCACTGTACCCGAGCTGGGATTTCCCAGGGCCGTACAGCTGCGGTCATTGGACAGGACCGTCATCGCCTCACCGAAGGTGATATATACGGAATAATCATCCGCGTCATGGCCACCGTTATTAGTGATATCTACCGTCAATTCTGAAGTGCCACTATCGCGAACAATATAAAGTGGATAAACGGTGCTGACGTCCAGATCTTCAGGGTCAGGAGTAACCGATTGGTTTTCTACCTGAGTGGCAGGAGTGGTTGAAGAACAGAAATCCTCATAATCAATCGTCAGAATATTATCTGCCAGGGAAATATTACTGTTGGGGTCAGTATTGGTGGTGGAGGACTCTTCCTCTACATCCAGATCCGCTTCCAGGTCATAGAAGTCCGGCTCGATCGTGACTATCCGGAAGCGAATTTGGATTTCATCCCCATGCCGCATCATGTGCTCTTGGTCTGAGTATACCGAGTGAACAGTGCTACTCAGCAAGCGGAATTCCGGTTGGTTATTATTAAGTGGATCCGTATCCCATTGATTCCAGTTAGAACCCACACGCCATTCCAGCGTATCGACTTTGCCGTCATAGGTTGAACTGTAGTTAGCGCCATGGCTATCAATACCACGACGCTCACGGGTAATTTCCGGTGTAAAGGTGGTATCAACCACATATTCGTCGGGCAGATCACTGACAAACTGGATATCTCTTACCGAGCCACCCGTCTGGTTATTTACGGTAATGGTAACGTAGCCGGAAGCACCCAGAGGTTGATTCAAGTTGGTACCGGTAATCTCCTGGGTAATAGTGATATCTGATAAAACCTCAACACGCATTTCCGAAGAATCGGAACCCGGAGCCGAAGCTTCCGCAGGACTTGAAATACCACCCACACCGGTATCGCCGTCAATTTCACAACCCCACTGTAAATCTGACACCGTATTGGTGCCATTGCTACAGGAAGTATTTACCTTACCCACCAGGTAAATATCCAGGCTCCCGCCAGACTGAACATCAGTGCGTCCTGAGCCACTGGAGAAATCGCCATCCAACTCAAAATCATTGACCGTATTACTGGCCGAAATACAGCTACTGCCACCAGGCGCAACACCATTATTATTGGCAACAGCTTCAGCGGCACTTTCACTCGGACAGGCGTAGTTGATATCCATATTGGGGTTGGACATCAAATCATCAAAACGCGCATCCTGCATATCCGCGTCACCATCATTGGAGATACGAATACGCCAGATCACATCATCTTCAATATTTCCATAGACATTATTGGTGTAGTTCGTTTGTGCCGCATCAATGTTACGGCCGCGCTTATCCATGGAGGGTTCGGGCTCGCGGATAGCCAGCTCCATGCTGTGAGTATCTGTAGTGGTGGGATAACTGCAGTAGTCAAAAGTTGCAGTCGCATTTAAGGTGCGATTATTAACAACCAGCTCTTCCTCTTCGTCATCCTGGCTGCGAACGTTAAAGGTGATCGTCAGGGTCGTATTTTCGTCACGCTCTGCGAGTGCCGACAGATCATTTTCATCCCAGGTAATAGTGGTGCCGCTTATCGTAGGCTCACCTAAAACAGATCCAGCACTTACTGATGTGGAACCTGTTACATACTCGAGACCGGACGAGCCCAGATTCTCCGTAATAACGATATTCTGAATAGACTGGGTACCCGATAGGCCGCTGAAAATACTGGGTACATCAACTTCGATGGTTACCTGGCCATCACCACATAAAACACACCAACTGTCGCTGGAGCGGTGACTGAGAATATTGAACCCTGCAGGATCATCGGTAATAGAAGGACAGTTAGATTGAGCAAATGCCTGCGGTGCAGGGAGCAGAACCGCCGCACAGACCAATAAAAATCCAATAATCACAGACTTGCAGGATTTTTGCTCAACAAATTCCGACTTCATTATCACTTAACGGCCGCCACTTTCTAATACAGATATTTGGAGATAAATCGGGCATTTACACCAGACACTCCACGGTGGGCGAACTTTAATTACAACCCACTCAGGTAGCCGTGAAACAAGTCATAATTAGCCAGCTAACAAGTGGAACTTTTGTGGGGATTGCCAAGTGGTTCTCAGGCGAGCACTCAGAGAGGGAAAATTTTGTCCAGAGCGGACAAATAATAACTGAACAGGTATGCCGAAAATTTCATCAGTTTGAAACGACCGGAGCCCACTATTCAGTGGGCTCCGGCCAATTATCGACCTAGGTTGGTGGGAAGAAATCAATCGGATAGAGAATGGTTATGGTCGGCACTCCGGCCTTTTCACCAAAGTTAAATCGTTTGACCCTGGCCACAATTTTCGCGCTTAGCGACGGTGAATCCACATCACTGGAATCTACACTCACAGCAGAAACCGATCCGTTCGGCTCAATGGTAATCTTCAACACCATCTTACCTTGCAGTGCGGGATTATTACGCAGCTCACGATTGTAGATACGGTACAAGGTGGCCTTGTAGCGATCGAAAACAATCTGGATTTCCTCGTCTGTCCGCGACGGACCAGCACCATCACTGAGAGGACGGTCCTCACCGGCAAAGTCACCTTCAGTACCGATAGAGCTTTCCACTCGCGCAAAGGCAACGCCACCCAGGTCCGAACCAGACCCGCCCACATTGCGACTCAGCTCTGCTGTGTTGATACCACCACTTCCCGCGGTAGATGCTGCAGTGATCAGTGAGCGCTGACTGCGGTTCTCTTTTTTGCCAGCCGTACTCAGCTGGGTTTGCTGGCCGAGGCGGTTATCCAGATCATCCTGTATCAGGTCCTGGAAGTTATCCTTAAAGGCGAGAACACCGGATCGCTCAGCTTTTTTACGCGCCTGCTTTTTCTCCGCCTTGGAGGGTTTCGGATCCTGCTTGGCTACCTTCTGCTCAGGCTTCTTCTCCGGTTTTTTCTCCTCTTTCTTAGGCTTGACTTTTTCTGGTTCCGGCGGTGGCTTGGGCTTGGTTTTCTTCTCAATAACCAGCTTTGCCAGGCGCTCGGGAATTTCCACTATTTGAGACTCGGGCTGGGGAACCGTATACAAAGGCACCAGGTAACCCAGCAAGGCAGCGATAAACAGTGAGGCAAAGACACAACGGCGAAAACGCTTTTCGTCCTCGCCCTGCTTGTTCCATGGCATCACCATAGGGCGGAACTTTGGCTGTTCGAATTCCCGTGTTATCTCGAACTCAAACTTTGATTCTTCCTCCTCGCGACGCAGCTCATCCGCTTGCTCATCCAGCGTAAAGACCTCTTCCTGGCACCGAGCTATGCTGTCCTGTAAAGCACTGCGCTCATCGCGCAGCTGCTCCAGGCTCTGGTTGAAACTGCGCGTCGACTGGCCGATCCGCTCGATAACCTGCGCAGAAGCATTCTCCCGATAATCTTCCGCCCAGAACATTTCTCCCGCGCCCGCTTCTTCAAGCTTGCGCAGGCGTTCGGAAATCTCGTCAAGCAACTGGTACCTGGACCCCTGGTCCTGCAATTCAGCCAGCTTCTCTTCGATCTGGTGCCGCTCATCCTCGAGCAGCTGCATGCGATGGTGAACCGCCTCAAGCGCCTCGCCTACCGCCCGCTGTTGTTGAAGAAAATTACTCACAAACTTCCATTAACCCTGAGATGCTTTCTGAATAACCGCCAGTGAAACTTTGGTATAGCCAGCGTCTGTACAGCTGGACATCACCTTTTTCAGCAAACTGAACGGAATGCCTCTGTCCGCGAGAATATTGACCTCCGGTGGTTCCGGGTCCTGGCCTCCCTCGACATCGCCCTCACCCGAATCTGCCGAGGCCTGGGCAACACCAATTGCCTTGGCCAGCTCCGCAACCATGGCTTCTTTAATGGCCTCAATAATAGTTTCCTCACTTTCCAACACTTCGGAAGTGGCAATTACCGAGTTGGATTCCACCAGGATTTCATCATTGGTCACCATCAGGGTCACCGTTTCCCGGGGTTTAGTCTCCACCACTGAGTCCGGCAAGGTAATCACCTTGGGGGGCTCCAGCGCTTCATTGCTGGAGGTGTTAGTCAGCAGGAAAAACACCAGGATCGTAAAAACATCCATCAGGGAAGTCAGGTTCATGCCTGAAGTTTTCTTGCGCTTATGGCTTCGCGCCATACGCTTCATGCGTCGGCTTTCATTTCTCATGGCGCATCTCCTATGGAAATATCAGGAAATAAAACCACCTTTTCCACCGCATCCAGATCGCTGGGATCACTCCCCTCAACCCGCACTTCAGCTCCGCGCACAGTATCCATAATGCCCACCAAATGCTCATAGGCGATTGTGGGCTCCATCAAGATGATGGAATCGGTTTTATCCGGATAACTGGCCTTAACTTCCAACAAAAATTGCGTGAGCTTTTTAAGGTCATACACTTCTGCTGTGGGCAGCACAGCGAGAACCTCAGCTTGTTCGGTATCTGCTCCAACGGGAGCCTCAACCGGAGCATTTTCACCCTCGCCATCGATATTCAGGTTGGGGAAGCGAGCGATAACCTTTTCACCATCACTGATTTCCAGGGCTTGTTCTCGCACAACTACCTCCACCGTAACCGTGGGATCATCCGGCGCTCCACCACCGGCACCACTCGGCATATTGAGTTCGAGAATTGTCACCCGCGAAAATACCGCCGATACCAATAGAAAAGGCACCAATACCACCATCAAATTCAAGAAAGCGGTGATATCCAGCTCAGGAGCTTCTTTATCCCGCCCGTGGCGCCGCCTTCTCATTACGCAGTTTCCACTTGCTGTGCTACTGGATTGGTTTTAGCTGGGGCAGTTTTTTCACTAGACAGCTTGGATTTTCCGGGCTCCACTTCAAAGCGGCGACGGGTTGCACCATCAATCAGGTTGGATGCTTTTACAGAGACCATCTCCAGACTGTCGATAATTTCTCCGGTGAGTGAGTTCAGCAGTGCGTGGACGATCAACAACGGGATACCAGTCATCAGACCGAAGGCGGTGGTGTTCATCGCCACGGAAATACTGGCGGAGAGCAGGTCCGCTTTTTCTGCCGGGTTGGCATTGGCTACCGCTGTAAAAGCTTCGATCAGACCCATAATGGTTCCCAGAAGCCCGAGCAAAGTTGCGATATTGGAAAACAAAGCTACGTAAGGGGTGCGTTTTTCCAGCTGTGGAGTAATCTCCATCATGCTCTCTTCCATCGCGATTTCGATATCTTCACGACGGCGAACAGCCCCCTGCCGGGCCAGCCCCATAGACAATAATTTGCTCACACTGGATTCGTCTTGTTTTACCAGGTTGCGGGCGCGATCGAAGTCTCCTGAAGCTAATACCGGCTGAAGCTTATCCCACATATTACGGTTGCTGCGGCGCTCCAAATGCAGGCGGATAAAGCGCTCGATAGCCACAGCACCACCCAGTGCGGCAACCACGAGAATCGGGTACATAAAAGTACCGCCCGTCTGGAAAAACTCGATGACGTTATTGAAAAAGCCCATTACAAACCCTCTTGAGAAATACAGCTAAAACTTGGTGCTACTCCGGCGACAGCCGGAGTCAATATGGCGTTAATCGCCGGACAGGCTGAGCTGGTAGAATTCCAGCTCACGCATGAAAACTTCCTTGTCGAGCGGTTTGAGTTTGTCATCCATCAAGCTGGAGACAAGGTCGCTTTCGACACCCACTTCGGAACTTTTCCAGGGGACAATATAGAGAGACTTAGGGGCTTCCTTGTTACCGATAATGGAAATACCCGACAACTCCTTAATTTTCGAATCCACCTTTTTATCGGTGGATTCTTTTTTCTCCTCACCCTCAGACTGAGCCAAGGCATAAGGAAAAACCATAAAGCTGGCTACGAATGGCAAAGCCCAACGAAGTTTAATCATTTACCAGCCCTCCGTTGAATATCAGCTAACCAGATAGTGACATCCCGGTCCTCTGGTTCCAATTGAACATATTGTTCGAATTGTGCCAGAGCACACTGGAGATCTTGCAGATACAGATCACACAATATGCCCAGATTTTTTATCAAAGGTAGATATTCTGGATTTTCTGCCAAAGCATTCACATATATTTTTCGCGCCTCGGCAAAGCGCCCTTGCTTTCGGTAGAGAACAGCCAGTTCATTAGTTGCCACCGGATGCTTTTCGTCCAGCGCCAATGCCTTTAAAAAAGCCTCTTCCGCTTTTGCCTCATTGCCACTTTTGTAGTGGGCAATACCCAGATTGATATAGGGTGCAGGAAGGCGCTGCTCGCGCTCCACCACTGACCGCAGAAGTTCAATAGCACTCGCATAATCCTGCTCGGCAAGATATTCCAGGGATCGCTCGAAGTCCCGGCTCACACTGCCCGATACCCGTACCGAAGAATAATCAGAGATTTTTCCCGACTTGGTTTGGGTGCTGGCGCAAGCTGCTAACAACAAGGCTAAGCCCACCAGAAAAAACAAACGCACTTGTTTTTGCATAACTTTCCACTCCAAAAGGCAAATGCCAGTTATTACTGACCCGAAACTGCCGATCCCGCTGAGGGCAATTCCGGCTCCGGCGGCAGGGGTACAATATTCTGGAGATACTCACCAGCCTCTTCCGCCCGTGCATAGCGAGCGGGCATTAAATTGGCAAGCTTGCCAATACTTTTATCAATCCAGAGGTTATAAATACCGACGCCCAGCAACTCGACATTCTTCTGGTGAACAGAGATGGCTTTTTCCTCGAAGGGATAAATCTGCTCCTCCAATGCCAACTCATACTCTTCCAGCTCCAGGGCATTCAGGTTAGTTGGACGTTCAGAGTCCTTCAGGGCCACGCTAAAGTGGAGATAAATTTCAGCCAGGTAAAAGGTTGCCGCAGCGGTCACATCGGCCACCTGATAATCAATCAGGTCAGTAAATGCACGGGTGGCTGCTTTCATACGCTTGCGCTTGAGGTTGAGACTTTTCTCGATAGGCGCAACCAAATCCACCTGGGTGAAAGCCTCAAAGCTGGGTTCAGCCAATAGCAGGGCCGCATTACCGGCGAGATAACGGGTGCGGTCGCTGCGCTGGGAACCACCGCGGGACTCAACTTTCACCAGTTCACGAAGCTCTGCCATGTAAAGCTTTTGATTCCCGGACACTTTGTAGATATCGGCAATTTTCTGGCGGGTTTCCAGCGCCGGCTCCATGGGTTCGGGGAAATAATCGACATAGCGACGCAAAACAGACAGCGCTTTAGCGCTGTCTTCTGCCGCTGCATAAAGATCTGCCGCCTGGGTTAAGGCCTCACGGCGTATTTCATCGTCCTCGGATTCCCGCTCAATACGCTCAAATTCCGCTGCTGCCAGCACCAGCTCACCGCTCTCCTGGTAAACCACTGCCAACTTCTTGGTGACATCTTTCGCCAGCTCATGCTCCGGGAAGTAACTGCGGAAGTTATTTAATACCGTTGCCGCTTGCACCCAATCCTTAAGCACGATCAATGATGCGGCAGCATCGTACTCCGCCGTAGCCAAAATGGTCGCACCGGGTGCAGAACCTCGAATACGCAGGAAATGGCTCGCTGCGGTTGCATGATCCTCCTGCTTACGGGCCATATCACCCTGCTGGTAGATAGAAGCCGCCAGGTTATCTACCAGACCCGCCCTATCCTTTGCATCCTGGGCAGTCAGCGTCAACGTTTCACCGTAAGCGATTTCTGCATCCGCAAAGGCCGCAGTATCGAAAGAAGCGTGAGCCACCAGCAGCCAGGCAGAACGTCTGATCTCCTGCTCCGCAGTGGGGAACTGCTCCAACAGTGAACGACCATTGGCGATCGTCGGGGCAAAGTCTTTTAACCCGTAGAGATCCTCCACCGCTCCGAGCATGATTTGCGGTGCTTTAGCATGCTCGGGGAATGCGGCTGCGAAAGTCAGCGATGAACGGATAATTTCCCGTAATAGTGGTGCACGCTGCTCTTCCGTTGCATCTTTTAAGTTATTGGCCAGATGTTCGCGATAAGCGTAAACCGCTGCGTAACCTGCTTCGCTGGAATCCTTATGCGCAGGATATTCATAGGCCGTACGCTCGTATTCCAGAGCCGCACCATGGAAATCCCGGTTTTCCAACATCAATCCGGCAAGCTGATAATTGATTTCCGGTGCGCGCTCAGTTTCCCGGAAGGAATCGAGATAGCTGCGATACCAGTGAATCGCCTCGCGATAATTCTCGGCCTTCTTATCTTTTAACTTCTTATTCTGGTAAGCCGCATGGTAGTGCCCGGCGAGGTCGATCAGGTTGGTCTGCAGGAAGGCAACCACCTCTCCGTATTCATTAATATCGAAGACAGTCCAGTAATCGGCATTAAGTGCATAAGTAGTGGCGAAATCCTTCTTCGCTTCCAGCACCAGCTTGGGGAAGCCGCCTTTACTGTAAATTTCAATAACACGAATTGAGAAATCCGCAGATACTCTGTGCAACTGGTTTCGATCAACAAACGCAATATAGGATTTTGCCGCATCCTGGTAGCGGCGCTTTTCCAAATAGTATTCACCCAGCTGGCTGTATACCCGGAATTCGTAATCTCTATTGCCCTTGCGAGTGAAGTAATCGACAACCGAATCAGGGCCTTCCAGGTAAGAAAAGCTCAAGCTGACCACACGGAAAGTATCGTCAATATGCTTGCGCTCGCCCTTATTGTTTTGCTGGTCGAAGTCATAGCCCTGGGAGACTTTGTAATCCAGCATGGCGATATAGTCATCCAGGGCCATTTCATACATATCCTGCTTAAACAGCGCCCAACCGCGTTTATACAGGGCAAGCTCGTAGAAACTGGATATCACACCAATATCGATAACTTTTCCGTAGGACTCTTCCGCATCGAGAAACTTCTTGCGAGTAAAATAGTATTCACCCAGCCGGAACCAGGATTCATCGATATGTCGCGAGTCCGGATAGTTGGCCACCAGCTGACGCAACACATCCACCGCTGCATCAATCTCTCCCGCCTCTTCATAAGCCCGGGATAACTGATACATCACCTGGTCGTTGCGGTGATACAGGGGGTACTTTTGCAGTAATTTAATATAGAGATCGATAGCCTCGCGGGCATTGGCTGACATCATCTCCTCAGAATCAACGCCCGGCGCTTCAAGCGGAGTATCATCTGCAGCTATTTCAATACTGCCACTAGCGCGGGTTTCAAACTCCTCATCAGACTCGACAACCTCAGGGGCCTGCTCCTCAGTCACTACCGGCTCTACCTTCGCCACCGGCGCTGTCGTCTCTGGAGCATCCAGGGTATTTTCAGCCATAGCTTCTGACGCATCGACAGAGATCACCGCCCCGCTTCCAGCAGCTACTCCAGCAAGGTTATCGAATTCTGCATCTTCAGCGCGGTGTGCCTGCTTGATTTTCAGGTCGGCAATCCTGCGCATCGCCTCGGGGGTCAGCTTGGATTCAGGGGTTTCCTGCAAGTACTTCTGGTAGCTGGCCAGCGCCTTCTCCAGGCTGCCATCAATATGCTCTTCCTTAATTTCTACTTCGACATTTTGAAGACTACCGATGGTCTTGCCGCTGTTTCCCGCACAACCCCCTAGCACTATAAGTGCAGAGAGAAGACCGGCGGCGCGATTGAGAGATTTACCAGCTCGAGATTTAGATTTGAGCAACTTACTCACGAATCGCCCCCCTCTGCTGATTCTTCTTCCTCCACCGGCTCCATCTCCGCTGGATTCTCCTCAGGGATTTGCTCTTCCAACAGTGCCTTGTGCTGCTCTACCTTGAATTCATCTTCACGCTGCTCCTGCAGCTCATTAGCGCGGTCATAGCTGTCTGCCAGGGCGAAGCGGGCTTTGATTTGATAACTTTCCAACTGTGCGCGACGGCGTTCCAACTCAGCAATTGCCAATGCCTCAAGCATGGTACCCTGGCGCGCCATCAGGGTTTTCAGTCGCCGCTGGGTTTGCTGGATACGCGCGCGCAAACGAGTAATATCGCGGTCGTAACCGGTATAGCTGTGAGTTGCCGCCTGGCGACTGCGCACAAAGGAGTCGTAAACAGACTGGAGACTTTCGATCTCCTGGTTTAATTCCGCCAGGTGTTTGTAGGCCTCGGTCAAACGCTGGTCGTACTCAAAGGAAAGACGCAGGTCCAAAACACCTTTGAGCCGCTGTACCCGCTCCAAAGTAGTTTCAGTAAAGCCCTGGGGATGCTCAGCAATTTTTCCGCTAAGTTCCAGAAGCTTCAATCGCGCTTCCTGCTCTTCGGCCGTTGCCAGGTATTCTGGTCGACGGGAAATCAACATCTGCTCTATACGGCTGGCAAATTGATCACGCTGTTCCATCCGTAATTTGATACGGGCATCGAGTTCCCGGAATTGCCTGTCCAGCTCCGGCAACAGGGGCTCGTAATAGTTGCGGCGAATACGAATAACATCGTCGTAGGCTGTCAGGCTTTTTAGCCACTCTTCATTGCGCTCATATAAATCGTTGAGGTCGCGATAGTTACGCAGAAATTCCTGATAGTCATTGGACGCCATCAGATCGAGTAAGTAATGGGTTTCTGGAGCTTCCGGCAAATTGCGTAAGGCCACTACCCAGTTCTGTACCTGGGTGGCCTCTTTACGGCGCAGCGCCTCAAGGAACTTACCTTTGCGAATACTATGAATAGACTGAGTGAGGGTATCAATCTCACGCCCGAAGGCGTCCAGCGCGCGGCCATAGTTAATTGCAGCGGTACTGTGGACATCCAGTTTGCCGTAGGCATAGGGAACCGCCAACATGACCTCTTGCACTGGCTCACTGGTGCCTTTGCGGTCTTGCAACAGTCTCCAGGGCACCAGCGCCCGGTCATAGCGACCTGCACGGGCCTCTACCCAGCCAGCACCCAGCAGCGCCCTGTTTGAGAATGGGCCATCGAGGTTTACACGATCAAAATAGGGGCGCGCCATATCCAGCTTGCCCAGCTCCATTAAATGGGAGCCCAATAAGAGGTTGGTTTTATCGTAAAGGGCCTGCAGGGCCGCCTCTGAACTGCGCTTTCTTCCCAGTGCAGTCAACTCCAGAACACCGCGTTCCTCTTCTCCCGCCTTCAGTTGGGCAATACCCAAATTGAAGGAAACAAAGCCCTCTAGCGACTCTTCACCCTTCAGGTCTTGCAGCAGTTCTACCGCCTCCTCGAATCGACCGAGCTGCATATAGACTCGAGCACGTAAAAACTGCTCATCTGCACGGACCCTCTCGGGAACCCGCCCGTCAATCATTTCCAGGGCGTGTAAGGCGTTGCGCGGCTGTTGTTTGTGATAGTGAATTTTTGCCAGTCGATACGCGGCTTCATTGCGCACCGGCTGGGAAACATTTCCCTGCAGTACAGCCTCAATAGCCCGCCCGGCCTCCCTGTGCATTCGATAGGACAATTCCAAGTCACCCACCGAAAACTCAGCTTGCCCCAAGTGCGCACTGAAAGGATCGAGTTCAGGCTGATCTAAGCGGTGATACTGAGCAAGTTCTGTGTCCAGTGCCACAATCGCATCAAAATAACTTTCCTGATGGGCATGAAACATTGCCGCACCGAAAAACAGGTCTTTAAGTTCTGCCTGCGGTTCAGCCGCGGCTTTAGCGGGAAGAGCAGCCAAAGAACAAAGGGATAGAGCACCAAGCATCATCCTGGTTTGACAGGACAACACATTTACCAGGGACCTGAGCATGATTACCAGTCCTTGAAGTTTATCGTGGACTCGGTTCCCAGAACCTTAATCTCGACAAATTTAGGACCCACTGCTTTCTCCACGGTGTAGGAAGCCGTAGCCCTATACTCCTTTCCAGATGGAGTTTTACCGATAAAACTAACCTCTAATGGGTGCCCACCCACTTGCACATTGCCAGTGTATATTTTTTGTACCCCACCTTTTTGCAGGGATTCAATTTCCCGATAGGTATAGAGATGATGGGCAACAATTTTGCCATTGAGTGTTACCTCAACCGATTCCAGTTCGAAGGGCTTCTCATCAGCCACTGAGACAAAAAGTGCTACTTGCGTATTCGAAGGAAATAACAGCTTTTCCTCCAACTGCGCCAACTCAGCGGTAAGATCAATTACATCTTTCTTAACATCCTGGATCTGCTCATCCAGGCCACGGATATCATCTCTATTAACGCTCTGAGCATGCCCAGCACTGGCCAACAGAAAGAAAAGTACAATCTGAAGAATTCTGAACATGCGGCCTACCTCCGACCAAACCCTAAACTTTCAACTCCTGCCAGATAACCTGAAACAGGATCACAAAATACCCAGGCGCAACAGGGCCTCGAGCTGCGGCATTGTATTGAATAGAGGACTAATCAGATGTGAGGAAATTCAAATCTCACAAAAACTCAAAGAATGGATAAATTTTGAAAAGCGATTTAAAAACCCACCATTGAGACATGCTTCTCAAGATAGTTGTGCGGCAAATCAAATTTAGAGTCAGCTTTGATTGATATCCCATCAAATTGCACAAAAGCATACCAACAATATAAATATTCAGTGCAATTCCCCGCTCTGCTCCATGGGCCTCCCAATGACAAAAAATAAACAAACTATCAGGCCCACTAACGCCAGGTAAGCATTTACCGTGAAGGCTCTATCTATACCTGAAGGAACATCCGGCGCAAAAGCGACGATGGTAGCATTCATACCCAGTCCCACCGCTCCACCGCCAATCTTAAACATATAGAGAATAGCGCCAGCCAGGCTTGCGCGATGGGGCTCCACCACAGTGATACCTGCAGTAGTGCTGGAGGGGTTAAACAAGCCGATACCAACACCCAAAACGATCAATCCCGGACACATTTCGAGAAAGCCGGTATCCGACGTCAGATCTGAGAGCAGAAACATTCCGACGCTCATCCCCAGAATCCCCAAAGAAACAAGCAACTTTGGCCCGGCCACTTCATAGAGACGACCGGAGATAACAGAAACCAGTGCCGATACAACCATTAGCGGGATCAAACTCATTCCGGCCTGAAGCGCTGAATAACCGCGATAATTCGCCAAGAACTGTGGCACATAGAGGACGGCTGACAAGAAGACTACTGAAATTAGTAGTGTTGTAACACCTACAGCCAAGAACTTTCGATTCTTGGCAATATCCGGGGGAATCAAGGCATCTTTGCCAACTTGATATTCCACAACGGTAAACAGGCAAAGCAGAACCAGGAAAAGTACCACCAGGCTAATAACCGCTGGATGCTTAAAACCAATTTCCGCAGAAACATCCAGTGCAAACAGCAGGCAAAATAAAGAGGTGCAGAGTAACAACACACCGGGCAAATCTATTTTTTCCTTGATGTCCCGAGGCTTATCCGGCGGCACTACCCACCAACAAGCCAGCATTGATATCATAGCGATAATAACATTTAAGAAAAATATCCATCGCCAACTGAAAAAGTCAGCGAGAAGCCCTCCCAAAACCGGTCCGATCGCATTACCTAAACCACAGGTAGCCATCAGAATACCACCCGCCAGCCCCGACCGCTCATAGGTCATTAAGCTAAAGGTCATTGCCAATATTGAAGGCCACATCAGGGCCGCTCCCATCCCCATCAAGGCCCGGGATATCAATAACATCCACATATTCATGGCCAGGCCGCCAAACACGGAGAAGAAAATAAAAATCCCCGCTCCAATCATAAATACTCTGCGGCGACCATAGATATCCGCCAAGCGCCCGCCTGTAATGATGAAAACACCAAAAACCAGGGCGTAACCATTAATAATCCATTGGGAGCTGGTTATATCTGCATTAAATTCTCTTTCAATAGCAGGAAGTGCGGGGGAATAAGCGGTGAAGTCATTACTGATAAGGAAGGCCGCGAGAATTAATGCAGCCAGTCCAAGATACTGTTCACGTGTAAATCCGCCGCTCCCTTTCGCCACACTGCGTAATTCATCTGGCATCCGAGCAGCTCCAGCGATCTTTCGGAAACCCATTGGTCTCCAGAATATTTTTGATACTTTCGCTTAGAGATTAGACTACCCAGATAATTTTGAGCCACATGACCGCCAGGTTCTCACTGTCGATAGGGATTATCTTCGCCTTGTAACTGGCAGTTAATAATTTAAGCTTAAGAATATCCGAGCACTTGCGATCTGGGTAATGCGAATCACCCCCCCAGCAGAGCTCTTAAAAATTATGCTTATAGATGAGATTAGTTAATGCACAAGTCCATTGTACTTATCTTGGTTCTGTTTATCTCTCCCACATTCGCCCAAGGATCTACTGTGAGCAGTCTGAAAGACTTTCAGTGGAAAAACCGCATCCTGTTACTTAATATTCCTGAGAATCCCGATAGTACAATCAATGAATTACTCAAGTTAGCACCGCAGTTTGCTGAGAGAAATCTGATATGGTTCCTATTCTCTAACGGTACTCTTGAAACTAACTTTCCTGGCGAGGTCACGGATAATTTTGCCAGTAATGTAAGGAACAAATATTTACAAGGATCTGGAATGCAAGTAATTCTTATTGGAAAGGATGGGGGCGTAAAGTACAGATCAAATACCTTCTCGGCCGTCGAGATTTTCCAGCGAATCGACAGTATGCCAATGCGCCGGGATGAGATGCAATAGCTACGATCCCCGTAACTAACGCTTAATTATGGAACTTGGATAAAAAATTAGCCTTATTACCTGAGCATTGCTGAAGAGCAGCAGGCCAGGCTATTTGCGCTACCCAAAGCTCATATTTGGCTGCCTGCTTGAAATCCACTTCAAAGAGAAAACATTGACAAACACAGATACTTCTGGGCTAAAGCGTCCGCTTGGTCTCTGTCAGTTTATCTTTCAATGGAAGTCTATCTTCAATGACCCAAAAAGCCATTATCGTCGGGGCTACTGGCCTTATCGGTGCACATCTCACCGAACAACTCGCAGGGGAGGAAACCTTTGATGAAATACTTACCCTTACCCGACGACCCCAAGCAGCAGCTAGTACCAAAGTACACAACCATATTGTCAACTTTGACCGACTAGAGGAAGCCGCTCCTCTTTTCCAGGCGAATACTCTATTTTCCTGCCTGGGCACCACGCGCAAACAGGCCGGTAGCCTGGCTGCTCAGTACCGGGTAGACGTTGAGTATCAGTATAAAGCTGCCCAAATGGCGGCTGAGGCAGGGGTAAGTCACTATCTATTGGTTTCATCCAGTGGAGCTAACAGCAAAAGTGCCAGTGCTTACTTACGGATGAAGGGAGAGCTGGAGGAAAAGATCAAGAAGCTGCCTTTTGAGCGTATCAGCATACTGCAACCTTCCCTGCTGCTGGGCAATCGGGGGGATGCCCGACCGGGAGAACAAATCGGAGCTATCCTTCTTCCCCTAATTTGTAAACTGCCCGGCCTTAAGCGTTACAGGCCCATTGAAGGGCGAGAAGTGGCTGCCAAGATGGTCCGGTTAAGCCAACAAGAGCAAACCGGTATCGAAACTCTGCGCCTGGATCAGTTATTTACTTCTTGAAGCTCCAAAAGCTGAATCAGGGAGCACTAGAAAAAGTTGATAATTCCCAGAC
This sequence comes from Microbulbifer sp. A4B17, assembly GCF_003076275.1. Taxonomy (NCBI): domain Bacteria; kingdom Pseudomonadati; phylum Pseudomonadota; class Gammaproteobacteria; order Cellvibrionales; family Microbulbiferaceae; genus Microbulbifer; species Microbulbifer sp. A4B17. The sequence goes on from NZ_CP029064.1 coordinate 3,291,269, forward strand.
ATCCACGTTTATTCTTCTATCGTTATTCCTAGCCAGTGTGGGTATTGGGTCAAAACAATAAGGACAATTGCATCATAAATTGCATGCCAGATTATCACTCCCAACAAGCTTCCGAACACTTGATAAACCACACCTAATACCAAGCCAATCCCAAAGGTGACAACAATATATACCCAGGAGGAAAAGTGAAATAGTGCGAATGCAGTAGTGGCGGCCAACACCCCCCAAAAAGGTGTACTAAGTTCTGACAACCAGGACTGTAAGAATCCCCGAAATAAAAGCTCCTCACAAATTCCGACTACAAGAGCAATTAATAGAAGTTGAAAAAAAGACAGTTTTGAAAATAGCGGAATCAAAACCCCTGTCTGTTTCCGCAATAAGTTGCCAAATGATGTATCCGAGCGGGTGAGTAACAGAATTGCTCCGCAGGTAAAAACCGCTCCAAGAATACCAATTATCACCTGTAACCCCACACCATCACCAATAATCAAAACCTTAGGAGAGGCCAGATAAAAGCCCAGAAAGGCCAGCAGCAAGCAAACAATCTGAGTACCTATTAATGGGAGAAAAACTGGTGGGTTCCCTTCTTTTTGGTCAACAGCATCCATTTATGACTTCCCTTTATTGAAAAATTTAATAACCTGAAAGGGCTTAGGGGCAAAGCAATTACGTCTCAAGAGAGTCTATTTACTACAAATGAAATCTGATGGAACAAATTGCCAACAACATAGGCTCATTAATGTAACAAAATTTTTTTAGAGTCATTCCAGTGCCAACTACAAAACCGACAGGGAATTAAGTGACATTATCGTCTTCCGAAAACCGGTTCAACTGCTTTCACAGGGAAAGGATATATAAGTGCTATGCTCGACATTGGGAAAGTACTGCCGAACTCATGACTCAGGGAAGTAAGTAATGCCCTAGTTTCCTTTACGACTGATTGACATATTCTGTGCCGCACCTGACTGCACAGCAACGAACTCCTATCATGGAACAAGAGATCATAGGGCTGGGCCAGCTGCTGAAAGATATCGAGGCAAAAAGCCAGGGGCGGGAGCATATCTCTATCCGGCATGTAATTGAGGCTGTAGGCCTCAGATCCTTTGCCCCTTTCCTTATCGTAATTGGACTGATCTTGTTTTCCCCTCTCAGCGGTATTCCAGGACTATCCACCGCTATGGGTGTTTTACTGCTACTGGTCGCGATACAACTGCTGCTTCATCGCAAACATATCTGGCTTCCACAATGGCTTCTCAATCGCTCCATTTCCAGTAGAAAGCTTATGAATGCGCTGCATTGGATGCAAAGACCGGCGCGCTTTGCCGACCGCTGGATTCAGCCAAGAATGGAGTTTATTGTCCGCAGCTATGGGACTTATGCTATTGCCACTACGTGCACAGTTATCGCCTTGACCCTGCCTTTGATGGAAGTAGTGCCCTTCTCTGCCTCAACTGTAGGCCTCGCCCTTACAATTTTTGGGCTGGCCCTGGCAGCCCGAGATGGGCTTCTTGCCCTGATTGCATTTATCATCACCGTATCAGTATTACTGCTGATTATTGCCGCGATATAAAGTAAGCGCGCGGATGTTGGCCGCTAATCTCGCCTGGAAATTTCATTGTCCATTCCCAACATGTGGGGAAAACGGACTATGGCAAAAATCGCGAACAGATCATAAATCGAGTGCCACACCATAACCCCCACCAGCCCCCCGGACATCTGGTAAAAGATTCCTAAAATAAGTCCGATCATAAAAGTGAGGAAGAAGTAAACCCAGGACGCACAATGCAACAGCGCAAATATCAGCGACGCCCCCAACAACCCTAAAAATGGCGAACTGAGCTGCGAGAGCCACGACTGTAAGAAACCACGAAACAGCAGTTCCTCACAAATACCGGCGGCAATGGCCACCCATACCATTTGCGAGGAAGTTAATTTAGAGAACAGCGGGGTCAACTGAAGGCAGTGTCGCCGCAATATATTCCCGAAAAGGGTCTCAGAGCGGGCCAGTATCATCACAACAGAGAAAGTCACAACAGCGCCCAACAGTCCTAGAAACAGCTGCAACCAAACCCTGTCCCCAAATACTGAAATCTCTACAGGAGCAAGGTATAGACCTAAAGCTGCAAGCAACAGGCAACCCAGCTGAATATCCATTAAAAAAAAGAAAACCGGCAGGCTCCGCCTTACCGGGCTCGTTACTTCCATTCCTGGCCTTTCCTTTTTCTTATTGATTTCCTGAGCCCCTGACGACCTTAAGGCTCGCCCGCCCATCGGCAGAGATCATCAAATCGGCCACGCCGCCATCTCGCAATTGCTTTTCGAGATCCAATGCTTTTTCTTTTGGGGCGAAATAGGCTTCAATACCATAGCGAACCTGGTAACCGTCTGACGAATTCCAGAAACTGTTGCCGGCTATACGCCCCCGGATAAAAATACCACTCTGCGGCTGCTCAAGACTGACAGAAGCCAGTTCATACAAGCCGGAAGTCCCTTTTTGTAGGCTCACATAGACCACCTCCCCCTGACGCAGGCGGCCACGCCCTTTAAATAAAGCTTTATCCAAGGTGGAGAAGGGGTAGCTTAATCGAGCATAGTTACCCCGGAACAGGGATCTCGGGTCCACAGGAACTGTTTTTACTGAAACAGGCTCGCCCGTCCAAATTGGCATCTGGGCTTTTACATACATTCCCACCAGAATAAAAAACTGCACTGCAATGGCGGCAACCAATCCAATCACAATCCCAGGCTTCATCGCATACTCCCCTCGGTCTGGTGATACTTCCAATACCTGGCCGCTGCCAGTAACAGAGCTGCGAATAGAATAAACAGAAGGGCAGCACCCACATAATCGCCAATCAAATCAATATAGCGCAGCAATGCGGTCAGTAGGATCGCCATAACCCCAAGAAAGAAATAGTGTGAGATACCATCGTGAATCCCCCTGAAGATCAACCAGATCCCAGTGGCAATCAAGGCAACATTGGTGAGAATTTGTAGCCATATCGCGTAATCACTGGAATCAATGGTCGTCACAACAGCGAGCACAGTGACAAATACACCACATATCCCCAACCCAAACATCGTTCTATGAGCGAGTAACGCCAGTACTATAGCCATGACGGCCATAGTTCCTACGACCGCCCACATGGATGGTAAGTGGCTCCAGGGACCCCCTATCAACTCCTCCCAGGGAAATTCAAAACTGAATATCAGCAATCCAATTAAAGTAAATCGAAGGCACCAGACAGAGATAACCGCCGCATAGTCCTTTGCTATTGCCGATGTACGAGTTGCGAGCCAATGGGCGAAGCAATACATAAGAATAAAGAAGGAAACTGCAACCGCCAGGTTCTCCGGGTAAACATCCGCACGGAACTTGCCATCCTGCAGACGCCAAAACTCTGACAAAGAAAACTCCAGCCAAAACCCTAATCCAAATATAAAGGTCAACAGGAGTACCACACTCCCCCGACCGCTCAGCAATATATAGAGGGCTCCTATCAGGAAGATTGGAAACAGAGCGGGATAAAAACCCAGGCTCGACTCCAGGAAGAACCACAACAGAGCCAATAACAAAGCCTGCTGCGCAATCCATGGACTGCGAGTAATCAACGCAAATGGCAAGCTGCCCAGTGCCCACCAGAAAATACCGTCTGGCATGTGTTCACCGAGATGGTATATCTGCGAGATCAAAATAATCGCCGCACCAAAGAACAGGTTACCCAGTAGAAACAGGCCCTCTCCAGCTTTCTTGTCTCCCGACAGGTAAACCTTAAATGCCACACCTTGGGTAATCAGGGTCAATGCAATCAGCCCCCCCATTCTCAGGCCCCTGGGGATCTCTTCCCAATTGGCCCCGATCAGGGTGATCACCGCTAACCCTATAAACAGGTACGCCAGCCCAACCAAGATGCTGTACCCCAGAGTTCGCTCCTGAGCCCGGTGATAATCCACTTGATAACGGGCACAGATCTGCTCGGCCTGAGACTCACTGATAACACCATCCTCAACCCAATCACCGGCCTCGCGAGCCAGGTCATGCTTCAGTAACCGAATCAATCGCATAGATGCGCCTTGTAAAAATTACCCATACCTTCTGGGTGGGTATTAACACTTTGGTCCCGAGTATCCCCGATGTATCCAGCGACCTCAAATTGGTACGGATTGAAGGTTAAATTATCGCCAGACGGGCTAAATAGCAGAAAACTATCTCAAGCATTTAAATTGTTAATTTCTATTAAAAGATAATCAACAATAGTGTGGACGGCATCAAAGTTAAGAATTAAGCACCCAATAAGGAGCTATTCATGTCCCGCTATATCGAATCAGAACTCAAACCCTTCAATGCCAAAGCCTACCAAAACGGTGAGTTTCACGACGTCAGTGACTCTGATGTCAAAGGCAAGTGGGCAGTATTCTTCTTCTACCCCGCAGACTTCACCTTTGTTTGCCCTACTGAGCTGGGTGACCTGGCGGATAACTATGAAGAGTTTAAGAAGCTGGGCGTGGAGATCTATTCAGTTTCTACCGACACCCACTTCACTCACAAGGCCTGGCACGACTCCTCCGAAACCATTGGTAAAATCCAATACCCGATGATCGGTGATCCCACCGGCACTATTACCCGCAATTTCGGTGTGATGATCGAAGAAGAAGGCATTGCCGACCGTGGCACCTTCGTTATCGACCCCGAGGGCCGTATTCAAATCGTGGAAATCACTGCCGGCGGTATTGGCCGCGATGCCAGTGAACTACTGCGCAAAATCAAAGCCGCCCAATACATCGCTGCTCACCCCGGTGAAGTTTGCCCAGCGAAATGGAAGGAAGGTGCGGAAACCCTGGCACCGTCTCTCGACCTGGTAGGTAAAATTTAAAATCCCCCAAGCCCTCACAGGATTGGAATCGGCTTTGCCCACCTTTTGGTGGGCATTGTCGTGAATCAGATTTCGCTAATCGGTGTTATTGGCTTCTTTGCTTCGCAATGAGTGACAAAAGCAAGCAACATACAACCCCTCCCAAGAGGAACACAGGAACTACAAAGATTGCTGTTTGTATTCCATAACTTTCATCTAACCCCCCACCAAAGCATGCGCCAGAATCAAGAAAATTCCCCCCATGCCTAAGGAGAACGAAACTGTAAAAGGTGGATTCTTACTACAATGTGTCAACCATTCCATTGCATAAGGAAACAAATAGGATAGTGTCAATCCACATACAGGGAACCATAGAGGACTCACCCAGTAGCCCAGAGAAAATACGGCTGCTGTCGATAAAAAAGAGACTATCAACCAGAAAAAAGCACTTCCCTTCAGCAGGATAAAAGTGAAGGCCACTCTCCCTAAACAAAGCAATCCGAAAAAGATTGAAAGTAAAATATCCGCCTCAACGGCCCAGTGCCCTCCCCTAGCTTCAAGAAGTAGTACCATCCTACTCGCCAATATATGTTCGGCGCCGTTGTAGGCAGAAACAATAAACCCACCACCAATTGCGATCCACCACTCTTTCGGTTCTTTATCTCGTTGGCTTGTCTCTTTATAGGCGCCAGGGTTAAAAGAACTCCCATTTTTCCTCAGCTTTCCTTTTCTTCTTATTAATCCAGACAAGATAAAAAATAATATGCTTGCCGCTAGCCCCCCAAACAAATAAAAGCCGCCCTCCCATCCAAAGTGAAATTTATACAACAATCCGGGTAACAAAGGAGACAATATGGAGGCCATCCCATAGGTACTATGTAATCCACAATAACCTTGACGAGTTAAGTTTTCAGGCACAAAAAGAGGAATTGCCACATTAATCAAAACCATGCTCCCGCCGGCACCCAAACCAAAAAGGAAGCTGCCCAGAATAAGCAGGGTAAACGAGTGCAGATATCCAGAGATACCTGAAAGTACCGACCCTACTCCCATAAAAACTACGAATAATGCTAATCCAGAGATCACTCTTATTTTTTTCACCCAGAGAGACCCTGACAAAGTCATAAGTAAGGCAGAAAAAGTGGACAGGAAGAAAAAGGTGGAGCCCTTCGTTGGGGAAACAGAAAAGAAATCTAAAATCTTGGGGTAAATTGGATCTTTATAGACCTCTATAAAGCCCAGTAAAAATAGAGCCCCATAGCATGACAACAATCCAAACCAGTAGATGTTGCGTTTCACGCAGCCCTTCTTTTGATATATTGATCACATTCTTCAATCATTCGGATTGCTTGTATAGAATCGGCAAGAGGAAGATCCGGTGATTCTCTTAAATTTTTTTCAATACATAACTGAACGGCCTGTGCCTCATAATAAAGTCCCTCAGAATTTGGATAATTAAACCTACCTCTTATTCTCGGCAACGGGAATTCGTACAACTTAGTCTCATTATCTGTCCTTCGATCACCGGTGATCCGCGTCACTGACACCTTAGTTGGACAATGTGCCGGGGCAAACACTTTTATCCGCCCTTCGGTACCATAGATCTCCAACTCTTCCGCACCTTCAACCAGATGACTCCAGGAAACTACAGCTGTTGATCCACTATCGAAGTGAGCATAAATGAGTCCGGCACCATCCTCCTGGAAACCGTAGTTATCCAGCACCCCAGAGAACTCCAGGTCTGATATCCCCCTACCCAATACCATCAGCGCCGTGTGAACAGGATACACACCGGCATCCATACCAGCTCCCACCTTCCATTTCGGAGACTGCAGCCCTTCATCCTTGCGCAGGTCAAAGCTCAAATCTGCACGAAGCTGGCTTACCTTACCTATATTTCCAAGATTAATAATATCTCTACAGTATTTAATAGCAGGGAAGAACCTCATCCACATCCCTTCCATACAAAACAGCTGTTTTTTATTGGCAAGCTTTTTAATCCTTACAGCATCCTCAACCGTTAGCGCCAAAGGTTTTTCAATAAGAACAGGCTTACCTGCCATTAAAGCTAATTCAGCATGTTGTCGGTGTAGCTCAGGGATAGTTGCAATATAGACAATGTCAATATCAGGATCAGAAACAAGTTCCAGGTAACTGCCATAAGCCCGAGTTGCTCCATGTCTATTTGCAAACTCTCTCGCTCTATTAAAATCCCTGGAAGCTACAGCAAAGACTTCCGAGGAATCCAGGTAATCGAGGACTAGTGCAAAATCATTTGCTATTCTTCCACAGCCTATAAATCCCCAGCGAAGCCTTCTCAAAGGTAACTTTTTAGCACTTTGATGACTGGTCAAGTCTAATTGCTTAGGTAAATACCCCTCCTCTGCTATTTCATCAGGATCCAATATGAGCTCCGGATGACGAGTAAGCCTCTCTTGCAGGTCATACCAAGCGCTTTCCAGATGGTTCGCCTCTATCTTATTGACCCAAATACAGTTTCCTAGAGGGGCTGGGAGAGGCGCTCGCAAAGTACCGGAGCGATGAATCGAGATCTGTTTTATTGCCGTCTTGTATACATCCAGGCTCAGCCCTTTGACACTAGCTGCAAGTCCCAGCTGCACGTAAATTCCAAACAGTAACTCAATGTCTGCCTTGGATATCAATCCCATTTTTTCAGCTACCAGCGAAGTAAACAGGCAATCAATACCCACAGCCTCACCATGCATCAACCTGAAAGCCTCATCACGCTCCAACCATCGGGATAACGTATGTCCAAAGTCCATTGGCCTGGATAAATTCTCTTCATTTAAGTCTCCCGCAATACTATCCAGCATGGCATCAATACAATTTATCAGCAGCTTATAGGATGCATCACCCGGTAGGCCATCAGGTTCCAAAAATTTATTTTCCAACAGAGTGGCGCCCTGAGCTGACAAGGTATCGAGCACATCCTTATTGAATACCACGCCTACCTTAATCATTTCACCAATCGCACTTTTTAATACCCGTTGTGGATTAGTTTTCAAGAAAGAGGGATCAATGATGGTATGCAAGGGACAATGAAAAGCACCAATCCCATTCTTAATATTGTGGTTCACACTGACTTTGATGCCGATAGAGGAGTCAATCATTCCCATTAGAGTCGTTGGGATACGTATCCAGGGTGTATTGCGTCGCCACACCGCACTGACAAACCCAATCGTATCGGTTACCGCCCCTCCGCCCATAGCTAAGATTGGCTCCCTATAGCGAAGAGGATTTGCCTTCCATATCTCATCAATCATACTGATAAGACTATTAATATTTTTTGACTGTTCGCCACCCTTCATAACTATCGGAATAAACTCAATCCCCATGGACTCTTGCCACTCGGTAATACCCTTCCCATAGAGTTCCCATACCTTGTCATCAACACAACAAATAATTCTATTCTGCGGCGGTCTTAGGAGTTCTATAAGGAATTTATTACCAGAATTAAAGAGTCCATGGTGGTACCAGATTCTTTGGTTTGTTGGAGCCTGACAAATAGTATCTGAAATTTGTACGATAGAATGATGGCCTTCATCTTCTCTTAATTGAGCCTTAATACTGGGCTCTATCGCTGCGGCCAATTCAAGAACACCACATGCATGAAGCAGTCGCGGCAGGCTCAAGTATTTCTCATCATCGCTATCTAGAATGGATTCAATAAACAGCCGCTTCAGATTGCGATAATCTCGCTCAAACAAGTAGCAATACCACATCCCTCCCTTTTCTTTTCTAGTAAGCTCAAGTGCCCGATCGAGCACATCTTGTATGGCCTGGCGAATAAAAATAGGCCTACCTCTAAGGCCTTTTCGCATCACTATGCAATTTTCGACGCCTTCACAACGGGTAGCCAGAAAAGAGAAACTCACTCCCAGATTAGTTTTTAACGTAAAAGACAGCTTTTTGAAGTCCTCGATATCACCGAAACGCTTCTGCACGGTTTCATCTCGATTCACCACTACATCAGTAATGTTGTGAGGAGCAAGGTTCCACTTTGCTATACAAAGTTCAAGTTCATGGCAACACTGGTTGAGCAGCATACCCTCGGAATTTTGCCTAAAAATGCTTTCCAGGTTGGCTTCCGGATGCGGATTGTGATGAATAAATCCGACGCTCCTGGACTTCAACTTCCATTGCTCATTAAGCCTCTCAGCTTTATCCACGTAGTTTGCGATATGCTTTTGATAGCCAACAACAACATTTACATTCTTTATGTCGGCGATCCTTTCCATTTCACGCAGTTTTTCCAACGAGTCGGCACCAGGTTTTTCAAGATATATATTCCTATATCCTTTATTAACTACCGATTCAAAAATTCCCTTCGTGAGTAGAGTCCTCACCGAGATAACAACCAAATTTTTTAAGGAGGGATGCGCATCAGGTATTTGCTCCACCGAGGAATAAGCTTTGAAATCGCCATACTGAGCTTTTAGTCTTGCCATCTCCCCTCGGAAAATCACCCCTTTTTCAGAAGATGCGATATCACTTGAGAGCCAATACTCTTCAACAACCGCATCTACCACTACATTTGCCATATTCATTAGCTGAGACAAATGCAGCCATCCGATTGACTCCCCAGGCAGACCGACACCTACCACCGTGACATGCACCACATTCTGTTTCATAGCGGCAACATTTAACCTCGCACCCGCTGGCACTACCCAGATCGTCAGAACCGGGCTTGCACTTCTAACTTATTGCTAATGTGCGCCGATTTACGACTCAACTCTTTTTCGGTGCCTGAGGGTATAGACCACGATCAACGCTTCTATCTGGCGTCTTTGCAGCTCAATAGACGTCAGGACGCGCCGATAATGCTTCACCTGACGGCTGTCGCTTTGCCAAAGCCATTAAATAGCGGCTGAACACTAAATCAATCAAATATCCAACAAAGATTGCCAAAAGCTATCACACGCATTTACATTAATAATTTTTATCAAATTTCATCGACCGATAGTATAGATCCCACTTCCAAACAACGACCGACAAGACAGTGATGAATAAGGAGCTATCCATGTCACGTTACATCGAATCCCAGCTGAAACCCTTTAACGCCAAGGCTTATCAAAACGGCGACTTCTTCGATATCAGCGACGCCGACGTTAAAGGCAAGTGGGCCGTATTCTTCTTCTACCCCGCAGACTTCACCTTTGTCTGCCCCACTGAGCTGGGCGACCTGGCGGACAACTATGAAGAGTTCAAGAAGTTGGGCGTTGAGATCTACTCCGTATCTACCGATACCCACTTCACCCACAAAGCCTGGCACGACTCTTCCGACACAATCGGCAAAATCCAATACCCGATGATCGGCGACCCCACCGGCACCATCACTCGCAACTTTGGTGTGATGATCGAAGAGGAAGGCATCGCCGATCGCGGCACCTTTGTGATCGACCCGGAAGGCCGTATCCAAATTGTCGACATCACTGCCGGTGGAATCGGTCGCGATGCCAGTGAGCTGTTGCGCAAGATCAAGGCTGCCCAGTACATCGCCGCTCACCCCGGTGAAGTCTGCCCGGCCAAGTGGAAAGAAGGCGAAGAGACCTTAGCCCCCTCTCTCGATCTGGTAGGAAAGATTTAACCCAAATACCTCTGACCCGGCCAACCAAGAGGTGGGCCACAACCAAGCCTTAAATTGTTAGAGAAAGGACACACCGATGTTGGACGCAAACCTGAAAAAACAACTGGACACTTACCTGCAGAATATCGTCAAGCCGATCGAGATTCGTGTGTCCACAGATAACAGTGAAAAATCCAAAGAGCTGGAAGCCCTGGTAGATGAAATCTCCGGGCTCTCCAACAAGATTACTGCGCAGCAGGGCCAGGCCAAGCGCACGCCGAGTATGGCCATCGCTCCTGCCGGAGAGGAACCCCGGATTAGCTTTGCCGGCATTCCCCTGGGACATGAATTTACCTCACTTGTACTGGCACTATTGCAAGCGGGAGGCCATCCCTCAAAAGCAGACCCGAAGCTACTGGAGCAGGTGCGAAACCTGAAAGGTGAATTCCACTTTGAAACCTATATCTCGCTCTCTTGCCAGAACTGCCCGGATGTTGTCCAAGCGCTGAACCTAATGGCAACCCTCAACCCAAACATCACCCACGAAATGATCGACGGTGGCCTGTTCCAGGCGGAGGTTGAAAAGCGCAATGTAATGGCGGTACCTGCGGTCTACCTCAATGGTGAGCACTTCGGCCAGGGCAGAATGTCCCTTGAGGAAATTGTCGGAAAACTGGATACCGGCGCAGCAGAACGCAAAGCTGAAGAGCTGAATGAAAAAGCACCCTACGATCTTTTAGTCGTAGGGGGTGGCCCAGCGGGCGCGGCAGCCGCTATTTATGCCGCACGCAAAGGCATTCGCACCGGCATAGTGGCAGAGCGCTTCGGCGGCCAGGTGATGGATACCGTAGGCATCGAAAACTTTATCTCTGTACCTTACACCGAAGGCCCCAAGCTCGCAGCCAGCCTTGAGCAACATGTTAAAGAGTATGGTGTCGATATTATTACCGACCAACTCGCAGCCAACTTGCGACGCAACGAAATGGTAGATATCAAACTACAAAGCGGTGCGACCCTATCCAGTCGCTCTGTAGTATTGGCCACCGGTGCCCGCTGGAGAGAACTGGGGGTACCTGGAGAAGCGGAGTACCGCACCAAGGGCGTAGCCTACTGCCCCCACTGTGACGGCCCCTTCTTTAAAGGTAAGCGTGTAGCCGTGATTGGCGGCGGTAACTCGGGCATCGAAGCAGCGATCGACCTCGCCGGAATCGTAGAGCACGTTACCGTACTGGAATTCGCCGATAAACTGCGTGCAGACGAGGTATTGGTACGCAAAGCTCAGCTGATGAACAACATCGATATTATCGTCAATGCTCAAACCACCGAAGTCCTCGGCGACGGGAACAAAGTGAACGGCCTGGCCTATACCGATCGAGAGACCGGCGAAAATAAACAGCTCGACCTGGCTGGTGTTTTCGTACAGATTGGCCTGGTACCTAATACGGAGTTCCTTAAAGAAACCGATGTGGAGATGAATCGCATAGGCGAAATTGTGATCGACGAGCGCGGCGCAACTTCAGTCCCCGGCGTTTACGCCGCCGGCGATGCGACTACAGTCCCCTACAAACAGATAGTGATCTCTATGGGTGCAGGTGCAACTGCGGCGCTGGGCGCATTTGACTACCTGATTCGATCTTCGGTTGAATAAGCAATAGCCCAAGTAAAAGCCGGTCTTTGACCGGCTTTTACAAATCTTCAAGGCTAAGCTACTGAAAGCATATTTCCAACGCACATCTCTATATCCTAAAACCTGGCCCACATAGAAAAAAATATTTAATTATTCTCTTCCTACACCGCATTTCTCACTACCCTTCAATACCTCCTCCACACAAGCCTGCACAGTTACTATCCTCACTCCTATTGGCCTTCATTGGGCCAATAAATTGTGAGATCACTCTCCATTATGCCCTTTCAATCGCTTCGTAAAATAATGTAAAAACCAAGAACATTCTTAAACCTTGGCATAATATAAGAAGAATAAAATACTGTAGCATCACCTACTCTCTAAACTTCCAAGGAAAAGTCATAAAGAAAAATTTTTATCCCAGCTTTGTTCCTAATGAGAAAAAATGCTTAAAAGAGAAATGTTCCTGTTTTAATCTTACCAATACAGTTGAGAGTAACATCGTGACCCTATTAGCATTGAGAGTAGTTGTGCCCTTACTACTACACATTACCAGTGAAGCTTTAGCCCATACTATTTCTGAAAATCATTATAAAATTGATGTGTGGGCAGACAACTGGTTTTCAGCCTATATAGACGGAACCCCCCTACTGGAAGACTCCACACCAATTACCACAGAGCGATCCTTCAATAAGGAAACAAAAAGCTTCTCCGCAGAGCCCCCTTTCGTATTATCCTTTAAAATTAAAGACTACAAAGAAAACAATACCGGACTTGAGTACATAGGTACTCACCGCCAACAAATGGGCGATGGTGGCTTTATCACCCAGATAACCAATCAGGATACTGGCAAAGTCATCACAACTTCTGATTCAGCCATGCGTTGTATTGTGATTCACAAAGCCCCACTCAGCAGCAGCTGTACCCAGGAATCTAACCCGATAGCCGGCCAGGGGGGATGTCAGTTTAATACTTCACAAGAACCCAATGATTGGAAGACAGCATCATTTGATGACAGCTCCTGGCAACAAGCTACTGAATACTCCGCACATCAGGTAAGGCCTAAAGACGGCTATGAACAAGTTGAATGGAATTCAAAGGCAAAACTGATTTGGACAAGTGACCTAGAGAAAGACAACACTATCCTCTGCCGAATGGTAGTTGGTATTACTCCAGCGACAGTTCCAGTAACGCAGGAAAATACACAAAATGAATTACAATCCCAGTTTAGTCACTTCCCAAATGTAAAAACCCGAGTGGATTCAAATTATTTATATATAGAATCCAACGGCATGCCCAACCACGATATGATGGAGGGAATTACCAGCTGGCAGCAACAAGTTCCATTACCCCAGGGCTATACCGGTAACAATGCATGGCGAGTGCCACTTAAGCCAGTCCTTGCAAAAGAGCCAATCTTAACCAAAACCCATTTCTTCAAAGGTGCGATTGCTATTGCCGTCAATGGTGTTCCTATTTTTAATGCCATGAATAATCGTGGCGAATTCGCTGCCGACATCGGTGAGCTGGATAAATGGGGAGGTCATAGTGGCAGAGGTGATGACTACCACTACCACCTGGCCCCCATTCATCTGGAACCCATCGTTGGCAAAGGAAACCCTATTGCCTATGCATTGGATGGATTCCCCCTGCTGGGGAAAACTGATAAACCTCTGGATCAGTATCTGGGAAGGTTCAACGAGGAAGGCTCTTACCAATATCATGCCGTTGATTACCCTCCCTACTTTATCGCTGGTCTGCGTGGAGAGGTGAACACAGACTCACCAGCGAATGCCCCTGAGGACCAAATTATTCCTCAGCCTAGTGCCTTGCCAGTTCGCAACGGGGAATATGGTCCTTTGCAAGGTGCAATAATTACTACTTTTACTAAAATTTCTGACAACAGCTACAAGCTTACTTACACTCTAAATGGGAGTGAAAATCAGGTAAATTATAGCTGGGATAAAAGCGGCACCTACCAGTTTGTTTTTATTGATAAAGATGACAAGAAAACTGTGGAAACTTTTCAGAAAAATAAAAGCCCTACACCTGAAGATGGTAAGCAGAGGCCCTCATTACGGGATCTCGGAAAGAAGAGTGCAGGAAGCCAACATAAGCCAAGAAAATATTGCGGGGATGGGCTATGTGACAAAACTGAAAATAGGCAGCAATGTCCAGCAGACTGCTAAACAGCCATCATGATTAACCCGGCTTGCACCGGGTTAATCCACTCAAAGGCTATTTAACTACTGATATATAATCCTTACATGGGTAAAACCCGTTTGAATGGCCAATGCCGTTTGACCAGAACCACTCTGCATCGCAGTGATAGAGTTATCTACTCCAACCTGATTAGTGATAGCGGAACTAAAGGGTGCATCGGATTGGAGTATATTGGCGTTATTCATCATCCCAAATTGCTCTGAAATCACATCACCAGCTCCAACGACTCCCTGTTCTATATCTGCGGTATTGTCCGCTCCAATTTGATTTATTAGCGATGAACTGACTTCAACATCTTCCTGAATCAGGGTAACACTATTCAACTCTACAGATTGATTCAAACTAGCATGACTGGATATAACGGACGCAAGATCGTCCTGTTGAAGTAAAGCATTATTCATTAGCCCCAGCTGATTAACTAGCACAACCGATGACCCCCCCCCTCTTCCTGAGTTATTCGCCTAATATTTAAAGATCCTGCTTGACTAAGCACTGATAAGCTAAAAGATGTATCTTCATCCTGGTCGTTTCTTGCCTCATTAAGCTCACCTAACTGGTTGATACCGGCAAAACTGGATACTACAACCTGGTGCTGATCTAGATCAGCAAAGTTACCATTTCCGGCTTGATTGATAACCGAAAGCCCAGCATCAACAATGGCACCCTGCCTCAATTCTGCTTGGTTTGCAGCTACATCAATATCCTGAATAATAAAAGCATCATTTCCGGTACCTAACTGAATAATTGATAAAGCACTTGAAGATACATTACCCGCTTGAGTACTTGATGCAATGTTTAACGATCCAACCTGAAAGTGAAATGCTGCATTATTACCAGCGACAGGCTCTTGTAAAGCTGTTGAACTGTTTAAGGTACCTATTTGGGTTTGAGAAGCGGAATTGTTGTCAGCCAACAAATAGCTTGAGATTGCTAGAGAGAGTGCAGACACTAACGAAACAATTGAAGATCTCATGAGTAACGCCTTTAACCTCTACTCAATATCAAAAACTTGAGAATGATCTACTACATGCATCTTTAGCTGCAATTAAGCCAATTACCCCATCACCGTCAATAACGGGTAAAGCAAACCCAGATTTCAATACCACTCATGAGAGAAAACAAAAGGAAACTTATACCAAATCATTCAATTATAGATTTATAGAGATAAAATCGACCATCTATAAGAAATAAATAGTGAAAGATTAATAATAGAGCATGGAATTATATAAAGAACACACATCCAAAGATGAGTTACATGAAATTTAACTCAAGATAAAATTCACAAAATAATACTACAAATGAAAAGGTATTTTTACAGCTCACAACGGAATATACAATGCTTTGCAAAACAACAAAGTGGTTAACTGCATCATATTCACATCATTCATATATTCTCACTAATTATAGACACATAAAAATATATTCACTTTTAACAACACTCTACTTCTACCCAATTCACCTCACACCAAAACCGAATCCCCTGACCACCCAAGCAACATAATAATTCACCAGGCATGAAGAGCCTCTGCGATCGCTTTGCCAAAGGCATATTAACATTCGAATTTAAACACCACTACATCATTAAAATTTATTATTACAAAAAAATCGGAAACTATTTAAAAATATATGGAAAACAATTAATAGCCATCTAGATTTTTACTTTTGTTCAACCCCCAAGGGGAGTTCTCTATAAGCAATAAACCTATTAACTCAGGAATAAACCATGAATAAGCATCAAACACCATTTGGCCTTATTTTAGCATCATCTCTTGGACTAACAATTTCCCTTAACAGCTTTGCCGTTAGCTGTGGAGACACAATTACTACCCAGGAAACACTGACAGAGGACCTATTGTGCACCGACAACCCTGCCCTTACTATTTCCGGCCCAGGTGGCGGGCTTGATTTAGCTGGATTTACTGTAGAGTGTTCTGACTCATCTAATGAAGGTATTTATTTAACAGGTCTCGCCGCAAGCGTGACTTCAGGTGAAGTGACAAATTGCTTCAACTCAATACTACTGGTGGATGATGGCGTTCATTCAGTTACTGACATTGAAATAACTGAACCTGATGAAGTAGGAGTTGTTATTGATAGTAACAGTAACTTTGTAACTGGAGTCCAGGTAATTGCTGGTTCAGGTGACTTTGCCACTGGCATTAATATAGAAGATCCAGCAAGTTACAATCAGATTCTTGGAAACTTCGTAGAGGGTGCAGTGTTTGCTGGAATATATGTAGAAGGCCGAGGAAATAATATCACCAGCAATGAAATTGTAGGCTCAGACAACTTCGGAATAAGACTTGATCCCGATGGTTTCAGCAATCTAATTCTTCAAAATATCATTGATGGAGGTGCAGGAATCGGAATAGCAGTAAACTCTGACTTTAACTTAATCTCCCAGAATTCAATAAATAACAACCAAACGGGAATCAGTATTGAGAGCGCTGACAATAACACAGTCAATATCAACACATCTGACAATAACAGTGTCTATGGGATAGCGATTCAGGGCACAGACGCTAACTTCAATAGTATTCTTTCAAATAGTGCAGACAATAATGGCGATTTTGATCTCTTCGCATCAGATGACCCAGACTGCACCTCAACAAATAATTGGATTGGCAATAGCTTCACCACTAGCGACCCAGGCTGCCTGAATTAAAATACATACCTAAGTCTGACCTTTAAATAGCATTGAAAGCGATACCCAAACTGTATATCGCTCTCAATGCTGGCTATTGCTTTATAGACGAGGAAAAATGCACACTTAGAAACTTCCGTGTCATCGCTAAACGTTCAACTTCCAGTTTCACTCTATCCATACCTGGTTTGAGCTTATTAATATCCTACATAAACACACCTTCATTACAGGCCTTCATGAGAGTCAAAAATATCAAGGATTTTCCCTTGGAATCATATATAAAAGATTCCATAAATTAAGGGGTAACTACTGCTATATAAAATAATCAATAAGCGACTAAATAAAGTAGCTCCATTTTAAACTTATATCTCATTAAATCAGCACTTACCTCTCATAGTACCCATCAACAGCTTCTATCACACTCATATCTGTATCAATTGTCTTCTCACAAGGAGTATTAGTTTGAACGTCGGTAAAAATCCGACTGTCAAACTAATGGAAGACAATTGATGCGACTTCAACCTCCGAAATGCAATTGAAAACGACATACGTCGCACAGTCTCATCACTAAAGGAGTTAATGATGAAGAATATTGCACCTCTTTCCGCCGGTACTGCCCTCGCAATCATCAGTCATGGAGCTATCGCCGACTCTAATACCGCCACGGTGTATCAGGAAGGTATTAGTAACACAGCTACGGCCGTTCAAAGTGATCCGACCGCCACCAACAACACCATCGATCAAACTCAGATCGGTGATAACAACACCAGCTATGCAGAGCAATCTGCTAACAGTGATGGCGGCACCATTATTCATATCCAAACTGGTGATATGAATAATGCTGAGTCCTATCAGGACAATTCAGTTGGCGCCTATATAGAGATTAACCAGGGCGACAACAATCAGTACGTATTCACAAACCAGTCATTTATTGATGGCAGCTCCATGTCTATTACTCAAGATGGAGATGGACAGACTGCTATCGCCAACCAGGTAGGTACTGCGAATATAGGAAATATCTTCCAGTAGCCAAAGCCAGCTCATAATGCTGCCCAGCAACGGGCAGCATTCTCTTATTCAGGTATCAACCCTATTCCACATTCAATGGGGCTATTGGCATATTATCTTCACTACTGTAATCAAGCCCCAACAATCATATATCTATACTAAGTAGTACTATGGATAACTCAAATACGGAACCTTTCCGCTATAGAAGTGGCAAGACGTCCACCCACTCGTTTACCAGAAGTATTGAGCTTATAGTCTGTTCGTGCATTCTACTGCCAAGCATACTCAGGCAGCAGAACCTCTATCAAACCTCCATCTACTAATCCTCAGCAGCAGAATAACTGGCGATTTTTTAGTCCAACCAAAAAATTTAAGAAGGACAACTTGCCAAACTACCTGAATACCAATTCAGCTGCTCGTTTTGTGTCCATAATGTCAACTGACAAACTCATTTATACGCCTGCCATACCTTCAGCAGAAAAGTTGAAAGTATCTGACTTATTTCATCAGAGAGGGATCTACAAGTGCACAAACGACTTTCCTATATTGTACTCACATCGTTGCTATGTTTTTTCAGCTTTACATCTGCAGTGATTGCTCAGTCAAACAATCTGCAAGAGAATAAGAAGCTTGCTATGCAAGCAATCGGGTTATGGATGAGCGGGAACAAGGTTGACCCGGACACGATTCTTTCACCTAATTACGTAAATAATCTGGATTCCGCAACTACCACTAGTGCTGCCCCACAGAAGCGCGATCTGCAAGAATTTAAAGCTGAAGTGGCAAAGTTCCATAATGCTTTCAAAGACGTAAAAACTATCAACACAATGCAAGTTGCTGAAGGAGATTTAGTTTCAACCCATGTGACTGTCAGCGCTCAGCATGTCGGTTCATTTATGGGCGAGCCTCCGACCAACAAAACTATTACTTGGGATAGCGTAGAATTCGTCAGGATTAAGGACGGAAAAATAGTTGAAGCCTGGGTTACCTGGGATAAATATGGATTCCTAAAGCAGCTTGGCTTATTGAAATAGATTGACACAGAACTCTTTTCTTGACATTAACATTCAGAAAAATTCATTACTTTATAATTCCCGAATCTATCGAAACTAGATTTGACCGGTGTCTCTATGAGTGCAGAGACATTCTCTGAAGTAGCCAGTCTGCATATAGGGATGGCAAGGCCATCCTAAGGCGGGCAATAGCTGGTCCCAGGGGATGAATTTAGAGTTTATCAAAAATTTTCTGGGTAGTTAAAAGTATGAATATAAATTCAAAATCCATCTATACAAAAGGGTCTGGTGGAGTTGATTTTTGTTATCAATATTCATGTAACATTTGATAGTAGATCATTAATGATTATATTTTTCAGTTTGGGCAAACTTCTCTGATCAGGCATCAACATTAAAGAAGCGAAGAGGCACCTCTTAAAACCAAAAAATTTTAAGGTTTTTCTGAGGTGCCTGGCAGTCAATTAAGTCGATCAGCTCTATTTAATCTGAAATAGATTACTCATTCCATAAGCTGAATAAATCTCCTGCATGGCCTGCTCCGTAGCCTTGTTGATTCTCTCAATAGTGGGATTTAATCCGGCACCATCGACAGTTGTTCTAAATGGGCGTTTCTCTGGTTGACCTTGTAACAAATTTAGCACAGCATCTGCAACTAATTGCGGACTTGGTGCATCCTCTGATTCATGGCCCTCTTCAGTTCCAGCCCACATTTGCTCCGGGGCACTGGCATAGTCACCATAACTTGCAGCTACGTCTTTATCACTTGCTCTTAATAGGTTTGATCCAAAATCAGTTCCAAATCCGCCTGGCTGGACAATTAAAGACTGAATGCCGAATTGCGCTAACTCGACACGATAGTTTTCTGCAATTCCCTCAACGGCGTGCTTTGTAGCATTGTAAGACCCCAGGAAAGGTAATACGAACTTTCCTAAGATACTCGATATCTGGATAATAGTTCCACTACCACGCTGTTTCATTTGCGGTAAGACTGCGCGAATTAATCGTTGAACCCCAAAAACATTGATGTCGAAAACTTTTTTAAAATCTTCAATAGTGAAGCTTTCTTGCCAGCCAAGCGTACCTACACCGGCATTATTAATCAATATATCAATTGAGCCAACCTCATTAACCGCTTTGGCGACACCCTTGGCAACACTTTCATCATTGGTTACATCAATATCAACGACTGTAATCCCCTTAGCAATTAACTCACTTGCTATTGAAGCATTGCGGCCATTAGAGTCTCTCATTGTACCAATTACTTTATAGCCATTACTTGCAAGAGTGTTAGCAATCAGATAGCCAAAACCGCTGTTTGAACCTGTAACTAAAGCTGTTTGAGTCATATTTGTCTCCTTAAATTTACGAGCAACATCATTTGATAATTCGTGTACAGGTTATGTCTAATCAGCCCATTATTGAAATCAATTAACCTAATTTGGCGATGAATACAATTCATGACGCTCACACTTTAAAAGTACTTAGGCTCTTAAATATGGCTGGAGAGGTATTTTATTTCCAAGAAAATGAACCTATCTAGAAATATAAACTCAGGCAAAAAAATATTTTAATGAAGCAAAAAATCATATTACTAAAGTTCGCCAAAAACTGCCTAAAGTCGCAATGGAAATACCATTGAAATTCAATGAGTAATTTTTCACTGCTCTATTTTCCATATGGGAATAAACCAAATGAACACGTAGCCCCAGATGCCTGACTAGCAGAGACCTGGGCCACCAAAACTCAGGAGGAATCGGGGGTTTACCAATAGAAAACACCATTAATGTATGGTGTGGAGCCTTACCAGATTAACAAGTAAGACCCTTGAAACTTGAGGAAGGCACGGGATTTGAGTATGTAAAGTAATACTAATCAGCTACTTATTCTGGAACACATATAAAATACGAATATAGTTTGCCTGTATATTATTATATAACTATTATTATTTATTCATTTCCAAATCAAATGCTTCCCGGTAGTCGGGATGCCATCGAGACAATGGTGGGCGGTTGTGAATAATGTCTCCTGATGCCCAACTGATGCGTTTATTATCTATTGTACGATCTACATCGTTATCAGGACAAAGAATATAGAAATCTCCACGCTCAATGCTTCTAAACATAAAATCAACGACCTGATCAGCAGTCCAGGCGCTGTCAGGTTTAGCAGGACTATCAATCATACCAGTGTAAGTGAAGCCAGGTACTAGCAAATGAGATACTACTTGGCTTCCAGGATAATTTCGAAGGGAGTGCTGTAATGCCTCTGCAGTGGCTTTCACTGCTGCTTTACTAACATTATAGGCAGGGTTTCCTGGGGGCGTGGTTATCCCCTGCTTGGAACCGGTTGTAACAATAATAGAAGGATCGCTTTGATTCAACATTTCCGGAGCAAATGCGTGTATGCAGTTAATAACTCCCCATAGATTCGTATTAAGTATCTTTTTCCAGTTCTCCAGTTTTTCCCAACTTCCACTTTTAGCAGCAGTACCGGCATTAATAAAAAGAAAATCAATCCTACCGAACCTTTCCATTACTTGTTCTTTAAGCGCCAGAACCGCGTTGAAATTACCAACATCTGTTTCGACAATTAAAGCATTATTTTTCAAGCTGCTTCCAGCTTCCGACAATTTCTTTCGATTTAGATCAGCCAGACAAACCTTCATGCCTAGCTTGGAAAGTGCTTTTGCGGCTGCGAGGCCAATGCCGTCAGCACCGCCGGTAATGACTGCAACGTTATTCTTCCGAAATACAGTGGATGTATTCATACTGAAACCTGAGTTTTATCAAAGTAAAGCAAAGAATAAATCAGCTTATTTAAATATCGGTATTGATACCCACCCCAACAGGCAGCGGCTCAAGCCGCTATCGCTCATTGAAACTCATAATGTTTACTTGGACTAAGCCTGTAGAGGTTGGGCATAACTGCGTGAGACTAGCTATTTCATGAGTTTTAAAAGCTCTTGGGCAACGGCAGTAGATGATTTATTGTTTTGACCGGTGACCAGTTCGCGATCAACTACAACATGTGGTTGCCAATCTTCTTTACCACGAGAGTAGTTGCCACCTGCAATAGTCATGGCATTTTGGGGCCAATAGAAAAGCTCATCACCGCCCAAGTAGTATTGAGTCGCAACAGTTTCTTCTGAATTACTAAAGACGGTCATTTTATAGCCATCATAAACCCAGCCTTTAGCGGGTTTAGCCTTCTTGCCGGCTTTCATTTGAGCTTCAAACTCCTCGCTGTTAGGCAATGCCGACAGTAGTGCAACCGGGCCGTGACACACTAACCCTGTTGGTTTGGATTCTGAGTTGAAATGCTGTAAGAATCCGCCCAAGCGCTTATTGGATACCAGATCGCCTAAAGGAGCGTGGCCACCGGGTACAAACATCGCATCAAAATTTTCTATGCCCAGCTGTTCAATACGAGCAAAACTGACCACTGGACTGTGCTCTTTATCGGTCAGCATGAGTTTATTGAAGAGAGCCTTGTGGGCATTGTAGTTTTCCTGGCTAACGTCCAGGAAGTGGTCAGGTGTATCAGAAACAGGATCCAACGTCGGCGCCAATCCAGTTGGGGTAGCAAATGTTAATGTGTGGCCAGCATCCATCAAGATTTTAACCGGCTCCATAAGCTCATTTAAATAGAAGCCAGTTTTGTAGTCATAGCCACCCTTCAGCTTCATTTCAGATACATCGGACATCACAACAAGGACGTTATCCGCCATCGCCAGTGGGCTTACGATCAATGTCGCCATAGCAAGGAGTTTCTTCAGACTCATAATCAGTTCCTCTAGAACGGGGTTGATTGAATTGGAGTAGCTGCAGAATAGGCTCTTAGGCTTCATTACTGAAATTAATTGAACTAATATAGTCATGAACAGAGCTAATAGTTATGACTGAACACCATGAGCAATATTTCGGATGTAGAGCTAAATCAACTCAGGCTCCTACAGATCATCTTTGAAACCAAGAACCTGACTAGAGCTGGAGAACGAGCGGGGCTGACACAGTCTGCGGTTAGCCATACACTAAAGAAACTCCGCCACAGCCTTAATGACTCACTGGTCATAAGGCAAGGCAATCAACTGGTGCTGACGCCAAGAGCTGAGTCGCTGCAAGCACCTCTGAATCGATGGCTGAATGATTTTGAGCGGAATATTTTAAATCAGGAAGAGTTCAGCCCAGAAAATACCCAACGTACTTTCTTTATCGCTACAAGTGACCTGGTGGAACAAAGTATCGCTCCCGCTTTGATTTCGTTACTCCAGAAAGAAGCTCCGAAAATCCAGATTATTTTTATTAAATTAGATAAACGCAGTATTGCCAGTCAGCTAGAGAGTGGGGAGGCGGATCTGTCCATCAGTGTTGCTGAATCAACCCATCCCAGCTTAATGGTAAAAACTTTATATCGAGATGATTTTGTCTCTGTAGTAAGAAAAGAGCATCCCTTTCTAAAAACCAATAAAGATATTTATAACTTTTGCAGATATCCGCATATTTTAGCAGGGACTGGGCGTGACAATAGAGGAATGGTAGATGAAGCATTAGAAAACATTGGCTTATCCAGAAATGTTCAATTTAAAGTAGCCAATTTTTTAAGTGCGCCCTATATAGTGGAACGTAGTGATGCGATTCTTACCGCGCCAAAGAAGTTTATTAAATCTATCAACCCAAAATTTAATGTTGCATATTTTACTCCACCAATCGACCTTCCCCAGTACTCAATGAAAACTTATTGGAACCTAAAAAATAAAGATGACCAGGCAAACTGCTGGCTTCGGGAAAAAATTGTGGAAGTTACTAGGATTGAAGCTTAGCCTTACGCTAAGAAGCGCGCCTGTTTGATACTAAATGGTTGGTACGTATGAGGATAACGATTAGAAGATATTCGATTACCTAGTAGCTAAGAAATGTACCCGCAATGCTATGGCCCCCAAAGTCAATTGAATATCTATAAAAGCCGACTACTGATTAGAAATACGAGAGCCGCTTTTAATGGCTAACTACTCCAGCACCAGTTTCTTATTTCAGGGAGATCTTCTCCATACTTGTCAATGTAAGATAAATGTTGGTCAATTTTCATCTGGCACTTGGATATCAATTCACTGACACCATCGGTTGAAACAGGAGCTTGCTTCGCAACATCAATAGCCAGATGAAAGCGACTCATTTCATTAAAGACGACCATATCAAATGGAGTCGTAGTTCCGCCTTCCTCGATATATCCTCGCACAAGAAACCGACGAGGATTAGGTCTGCGGTAGATAAGTCCATGTATCACTCGAGGATGTCCATGAAAAGCAAATACAACGGGGATATTGCGCCCAAAGAGTGACTCAAACTCTACATCGCTAATCCCTTGAGGGTGCTCATCGTCAGGCAGAAGAGTAAAAAGGTTGACCACATTTATTACCCTTATCTTTACAGCTGGGATTGTATTCCGAATCGAACTGATAGCAGCCAAAACTTCGAGAGTAGGTGTATCACCAGCACAAGCCATAATCACATCCGGGTCTCCATCTTCATTGGAAGCCCAATCCCAAATCGACACACCAATTTGACAATGCAGCCTAGCCTGCTCGAATGTCAACCACTGGGGCATTGGTTGTTTCCCAGCGATAATCAAGTTGATGTAATTCTTGCTTTGTAGACAGTCGGCAGTTATTTGTAGCAAACAGTTCTCATCCGGAGGCAGAAAAATTCTTGAAATTGACGACTTCTTCTGTATCACTGACTCGATAAATCCGGGAGCCTGATGAGAATAGCCATTATGATCCTGGCGCCAGACATAAGAGGTTAATAAATAATTGAGCGAACTGATGGGGTGTCTCCATGGAACTTCTCCACATGATTTAAGCCACTTCCCATGTTGATTAAGCATCGAGTCGACAATCAGCGAAAAGGCCTCATAACAGGGAAATATTCCATGCCGTCCTGTGAGCAGGTATCCTTCCAGCCAGCCTTCACACAAGTGCTCACTAAGAACCTCCAACACTCTACCCTCAGGAGAAAGCCCTTCATCACTTTCAAGTATTTTTCCCAAATACATCCTTCCAGTAACCTCAAGTATATGACTGAGGCGATTAGAGCTAAGTTCATCCGGGCAGAAGACTCTGAAGTTGCTTTTATTGGCTTTGATAACATCGCGTAAGAAAGCACTTAATCCTCGGATACCTTCTAAAGTGACTTTACCGGGGAAAGTCAACTCCACCGCATAGTCTTCAATCTTAGGAAGTTGTAACTCTTTTAAAACCTTACCACCATTTGCGTGAGGATTTGCCCCTATTCTTAGATTACTTATTGGCAATACATTAAGCACTTCTTCCGACGGCTTGCCATTACTATCAAACAAGCCCTCTGGTTGGTAACTCTGGAGCCACGTATTGAGAATATTCAGATGCTCACTATTACTTGCTACATCCGGCATCGGCACCTGGTGAGAGCGAAAGCTACCCTCACTCTTCTGCCCATCAATTAACTTTGGGCCTGTCCACCCTTTTGGTGTCCTGAGGATAATTATTGGCCAATCCAACAGCGTTTCTGCTGGGGACTCACATTTCTTTAGGCGAATTAAATGATAAGCCCAATCCAAAGCCTTCCAGAGTGACACATGCATTAGTTCGGGATTATCCCCCTCAACAAAACGAGGGGTATAGCCGCATCCTCTAAAGAAGTGTTCTAGCTTAGAGCGACTCATCCGCCCAAAGACTGTGGGACTTGAAATTTTATACCCATTCAAATGAAGAATAGGGAGAACAGCACCATCCCTCTGAGGGTGGATAAACCGATTGGAATGCCAGCTCGCAGCAAGAGGCCCGGTCTCAGCCTCGCCATCCCCAACAACACACACGGATATAAGTTCCGGGTTATCAAACACGGCACCATATGCATGAGATAAAGAATATCCAAGCTCCCCACCTTCATGAATGGCACCGGGAGTTGCCGCACACACATGACTCGGAGCCTCTCTCGGCCAACAAAACCCTCTAAACAAATATCCTATTCCAGCCGTATTCAAAGCCAGCCTGCGGTCAACTTCACCCAAAGCACCTTCTAAGTATAAGTTTGCGCGTATTGCGGGAGCACCATGACCCGGCCCCACAACAAGTAATATCCTGGCGTCAGTATCTTTAATCAGTCGATTCAGGTGGGCGTAAATTAAGTTTAATCCTGGGGAAGTTCCCCAGTGACCGATTATTCTCTTCTTTATATGCTCAGGCCGAAGAGGCACTCTCAGCAACGGATTTGCGCCAAGATACAGCTGCCCTACAGACAAGTAGTTGCACGCACGAAAGTAGGCGTCAATTGCCACCACTCTTTTTTGGTCAATTTGACTCATAGTACCCTCCTTTGCATTTTGTATAGAGGAGGACCAAGGACTATGCAATTTTCAAACTGTAGGGTTTGGCTTGCTATTGATTCTTATGAGAATCATCAAATCCAGGTACGATTAACGCCAAAAGGCACAAGGAGAAATATCAAAATATTTTAAAGGAGGTAATGGTTTTCAGATATTTTATCAGCGACAACCTAAATCAGTTATTCAGAGAAGCAAAATTTCCTTAGAAGCCCTCTGCCATAGATATTGGCACTGCAATAGTCTTGGATGTATAAGCTATGCTTTAATATTTTCGAAAGGTACCGCTACCTATACTGCAATGAGCAACCGCTAGTATATCGTACGCATATAACACGGAGGACAGGATTTAACTACGCCAGTGCCATAGGTCAATCGCTATTGATAATAACTTCTTAAAGATTCTATTTTAGCTCAGCACCTCATTCAAAGAATCTCATTTAATTATATTGATACACAAAGTTAATGTACAGTTATGATAGATAAGAAGTTTGTTGGAGAATACCCCCTTATCAAATCTACCTTTATCTGGCAAAGAAGCACGTTTAATTTTTCTTAATCTCGCCACACATTATTTAGAAAAAAGCTTATAACCAGTTGAAAAATGAGGAATTCTACAGCATCACTATGAAACAAAATAAAAACCGCAGGGAACCCATTAAAACAGCAGGCCACCTGACCGCTAAAAAATTCTTTTCATCTGGTATTTGTGAAAAAAATACAGGGAATATACAAGATTTTACCAGCCTGGTTTCATACCATGACCTAATCATGTCAATTCAAACTCATGAAGCCCATCCCATGGCGGTCATCACTTACCCGACAAATGGAGAAGAGAGTCTTTGCCGTCTGATATTTCCTCCCACTAACCCGTGAAAAGCGGGCATTGAGCTGCGTGAGAAATTATATAAAGATATCTAAACGGACTAAATTTATGGCCATATAGCTTGTGAATATTTCTTTATCTCCAATAAGACTTTGAAGCTAGAAAAAAGTAGTTAGTATAAAAATTGGAGTTTTTCTTTAAAAAGATTAACTCAGGTAGACTGGCTGGTTTTTAGGCTCAACATGGCAAGTAAGTTCAATACTTCTTTAAAGAAAAGCATTATTACCGTTGTATACATAGCTATCGGATATGCTTTTTTCGCCTACATTTATAACAATTTTTTTACGCAAACAACCACATTCTCCCGAGAGCCAGTCACATACGATCTTACTCACAATACCAATTACCTCCAACAAAAAGACACTATTAATATCCTTGTGGTAGCAGGAGGAGGAGTCAGGGGTTTAATTCCTCTACATGTACTGCAGTACATTGAGGATAAACTTGGGAAACCTATTGATCAAGTGTTCGACGTTTTTTCAGGAGTTTCCACTGGAGCAATTATCGCGACAGGCCTCAACATTCCTGACGAAGCCATTCCTACCAGAAACGGGCAAAAACTTTCTCATCTTGACTATCTGGTTGAGATATATGAAAACGAAGTAAATTATCTTTTTTCTCCCCCTTGGTATCACAAGTTACTAACCGCAGGTGGTCTTTTTTCACCCTCTTACTTCGGCAGCCGATTACATGAAGTAATGGAGAGGCACTACACTAAAGACCTTAACTTTACTGAACTTGAAAACTACGTAATCATCCCCTCTTTAAACTTAAAGGACGGACAAATACATCTTTTCAAGAACAAAGGTCAAACGGTTAGTGATCTTCCTACAAATAGACTTTATCAATTAATGACAGCTGCGGTAAGTGCAGAAACTGCTTTTCCACCTGTCGTATTCAGTTATCCAGAAGATGAACAAAATCAGTTTTGCGAGGCTGAATCTGCTAAATCGGAAAACGAACCCCAATGTGTGTTTGCAGATGCAGCTATAGCCATGAACAACCCGGCGAGTATAATTCTTCGAAATATTATCAACGAATTCCCCAATAAAAATTACTATATACTGGTATTAGGTGCCGGAAGCCCTCGACTTCTTAGTTCAACTACAAACTATGACACACTGAAAAACTGGGGCCAAATAAACTGGTTCCGAGATGCGTTAACAAATATGCAGCGTTCAATGGACAATCACCAACTCCACACACTGGAAATTGCAAAATCCTTATCTGAAGAGGGGAGAATAGAATATGACTATCTAAATATCGAGATTCGAGAGCCCTTTATCGGGATATTTGAGCACAAAAAAATTCCACAATTAAAAGACTATTCAGACCAGCTGATCAAAGATAATCAGGCCCAAATTGATTTAATTGTCGACCACTTAAAAAGTGAGAATAATAAAAACTCAAGTAATAAATCTTAACAGATGACTCTTAAATAAACATAAGGATAACCAAGAAGTTTTTCGAGGCGCCTATAGATTTCCTCCCTGATCCACTTGTATATTTATAAAAGCCTGATACTGACTTAAAAATACCTCGCCAGAAAGCTTCTGTAAAAAACTACTTTTCTCTAAACGATCCATCACCGGCCCTTTAACTTCAGACAAATGAAAACGAATTCCTTTACTTGCTAAGGTAGTGTTTATACTCCCCAACACTTCCAGGGCACTCCAATCAATTTCATTAACGGCACTACACATCAGAATGACATGCTTTACCTGGAAATTACCAACAAGGCGGGTATAAATACGTTCTTCCAATATGCCTATATTGGAGAATATCAGGCGACCATCTACTCTAAAAGTAAGAATCTCAGAAGCAGTTTTAACTGGGTGTCGATCTATATTTCGGAAATGCTCAGTGCCCTCGACTAAGCCTACTTCAGCTATATGAGGCTTCGACGCTCGCCAAAAGAATAACATTAGCGATGCAGCCACCCCACAGAGCACACCCGACTCAACACCAAATAGTAAAGTTACTAAAATTGTCACCGATACTGCAAGAAAATCAGCTTTGGAAAATTTCCAGGTTTTACGCAATATAGAGAAATCTACCAATGAAAGCACGGCAACTATAATAGTGGCAGCGAGAGTAGCTTTCGGAAGGAAGTATAGTGGTGACGTAAAAAAAAGAGCCGTAAAACCAATGCCTAATGCAGTAAATAAGCTAGCAAACTGTGTTTGCGCTCCTGCATCAGCATTCACTACAGAACGTGAGAAGCCACCACTTACCGGAAATCCACCTGAGAAGCCTGCCCCCATATTCGCTAACCCTAGGGCCACCAGTTCCTGGTTGGAATCAATTCTTTGTCTACGTTTTGCGGCTAAAGTCTTTGCCACAGATATCGATTCTACATAACCTATGATGGCAATCATTAGCGCAGGTAACGCAAGTGACTCTAATAGGGAAACAGACAACTTTGGAAAGGTAAATTGAGGCAGACCCGAAGGAACACTGCCAACAAGGGCTACTCCCCATGCTTCAAGGTTATAAGCATACGAAAAGTAGATGGTTATCAACACTGCTATTGCGGGGGACGACTTGGCCAGAAGATTGGCGGTAGCAGCTTCAATTCCCAAAGTTTTCAATAATTGCGCAGCACAGGCTCTAGATAAGTATAGAAATAACACCACCCCCAACCCAACCAACAAAGTCAGCTGATTATAGCTACTCAAATTTTCAAATAAGTTAGGCAGTAGCTCTAGCAGTGTATCTCCACGGGCTGATAGTCCCAGTAGTTGAGCGATTTGGTTAAGTGCAATTAATAAAGCAGAGGCAGTTATAAAGCCGGAGATTACCGAGTGTGATAAAAAGTTAGCGAGAAAACCTAGCTTTAATACGCCTAATATTGTGAGAATTCCTCCTGATAACAACGCCAATATCGCTGCTGCAGTGAGGTGGTCCACCTCTCCGCTCGCTGTTACCTCGCCAAGGGCGGTGGCGCTCATTAGGGAGATCACTGCTACAGGTCCTACAGATAGGGTTTGACTGCTACCAAATAAGCCATAGACGACCAGCGGAACAATACTCGCATAGAAACCCACCTCAGCAGGCAACCCGGCAAGCAAGGCATAAGCAAGGGACTGAGGGATCAGGAGCACGGTAACAATCAAGGCCGCCAGCAGGTCCTGGGTTAGCAGCTGCCGGTTATAGGAATGAATAGTAGCCAGAATAGGAAACCATCTGGTGAAATGCTGCATCGCCATGATCTGTTTTCCACTCTGGCGTCACAGCCCGAGTTCTATCGCCTTAGAAGGAGGGGTTGAGTTGCAGCACCGAAAATGCTGCGCTTTAGTGCTAGGGTTCAATCGATATCAGCACAGCGCCAATATCAAATCCTGCTGCCTGGGCCTGGGAATTGAGCTGCTTTTTATCTGCCCCCATCAGGATTTTGGCTCCAGCCCATACCTGGCTGGAGCGATTACCCGTCCGGCAAAACGCGTGTACTTTCTCTCCTTCCTGCAAGACATCACGAAATGCCTCGCAGTGATTTCGCATCATGCGTCCACGTGTAAAAGGAATAGCCACAAATTTAATTCCCACCGCTAGTGCGGCCTGCTCCATTTCCACATAGGATGGGTGAGCTTCACTCTCACCTTCCGGGCAATTACACACTACAACTTGCACACCGCTCTCAGCCAAAGACGCCATAGCTTCACAGGCAATATGCTCAGAAATACTCACCTGTCCATCTAATTGTTTAATATTCATTATCACCTCGATTTTCTGCGCTCATGTAAACGAATGCTTCAATCTACACATTCATTTAGAGCTGGTTCAGCGGCACTTTTAAGTAAATCGTACCATTGGATTCTGCCGGTGGCATTTGCCCTGCCCGAATATTTACCTGTACGGAAGGAACAATCAGTCTTGGCACCGATAGAGTTGCATCACGCTTTCGACGTACCGCAACGAAATCCTCCTCGGCAACACCATCGCGCAAGTGGATATTTTCTCTACGCTGTTCACCAACACTGGTTTCGCACTGATAGCCCCGCCTACCTTTAGGCGGGTAGTCATGACACATAAACATACGGGTTTGATCGGGAAGGGATAAGATCTTACGCACCGAACGATACAATTCCGATGCATCCCCACCGGGAAAGTCACATCGCGCACTACCAACATCCGGCATAAATAAAGTATCGCCAACAAAAAGCGCATCGCCGATTAGCCAGGCCATATCTGCGGGGGTGTGGCCGGGGCTGTAAATCACTTTCGCTGTCAACTTCCCCACTTGGAAAGTTTCACCATCCTTAAAAAGATGATCAAACTGACTACCATCTGCCAGGAACTCCCTCTCAAGGTTAAATACATCGCGAAAGATTTTCTGCACCTGGCAAATCTGTTCACCGATCCCAATACGCCCACCAAGTTGCTGCCGTAAAAATGGTGCCGCCGATAAGTGGTCAGCATGAGCATGGGTCTCCAGTATCCACTCTAGAGTCAGGTCTTTCTCTTGAATAAATGAAACCAGCTCCTCAGCACCTCGGCTACTGGTACGGCCTGAGGCTGCATCAAAATTCAGCACAGAATCCACAATAGCGGCTGAGCCCCCTTCCCTGTCGTACACCACATAGCTCCAGGTTTCTGTATCCCGATCCAGGAACGGCTGCACCCGGGCACAGTGTTCTTCTTGAGCCACCTTCTGCTCTCCCGTATTCACTACACCAACAATATACAATGTGATATTATATAAAACAATATATTGTAATTGTGTAAATTGATTTAGTTCCCATGCCCGATACTGAACATCTCGATCTCAATAAAATGCGTGATTCTGCCGGCCAGGCTGCAGCAATGCTCCGCTCCCTGGCCAATCAGGACCGCTTGCTACTTCTATGCCAGCTCAGCCAGGAAGAGCTAAATGTAGGCGAATTGGAAGAGCGCCTGGGTATTCATCAGCCAAGCCTGTCCCAGCAACTGGGAGTCCTCCGCCGCGAAGGCTTGGTCGAAACACGCCGAGAGGGAAAAAATGTCTACTACCGGGTTGCGGACCCGCGGGTACTCGCCCTGTTGCAAACCCTTTACCAACTCTACTGTGCGGAGTAATCCCATGACCATCGATTGGACAGCTTTCACTCCAGGCTCCGCACTCGCAGGGGGACTGCTAATTGGCCTCGCCAGTGCCGCTTTACTCGCCTTCAACGGCCGTATCGCAGGCATTTCCGGCATCATCGGCGGACTGCTTGACCAAACCCAAGGTTCCCTGTGGCGCCTGGCCTTTATCGGGGGACTATTGATAAGCCCTCTTGCATGGAAAATCTTTGCAGTTGTACCCGACATTGATATCCAGGCAGCTTATCCCACCTTAATTGCAGCGGGATTACTGGTGGGCCTGGGCACGCGAATGGCATCCGGTTGCACCAGTGGCCATGGTGTTTGCGGCCTGTCCCGACTCTCCACTCGCTCGCTAATCGCCACCCTGATATTTATGGCTGCGGGCTTCGCGACCGTGTTTCTAATGCGGCACCTCTTGATCGGCCAGCTGGGGTAATGATGATGAAAACCAATTTCAGTGCATTTCTGGCTGGGCTGACTTTTGGCCTGGGATTATTGCTCTCCGGTATGGCCAACCCGGAAAAAGTCCTGGGCTTCCTTGACCTTGCCGGCGCCTGGGACCCATCTCTGGGGCTGGTAATGTTTGGCGCCATCGCTGTAGGACTACCTCTATTCCAGCTCATCAAGCGCCGGGGACAATCTGTTTGGAACCAACCGCTACACCTGCCTGCAGGCAATCGAATTGATCGCCGCTTGATTCTAGGCAGCCTTCTCTTTGGCGCAGGCTGGGGATTGGCGGGTTTTTGCCCCGGACCGGCAATTGTCGCTTCCGGGACCGGGCAGCTTAAAGCTTTGATATTTGTCCTCGCTATGCTCGCAGGTATGGCGCTGTTCCGGCGCCTTGGGGTCAATCGCATCGTCGTCGCTGGGTAAGCTGTGGGATAAATTGTGCACAGGACCAACTATAGGGCGGCCGCCGTCTATCTTGTTTGTGCAGTTCACACAATTGCGCCTGGAATAAAGCAGAAACAAGAGTAAGGATGCGGCTACCCCACCTTATCCCCCCATGGCTTAGACACTACCAGTCACGATGGCTGGTCGGTGACGGTGTTGCCGCCCTTCTGGCCAGTATGATGCTCATCCCACAGGCCCTGGCCTACGCAGCACTAGCCGGCCTCCCCCCCTATTTAGGTCTCTATGCAGGACTGCTTCCCCTGGTCGGATATGCACTGTTTGGCTCGAGCTCGGTGCTGTCAGTAGGCCCTGTAGCCGTTCTCGCGCTAATGACCGCTTCAGCACTCACCCCCTTAGCCACACCGGGAAGTCCCGAGTACATTTCGGGCGCCATACTGCTGGCGCTCTTAAGTGGAATACTCCTGTTATTAATGGGGTTTCTTGGACTTGGCAGCCTAGCAAATCTATTGAGCCTTCCGGTTGTTGAGGGCTTTGTCTCTGGAGCTGCCCTGCTGATTATTGCCGGTCAGATTGCCCCCTTGCTGGGAATATCAAGTAATGGAGATACGGTCCTCGAAATATTAATCAGCACCTTTAACCACCTGCCTGAAACCGATCGAGAAGCTGCCCTGCTGGGATTAATTGCACTCGCCAGCTTGATTGCCGCTCGTTTAGGTTTGCCGTTCTTGCTCAGGAAAATCGGGGTCGGCCCGGCACGATCCAAATTGCTCTCACGATTGGCGCCCATGCTTATCGTGGTAATTGCCATTGTGCTCACCACTATTTTTCACTGGGAGAAAGAGTTACCCGTTGTAGGGGTTATTCCCGATGGGCTACCGCACCTCACGGTTCCCTCTTTTAACCTGGGACTGATTTATAAACTTCTGTTACCCGCCCTGATTATTGCCCTGCTCGGCTTTGTCGAAAGTTTGTCTATTGCTCACTCTATCGCCCAGCGGCGGGGCGAGAAGCTCAACACTAATGCGGAGCTGCGAGGGCTGGGCGCTTCCAATATTCTCAGTGCATTTTCAGGGGGATTCCCAGTAACCGGTAGTTTTGCGCGAACAGCAGTCAATGATGAGAGTGGGGCAAAAACACCCCTCAGCGGCGTGATAGCAGCGGTGCTAATCGCCCTGCTCCTTCTCTATGCCACTAAAGTCTTTACCGAACTGCCAATCTGCGTGCTAGCGGCCACTATCATTGTTGCAGCCGCAAACCTGATCAACTTCCAGGGTATCACCCACCACTGGCGCTACGACCGCACCGATGGATTAGCCATGGCTGGTACATTTCTAGGGGTAGTATTTTTTGGAGTGGAAACCGGGATTGCCTTGGGTGTCGGGCTCTCATTCACCACATTGATCTGGAGAGCCAGCCGGCCGCATATCGCAGTAGTGGGACGCGTGCCCGGTACGGAGCAATTCCGCAATGTGCTTCGCCATACAGTGAAAACCGATTCCGAGATTTTGTTCCTGCGTATTGATGAGAACCTGTTCTTTAGCAATATCAATGCGATTGAGGAGCGTCTTTTTGTAGAGATAAAGCGGCACCGCAATACCCGCCACATGGTTCTTATTTTGTCGTCCGTTAATCGTATCGACAGCACTGCCATTGAGCGTCTGCTACAGGTAAACAGGGATTTACAGAGTCGAGATATCCAGCTACACCTGGCAGAGGTGAAGGGTGCGGTATTGGATCGGCTGGGCCACTCCAAGCTGTTGCAGGAATTGAGCGGGCGAGTGTTTCTCTCCCCCTATATTGCTGAGCTTGCACTGCGCCACCACCAGATTTCTGATAGTGACAAGCCGTCTAAATAAGATATATCGCGACTTGTAACCTAATGCCAAATACTGGCAAAATATCCAGTATTTGAGTAAAGAGCGCGATGGGCGGGAATAATCTTACCTCTGAACAACAGGCAATTGCAGGCCACACCGGTGGTCACGCCAAGATCATCGCCGTTGCCGGCTCCGGCAAAACTACCGCCCTGCTGCATTATATAAAGAATCGTCTGGATGTAGGTATCGCCCCCGAGCGACTGCTGGTATTGATGTACAACCGCAGTGCGCGAGAGGACTTCGATCGCCGCATCCGGCAACTGGCCGAGGGCCCAATACCAGCAGTACATACCTTTCACAGTGTCGGATATCGTTTGTACCAGCGCATGATCGCCAATGATCATATCGCCGCTGCCAACCTCACCCCCCTGCCTCAGTCCACAATCCAGTTACAAATCTGGAAGGCTATCGAGGAATGCGCCCCTACTCACGAGCTTGAAGAGATTAGAGCGCGTAAGCAATCTGAGATTGAGGCCGCTGAATTCTTTATCGACTACACCAAAACCATTTTGTCAGGAGACCTCAGCGCATTTCAGGAACTGAAACTCGGTGATGAATACATGTATTTTTTACAGGTATTCCGCACTTTTGAGGCTTGGCGACGCAGCCAGAATGCGGTCACCTATGCCGACCTGATTTACGACCCCGCCATGCTGCTCAGCATGGATGAGGAAATAGCCGAGCAGTACGGCAGCTATTACGAAGATATCCTGGTGGACGAATACCAGGATATCAATGAGATACAACACTTTTTATTGCGAGTTCTCTACGGAAAATCTGGCAACGTAATCGCGATTGGCGACCCAGACCAGACAATTTACGAGTGGCGCGGCTCCAAACCTGATTTCCTGCTCACATTTTTCGATGGGGATTTCCCCCCCTCAAATGTCTACCAGCTAAGCCGCACTTTCCGCTACGGCCACCAGTTATCCCTCGCCGCCAACCACTTTATTGAGAACAATCGCGATCGCGCCGATATATTCTGTGTTTCCGCCAATGAAGATCAGCAAACAGAAATCGAGCTGGTAAAAACCGATAAAGAGGGGCGCTGGCTTGTAGAGCACCTGCGCCGATGCCAGAAGCAAGGCCAATCTCTCAGGAATATCGCCGTATTGGTGCGCCTGTGGTCAATAGCAGCCCCTATTGAACTGGCGCTGCTGGCCAATAATATTCCGTACCGGTCGGCAAGCCGCAACACCGTCCTTTCGCGCCGGGAGCTGCGCCCCTTGTTTTGGAGCCTAAATATTGCCTCCGGTCGGTTCACTGAACTCCCATCCAAGCGTCGACAGCAGGGCCTTTATGAATGGCTGACAGCTCCTCATGTACGTATTCCCCGTAAAGTATTGGAGCCTATTTGCTCTACCCTGGCAGCCCTGGACAAGGGGTGGGGCAAGCAGCTGATTGCCCTGCTACCTGAAAACCTGAGCAAACCCCAGACTAAACGCCTGCGCCAGCGGGCAGACCTTCTTACCCAGATCGAGAACTGGCGTGGCCATGCCGGAGAGTTGCTGCGTCGCCATATCGGTGAGCTGGAACTTCTCAGCGGAATCGCCGACGACGCCTTTACCCGCCAACAAGGAGAGGAGAGGCAACAAACCATCCTCGCTTTCTGTAAATACCTGGACACACTGAAGCAGCCTCCCACCGAAGCCCTGGCACATCTACAAGAGCTGCAACGCCAACACCGGGAGGGTGAACAAACCGAATCGGATGCTATACAAATAACAACTATGCACCAGGCTAAAGGTTTGGAGTGGGAACAAGTGATTATCCCCACACTCACCCAGCACAATATGCCCTATCAACCCCAACGTGACTTCAACACACCCGCGTCACTGGAGAGCGAACGCCGCTTGATGTACGTGGCGATGACCCGAGCCAAGTCAAAACTCTTCTTGTTGGCCCCTGTAGAAAACTCCAAAAAGAATGATCCAGAGGCTTCACAACCTTCATTATTTATTAATGAAATGCAGCTTCCTTTAAGTAAATTGATGGCAGACTCCCTAAGGGAGCGCCCGGAAAAAATCGACACCGATGTACCGGTATCGCGCCAAGCGCTCCACTATTTAGAAGCTTGCAATTACAACCCCAATATCAGTGCACCCCGGGCGCCAATGCGAAAACCCGAACCTGGTGAGGGGCTGCGCCATAGAAAACTTGGTTATGGAAGGGTTTTGGGATGGGAAGACAAGCGTATCGAGGTTTTATTTAGTGACGGTAAGACTCGACGCTTTGATTGGGAGACTTTGTCACAATATCTGATGTAGTAACACCCAGAAACTTGTGTACCAACAAAATTAATTCACTCCGCTATTATCAGGTTACCTAATGCAAATATCTATCAAGCGCCTTCTTCAGAATCATCTTTCCTAACTGCTTTCAATTGCGACTAAAGTTCTGCATGAAATATTTCACAAGCAGCTGGCACCTGACATGTTCAGTCTGGCCGAGAATGTAAAAATCGCAGCCAACTTTTTTCTTCGCGGACACTGCCCACTCGTTGATAAGAAAATTGTGACTTTTGAAGAAAATGGGAATACAAAGGAGGGTATTCTGAGATCTATCCAAAAAACACTAAATTATTTAGCTTCTTTACCCGAAGCAACCGACCTGGACAGTAGTAGAAGAATCAATGATAAAGCGGGTTTTACAACCGTGGATCTCCCACAGCCACAATATCCATCAATATAGACTTCCAAACTTACTATTTCATATAAGCATGTTTTATGCAATCGCACGCCACTGCGGTGTAACCCTTAGCAAAGGTGATTTTGATGGGTTCCACAGTTATCCGGCTGAATTTAATTTTACGTAAAACTCACCAAAATACTTCAGCGCCACATTCTACCAGTCCTTTACTATTAAAAATACTTCGCCAAACATTACTCCTCACAGCATTGACCAGTATTTCAATACAAGCCGCAACTATTACTATAGTGCTAAAAATTCAGGCTCAGAAAATTTCACCTCATTTAAAATAACTTGACCAATTTCATCAAAAAAAATATAAACGCGATATAATTCGACATCTACACCAAACTTTTCATGGAATAGAAGTAACCGGTATGAAAATCTCTAAACTATTATTAGTTCCCTTAGCTCTAACAATCTCTAATGCCTCTTTAGCAGAAAAAAACCCGTTCTATATCGGGTTTGGCCTAGGCTACTATGACCTCGATGGCCAGAAAGCCCGATCCGGCCACTACCTTGACGGACAGCGCTTCGGCGATCAAACAAATTCTTTAAATATTTATCTCGGCTATAATTTTAACCCTTACTTCTCTGTAGAAGCTGCATACAGCAACTTTGGCAGTGCCCAGGATGAGTATCTCTCCCCGGTCACCTATTATGACGAGTGGGAAGA
This sequence comes from Microbulbifer sp. A4B17, assembly GCF_003076275.1. NCBI lineage: Bacteria > Pseudomonadati > Pseudomonadota > Gammaproteobacteria > Cellvibrionales > Microbulbiferaceae > Microbulbifer > Microbulbifer sp. A4B17. Next base: position 3,329,626 of record NZ_CP029064.1, read on the forward strand.
AAAATACATAAACACCTATGTCGAGGATGACGAAACCCTTGAAGTCAGCAGTTTTCAGCTGAACGGTGTGGCTCACTACCCAGTTCTCGAAAAACTGACCTTGAGTGCGAACCTTGGTATTTCCTATACCAGAGTCGATAGTGAGTTCAGACCTGTATCTACTTGGTGGTCACTTATATCCCCAGTTGAGAGGTACAGCGAAAAAGATGTGGATCTAACTTACGGCCTTGGTGCTAAATATGACTTTACCGATAAATTCTCAGGAAAGCTTCAGTGGAAGACAATCGATAACGACATCGTAGCCGTTAACGGGTTTGACCTATCACTGGAAGCCCGCTTCTAATCCATCTTGCAAGCAGGAGGGGCTACAGAGAAAAAAGCTTCAACTTCCCTCGCTTGCCGATTCTACAGACAGTCAATTGCCTCTTGGCTGTCTGGCATTGGACGGGAGCCAGTCAGCCGCCGCGGCAATCTCAGTCAGCTCAAACACCCCCCAAAGTGCCCAATCTTTAGCCAACATAATGATTTTTAAAGGTTTTTTACGCTTTAGGTTGACTTGCGCCAAGAGCATCTATAATATCCGCACCCGTAACGCGCTCGTAGCTCAGCTGGATAGAGTACCTGGCTACGAACCAGGCGGTCGGAGGTTCGAATCCTCCCGAGCGCGCCACACACGAAAAGCCCGCACCGAAAGGTTCGGGCTTTTTTATTCTCCAGCCACACCAGAACCTCACCGGTATTTACGCCAGATACCAACTTTACTCCACTGAATTCCCATAGCGATAGCAGCAGACACCACCAACACTTTCCCTGCACCGATTGACCTGATCAAGATGTCGCGATAAGGATGACTGCAAGGAGGTCACCTAAAGGGCTCCCGTGAGACAAGTGACAAAGTAAGTTGAGGTCAATCGACGCACACCCTACCGCCAGCGACTTCCGGCCTTTTTTGAGCACCACCTCTTCAGCATTCAGCTACAACTGTCTTTAGTATCACTTACGCCCCCAAAAACATTTCCACTCGTGATTATTTGCATCTGTCGATATCAATCAAAATCTAAATAACCCAATGTAAGAGAGAGAGTAACTTATGAGATCGCAGATCTTAATCGCTGCCATTGTACTTACCACTGGTAGTATTTCGGCGCTGGCAAACAATAACACTTGGGTTTAACCCGGAATGGTGCAGGCAATACTGCAATTTTTCAAAGTGGCACACTGATTACAGCAAACACTTTTCAGAGTGGAATCCCCCAGACAACCACTATTAGGCAGGTTGACACAGGTAATTCAGACACCTTTAACCTTTAGTGAAACCAGTACCGCATGGTTATGCTCTTCAAACACTCGGGAGAATTTAAAAAAACTCCCCCAAAGTTATTATTCACTTCCTATTGCTTGAGCATATAAAACCTTAGCTTCTACACTTTATTACTATTATTTTCCAACTTAATTCCCATAGTAAATCAATTCAAAATCTACAACACTTTTAGTGAATCATTTGACCTCATCAGGAAACTGCAATAATGATGACTATCCAGGAACACCTGTAGATACCTCGTTAGATAATTGTCAGAATAATCATGAAATATAGTCATTTGCAATCTATTAGTATCCAGATCGAACTTGCAGCTGAACAGCTCCTAAATATCCAGCCTCAATTCTGACATTATCATTCATACAGAATCTCTCTTTTCTTGGTAACAAGACTGAATATGCCCACCCTGCTGATGTCAATCAAATTACTGTTGTCACTTATACCCAAGAGATCGCATTATGAGAGCACATTTTTTTGTTACGGCAGTTGCACTTACTACTTTCAGTGTGCATGTACTGGCAAACAACAATACTTCCATTGTTCTGCAGACCGGTATGGGCAATATGGCTATGACCGATCAATCTGACTTCAGCACCCAAGACAGCACCATTCTACAAGTGCAAAATGGCACTAATAATTTCTCTGGCGCAACTCAATTTGGAACTACCCTAAACAGCACCATCAACCATACACAAATAGGTAGTGCCCATAGCAGCCTTGATTTGGAACAAGAGAATGCAACCTCTTCCAGCATTACTATTTTACAGAGTGGGAACGGACACTTGCTCGCAGACTTTCAGATCGACACCATAGGAACTACATTATTACAGACTCAAATTGGAACTAATAATGGTGTTTCCGGAACCCAGATCCGTTCGACCAACGACCAAGCAACCTTACTACAGCAGGGCGATTCCAACCTTTCTTCTCAAACTCAAATAGATAGTGAAAATAACATTATTAATATTACTCAGAATGGCAATACTAATAGTGCGCCATCCATACAGATTGAAAGCTCCCTTGGCACCATTTTGATAGACCAGACCGGAGATCAAAATGAAAGTGGGATATCTCACAACTTAAGCACTTCCGACTTTGCTAGCTCTACACAATTTGGCACAGCAAATATGATAAGCCTTGGTCAAGGTGGGGGTAGCAACAACCTTGCCACTGTTGACCAGGTTGGCGAGCAGAATTCTATTCAGGCTAATCAATTTAGCACTTCCTTCACGCAGTTAATTGTTGACCAGCAAAGAATGCTAAATACACAAATTATCTTTCAGACGGGTTCATTAATCAGCTCATTAACCATCCAAAGCGGTATGGAAAATTCTGTAGTATCTAATCAGAATGGTATGAACCAGACTTTAACATCCCTTCAAAATGGAACCCTGAACAGCCTCACAGCCAACCAGAGTGGGGCCTCACAACTTGCCAATGTAACCCGGCTGGGGACAAGCAATAGAGGAACGATCAATCAATAGTCACCATATCACCTCTCAAGCCTCTCGTAATCTTTAGGAAGCTCTACACACGGGCTTCCTACCTATGCTCCCTAAGCCGAGCCCCTTTGGAAGACAGCAAAAACAGGCAAACAGATCTTACAGTCGCCAAACAACAAAAAAGCACCGTAGATGAAGAAAGTGCTTGACTCTGACTATGCTTATCTATATTGTGCGCCTCCTCGACGCGCTCGTAGCTCAGCTGGATAGAGTACCTGGCTACGAACCAGGCGGTCGGAGGTTCGAATCCTCCCGAGCGCGCCACTTTCAAGGGGCTTACGTTTTTTGACGTGAGCCCCTTTTTTATTTCGGCAAAAAGCTCTTCCCAAAAAGACTCCCTGACTTCAGTCTCATATAACCACATTGCCGCTCGGCAAAGTAGATTTTTGGACAACCCCAATACCAATACGCAGCTACGCTTTGAATTGTGGAAACATGGAAAGTTTGCCTGGGTAATTCCTATGGGTATCACCAATCAAGACATATACAAACAGTTGGCATTGGTCCTGGCGCTAAGCGCATCCACAGAAGTCCTGGCGGTGGAGTGCGGTGACACAATATCCAAGCCCACCACTTTAACCCAGGACCTCAGCTGCGAGTTGAGCACTGCGAATCCAGTTGCGCTCACGATTGTTGGCCCGTTAGGCAGCTTGAATATGGCAGGATTTGAACTTGGCTGCGTATCCCTTGACCCCACGCAGACGGAATTCTATGCAGTAGAGTTTCAGGGGACCTCTGCAATACTAAGTAACGGCCAATTGACCAACTGCACAAACGGAATCATCACTTCTAGTTCCGGCTTTCACTCTATATCTAATATCGTAATAGATAACGCTCAGAGAAATGCTATTTTGCTTTTTGGCGATGGTAACACCATCATCAATGTCGATATTACAGGCCCAGCGACCTCTACAATATTTGACGGTATTGAAGTTTTTGGCGATTACAACGTGATTAGCCGCAGCTCGGTACTGGGTGGCGGGGATGAAGGGATTGAAATCCTGGGAGACTACAACAATATATCATTTACTACCGTCTCAGGATTTAGTGAAGATGGCTTCGAAGTTGACGGCAACTTCACCTTCATATCCAACAGTATTATTGAAAATAATGTTGAGACTGGAGCTATATTAAACGGTAACTTTACCCACATGTCTCAAAACAGTGTGACGGGAAATGGGCAGGCTGGTATTAACCTGAGTGGAGCTTCGAACAGCACAATTGCAGACAACATCGTGGCAAATAATGGACTCTTAGCGCTATCGGACAATGGCGGTATCATCGTTACCGATCCGGACAGTATGGACAATCGGATTATCGGCAATACACTAACCGGAAACCAACAGTTCGATCTCGCTGACCCCTTTGACCCAACCTGTAGCGGGACGAACCTCTGGAAAGGCAACCAGTTCACAACTTCAAATCCAACGTGCTTGGAGTAGCAACACAGTCTAGCCTCATTGGAGCCACTAACTAAGATCTAAACTGACATAAACAAGACAAAAGTACCAAAAACCGTTGAACAAAGATAAACCAAGTTGAATCGAGAGTCTCAATAGTTAAAAATGCATGAGGATCTGTCAAAAATAGAAGTAAGGGACTACATGACTGATATCCTCAAAGATATACTCGCGTTTGTGCAGGATATGGGGCTGAAGAACGGCCTCTTTGTCATATTTTTCATCTTTGCGCATTATCTGCTTTTTTGGATGTACAGCGGACGTCTGAAAGACCGTCAAGTTGAAATTGATCGGCTTGCAGCAGATAATAAGGAATATAGAGACAGGTTTTTGAAGCTTATGGATAATGCCTTCTCTTATTCTCCACCCACTAGAAAAGCGACACCGAAAAAGCCGGTTAATGAAAAGGAGTTTGAGTAGTGCTTTACATATTGCCAGCAATTGCTCTTTTCTTCATTTCCATACAGATATATCGGCTTTTAGAGATGAAAAAGCATGATCAGCACTTATATGAGTTTTGTCAGCTTCGGAGAGATACGATCAGCTATCTCTCCAATTCGTATGACAACCTATCAAGAACTGATTATATTGCCTTAAGAAAGATTAATGATGCCCTTAGCACTATTATTGCTGGTTATAAAGAGCACCGGACAGTCGTATTTAACCTGAGACTATTTTCTGAATATGTTAATGAACTAAAAGCCTTTGAGAAGAAGGCAGAAAAAATATCAACTAACAATAAAGATATACAAGACCTACTAAATAGAATTCACCAATCTACCTTTAAAGCATTTCTGGCATTTACACCCTACTTAAAGTCAGAGCTGGCGTTCTCAGTGGTAATGAAGCTTATCTCACTTGGAGTAAATGCCGGTGTCAATTCCATGAAAGTGCACTTACGAAACCTCAAGGAAGCGAAATCAATGCTCAACACATTTAAGAGGCTCTCCTCTCCCTGCTAGACGCCTATCCAAGTATCATCAAACATTAATAGAGGCTGTATTCCCTCTGGTATTTAGTGCCGCCACTCCCTATACCCTACTTTAACTTGATCACCTCAAATACAGCAACTTTGGTCAAGTTCACTCCCTCCTCTAGGTGTACTATTAGCAAATGCACATAGAGGCAGTACAGTGCCAATCAAAGAAAACAGTTCATCAAGATATTGAGTTATATCGAATCTAATCTTGATGACGATCTCGATACAAGTACTCTTTGCCAGGTCGCAAACCTGTCCAAGTATCAATTTCATCGTCAATGCTCACTATTTTTTGGCCTACCCGTTATGAACCTGGTACGAATCCTAAGACTAAAACGAGCTGTACACCAACTTGTCTATCGAGATAATCTCCAGATATTAGAGATCGCACTGAGCAATGGCTTTGAAAGCCATGAAGATTTTTCACCATCATTCAAGAAATACTTTGGATTAACCCCATCAAACTTCAGGCAAAATCCAGATTGGGGAAAATGGCACTCTAACTACCGGAAAGTAAAGGAGCTTAGAGATAATACCATGACAACGAGGACAGACCTCCAAGTGACCCTTAAGGAGTTTCACAGGACAACAATTACTGTCCCGGAGCATCGCGGGTGCCCATCTCGAATAGGTTCCAGTATCAAGCGATTTATCAACTGGCGAAAGCGGATCGAGCTCTCCCCACCAGAAAGTAGAACATTCAACATTATTTACAATGATCCAGAATCTGTGCCCCCTGATCAATACAAAATGGACATAGGCTGTATTATTGATCCCTCCATCGAAATTGAAGATAAAGAGATCAAAAAGAAAATGATCCCCCAAGGAGCTTGTGCAGTGATAAGGCACCTGGGTAGTGATGACTACCTGGGCAGCGCGGTTAATTTTCTGTACCAAGAGTGGCTGGAAATATCTGGCTATACCCTCAGAGACTTCCCACTATTCTTCGAACGCATTAAGTTTTTTCCTGATTCCTATGAGAGCAAGGCTATCACAGACGTTTACCTTCCCATTGAATAGCTGCACATTGAATATGCAACACTTGATTAATGCCTGATGGGCTCAAACAGGTAATATTCTTGACTTTATATTCAAGAAATTAAACCGGCCAAAATGCTGAAAATACTGGCCTGACAGTCAATATAAATTGACTAAAAAAACAATTAGTTGATACAACCAGGCTTATAATTTTATACGGCTTAATTTTTATAAATTAGGATACTGTAACTTACCTTTACTTCCTTTGGATGGGTAACACGCAACATCCCTCCTAGAGGATTTAAGGCCAATTGGTCAAACTTCGATATCTCTACAATTTTAGAATATTCGATATACGATAAAATCATTAATTAAAAACCAAAAATGAGTCACCGAAATATAAGAACTACACTTCCATACTATTTAAAAATCAAGATGAAAAAAACATCCTAGGGGAGCGAAAATTATTAACAAAAATTATGTATTCTCATTTTCGCTGAATCTATCCTCAAAACCACCTACCCATCCATCGACCGGAAAACATCTCAGGCGTGATGTCTATATCTGTGCAAGGTAATTGCGATCATAGGTGTAGACATGATTCTCGAATATATCATCATCGTTTCCATATTAGTTACCATGACTATCATTACTTATGCCTATCTGTATAACTACTTCCTGACAGTAAGTATGACTTTTGATAAGTCCCCAGTAGACGATGCGAAAGCCACCGAACGCGATAATATAGATGAGAAAGATACGATTAATATCCTTGTAGTCGACGGTGGTGGTATTAGGGGCTTGATTCCCCTCTACGTCATCAAACATCTGGAAAAGCAACTCGGCCAGCCCATTGACAAATTTTTCGATGTGTTCAGTGGTGTATCAACAGGTGCTGTGATTGTAACAGCCTTGAATGTTCCATCCAGCCATATTTTGAAAAGTCACGGCGTTATCAATTCAAAAGCAGACTTGCTTATTGACCTCTACAAATCCGAGAGTGACTATCTATTTTCCACTCCTTGGTATCACAAGCTTTTAACTGGATGCGGCCTTTTTTCTCCTAAGTACCTTGGGCATAGACTGCATTCTGTCATGGAGAAACACTTCTCTCGAGAGCTTAACTTCACTGATCTGAAGAAATACGTGATTATTCCTTCTCTCAACATGCATACCGGTGAACTACACCTCTTTAAAAACCGTGGTGAAGATGTCAATGAACTTCCGACTAACAGCCTCTACCAGTTAGTTACGGCCGCTGTTAGCGGGGTTACCTTATTCCCGCCAGTAGACTTTATGGCACAAGGTAAAGGTGAGCGCAGTGGATACTTTGTTGATGCTGGTATCTCAGCGAATAATCCCGCCAGTATTGCCTTGCTGGATATCATTAGAGAGTATCCGGATAAGAACTACTATGTACTTATTCTTGGTTCAGGAACCCCACCTCTGGAAAGTTCAAGGACTAGCTATAAAAAATTGAAAAACTGGGGAAAGCTCCGTTGGGCCTCAGATGCCATCAAAAGTGTTCAGCGATCAATGGACAGTCAGCAATTGAATACTCTTGAAATCGCTAAATTAGTTGGTGGAGATGTAAAGGTTACATATAACTACTTGAATGTAGAGGTTTCCGATCCACATATTGGACTATTCGAGTACAAGGAAATTAATGATCTGCAAATTCACTCCGACAGACTTATTAAGAAAAATGAGGACGCGATTAAGCAAGTTATTGATCATCTTTGTACAGCACAAGCATAATTAAACCTGGCTGATATTGTAATTACTGGGTAACGGGAAGAGTCGCCCAATAATTACAATATTTACACCCTTCATTTTTCTCGCCTCACAAAATAGATAACCTCAACTATAACTGAACACCACCAGATTTATTCACAGTTTGATATTCCAAAAAAATATACCTAATCTTCGTACTTCGAGAAAAAGCACATTACCGTTTAAAAATATTTTTGCTTATCCTCCTTGTATGCAGACTAAAAGCCCTTTCTTGATAACGATATCCATACTTGCAGTTACAGCAACCGCTTGGGCTAAAGGAGGTGAGCTACATGAGCGGGAGGCCAGAAACCGCTGCATAAAAACTTGCAAACAAGCCTATTACGACTGTATTAGCGATAATCAAAACCAAGACTGGTGTGTAGAAAAGAAAATTCACTGCGACAATATTTGCTATGAATATGAAGAAGATCGGTGGCGTTGGTATAGAGACAAGTCATCCCGCCATTGAAACTTACCCTGATGCAAAGTAAGTCCGGCTTCAATAATTGATTACAGACAATATCCAGATAACCTAAAGGTAAAAGCAGACTATGCCTTCACAGGTCACCCGAGTACACAACAAAATACTTTAAGTTACAGCCCCTTAAATCTGTAATCCATTGACATTGATCAATTGAACAGCCTGATTTAACGTTACTCTAGTGCCGACTAACCGGTCACATACTTGATAAATTTCCAATAAGGAGTAAACCCCATGGCCGTTCGACTGGGAGGTAACTATGCACAATACCGTTTTCGACCTGAGTGTACCTGGGTAACTGGTAACAACGCAGGAGTGCTGAGATCTGATGGGTATGGCTCTTGTGTGGGACTGGTGCTTTACAGTGGTGCTCCCAGAAGAATTGGGGTAGTAGCCCACTTTTCGGGATCAATGCAAGCTCCTCAGGTAAGGGCTGACGCTCTCGAGATCATGGCCGCAGTTTGTCCTATTGCACCAGGTCGTAATTGGAGAGGCTGGGTATTCGGTGGTGTCTCGCTCAATGGCAGCTCATCTTTCCAGACCTTGAGCAGCAATGGCTCAAGCTTCCACCGTACAAAAACCCTAATCGACCAGGTACGTGCCGTCCTAAATTTTAATCGAATGTTTGATGTTAATTACAATATTCCAGGTCCTGAAAAATATACTCTCAGCACACAGGGCGTACTCCGGGAAATGTACTTACAACCAGGTAACAATTATATTGGCCACCAGGGTGTAAATCTCAACCTGGCTAATGGAAGGGTAACCTGGGATGATGGCGATCATAGCACCAAGAACTCTAATAGTAAAAAATTGATTAACTCCATGATTTAGGTCGTACCACTGTGAATTTGTGCAACGCTCTTACTGTATTAAATTCGGGGCGTTGCTTCATAGTCAACTTTAGAAGCTATGAATTCCTGCTTAACCAGAAGGCTGCTTCTATTAGAACATCTTACCGATTCTTATATCTCCTGTAATTACTCCCAGCAACTACATCAGATGATTATTGGTTGCAGTTACTTTTTAGAAACCTGGCTTGGTATCTAACCCACCCCAGGTTTGCTATCATGTTTTCTAAAGCGTAATGCAGAAAATAAATAACTCATTTATGAAGCTAGTTTCCATAAACGTATCCAAGAAACAAATAGCCGAGTACAAAGGAAAGCCTGTCTCAACGGGTATCTTTAAAAAGCCTTTACAGGGGAAAGTTTATGTAGGCAAAAGAAATATTAATGGGGATGAACAGGCAGACCTAAAGCATCATGGCGGCATAGATATGGCCGTATACGCTTTCTCCTATGACCACTACCCTTACTGGGAAAAGCTTTTAGGCAGAAATGATCTCAAATATGGCATCTTTGGTGAAAACCTGACAGTGAAAGGCCTAGTAGAAGAGAAAACTTTTATTGGCGATCAATTCCGAATAGGTAGCAGTATTTTAGAGGTCAGCCAGCCCAGAATTCCCTGCTTCAAACTCGCTATGGCTCTTGATGACGATTCTGCCCCAAAGCTGTTTACGAGTAGTTTCAATACCGGCGTATATTTCAGAGTTATTGAAGAGGGACACATTACAAAGGATGATTTATTCAAAAAAATCATGCAACCTCCCAACTCTGTCAGCGTTCGTTCCCTATTTCGGGCCATGTACGATAAAGCATATATTGAAGCGGGACAGGTACTTGAAGTGGCAAGCCAGTTAACAACTCTTTCGCAAGAGTGGAGAGAGAAAGCTAAGAGTCGACTTATAAGGCTCAAGTAAAAAAACAAAACAGTATAAGCGAAGAAAAAATATCATACAGGGAAACTTATCAGCCTATAATAACTTTTCACTAAAAAGCTTTTTCCCTATAAGGAACCCAACAACCGTAATCTTACCCTTCATTATAAATTTTACAAAATCTCACAAACCAGCGAGATGATATCAACAAATAAAATACAGCAGATAAAACCATAATTAACCATGTATAAGGAACAAAATATAAAAGCCACAAATAGACAATAAATGGCAATACTAGTACAGCCAGCTTTTTCAGGCCGATACTGGAGATATGTAAAGTTGCATATATACAAATTAAAAAAGTGAGAGATGCGCAAACCAGAAGCAGTGAGGATGGTGTAATAGTGATCATTAAGACGCCCAGCAGGACAAAAACTACTACGCCAAAGTAACGAGAGTCCGGTTCAAGGGCCCCCATACTGATTGGGGCAGCCATATAGCCAACAATGTGATAACCGGTAACAATTACCATAAGGGCAGCCCAGCTATCAGCATTAGCAAGAACAATCGCTGCAATAATCCAATTAGTGAGAATGGATCGCCTGGACAAATTATGAATTGGGTCCAAAACTGCTAACCAGCGCGGCATCTGTCCAACGGATGCCATCGCAAATAATATCCTCGACGAAGCCCCCAAGTACGTAAAACCGGATGCCGAAGGACTAATGACACTATCAGCGAGTAAGACCATTCCAAGGAAATGAAGACCCAGGATAGTAGCGAGGTCCAACAGAGGGGAGTCAAAGTTTATTCCCTGCCAGCCGCCATTTTTTACCAACAGTTCATTGGGGACTGCTGCCATAAAAGCATACTGCAGCGCCAGATAGACCAGCGTCATAATAGCTATCGAAAAAGTAACTGCCAGAGGAATGTTACGCTTTGGATTCCTCACTTCGCTGGCAAAGGCAACACTAATCTGAAAACCATTGAACGAATAAATTAGCCCCGCACCTATGATAGCGGAGAAAGCGCTGCCAAACCCAAACTCCTGATTCGAGTCAACCGAAAAATTAGATGTACCGCTATCACCACTAAAAACTACAATAAGTAACACCGTTATAGCAAATGTCGGTGTGAAAATTTTTAATATAGTAATAACGTTATTTATTTTTGCTAACAGTTGAATCCCATAAAAGTTGATAATCAGATAGACAGCCAAAATGCTTAGGGCCAGTACTTTTCCCCATAGTGTTAGCGTATGATCATCGATTAATACGGTAGATCCAATCGCTGATGAGAGATATTGGGTAGTAGCTTGCGCTTCTGTTGCGACCACCATCAAAGTGCCAAACCAATTGGCAAAAGCGAAAGGCATGCCGAAGATACTATTGTGGGAAAGAGCGCTGGATTGGGCCAAAGCTCCGCGAACAGGGTAATAAGCCACCACCCGAGCAAGGCACAAACCTACCATCAAGACTAAAAGAGCTGCAAGTATCCAGGCGGCAAAAGCCCAGTTCCCCGCATAATTTGCCGTTAACTGGGCGCTGAACAGCCAGCCCGACCCAATCATACAGGTCGCACTAAGCAGTGTTGCACTAATCAGGGAAACATGTGTTTTGCCGCCCTTGGCGTAATCCATATTTACCGTTTTCTCGGATGTAACGCAGGCGTAGCCAAAAGTTACTCTTATAATTCCTGCTTGTAACTTTTATAGTTTAGACATCACAATCCATTTAGCCCAGACATTGGCCATCAGCTCCTGATCTAATTCTTAGTCACATCTGCGCCTCCGAAATAGGAAACAACCAAGTAATTCAGATATCTTACGATATTGGGCAGCGTATTTTATCCCGCTAAACAAACCACCCATATTCCTCCCTCTGTATCCGAACCTGACATAATTTCGAGACCATCAAGGAAGAGAGACAAATGTATGCGCCAAAAACTAAATCCTGCCATTAGGTGGCGTAAGCTAACCTGAAAACCTATTACATTGGGTGCCATCAATAAAACTTTTAAGAACAGATGCCATACGTCCACGTATCTTCCAAAACCTCTCAGGGACATAGTTAGTAGCAAATGCAATTGAGGCCTCGCATTCAGGGACAACCAGAAGATAAGAGGTAGCTGCATTATCAGTTACCCCACCATGATGGAGTGCTATCCAAGGTTCCTTAACATCACCTAATTGAACCCTTCCTACTCGCCAACCTAGAGAGTACTTCTCTTTATTAACCTCGCCATTCCTTAGTTTTACTGGAGTCATAATCAAATTGAGTGACTTACCTGAAGGTATCCAATACCATAAGTAGATCGAGCCATTTTCACCAAATCAGTAGGAGTTGAGATAAAGCCACCTCCACCAAACAGGAAGCTTCTATCTCGCTTGGTTGTAGATCTCATATACAGACCGTTATCATTCCTTGTTGTAAAGTAGCTTGCCTCATTCTCTTTTCCTGCAGCCGAGGTATCTAACTCCGTCGCTGACATATCTAATTTATCCCAGAGATCGGAGCGCAAATACTCTACATATGCGTGCCCAGAAGCTTTCTTAACAACGGCAGATAACAAGATATATCCATTTGATGAATAGTGATACTCAGTCCCAGATTCAAACAACAAGGAATGAGTATCAAATACGTAGAATGCATCAAGTGGGCTTTTGTGATCTCTTACATTAGTAAACTCCGCAAGGTCTCTCTCTGGTGTATCATGTGGGACCCCAGCAATATGTGCAGCGAGTTCAGCCACACTAAATAAAGCAGTGTATTCAGCTTTCTCGACATAGGTACTTACAGGAGCTTGTATTGTCACTTTTCCCGAATCAACCAACCTGGCAATAGCCAGGCCTGTCATGGGTTTAGCCAGACTGCCAATCGAGTATTGTGTGTGGCTATTTGCCGGTCTATTTTGACCGATATCTGCCAAACCGTTGGCTTCAGAAAAGACCACTTCATTCTTGATCCCTACTGCAACCGATAAAGATGGCAGACCATACTCCTCTTTAACATCCTCCATTACTTGTAAAACTGAGGCATGTTTAGCCTCTTTAGCAAAAACACTGTGGCAAGTGATCATAGCAATAGCCACTAACTCCCACTGCAGACACTTATTTACTAACATCGTTATATCTCAACATTCAATCAATACACACTTCACTAAATTTATAAGAGAAAGTACTACTCACTCCAGTAAGATCCGCACTATATACTTGCAATAAGTATAAGGTATATGCTGGAATACGATTGGTTAGATGCAACTAATCCTAATTTTGGATGCACAATATTATTTTTTATATCCTCAAGCTCCAATACTCTAAGCAAGAGTTGACTATCTAAACAGTCACTACTCTCTTAGTTACTGAATCTACTTTTTTTTACACTCACGGTAAGTTCCAAAATTGAACGGCCCAGGCACAAGTACAGGTTCACAAAAAACACCATCCTCCTTAAACCAATAAGGCGTCCCTGCTACAATTTTTGTATCAATAGATGGTTGATACTTCAATCCACCATCAATACTCAAGGATTCAGGAGAAGGATTAACTGGGAGCGAATTAAAGAAAACATCAGCTTCTCCGTCCCTAATAGCCTCATAACATTCTTTAATATCGAATTCTCGTTTTGTTAAAACGACATTCCCAGAAAAGTAACGGTTGACTGTCTGGGTTGAAAGATTTCCCGTGCAGATCTTTATTTCCGGGTTCTCAATTAAATCATCTATAGATCGAACTGTAAAAGGTGATCCAATGGGTAAATGGATATACTGACCAGAGCTAATTACTGTACAGGTTTCCCGCCTCCCCTTCAGTCGGCGTAACCCTTCAGATTCGCCGCCTTTTGCATTGATCTGGTCTATAAAATCAACCGTAACACCTGGCATGCTTACAAATTCAAATAGCTCATAACTTTCACTAAATGGGTTTAGATTGGTACCAAAAATCCCATCCTGCAGTGCTGAAGTTGTATTGAACGGGAATGGGATTTCAATTGAAAAAATTTCAATGGGTTCGACATTATAATGTACCGAAATTTCCAGCAAAATAGCTTCAAGCAGATTACCAAGTATATTGGAACCACCCATACCACTATTGAACCAGTCTGATGTATTCCTTCCAGAACTAATATACCAAGGGGCTCCACCAACATAACCGCGACGAATCTGGCCGGACTTAAGGATTTGGGCAAACCTACCTCTTGGCTTAGCTGGAAATGGCGTTACCTCCGGATTCGGCAGGCAATCTGCTTGATTCACTATGTATTCCTTTGCATCAACGACACCTGAAACAGGCTCATCGAATCCAAGTATTATTTCCCTGTATTTACCACTCTCAACTACCCTAACCCATGCAGCATCAAATGCATCCACCAGCTGATCATAGCCAGAATTCTTATATCTCTGATCAGCTTTAACTTGACTAATAGATAGTAATGCAACTATAAAAACAGACTTTACTAAAGTAATTTTTTTCATATCTACCCCATTAAACTTTTCTTTAAGAAATTATTATTGAGTTGACTTATCAAGTTTAAAGCAAACTTTACATCGCCAATATCTCAAATACTCTATAGGGAAACACAACCAAGGATTCAATAATCAACAAAAAGACGACAACTACTATCACCAACCTCCGAAGGCTCTATTACGAAGAGCCAGGAAAGCTCACTTGAAGGAATATAAAATGATCATATTAAAGAAATTAAAATTTTCGCCAAATCCTTAGGCATATCTATCATCACATCATGTCCACATGGTAAAGAAAATACCCGCCAACTCTTTTCCTCATGAAAGCACTTAAAAAATGGCTTCCCAATACCGGGGCTCCAACCAGTAGCGTAAATATATATGTATCGATGAATCAACTTCCAATTATCTTTCAATGAAACTGGCTGTTCAAAGCTTCTAAATGGATGATCAACACATCGTCTATCCACCCATGTTTGATTTTCAATACTGACCCCAAACGCCTCTGCCGACCCCGGTGGTACTCGACTCCCACCCTCACCTTGAGCGCTTTTTCGTAATCCAGTTGCAATCTTTGTAGGTAATAGGTCTAGCGCACTCTGGCCATTAGCTGGCACTAAGGCATCAAGATAAACAAGTGAGTGGATCTGGTCTGGCACCTTATCTGCAACACCTGTAATCACCACTCCGCCATAACTATGGCCACACAAGATGATATCGCTGAGTTCTTCACAATAGATAACCCCCAGAACGTCTTGGATATGCGTATCCAGATCGATCTTTTCGTCAAATAAATGTGCCCTCTCCCCCAACCCTGTTAAGGTGGGAGTAAAAACCTCATGGCCAGCCCGTCGCAATACCGCTGCAACCCGCTTCCAGCACCAACCTCCCTGCCAGGCTCCGTGAACCAGAACAAATGTAGTCATATTGCTATCACCTATAAGCCAGACTCCTAATTGTATAAATTATCGCCTATTTTGATTTCCTCAAGTATATAAATTGGTAAACTGTTTCCACCAATGGGACCATTGACTTGGAGTTACAGCAACCAGGCCAATTATCCCAACCCCAAAAATTCCATTAAAAAGTGAGTCAAGCATGGGGGATTTACTCCCCCCCTTCAATTTAATGGGTCTTCTATTTTCCAATCCCATCATTATGGTACTGATGATACGTAATCCAACTGTTAAAGTAGGATAGTGACGCCAATATAGTTACTAACTACCAGCAACAGGCAAGTACAGACCTGATCATCACTTAGTCACCCCCTATCTTCACCACGGTATTGGATATCCTGGATACCGGATATCTACATCATAGAGTTGTTACAGCCTGCAGGAAGTGCAATATTTACGATGTAGATGAGAAATGCCAGGCCTGCTTGTCCACCCGCCCCAGCCCAAATAAAAACCATAAAAGGTCTTTTTCGAAGACGGCATAAACCAGATATGTTTCCAGATTGACACATACAAAATGAAAGAATATATAGCTACTTACAAGGAATGGTCAGCATAGTTCATGTTTCTAAGAGCGGCATAATGTTATTTTCCAGAGAGCGCTGGAATAAGCTGACGGTGATATGTTGAGGTATTTGCAGATTATACAACTTCAACTTCGAAAGTAAGGAATCGAACAGGAGCTTTTTCAGTAAAGAGTAAATTAATGCTTCAATATCTAGGTCCACTATATAGGATATTCGAGTTGTTCCATTATTATTGATGGGCTCTTATAAAAATAATCTCTCTAGAACACCCTCCCGTTTCATACTTAAAGTAAATAAACACTTAGTCCTTCTCCAAACATTATCTGTATAATTAAGTTTACCTACCCAATAACAACCAGCACAGGTATCTAACCTCACTTTAGCCTTATATTATGAAGTCCGCAGATACCATATAAGGCTATAAAATATACGATTAAACCATTTATAAACCCTTTATTTTTTGGTATTTTTTTGTAAATATCCATATTGATCCTTATCCACATAGAGAATAATAATGAAGGATTTTTTGATTATTGGTGGTGGCCATAACGGCCTGGTCTGTGCTTGCTATTTGGCAAAAGCTGGAAAGAAAGTAACGATCCTTGAACGCCGGTCTATCGTTGGTGGCGCTGCGGTTACTGAAGAGTTCCACCCCGGCTTCCGAAACTCCGTCGCAAGCTATACTGTGAGCCTGCTCAACCCGAAAATCATCGAAGAGCTTCACCTTCGTGAGCATGGCCTGGAAATCAAGTTACGACCACAATCTAACTTTTTCCCACTTTCCGGTAGTGAAAGCCTCTCCTTCCATAAGAATCTCGTAAATACACAAGCTGAAGTCGCCCGCTTTTCCGAAAGGGATGCAGCAACCTTGCCTGACTTTTATGCCATGCTGGAAACTGTAGCGGATATTTTACGCGAGGAGCTGCTGCGCTCTCCACCTAATGTGGGTGGTGGCTTAGTGGACCTGGTTCGCGCTGGCGGCTTTGGCTTAAGGGCTAAAAAGCTGAGTATGGCATCGCGCCGTGATGCATTGGATTTGTTCTCTAAGAGTGCTACCAACGTGCTGGATGCCTGGTTTGAAAATGATCATGTCAAAGCTGCTTTTGCCTTCGATTCTATTGTCGGCAACTATGCCTCTCCAAACACCCCCGGCTCCGCCTATGTATTATTACACCATGTATTTGGCGAAGTTAATGGCGAGAAAGGCGCTTGGGGCCATGCTATGGGCGGTATGGGTGCTATCACCCAAGCCATGCGTAAAGAGGCGGAGCATCTCGGGGTCACTATTCACACAGATGCAGAGGTTATAGAGATCTTGGTGGATAGCGGTCGTGCTAGCGGAGTGCAGCTCAGTGACGGGAGAACAATTGCCACTGACAAAGTAATTGCCAATATCGGCCCCAAACTACTCTATTCGCGAATGATAGATGAGCAACATCTAGAGCCGGAGTTCCGTCGCCGTGTACGTGGCTTCAGGGTGGGCTCCGGTACTTTCCGTATGAATGTGGCACTATCTGAACTGCCAGATTTCATCTGCAAACCAGGAACTCACTTACAGCCGCATCACCAGTCCGGAATAGTCATTGGCCCCACAATGAAATACCTGGAGCAAGCCTATGTGGATGCGACACAACGCGGCTGGTCAAAGAATCCCATTGTGGAGATATTGATTCCCTCCACCATCGACTCTTCTCTTGCCCCCGAAGGCCAACATGTCGCCAGCCTATTCTGTCAGCAATTTTCCCCAGAACTGCCAGAAAATAAGTGTTGGGACGACTATCGTGAGCAAGCAGCGCAAACCATCATTGAGACAGTCACCGACTATGCCCCCAATTTTCGTGACTCCATCATCGCCCAACAAATTCATTCGCCGTTAGATTTAGAGCGCAAGTTTGGCTTAATAGGGGGCGATATCTTTCATGGTGCTCTAGGACTGGACCAACTGTGGAGTAACCGCCCCTTTATGGGCTTTGCGGATTATCGTACACCGATTAAGGATTTATATCTTTGTGGTTCCGGTAGTCATCCAGGAGGTGGAGTAACTGGAGTGCCTGGGCATAATGCTGCAATGGAAATTCTGAGAGATAAATAAGACTAGCCGCTAAAATACAGGATCTTATTAACCCTATGCTCAGCTTTTTCTCACCTTCAGATAGAGGACCGAGATAAAAGTAGAACCGGAAGTGATCCTCTAATACAAGTAGGATCAATGTCCCCCAAATTTGAGAACCTGACTTACTATATGTTGACAATATCGGTCCACAATCTAAAGAAATTGTAGAGGTTCATGCTCGCATAATTATTGGAATAAATTGTTCATAGATCGCATGGTATAAAAAGGTAGGTGCTCGGAGCGAACCAGAATTAACCACTGATAATTGAGTTCTTAATATAGTCCATACAAAAACTCAATTTATAGAATTTAAGCCCTTTTAAAAGTAGCGCACATATCCACAATACCAAAACTGAAAAGTGTGGCAAAATTGCATATACAAACAGGAAAAATTATATGGTTACTGTGATCTTCGGGGGCTCAGCTTTTCAGTGAATAAAATCAGGTCACGTGGAGAACTGCCGTCCAACAGCCACTTTGAAAGCAGCTTCATCAGTTATCTTATCTACATTTGGGGTTAAACCTGCGGCATTAAAGCAGAGCTGGCACCGTACAAACGCCATATAGTCTAGGCCAGCGCCAGTAACTACCGTACACCTGTGGGTATCACCTCTCTAACTTTGTGGGTTTCCTTACCAAGCCACTAATTAGCTCAACAACCTCGGCCATAATGGCAGCATCATAGCCGAGGTATTATAAATGACTAGTTAACTACCAGGGCGAATGATGCCTCTACTATTGCTTCCATGTAAAGTGAATCACTCCAACTCCATCAAGCTTTGTTATAGATAACTATTTCTGGACAACAAGTTAAGTTTTTCTTACCGTTTTGCAGGCGCTGCTCCATCATTGTTTTGCTGGGGATGCTCCAAGTTTTAGTGAGTCATCAAGTAATGGCTAATGTCTCGGATTGCTTCTGCGATTGAGGTGTAACCGAGAGAGAGGATTTACTCACTCTTCAGACTCCGAAACAGTCTTTTCGTTGGTGTATTCTCCCAGTAACTTCCATGTCGATTCATACTCTGGGCCATCCGGTAGAGCCACAGCTGTTGATGGAACTGATGACCGGCATACTGACTACCTTGATCCGAGTGAAACATAACTCAATCGGGCTTTCTTCGCTGCTCCCAAGCCATTTCCAATACTTTTATAGTTAATTCTGTATATGATTACCCTGAGAGAGCCAATCCAACGACACGGCGAGCATTCAAATCTATAACGGTAGCTAGGTAACACCAGCTTGAACCAACCCCAATATAGGTAATATCGCTGCATATAATTTGATTGAATTTCTCTACATTAAACTGGTGGTAAAGCTTATTTGATACATCTAGGTGCTCTACGATTGCTCTCTTATACCTATGAGCATCAAGTTGCTTACACACCAAGTCCGCCTTACACATGAGTCTTCGGACTTTAAAGCGTCCGGTTGATATCCCCTGCTCATAAAGTAAACCTACGATTAAACGGCTAACTGAAGAAATAGCTGTATTTGAATAGTTCAATGACTTTGAAGCGAAGCTCTACTATGGGCACATCAATGGATGTCTCAGTTTATCTGGCGAACATACTGCTTCAGTAATTGAATGGCCCTGATCTACTACCAAGAAAGCAGTAACTAATTTAAATCCAGAAGAAAAGGATCGACGTTGTCTACTCCTTGAACATCTCTATTTTTAATGGCAACTTTACCACCTAAATTGGTATCCGAGTTTAGTAGACCACTACAGCCTATATCAAAAGCACTTTTAAAACATAGATAAGGGAGGGTGGCATACTCAGCGGCAATGGATCTATTGATATTCTACAGGATGAAGTAAATCTCTTAATAGAGTAATTAAGGAAACCACCGACAGACCCACTTTTTAAAAGCCTATTAAATTCTTCAAAATGTTCTAAATTCTATGAGCACAGTGAAGTTATAGATTTAATTATATGATTAGAAAATAATTATGAGAGCCAAACCAAGGGTTAAAAACTATATAATTTGATGTAAGAGATGGGGCCGCCATATGAACAACAGCCCCACGTAAATATAGTAACCCAGCAAAGGGATATATAAATACCTATCAAATATATACGATTTAATTATTTTAATTTACTAAATCCAAGAGTCAAAGAGTACTCCAGACAAGCTCTCCATTTATAAATTTAAAGTGCTGCCCCCCATTAGGGTTAAACTCAGGAATAGTATACTCTGTAGGCGAATTCTTAGGACATCCATACTCTTCCAATTCGTCAGAATCTACACCAAAACCCGAAATAAGATCACAGGCAGAAAAGAAAGCATTTAACATTGACCACTGAGTATACGGCTTCTGTCCACCAAAAACTGGCAGCAAAGTACTATCACCCTCCGATAGCCCATAGATACCACCTAACCCCACTGAAAATTCATAAGGAGATAAGTTCTCGTATGTAACAGCAGCTACGACAGCACAAGAATTATTAGCTTCAATCCTCATTTCATTTTCACCAATAAATGAACCATCGTACACATGTGAAAATGAACCGGTTACCTCACCTTGAAATCTCCATTTATACTCAAACCCGCTCCACCCTTTGTCATAAAGCTCAACTGTAGCAGGTCTTCCATTAAGGCCAAGAACAATACCGGACGTTTCATTAACTACATTTTCTGCGATAAAATACCCAGAACCATACTCCTCGCCTTTCCTATAGTTAAGAATATCAACAGATTTGTCTATTTCTAAAGCGTCCATGATTGTATTTTCTTGCAAGCTGCTCTTTAAGCGATCAGTATCAATCGGGCTAATCGCAACTTCACCATCCGAAAAAACATATCCCTCTTCAGTGGAGTACACTATATGGTCATTCTCAATCGAGATAAAAAAAGTTATATCTGAACTTGAAATGGGAATGTAAGTAGATTCCTCTGAAACAACAACTACCTGTGAAATCTTTCCATTGCTTTCAGAGTATAAATTTTCGACTTCAGATCCTGTTAGCAAGTAATCTGTATCGGGGGAATAGTATAACTCCCCATCAGCCATGGTTAACAACCCACCATTATATGAGCTAACCGCCTCTACAGTCTTAGAGGAAGTCTCAATAAACTCTGCTCCAGACCAGCTTATTATATCTGCTATAGATTCAAATGAATAAATATCTCCTTCAGTTGTTTGGGAAATAACTTTACCATTAACAGAACCGATAAAAATCAACCCACCGTGATTAAAAGAAAATACAATGCCTGATGAATCAAAAACATCAATACTAGTACCACCAAAAGAACTTCTTTTCTGAACTATTACCTTTTCCTCATCCTCAACCTCTACAACATATGGTTTTTCAGAAAAGTCATCGAAGCTTCCTACATTACCTAATGATACAGTACTACCGCCACCAGCCATATTTAATCCATCAGGACTATAATATACATCACCATTTTTTAGTACTGAAACGATCCCAGTCTCACCCAAAGAAGACATTCCATATAAATATTCGCCTGGCCCCAACATCTGTACAGAACCCGCCCCACGCAAATATTGAGGGGCAGCGGAGAAGTTAACGCCGCAATTATTTACACTACCAAGAACGCCGCCATTATACTCAGCCAATACTTGATCGTAAGTTGTAGCCTTAACTCCAGACGCTAAGAAAGGGAGCAAAATAGTGAGGAGTGATTTTTTCATATTAAATTATATTTACCATTTTGACTTAGGATATCCTTACCTAAGGGTAAGAGTCGTAAAGAAGTAAAATAACTGGTGTAAAAACCGACAGGTTAAATGAATGTAGCTATTTTTATTTCTACTTTTAGTATAACCTTATACTGATAGATTAAGGAAGCAAAATTTTAACTTGAATTTTCTTCCCTCAAATAGACACTCCAACAAATACGTCATCAACTATATTACGAATGTTAGATACATCAGGGTGGACCGTGTAAAAAGTCCAAGGAAGAATCATAAAACCAAAAAAACTGAATGGTACAGAGATGTTGCATCCAAGACTTAGCTTGAATGATCGAACAAAAAGAGAGAATTCCTCTATGGCTATATCAGCCTGATATCAGTAATAGTAAATGTAATCAGGGACACCTATCAGCAATACCGCTTCTCGCTCCACCTCCATTCAGCATTTACATAGCCAATACAGCCTGTAAAAATATCTTGTAATAGAAAATATGCTGAATTTGTTATGCTCTCCGCCCAATGTCAGCGATTACTTCGTGGACTTGGTTCACGCTGGTGGCTTTGGCTTAGGGCTAAAAAGCTGAGAATGGCATCGCACAGTGATGCACTGGACCTACTCACCGAGAGTGCTAGCAACGTGTTGGATGTCTGCTTTAAAGAGGTTATAGAAATCATGGTGGACGGCGGATGTGCTAGCGGAGTACAGCTAAGTGACGGGAGGACAATTGCCACTAACAAAGTAATTGCCAATATCAGCCCCAAACTATTCTACTCGAGGATGATTGATGAACATCTAGAGCCAGTGTTCCGTCGCCGCGTACGCGGATTCAGGGTGGGTCCCGGTACTTTCTCTATGAATGTGGCACTATCTGAACTGCCAGACTTCACCTGCAAACCAGGAACTCACTTACAGTCGCATCACCAGTCTGGAATAGTCACTGGTCCCACAATGAAATACCTGGAGCAAGTCTATGTGGATGCGACACAACACGGCTGGTCATGGAATCCCATTGTGGAGATATTGATCCCCTGCACCATCGACCCTTCTCTTGCCCCCGACGGCCAACATGTCACCAGCCTATTCTGTCAGCAGTTTTCGTAACGCCATCATCGCCCAACAAATTCATTCACCGTTAGATTTAAAGCGTAAGTTTGGCTTAATGGGGGGCGATATCTTTCATGGTGCCCTAGGACTGGACTAACTGTGGAGTAACCGCCCCTTTTTGGGATTTGCGGATTATCGTACACCGATTAAGGATTTATATCTTTGTGGTTTCGGTAGTCATCCAGGAGGTGGAGTAACTGGCGTGCCTGGGCATAAAACTGCAATGGAAATTCTGAGAGACAAATAAAAGTGGCCTGTGGAGTGCAGGCTCCTTTTCGCTCTACTACCAATCATTCTAACTTCCGACGAAGTCACTTATCCCAAAGAAGCCGCTAATTTAGAACATCCTATTGAAAAATAGTTAATTTACTTGTGAAGGCTCAAAATTTTTAAATATGTCTATGAAGAAGTAAACTTAATGGTTTGGAGTGAGCTTGAAGTGTCTATTGGACTCAGTAGAAATAACGGAAAGGCTTTCGTACAGAAAAATAAGTGCCAGGCATACGCACTGCAGGATTTCCAAGACACTCTCAGCCTCACGTCAAACCAAATTTCAAGTATTTTCTCAATAAGCTAATCTAAATATCAGAGCACCTATCCCGAACACTTCATCAGCCCCTTCGACGCTACTGATATTTAAGCGCCAAACAATTATTTCCCTTGAGGAAGGTTATCTATCTAGTGTGCAGCGGCATAAAAACCTTCATCTAGATTACAATTTCTTTACTTTTATACTCATCAAGGTCTTTCACGATCTTAAGGAGCACCTACCCTGCTGCTAATTTAGAAAACAATATCTCCATGAATGTTTATTTAGCTTGTTGCTATGGACACTGTATTTATTACACAATCATTCTTCCTTTAAGCAATCAATGAAATCGCATGCAACAATAAAACGAATAATAAATAGCATTCATCCGCGGGGCGAATTAGATAGGTGAAATAATTTCTCCTACAAATCGATTGATTTCACATTTATATCTAAACAGAAATGACTTACATAAATTTGATGTAAAATTTTCACCATAAATGCTTTAGATTACGTATAAAAGTGCATTAAAAAAGAGTTACTTACAAATTTATTCGAAAAAATATCTTTATTTATCCACTTGATATTTTAACAAATATTGTTAGGAGAGAAACATTCAACACTTAAAGCGCTAAATTTAAATGTTCAGGAAAATACTCAGCTTTTCCCTCACATGAAAACTGGCGCTGGTTAGCTTCTAATTTACAATTATCGAGTTGTAAACATGCACGGCAGTACTATATTATGCGCCCGCACAAAAATTAAGTGCAAAAACAAAAATGGTCGTACCACTACTTAAACCTATTAATTTAGAGGGATCAGATATGAACAAAAGTCATATTTTTCTTTCATTGGTAGTGCTCTCAGGGGCATCCCATGCAGCCCCCCTTTACAACTTTGTTGAGATAGACCAAACCGCAAGTTTTATAAGCGGTCATAATGTTGCAAAACAACCGGTAGTCAATGATGCTGCAGTAAGAAAAGAATATACGTTAATGGAACGCACCGCTTCTTTAAGTGCTGTTTCGGTTACTCCAGACGGTAGGCAATATATTGCAGAAGTAGATCAAGAATCCTTATCGCTATTGGAGCAAGCTATAGCAATTATTGAATCTCATGGTTTGGATTCAAGGATTTTTTCATCAAAAGGACAGGCGCCCACCATGATTCGTGGTGAGGAACAACTGCTCCCCACAGTTGTAATTGGTACCGACGATAGAGTTCAAATTACTAATACCGTGCAAAATCCTCACTGGTACAATGGCCGCATTGATGTAGGCTGTACCGGTACATTGATTACCGCAAAGCATGTGCTAACGGCAGGACATTGTGTTTCTGATGGCTCCGGCAACTGGTATAGTTCTCTTGATTTTACAGTGGCTCAATCTGGTAATTATGAGCCCTGGGGGAGTGAATCCTGGACAAATGCTGTGACTACCAGTGCTTGGCATAATAATTCAGATACGAACTATGACTATGCAATTATTGTGTTAGCGGAACCACCACACAATGGATATTCCGGATGGGGTGTCTATTCTGGCGGCACTCATAGTGTTACTGGATATCCAGGAGATAAGCCATTTGCTACTATGTGGACAGATTCCGGTAGCACGTCTTCAAGTACATACAGAGTGTGTTACACATTAGATACAGCTGGCGGTCAGAGTGGCAGTGGGATTAAAGACACGTCCAACAGTGTTCGCGGAATCCACACAACTGGATCATCCTCGCAAAACTGTGGAACGCGTATAACCAGCTCCGTCTATAACACTTTGCAGGATTGGATTGAGAATTACCCATAAA
Source organism: Microbulbifer sp. A4B17 (assembly GCF_003076275.1). Taxonomy (NCBI): domain Bacteria; kingdom Pseudomonadati; phylum Pseudomonadota; class Gammaproteobacteria; order Cellvibrionales; family Microbulbiferaceae; genus Microbulbifer; species Microbulbifer sp. A4B17. The sequence goes on from NZ_CP029064.1 coordinate 3,354,996, forward strand.
GTAAAATTACTTCACCCAAGCTTAGGATAAGGCGCCCTTGGGCGCCTTTTTTTAAAAGTATGAGAATGCTAATTTCTTTAATATTTTTTCTAAGTGCATGTGGAATGATGGCAGATGATGAACCCGAATGGCAGCGAATAATGGTGAGAGGCAGCCTAAATACACCTGATCCAGTTTTACAGGAAGTACAGCGTCTGGAAGAATTAGGAAAGGTAAAAGATGTGGTTATTCTTGAGTCCTATCCATTACAGATATGGTTTAGTTCCGATTTTGAGACAGCCCAGAAGCTGAAGTCCCTGTCAAATAAATATAGTTCATCTCGCTAGTTTTCTCTTTACCTACGCGCGAATGATAATTTTTTATAGGTTCGTGTTAATAGTAAAAGCCCGCCACAGCAGGTTATAGTTCCAAAACACCGAAATTAATCTAACGACCTTTCCTCCTTGTTATTCTAGCTCAGATTTTTTCCGACCATAGCAGTGCTCCACCAATCAAGGAATAATGAGCCTTGGTTTCAAGTAATAACTGCAATCCCCTTATGCCGCAAGCAGATCATCTTGCAGCCCCATAAATAACTCATTCGGCGACCTTCCACCCCGACTCGCTCTTGGCCTACTATTCAGGCGATCCATTACAAATTGAACTTGCTCATCTGTCACTTTATTAAAGTCGGTATCCTTTGGGAAATACTGTCGAATGAGGCCGTTAGTATTCTCATTGATTCCTCTCTCCCAGGATGAATATGGGTGAGCAAAATAAATATCAGCTTCTAAGCCTTCTGCAATCTGTTCATGACCAGCGAATTCAAGACCATTATCGAAGGTAATTGTTTTAATTTTATCTTTGAAGCTCATCATATGACTAACCGCTGCTTCAGTCAGCAAGTCTGATCGTTTACCTGTTAATCTAACAATAACAGTAAATAACGTCTTGCGTTCAACCATAGTCAGCAAAGCTCCGCCATGTCCCTTGCCTATAACGGTATCACCTTCCCAGTCACCTATCCGATTCATCCGGTCAACAACAGTTGGTCGATCATCTATGCTCACTCTGTTTTTGATCTTTCCGCGTCGATCATACTTACCGTAGCGCTTGCGATAGGGCTTTGATGCAATTCTAAGATGCTTGAATAAGTCTCCACCATTTGCCTGGTCTAAATAAATTAGTTGGTAGATCGTCTCATGATGTAACGATACACCCGTATGTCTCTTTAAATAGCTTGCAGCCTGCTGAGGACTTAATTCTTTCCGAGTTAGAGTGTCTATTTGTTGCCACACGCCATCAGTCACTTTCTGTGCTTTATACGCTTGCTGGCGTCTTAGTTCAGCAAGCTTATGTGCTTGCCCTGGGCGATATCCTCGCAAGCTTGCATTGCGCCGCAGCTCTCGGCTGATCGTCGAGGGATGCCTCTCTAACAATTTAGCTATTGCTTTCTGAGAATGTCCGGCTTTTCTTAGGCTGCTTCTTTCACAATGACTTTTAATACTTTTAAAATCTCCCATTTAATTCTATTCAAATACCATTCAAGGTAATGCTATTTTGTGATATCGGCATAGTGGGACAAGAATTACTTTCAACCCTCAATAGACCAGCTATAAAAATCTAGACATTAATACAACTCCCACAAGTACAATTAGCTAAACTAATAGGAGTCACCAGAACCAGTTACAAGCCTCGCTCGGCAGTCGAAATACCTATCTGCGATCAATAATTTTTTTTACTTTACCAGCTTTGTTACTTATTTCCCCAGGTTGCAAAATTTCTATATTGATTCTTGAGGCCGCTTCGAGCCCAAGGAAAATCATACGAAGGGTTACATCTGAACTGGTGAGATTGTTATAAAATTGTCGAGATAAATGATCTTTATCTCGCTTATCGACAGATTCTCTTGCTTCAATTTCAAATGCCAAATGATCATGTCCATCAACTTTTTCGATAATACAGTGGTAAAAGGAGCTAAGACCCGTGACGGCAGTGATAGCGTTTTCCAGCGCAATTGGATAGACATTGCCGCCATTGATTGTGAACATATTATCAATACGCCCCTTGATGGGACCCAAATAGGTTCCGGGGCGGCCGCATTCGCAAGGGCCTTTGTGCATTTCCACCAAATCATGTGTGTTATAGCGAATCAGTGGAAGGGCTTCACGCTGCAGAGCGGTTATAACTAACTCCCCAGCGACGCCATCTTCACATAGTTCTCCTGTATCGGGATCAATAACTTCTACATGAAAGAAATCTTCCCAAACATGTAAGTTATGGTGCTGGCATTCACTTGCTATTAGCCCAAGCTCAGTGTTTGCATACATATTAATCAACCTGGAGTTGAATAGCTTCTCATAGTGATCCCGAAAGTCTTCAGAGAATAGTTCACCTACCATAAATATATTGCGTATGTTTAAGGACGCTGGAGATATATCTTTTTCCACGCAGTGGCGTTCGAGCCTAGGTAATAAAGAGGGAAGGCAGACCATATAATCCAGCTGATACTTTTGCAGGCTCTGTAGCTGATGGTCTACCCCAAGAAATGAATCTGCAGGAATAGTGAGGCCAAATATTTCAGCGGCAGCATGACAAATCATACCACTGGGCCAAGGACCATAAGTCATTGCGCACAAACACTTATGGGACGGCTCGACACCTGTAAATAGGAAACTGCGTGCTTGTGAGATTATAGCATTATTAATATCTTTGCGGGTATAAGGTACGTGTTTGGGAGTACCAGTGCTACCCGATGTGTGGCAGTAGCGTATGATATCGTCAAAAGCCATACTCACTGTCGGCATAGGCTTTAAAAATATTTCTGAGCTTATAATCGGCAGTTGTTGTAAATCTTTATAGCTTTGAATTGCCTCTATATCAACTTTGTTTTGTTCAAGTAATTCACGATAGTAGTTAGACTTTGCAAAAGCCTCACTGAGAAGCCACCTGAGTTGATTATTTTTAAATGCCTGCTGTTCAGTTCTAGACTGACTATTTTGGTGCAAAAAATCTGCCAGTAGTTCACTATAGTTCATAAATACACTAGTAATCTATTTATAGATATTTAATTGGTCGTTCTGCAGAAAAATGCACACGGTGTAATTCCCGTCGTTGATTGTAGTCATTTACTGCATAGTGTAAGACTTGGTGATTATTCCAAAGCACTAGGGTGCCAGGGCGCCATTGCACTCGGCAATTAAACTCAGGTTTTTCGATGTGTTTAAATAGATAATCTAGCAGCCCCGAACTTTCATCAAGTGTCATACCCTCAAAATGCGAGGTGGTAGTCCGATTCAAGTAGAGAAAAGGCTTACCAGTTACAGGGTTTCTACAAACTGCCGGGTGTACTGCAGATTCCAGTGGCATTAATTTTAGTGCCCGCTCTATACCAGAGCTACTCTCACCTGAACTTTCCATTAACTTTGATATTGGTTGTTTCTTGAGCATTAGCTCTGTGGTATGTATCACATTGAGGGATTTAACTACTTGCTGCATTGCAGTTGAAAGGCTCTCATAAGCAAGTGTTGAACTTGTAAAAAGGGTATCGCCTCCTCTGTTGGGAATATCAATACCATACAAAGCTATACCTTTTACCGGCTTCGAATAATATCCCTGATCATGATGCCAGATCCCACCAGTATTTTTCTTTTCACCGATCTCTTTGATAATTCTAGCAACTTGTGGGTACTCCTCAGAGTGACCTTGAAAAAAGAAATAATTTTTTTGAAGTTCTCCAAATAAGCTGCAGAAGTTGACAAATGCTTGTGTATCCAGGTCCATATCCCTGATAACCAATAGCTCATGCTCATGCCATAGGTTTTGCAATGTTAGTCCTGTACCTTGATCTACATCCGCTAGCTCTTTTGCTTGAATCTCAATACCGAAATTACCAGTTAAATAGTTAAAATTCATAAAATGCTCTCGATCTCGGTTGTTGTAAATTGTGACCAGTTCGACAATTTTAATGCTTCGGGTAAACCACCCGTTGAGCGCATCATTGCGGCTCTAGCTGAACAAAAAGTTGCTGCGCGAACAATTTCTTTTAACGTATCCAGCTGATCGTTAACATTGTTAAGAGCGGCCATTCCACAGGGCACGAGGTCCTGATTATTGCCTTCACATGAGAAACTCATCTGACGCACCGGTGTCGACCTGGCCTTTATTTCCTGGAACAAAGCCGACGTTAACTGGTGAATTCCTTTACAGTGATTGAAAGATTCAACATTTAAATTATCTGGCAAACCTCCGTTAAGGCGATAATCCATTAAAATCAATATTTGTCGATCAAGCATTTCAGATAGACGATGGATGATTTCCAGCATAAATTCAGCGGAAGCTGCCAGTCCAATCGCATAAAAGAGTCCGCCATGCCAGGGACCAGACTCAAGAATTAGGGGGTTGTCAGCGACGGCTAGAGCTTCGGAACGAATTTTAGCTTCAGAGTAATCCAATAAATCAAGGCAGTGCCCAAGTATCTGAGGAGCACAGCGAACAGAATAACGAGCTTGTAACAAAGTTTTCTTGCCTTCGACAATCTTCGGCGATTTTAAATAGTCACGTCGTAGTTGTGTCAGCAGGTTACCTGCCCGAGCGTAGCTGGTGTGTACCTCCCCATAATGCAAACCTTCCGAGAAATGCTCATCTCCGGTGCCTATCGCCAGGGACATAAGCGCAACAGATTTAAAACAGTCCCTTAATACCTTTCTTAATTGATAATCATGTTCGATAGCCCATGAAGCCATCATGGCATTGGTATTTACCAGACCAATTACGTCGCGAGGGCCCTTTGGTCCATCCTCGAATAGAGGAGATATGGCATGGGCCATAGAAATTAAGTCACCACTGGCTCCCAAGCTACCTTTTCGGGGAACTCTGGGAAGAGCTTCACTGTTTGCCAGGTTAAGAAGTGCTTGATAAGTGGAAGGATGGATACCAGATAAGCCATGGGCCGTTTTCCGAGCTTGTAGTTTCAACGCGCGTCTGACGACAGACTTCGGCAGAGGAGTACCGATACCAACTTGTAAATATTCCAATAGGTTGACTTGGGTATTTTTCCATTGATTTGGATCTAGGGCATTTCGCTCATTCTCACCATAGCTAGTGTGTAGGCCATAAATGGGGTTATCAGTATCGTCGATCTGATCTTGAAGTAATGCATATGAGCGTTTAACTCTGGAAATATCTTTGTCACTTGCGAGAACTGGGTTGTGTAGATATCCCCACTCATACCAAGTCTGCAAAGGAAAAGTTAAAGCTAAACTAAAATTAGCTTCAGAGGATACTGCATTACTATTCGCTGCTACGGGATAGCTGAGAGATGGCGTAGACACTCTAACTCCAAAACTTTTTGAATAAATAGGGAGTAAAGAAATTAACATGAGTATAAAAACATGAAAAATAGAAGTCGGCGCTGGTTGCCATAGGCAATATCTATGGCAACCAAGAGTATGTCGATGTAGACTCGATAGCTGCTTTTAAATTAAGTCGCTAAATAAGTTAGGCTCTATGTTCCCACACGCTGATGAACTTAATTACTTTATTGAAGTTGCAAAAACAAAAAACATATCCAGGGCAGCAGAAAGATTGGGGATTAGGCAGCCGAGCCTGAGTGCTGCTATCAAGAGGCTGGAAAGACAGCTAGGTACTGAAATAATAATACGGGAAAAAACTGGTGTTCAACTTTCACGTGCCGGTCTTAGGCTATTAAAGAGCGCTCAGCAGCTATTAGATGATTGGGATGAGGTTAAGTATTCTGCGCTGCGAGAAAATAAAGAGGCCGTTGGCCATTTTACCATTGGATGTCACAGCTCGATTTCACTACATATGCTACCTGATAGCCTTCCTACTTTTATCGCACAAAACCCAGGTATTGAATTGAGCTTCCAGCATGCCCTTTCTCGCGAGATTGTAGAGGCCGTGATCAGCTGGAAAATTGATATCGGTATTGTCGTAAATCCTGTATCTCATCCTGATTTGGTAATCAAGCATCTTTGTCACGATATGGTTAGTTTTTGGCATAATCCTGAGAAAATTCAATCTAGAGACGTACTAATATATGATCCAGCATTGATGCAGACGAACTGGCTGCTAAAAACCATATCTGAAAGCAATAGATATAAACAATATATAAGGTCTTCAAGTCACGAGCTAATCACAAAAATGACATTAGAGGGGTTTGGGGTTGGTATTATTCCTGGTCGAGTTGCACAGACACATGGAAGAAATCAGCTCGAATGGGTAAGTAAAGACCAACCAGGCTTTAAAGATGAAATATGTCTAGTGTATCGGCGCGAGATAACTCATAGCATGGGTGCAAAGAAATTAATTGAAGAATTTAAACTTACCAACTATGAAAAAAATTTCTATTAGATACAATTGAAATAAAACTCAAAAACCATAAAATTATTAATAATATTTTGAACTGCAGAGCACTACTGGTTAATATCCATGCAACTTAAGCAGCCTTTCAATTGTAAAAATATCAAGAGCTTTATCCATTTAATACAAGAATAGTTTACGCTCGCGAGCGAGATATTCCCGAGATGATATTAATCATCCCAAGCCACAATCTCATTCAAATATTAGCTCCGCAGCATAAATACCACAATCAATCTTGCCTTTTTTACTCAGCTAAACATTACACATTTGTAGATACCTATAAATTTTCAGAAGAGCAATAAAACCAGATCTATAAAAAGATAAAATTAAAAACAATCACTCTATAGAGAAGTGGAACAATAAGCACTCAACAATATTCCAGCAATGTTCTACCAAACACTGAGATTTCAGGACACCCACTAAAGAAAAAGTTCAAGATATCCACTCATAGATACTGCTCTTCGCTTAAAAACAAAGTGTTACAAAGTCTGAGTGCAAATTTGAGGCCTAAAAAGCATGATGAATTTCAATAAAGCTAATCAACCGGCAAAGACATTAGTACTACATTATGCGAAACAGCTAAGATCTGAAATCGCGGAGTCGGTTGTTTCTGGAAACTCTAATTTAGGCAGTAAAGAAGAGGCAAAATCCCTGGCCTACTTTTTCTGGGAAATGACAGATCAAGCAGTTGATGACCAAAAGGAGTGCAAGATGGTTGAGGGCATTACTGACATTCAATCCTGGCTAGAAAAAGCGCTTCATATATTTAGAGGTTACTTTAAAAAATAAGGTTATCAGCAAGAGTGGTCAGAGGGCTATGATAACTACCATAGCGATTAGTACACGGTAAAAGATCTTGTCTGCCCCATTGCTTGACGCTATTACAGCGGTTCCAATACGTCACCTGAAATCAGATCTAGGGCAGTCTGGGGGCCAAATTGGAACTAATTGACCTCGATAACTGGCAAGGATCAATTGGCGGCGTCCTTCCTCTAGTCTTTGACCGCATGGGTACACCAAAAGGGCACTGGATCTACCTAGCTCCCCCTTGACTGAAGCTTTAAGCACTTGGCAGGCTGGATGGCATTGATTCAGCAGGTTAGCATACAGCAGATTGGTCTAGCGGCAGTGGGCTGCTGCCAATTACACGCCGAGCGGAAAGGTATATCTACCCCCACTTCAGTTAGATCACTATTAAAAAATGGCTGATTGGGGTGGATGGCACTTAGACCTAAGAAAAAGTAGAGCTATTGCTACCGACACTCCACCCATATTGCACAGATTCCGAATTTCCGCCAATCACTGGCTCTTCTTAAGTCACAACTTTGAAAACTGCTTCAAAGTTGCTATCAAGGGTACGTTACGCTTCTGGCACCCTTACATAGGAAAACTAATCAGATTATCTCCCTGCCTTAGCCAGGCTGGATTCAGCTAATGGGCCATAACCACAACCCCAATACTGTTCGCCAGTTTTCATACTTGTTTTCCAACAAGTTTCCTTATTTGGTGTTCTCATTAATAAAACCTGAATTTCAAAGGGAGGATCAACATCTAAGATCTCGTATGGCGGCGTTACGTACGAACCATCTTTGACCGCACGAACAATACTTAGCTTCCTATATTTTGTTTCCGGCTTCCAATCAAAGAATATTGTTCCTTCTGAAGTTTCAAATTCACAGTTCCAGTTTCGGTTAACAATACTCCTCTCTCCATCATATAGCTGCTTGTAAGAACAAACATATTTATTGTTAATTGGGTCAAAGTCATTTATAAAGTACTTAACGAAGACTCGATACCCCATATCATTCGGTAAAGCTCTTATTGAATGGACGTCGAAAGTATCGTTTCGTGCAATAACAGTATCTTCTTTTTCAATTTGCTTTACTTCAATTGATGCACATGAAATTAAAGCTAAACAAATCGCCAGCGCAGATATTCTCATAAATTATTCATCATATTTTTATAATGGCCACCGCATATGCAAGCAGCCTGTTGCAGGTCCCAAGTACATGAAATCTTTTGTCCACAATTTTTAGAAGCTGGGTTAATGGATCACATTACTTGTAAATTAAGCACCTATGCACTGGCTGCTCTTTTACAAAAGTAGTAAAGACACAGGGGCCGCCCGCCGCCCTTATTCCATCACACTTTTCCTCATGATACGTCGTTTCCTGCTCAACTTCATAAATTAAGCACTCTCTATTTGATACGCAGCCTGCCAAGAATAAGGAAGGCAAAAGAATTAGTTTTTTAATCATCTCATTAATAGTTAAGCTGTTTGAATTTCTAACGACGTGCACTCGATTAACGGCAACGCACTGTAGGCTGCCCGAGCGACACAGCCGCACAATTTTGCATATGAGTGTAAGGAATTACCATGTATTAAGCTTATGCGTTTGATTTGGAAATATCTCTAACTTCAGATTTTTCCATTCTTTTCCACGGTCAGTAGAGTTTTTCCTTAAATACGAGATGGCATTAAGGGGACCGAATGTATTAGCTACTGAGAACTGAATCTCTTCTTTATCACCGCAAGGCATGTAAAAATACATTCCTGCTATTTCTTGCTTGCCGCTCTTGGTAATACCTACGCTGCCATCCATTCGTGCAGAAATCCAGGGTTCATGAATACTGTCAACCATAGACTGGTAGATAAAACCAATCAGATGGTCGTCTTCCTATTCTTGCTTGTTCTGGTTTTCTACCATTGTTAAGTCATCGAAGGATAAAATAAAAAATTATTTTGAACCTTGTTCTTATTATAACGCTTAAGGTACTTGTGGTAAAACCATAACGAATCATCAGTTTTGGCTTTAGGTGCCTTTTCTTTCTTTTTTTAGCTTAGGTGCAGCCAATTTAACTTCACTGTATATCCAATTAATGAGAGCTCCCAGTAAATCAAGCTCGCCAAATTTGTCGAGGGAACATAGCTTACCTACGATGTGTTCAGTATCACCTATCACTAGCCTAATCTTTCAATGTAGAAATTTCTTATCTCAAAAAATCGTATGCAGTAGCACGTTGGATTGCTTTGACTTTTTTCTACTGGATTCATCGGCTATTTTGCTTCCGTAATCTGGCAGCCAATTTGGCTATCAGTTCACTTCGCTATATGACAAGGAGCGGTTGACGGTAAAGTTCCTCTAGCCATTGACAGTAGGGGTATTCCGAAAAGGAGCTGTATCTACCTAGATTACCCGTCAGACTGCAGCTTTAAACACTTGGCGAAATGACTGAAATTTATACAGCTGATTGATATACAGCAATGCTTGGGTTATGGGGCCGTCAGGCTTCTTTACCCTCCTTCACCCCGCTAACTAGCCACCTTCAGGGGCCAGTATGACGATATTGATCCGGCCATCTAACGCTCCACCAGCTTCGAAAGAGCCTTCTGTTACCAGTTCGAATTAGAGCCGTATATAGTCTGCTAGACAACGGCTCCAAAGTTCATACTTAGAACCCGCTTTCTCAACCTGTGAGAACCAAGAACCGCTCCACTCTCCTAGGATATTCAGACCTTCGCTCTCTTCTGCTTTTTGATCCGCACATAGATTTCTTCACGGTGGATGGGGAGTGATTTGGGTGCGCTTATGCCTATCTTCACTTGATTGCCTTTCACTTCCAGCACTGTGACTGAGACATTTGCTCCAATCCTTAGAAGTTCACCTGTCCGTCGCTTTAAGATCAACATACTTATTTTCCTTCAATGGTCAAAGTTTGGGCGCTTCCGGGGTGGGGAAGCTTGGGCTTAACGTTTGGAGGAAATATAGGGTGGTGCGCGGGGGCGGTAGGCAGAGAAGAGGAAAAGGCGGGCGCTAGGCTTCCAGAACTTGGGAACAGATCCCAAGCCGCTGAATGTACTCCACTTTATTGAAGACGAGCGGGTTTCTAGCGTATTATCCATATAGCCATTTTGATAGTGTAGTTATCAATTTGGTCAGCTGGCCCAGGGTGTTCCTAGCACCTTGGGTCAGCGCCTTTTGCTTACTCTTACGTCACGCTACCGTTCTCCTTTGAGGGGATGGGTCTTTTAGAAAACTCTTGGCCCTCTCGAAGTTTTCAAAATCTTTTATACTTCTGAAGCGTTTATAGTTGGCTCGCTCAATTACGGCCAAAATACCCAAAATATCTATCGATTTTACGCAGCTTTGAGATTGAAACAAACTGAATAAATTCCAATAGGATTATTTACGCGCCTATATTTTTGTTATTTTCAGCTGAGGAAATATCAATTAACCATTGGAAAACTCAATTCACATTAAAATTCACCCCATGCTTTTCTTAAAAGATTAAAGAGCAACATTCTCAATCACATGGCCAACTAAAGGCTAAACCGGGGAATGTGAAAGTCCACTAATGATTTAATTGGCTCATTAGTTTTATACTCGTATCCGCACCCCTTTGTTAAATACTGGAAGAGCGGGATTCCATTGTAGGGATAAATATTGAGTTCAGCGTAGAGTTACCATCTTGTAAGTCACCTCTCCACATTAGTGCTATCGCTTGGTTGTTTTGGGTTAAAACCAACCGTACAAGTAGCCGCTGGTAAGGTCATTTTAAATTCCAGGCTTAGCTATTCTTACCAGTATTGCCAAGACATTGAAGACTCTGATTACACTTGTACTTAACCGCGCATTCGCACGGTCGTATCTAGTGAGCAACCCAAAACTCTACTTTATTTATTGGTAGTGAGCGCTTGAAGGAATTTAAAGCACTCCCCTTTCCGTTGGAGCACTATTTGGAGCCATTGACTGGAGTGGCCGGTATTTAGATCCTTAAAAACGAGGTAGTATGTGCGGAATCACCCCTCCTATCCGAGAGACTTGATATCTCACCTCTCCACTGGCTATATAGCAACCGAATTTTGAAAGCGGATTTAAAGTCTGTAGCTGACTGCCAGCAGCTTCCTCTCAGCGTTCCTTATAATCTGGCCTAACCCCAAATCAGCCTTCCCAAAGCCTGAACGCCAATTTCTGGTATTCCACTTCCCTTGCCTCCAAATCAGAGATGAAGAGTCTACAGAAAGCTATTATGGCTATTTACATCAGAGCCACTGCCATCTGGGGCCATCAGGATAAAGCCTTAACCTTTGCCCTTGAATATGAGTACGACCGGTATAAGTATCTTGGCTCCCATCGACAGTCTCTCTAACAACAGTACCGCGAAAACGCTGATACCATTTGCCTGTATAATTATGATCTTGAAAATTTTTTAAGCGCAACTTACAGGTTTTTGACGAAATCCCAAAGTCCATTTCGGTTTCACTTAAGTCAACATTATTTTTTTCCAGTTCTTCTTTAAACTGCTCCATATAATCGCTAGTGGGCTGGTAGTGGCCACTGAAATTATTAATATGCTCTATTATTCCACCTACCACAGAGATATGCCCAGCCGCAGCAACTGGGCGCCCCGAAAGAAATGCTGAATGGTGCTGAATGTCACCATTTTTGTTACCACAAAAGATACGTCCATTTTTGTCCATAACAAATGCCCAAGATCCGCCAGGATTGGTATTAAGTTTTTCACCGCGCCAAAACAGAAGCCCATCTTGTATAGTAACCTGATATTTTTCTCGTTCAGCTTCACTCATATAGGGCACAACAACTCCACTAAAAGCATCTTTACTTAAACCGCTATCTTTTAGCATTCCAAGTTCTTTGTATGGCATGTTAGTTATCTCCTTTATAAATGCACTTAATAGATAGCCATCAATAATAGCTCGTAATATTGACAACTATTTCAAGAGTATTTCTATCTCCATTCGTAAGTTTGAATCCAATGTAAATCATTGAGTTTCCGGTTACATACGCAGGGCTTTTCTTTGTGGGAAAGATGCCCAACCCGAGAGAGATTATGAGCATCGGCGTCAGTGTATTGAGGGTAGGAAGCAAAAGCTAGCCGGTATCATTGCGCTCGATATTGGAGCCTATGCTGTAATAAGAAACCACTACTGTATTCTGCTCTATATCGACACAGAGCCGCCAAAATTTGGTCCGATACCGAGGTCATTACTCGCTGGCAAGCGTTTTTAGAACTTCCGTACTAACTCAACGCTATCTTCAAGGGTACACTCTCGATTCTAGCGAAATAGAAAAGCTCCATGAGCTTAAAGAATGGCCATAATGAATGACGTGCCACTAGAGGCCCATAAAGCATGATGAATTTCAATGAATACAATCAACCAGCGAAGACATTAGTTATGCATTACGCGAAACAACTAAACTCCGAAATCGCTCGATCAATTGTTTCTGGAAACTCCTATTTAGATAGTAAGGAGGAAGCAGAGTCTTTGGCTTACTTTTTCTGGGAAATGACAGATCAAGCGGTTGATGACGAAAAAGACTGCAAGATGATTGAGGGCATTTCAGATATTCAGTCTTGGCTAGAAAAAGCACTTCATATATTTAGAGGTTACTTCAAAAAGCAAGGCTATCAACAAGAGTGGTCAGAGGGCTATGACAAATACCATAGTGAGTAGAGCTTCACAACAAACTTCCGCCTAACTGCTATAAGGAGAGGTAGAGTCCCCACTATTGGAAGGGGGCATTCAAATCTCAAGCTTGCTTGGATAAGCGGGCTCTGTCAGGCTAAGTGGATTTAAACTCTATCCGAGTCAAAATTCCGGATGGGTCGAATTTCACTTCGATCCGACAGCGAGTAAACACAGCAGCTAATGGTAAGCAGCCCGACAATCTATTGCCGATGCTCGGTGATGAACGTAAAGCTGACTGCCCTTTCAACTGGATCACTATCTCGAACTGATTGACTGGAGTAGCCGACTACTCAATACACAGAAACGGGGAGCTATTAATAAAAATAACCCCAATTCTTCAACGGTTGGGGATACCAGTAAAACACTGGCTTTTTCTAAGCCGCAACTTTGAGAGCTGCCTTAAGAGCTTGGTGGGCTTGTCGGAATTGGTCCGGCAGGTCTGTACCCAGCAGAATAAGCGCTGGGTACATGGATTGCGAGACTGGCGACACTCCGTACCTATTTCTCAATTATTCACAAGCCCAACCTATCTGCGCTGAATCTCTATCTGTATTGGAGTTATTGTGTTATCTGCCGAATAGTGACGTACAAATTTTATTCATTTCCTGGCTTTTTTATTCTTGAGCTTATCTGCGGATGCCTAATGGGCCCATATGGCATAACTGACGCCCCTTCTCAAATCTTTGGGCGTCCAGGATTGCTGATTTAAAGAGAGTGTAATTACATTTGGAAAAAGAAAACAAGGAACTCAAGGCTAAGGTGTGTGCAGCATCCCCAGTGACTTCAATGGCTCAGCCGCTCTTCCACATCAACACATGCTGATCGCCACCAACATGCATTAATAGAAAGTATAAAAAGAGAGTTCAAATAAATGCAATGCTCGAGAATTCAAAGCAAATAATACATCGACCTCTCTAGTAGAGCCTGCTATTGCTCCCTGTTTCCGAAAAAGGAAAATATCACAGTCAGTAAGCCGATTTCAACTCTTTCTTTTCTAGGATGTTATACAAATCTACACCGGTCCACTTTACAAACCAATTTCTACTCACAAAGAGTTCGGCCTCACCTTCCTTTTCTCCTCGGGATAAACTCTCCAGGTTAAATTCATTTCTAAATTTTCTCAGAAGGTCCTGCCTATAGTTTGAATTTAAATAAGGGCATGAAATCATATCAAAAAACAAGTGGGCTGCATTAGAAGATACCCTTAATTTTGAAAAATCACGAAATATAGATTTCAAGGAAATGTATATCTTTTTCTTTAAAACAGAATAATCTTCGTAATTCTTTATATAAAATAAAATTGAAATAATATCAAAATAACTCAACTCCCTTTCGTTAAAAAAATTCTCATCCAAAAATTCCTTCGAAACCAAATACTCAACTCCAAGCTCCTCCATTGCAACTAAAATATTCAATTTCTCTAAAGGGATATGATTCTCCACGTAATCCGGAGAGCGAGCTCCGCTACTCTTTAAAAAATTCACACAATGTTCATACACCCTCTGCTTAATTGAGGGGGACTCTAACTGAAAATTCGCTTCAAAAAATCTAATGGAAAGAATAACTGTCTTTGTGAGAGGGTAAGAAGAGGAAACTAATGGTACTACCGAATACAGAAAAAAGGAAACATCAAGCAATGCGCTTACAGCCAGCCTATAATCTCTCGGCTTAACTTCATCTCGATTAGTTTCATATGATTCCACTAGACATTTTAAACGCTCAAATATTGAGGAGATCAAGTACTGAGCTACAGCCTCGTAACCAAACCCATAATCGGTACATAAAGATTTAACTCTATTAAGAAAATTTGAAGTTAAACTGGATAGGCGACGAATTGGCTTAGGGATAAATTTTACACCTTCATCTCCCCTTTCCACCATGAGAAAAGAGTTAAAAAAGTCGGTCAGAACATCTGACAAGCAAACCATTAATGCGGACCTTGAACTATAAAAAGGTCGCGTATATTCTATTGTTTTTGATTCATTTATAGTTAGCTTATATTTAGACAACTCCTCCACAAGATAACCTGACACGCAATCTTGCACTTTGGAATCAATGGAAAAAATAAAATAATCATCCACATATCTTTTTATGACATAATCTTTCCCTAAAAATATCCCACGATCTTGAAGGCAACTAACTACACTCCTGTCTACATCTTCAAGGATAACCTCAGCAAATATACGAGAAATCTCAGCGCCAATAGGAATACCGTTGGTTTCATCATAATTTGATTTCTGAATTAAACTATCAAATGAGCATCCAAACATATAGTTTTGACGAAACTTTTTTGCAAATTCTTTGCTTTTGGTTGCCCAGGAAATACTATGCGTGTAAATTGACCCAAAGCAATTTGTAATATCCATTGCTATCAGAAAGGGAAACTTCCTCTCTAGCCCAAGGTATTCTGATGATTTAATAAATTTATACAATCGATCATAGCCAGAATACGCAAAATATGATCCAACATATTTACTCAAGATATCATCCGCCAAAAAATCAACGCTATCACGTCGATATTTATTGAATTCATCCTGTTTATTTTTTATGAAAAATGTATTACCAACTTTTCTTGGAGATCTAATAGATGTTCGAGAATCGTGACAAAAATGAAGAATTAATCGATCATATTGAATATAGAAATCAGAATAAGCTTTCTGGCTTATTGGATGCACTAAAGATAGCGTCCTTAAAGATTCAGAGCTTTTATTGATTTTATACATGTAAGGTTGGGTCGAGGCTCGAGAGCAATCCCCCTCAAAAAAAGCTAAAACAATATCTTTATGAAAAGAACAATCTCCCTTGTCAGCCACCTTTATATTTTCATAAAACCCATCATTGGAAAATATTAATGGAGTTTCATATGGTGTAGTCTCGGTTATAAGTGGGCGAAATCTATCTTTTTTATTTATTTTAACTTTTAATCTAGACATGCTTCCAGCACCGAACAATTTTTTCTAGTTCTGAAGAGGAGTAACTATAAATAGCCTTAGAGTTAAAACCCCCCTTAAATGAATATTTAAGAATGGATCTCTTATCTTTCTGTGTTAGGACGGAACTTAAAGATTTTGAAATTTTTGTCCTATTCGCCAAAACAATAGCCTTAAGGAAAGAATCTAGGGCCTTTATGCTCTTAGAGTATCCTGGAGAAACCTCTCTATAATTGTAGTAAATTCCTGCTAGACGACTTATTTTTTTATCTGGATCATAAATAGCATAATTGCTGGCTAAGAACTTAATCCTACATTCTAAGAGAGAAAAATTTCTCGTCCTGAGATAATCCAAAAAAGCAAGTGAACAACGCGTTTTTATTTTCTTCACCTTTTTATCTGCGATATCAACAATAACTTTCCGAGGCTCACCTTTAGCTTGAGAGCCGTAAATTAGAAAGCTATACCCCAGATAGTCAAAGCTCTGGCCTCCTAAGTTCTGAGTCGAACTAGGTTTCACATAAGGAAGGTCAATTAATTTTGTTTTTGAGTTGTTAAGTACCAAATCCGGTGGAAGAAGAGATGAAATTTTCGAGGAAAACCAACCAATATCCTCCAGACTATCCGTAATTAAAACGATATCATCTACATAGCGGTTATAAAAAAATACATTAGGAAGGCTCCTCACCCGCTCGTCAAAATCATGCATAACAATCTCTGATAGAGTAGCACTCAACGCAAGCCCTCTTGGTAAACCTGGCACATCAGCAGCAACTAAAAAATCAAAAAATGACTTCGCTACTTTGTACGTAGGCCTAGAAACAGCCATATTCAATCGAAGACGCTCGAGTAGATTTTCTACATTGATACTTTCATAGAAGCTTTTAATATCTAACTTATAAACTCGGTATGAAACACTTTCCTCCAATACCAGCTTAAGTGTTGCTATGATTTGATTCCTATCAGACTGCTTTGCGTGTGTTAATTTTGATAAGTTTTGAGATACCTTCCTTAAAATCAAGTCTTCAGCAAGATCACTTAAAGTGAAAACGGCCTGCCTTCCGACAAACTGACTACTCAAAGAAATTGGAGCGCTAAATCCTTGCCTCGCCTTATCTACAGCTGAATCAATAATATCAATTTTAGATTGTCCTAGCAGGCGGTCACCATGCCTCACGAAATCTCGATATCTAAGCTGGTTCCAGATAGTAGCCCTATTAAAAGACTGGTCGAACATATGTCATCCTGCATATATGTGAGTTTTAGGCCGGCTACACATTCATGCACAGTTATCATCAAAGGTGCAACCTAGCCTACTTAATTTGGCGTGTTTTTGTACATTTTTAGCGATTGCACTTTACATAAGTAGGAGAGAGCAAGGGATAGCATTACCCTAATAACAGCCACAAAAAAACCCGCTAAAAAGCGGGTTTCTTGGCCGTTGCGATGCAACGATATGTATGGTCGGAGCGGCCGGATTTGAACCGACGACCACCACACCCCCAGTGTGGTGCGCTACCAGGCTGCGCTACGCTCCGATTTTGAAAAATCGCTCACTTCGCTAAGTGATTGATTTTTAAAGACATCGTGTCTCGATGTGGCGTGAATCATACCTGAGTGCGGCTGGATTGCAAGCCCAGGTTTACAGTTTTTTATAAATTATTTTTCCCCTCCAGCAGGGCCACCACGTCCTTTAGTTCTGCGATCACTTCGGGGAGTACTTGCTGTAGCTGTACCACCTCTGCCCGCTCGCTGCCGGTTTCGATCTGCTGGCGGGCTCCACCAATGGTATAGCCCTCTTCGTACAGGAGCGCACGAATCTGGCGGATCATGATGACATCTTGGTGCTGGTAGTAACGGCGGTTGCCGCGACGTTTGACGGGTTTCAGCTGGGGGAATTCCTGCTCCCAGTAACGCAGGACATGGGGTTTAACGGCGCACAGTTCACTCACTTCACCAATGGTGAAATAGCGCTTACCGGGGATTGCAGGCAGCTGAGCGTTATTGCTCGGTTCCAGCATGCTCTTCTACTCGTGTCTTGAGTTTTTGCCCGGGTTTAAAAGTGACTACCCTGCGGGCCGAGATGGGGATTTCCTCGCCGGTCTTGGGGTTACGACCGGGACGCTGGCTTTTATCGCGCAGGTCGAAATTGCCAAAGCCGGAGAGCTTGACCTGCTCGTTACTTTCCAACGCATTGCGGATCTCCTCGAAGAAATATTCGACGATCTCTTTCGCTTCGCGCTTGTTAAAGCCCAGCTCTTCGTACAGTTTCTCGGCGAGCCCGGCCTTGGTCAGTGCCTCTGTCATTGGATCCTACCAATTGATTCAGAGGCGTCGACTCCAGATCGGAAGCGGCCCAAACCGCGGCGGCTTTCAACCCGGTAGCAGACGCTCTCGGGGTGCAATTCAGCCTGCACCCGAGAGCATCATGCTCTACTAGCGCAGACTAGCGTTATATTTTTCTTCTAGTTTTCCGACCACCGCATCTATAGCGGCATTGATTTCGTCGTCATTAAGGGTGCGTGACGAATGCTGAAACGTCAACCCCAAAGCGACACTTTTTCTATTTAAATCAATACCTTTGCCTTGGTAGACATCAAATATCTTGAGGTCCGTCAAGGTTTCACCTGCAACTTCGACAGCAGTTTCCACCAGGCTGGCGGCAGGAACCTCTGCGTCAATCAACAGGGCCAGATCGCGACGCACTTCCGGGAACTTGGACAGCGGGCGGAATGCGGGGGTTTTGCCCTCCCCGATCGCTTCCAAGCTCAGTTCAAATACGAACGCGGGCTTGGCCAGATCCAACTTCTTCTGCAACTGCGGGTGCAGGGCTCCGATAACCCCTACTTCGCGGTCGCCGCGCATAATCTTGGCGGTTTGGCCGGGGTGCAACGCGGGGTGCTGGCCAGCGACAAAGCGGAACTCATCGGCAACACCGGTGCGAGCCAACAGGGCCTCTACATCGGCTTTCACGTCGAAGAAGTCCACCGCGTCTTTGCTGCCAGTCCAGTTTTCTGCGTAACGGCTGCCGTAGGCAAGACCAGCAATCATTTGCTCCTGGTGCAGCTCGGCACCCGGCACAAAGCGCAGGCCGGTTTCAAACAGGCGCACGCGGTTTTGCTGGCGATTCAGGTTGTACTGCAACGCTTTACACAGGCCCGGCAGCAAGGTGGTGCGCATAACCGCCAGCTCGGCACTGATTGGGTTTTGCAGGGCCACCGGGTCGGCTTCCGGATCAAACAGCGCGGCGCTGTCGCTATCGATAAAGCTGAAAGTAATCGCTTCGTAGTAACCACGGCTCAGCAGGGTTTGTTCCAGGTTGTCCTGGGCAATGGTGCTTTCTGGGCGCGGGGCGATTTCCAGCTCGGCAGTAAAGCTTTCGCTGGGGATACGGTTGTAGCCGTATACACGGGCCAGCTCTTCCAGCAGGTCTGCTTCGATGGCGATATCGAAACGGAAGCTGGGGGCGAGGAAGGTCCAACCTTCGTCGTTCTGGTCGATTTTTTCCAGGCCCAGGCGGGTGAGGATATCGACGATTTCGTCATCGGCCAGCTTGATGCCCAGGCCTAACTCGACCTTGGCACGGCGCAGGGTAATGTGGCGCTCGGCGGGCATAATTTCAGTCAGCTCGCGCACGTGTACCGGGCCGGGTTCGCCGCCAACGATATCCAGCAGCAGCTGGGTAGCGCGCTCCACTGCTTTCTCTTGCAGGTGGTAGTCCACGCCGCGTTCGAAACGGTGGGAGGAGTCGGTGTGCAGGCCGTAAGAGCGAGCCTTGCCGGCAATGGCCAGCGGGCTGAAGAAGGCGCTCTCCAGGAAGATATGCTGGGTGCCTGCGGTCACGGAGGAATCCAGGCCACCCATAATACCGGCCATCGCCAGAGGTTTTTCCTCATCGGCAATTACCAGGGTGCCCTCTTTCAGTTTGACTTCCTGGCCGTCCAGCAGGGTCAGCTCTTCACCGGCTTCTGCCATACGCACTTTGATGCCGCCGGAGAGTTTCTCCAGGTCGAAGGCGTGCATGGGCTGGCCCAGTTCCAGCAGAACGTAGTTGGTAACGTCTACTACCGGGTCGATACTGCGCAGGCCGCTGCGACGCAGGCGCTCTTGCATCCACAGAGGCGTTACCGCTTTGATATCGATATTGCGAATCACACGACCTACGTAGCGCGGGCAGGCGGCTTCGGCCAGCAGGGATACGGGCATGCTCTCGTCGATCTGCTGGGGTACCGGAGCAACTTCCGGGCCCTGAACGGCGCAACGATTCAGTACGCCCACTTCGCGAGCAATACCGGCAACACCGAGGCAGTCGGAACGGTTCGGGGTGAGATCCACTTCGATGGTCTCATCGTCCAGCTGCAAGTATTCGCGCAGATCGGTACCGGTGGGTGCGTCTTCTGGCAACTCCCAGATACCGTCATTGTCTTCGCCCAGTTCCAGTTCGGTCTGTGCGCAGAGCATACCGAAGCTCTCTACACCACGGAGCTTGGCTTTCTTGATTTTAAAATCGCCCGGCAGCTTGGCGCCTACCAGGGCAAAAGGAATTTTGATTCCGGTGCGCGCATTGGGAGCACCGCACACAACCTGCATTTCACCGTCGGGGTGGCCTGCCACTTTACACACGCGCAGCTTGTCCGCATCCGGGTGCTGTTCACAGGCGACAATCTCACCGACAACCACTCCGGAGAAATCGCCCGCAACTTTTTCTATACCGTCCACTTCCAGGCCGGCCATGGTGATTTGATCGGCCAGTTCCTGCGTGGTGAGTTCCGGGTTTACCCATTCCCGCAACCAGGAGTTGCTGATTTTCATAGTTGATCTCTTTCTGTATTCCGTCAGCGCAACTTGGTGCGCATTTCGCCTGGGGCTATTTCGCCTCCCAGGCCTCCACAATTCGACTGCTGTTGCGAAGGGCCATTGCCATTCGCGCTGTCACTTGGCCTAGAACTGTTTCAAGAAGCGCAGATCGTTATCGAAGAACAAGCGCAGGTCGTTGACGCCGTAGCGCAGCATGGCGAGGCGCTCGATACCGATACCGAAGGCAAAGCCGGAGTATTTTTCGCTGTCGATATCGCAGGCGGCGAAGACGTTCGGGTGCACCATGCCGCAGCCGAGAATTTCCAACCAGCCGGTGCCGGAACATACGCGGCAGCCTTCACCGGAACAGGCGGTACACTGGATGTCCGCTTCTGCGGAAGGCTCGGTGAACGGGAAGTAAGACGGACGGAAACGCACCGGTACTTCCGCTTCGAAGAAGGCGCGCAGGAATTGGTCGATGGTGCCTTTCAGGTGGGCGAAGCTGATGTTCTCGCCGATTACCAGGCCTTCTACCTGGTGGAACATGGGCGAGTGGGTGACATCGGAGTCGCAGCGGTATACGCGGCCCGGGCAGATAATACGCAGCGGTGGAGACTTTTTCTCCATGGTGCGGATCTGCACTGAGGAGGTGTGGGTTCTCAGTACGGTGGTGGGGTCCACGTAGAAGGTGTCGTGCATCGCGCGCGCGGGGTGGTGCGCGGGAATATTCAACGCTTCGAAGTTGTAGTAGTCCTGTTCGACTTCCGGGCCGTTCTCAACAGAGAAGCCAATGCTCGCAAAGAATTCTTCCACGCGCTTTAAGGTGCGCGTAATGGGGTGGGCATTGCCCTGCTCTTCGCCGCGCCCCGGCAGAGTGACATCAATGGTCTCTTCGGCCAACTTCGCATTGATGGCGGCCTGCTCCAGCATATTGCGGCGCGCATTAATTTTTTCCTGAACCTGCTGCTTGGCTTCGTTGATCTTGGCACCCGCCGCCGGACGCTCCTCAGCCGACAGTTTGCCAAGGCCTTTCAGCAGTGCCGTCAGCTGGCCCTTTTTGCCCAGGTAATCAACACGCACCTGATCCAGTGCGGCGAGGCCATCGGCCTTCTCCACCAGCTCCATAGCCTGCTCGGTGAGGGACTGCAAATCTTGCATCGAACTGTTCCCGTTTGAATCCAACTTCGATTAATTTTTTCTGCTTTGTTCGGCCGGTACTTTCTGTACCGGAGGGAATTTCCCCAGGCACCGCCACCGGTAAAAAATAGCGGAAACTCCATAAAAAAATAGGGAAGGGCCACTACAGCCCTTCCCTATTTTGAGTATTCAGTTTTACAACTGAAGTGACAGCTTACGCTGCCAGGGCTGCCTTAGCTTTTTCAACTACGGCAGCAAAAGCGACTTTATCGTAAACAGCCAGATCAGCCAGTACACGGCGATCCAGTGCGATGTCCGCTTTTTTCAGACCTGCGATCAGGCGGCTGTAGCTCAGGCCTTCAGCACGGGACTGGGCGTTAATACGAGTAATCCACAGAGCGCGGAAGTTACGCTTTTTAACGCGACGGTCACGGTATGCGTACTGACCAGCTTTAATTACTGCCTGCTTGGCAACGCGGAATACGCGTGAACGCGCACCGTAGTAACCTTTAGCCTGCTTCAGAATCTTCTTGTGACGACGACGCGCCTCTACACCACGTTTTACACGGGCCATACTTCTATCCTCTTAAACCTTTGCGATTTGGGCCAATTACTTGGCGCGCAGCATACGATCGACCAGTCCAGCATCAGACTTGTTCATAGTCTGGGTGCCACGCAGCTGACGCTTGCGCTTGGTGGTCATCTTGGTGAGGATGTGGCTCTTGTTAGCGTGCTTGTGCTTGTAGCCCGCAGCCGTCTTCTTGAAGCGCTTGGCAGCGCCACTGTGAGTCTTTGCTTTCGGCATTTTGTACTCCAAAGTTAATATTCGCCTGTAAAACAGGCACCTTTAGTAACTGCCGACAACCGAAGTTACCGGCACTGCGAGAGTGGGGAGGCAGCCGTCGCCCAACCACTTCTCAAAGGAGATCCCGGGAATGACTTCCCCAAACCTCACTTTTTCTTTTTGAGCGGAGCAATCACCATCAGCATTTGACGACCTTCCATTTTCGGTCGCTGCTCTACGGTGCCCAGCTCTTCAAGGTCCTTTTCGATGCGCTGCATCATTTCCATGCCCAGCTCTTGGTGAGCCATTTCGCGGCCACGGAAACGCAGGGATACTTTGGCCTTGTCACCCGCTTCCAGGAAGCGGGCCAGGTTGCGCAGCTTGATCTGGTAGTCACCGACATCGGTGCCCGGGCGGAATTTCATTTCCTTGATCTGCTGCTGCTTCTGCTTCTTCTTGGCGGCATTCTTAGCTTTTTTAGCTTCGAATACGTGCTTGCCGTAGTCCATGATCTTACAGACTATCGGCGTGGAGTCCGAGGCAATTTCAACGAGATCCAAGCTAGCTTTCTGTGCAGCTTCCAGCGCTTCATCCAGGGAGACAATGCCTACCTGTTCGCCATCAGCGCCTATCAGGCGGATTTCTGACGCTTCAATCTGATCGTTTATGCGGGCCTTTTTGGACCGTCCCTTAGTGTCTCGTTTAATAGCTATGGTCTCCCAGTTGCCAAGTGTTGTTATGCATTATCTTCTGTCAAACGACCGCGACGATTCACGTCTTGCTCGAGGATCTCGAGGAATGACTCATACGTCATTGTACCAAGATCTTCACCGCTACGGGTACGTACTGCCACGGTCTGACTTTCTACTTCCTTATCGCCAATTACCAATAGATAAGGAACACGCTGAAGCGTGTGCTCGCGGATTTTAAAGCCGATCTTCTCGTTTCTCAAGTCAGCTGTGGCGCGGTATTGCAGCTCACCCAAACGATCTTGCAAATTGCGACAATATTCGGCCTGGCGATCGGTGATATTCATGATCGCCACCTGCTGCGGCGCCAGCCAGGTGGGGAACGCGCCTTCGTAGTGCTCGATCAGGATTCCGATAAAGCGCTCGAAGGAACCCAAGGCTGCGCGGTGCAGCATTACCGGGGACTGGCGCGAGCCATCTTCCGCTACAAACTGGGCATCCAGGCGGCCCGGCATGGAGAAATCCACCTGAATAGTACCGCACTGCCATACACGGCCGAGACAGTCTTTCAGGGAGAATTCGATCTTCGGTCCGTAGAAAGCGCCTTCACCCGGCAGCTCTTCCCACGGCAGGCCAGCGGCATCCAGTGCGTCGGCCAGGGCTTTTTCAGCCTTATCCCAGCTCTCATCGGAACCTACGCGCTTCTCCGGGCGAGTGGAGAGACGGTAGATAACGTCCTGGAAGCCGAAATCCTTATAAACGGAGTGCAGCAGATCCATAAAGTCAGAAACTTCTGACTGGATCTGATCTTCGCTACAGAAGATATGACCATCATCCTGCACAAAGCCGCGCACGCGCATCAGACCGTGCAGGGAACCGGAGGGCTCACTGCGGTGACAGGAGCCAAACTCCGCCAGACGCAACGGCAGGTCGCGGTAGCTGCGCAGGCCCTGGTTGAATACCTGTACGTGACAAGGGCAGTTCATCGGTTTAATGGCGAACTGGCGCTCTTCACTGGTCAGGGTGAACATGTCATCGCCAAACTTATCGGCGTGACCGGACTTGCGCCACAGGCTGAAATCTACCAGCTGCGGAGTCTTGATTTCTTTGTAGCCAAATTCGCGCTGGCGGCGACGCATGTACTGCTCGATAGTGCTGTAAATGGTCCAGCCGTTCGGGTGCCAGAACACCATGCCGGGCGCCTCTTCCTGGATATGGAAAAGGTCAAATTTCTTCGCCAGCTTGCGGTGATCGCGCTTTTCTGCCTCTTCGATGCGACGCAGGTAAGCTTTCAGTTCTTTTTTGTTGGCCCAGGCAGTGCCGTAAACACGGGTCAACATTTCATTGTTGGAGTCACCGCGCCAGTAGGCACCGGCCACTTTGGTCAGTTTGAACGCTTTCAATCTGCCGGTGGAGGGCACGTGGGGACCGCGACACAGGTCTTCAAAGTCGCCCTGGCGGTAGAGAGAAATATCTTCATCGCTGGGGATGCTGTCGATAATCTCAGCCTTGTACTCTTCACCCATCTCGCGGAAATATTTCACCGCTTCTTTGCGCGGCATCAGGCGGCGACTGACAGTGATGTCTTCTTTGGCCAGCACTTCCATACGCTCTTCGATCTTCTCGAGATCTTCTGGCGTAAACTGGCGCTCGTAGGCGAAGTCGTAATAGAAACCGTTTTCGATAACCGGGCCAATGGTGACCTGGGCTGTGGGGTACAGCTGTTTAACTGCTTGTGCCAGCAAGTGCGCCGTGGAGTGACGGATCACTTCCAGGCCTTCGGGCTGACGATCAGTAATAATTGCCAGATTTACGTCGGTATCAATAACGTAACTGGTATCGACTTCCTTGCCGTCTACAACGCCAGCAAGTGCGGCTTTTGCCAAACCTGGGCCGATATCAGCGGCTACATCGTGTACGGAAACCGGAGCAGAAAATTCTCGACGGGAACCATCGGGGAGAGTAACAACGGGCATTGTTTATCCTTTGTTCTCAGTGGCGATCCCTACCAAAGACCGCATGAAACTATCCATGAATTTATTCATGGAACTCTTGATCGGGATGGGCAATCCATCCTTTTGAAAGGTGGTAGACCCGGGCGGATTTGAACCGCCGACCTCTGCCATGTCAAGGCAGCGCTCTAACCAACTGAGCTACGGGTCTAAAGCTCTACAGCGGGGGAACCCTGTGCTGTGAAGAGCGCGAACTTTAGCACCGCTTTTCAGTGTTTTCAACAACTTACTGAACTTTTGTGTGAAATTTTTTAAGAGCGACCAAGCACCAACAAGGCAGTGCGGGACTATCAAAATGTAGATCCAAGTCCCGCCCTTCAGCAAGGATTATTCCACACCTTTTAAGTGGGTAATCTCATCGCGCAATTTTGCCGCTGCTTCAAATTCCAGGTTCTTCGCATGCTGGTACATTTGCTCTTCCAGCTCGGCAATTCGGGCCCAGCGCTGCTTATCGGTAAGGGCCTCGACATCCACCTTGTATTCACCTTTACCCTCGGCAACTTTGCGACGCCCTTTCTTCGGCACGCCGGGGGCCACTGCTCCCTCCAGAATATCCGCCACACTTTTGCGGATACCTTTGGGGGTAATGCCGTGCTCCTCGTTAAAGGCCAACTGCTTCTCGCGGCGGCGATGAGTCTCTTCGAGTGCACGCTCCATGGAACCGGTGACTTTGTCCGCGTAGAGAATCGCCCTCCCCTCCAGGTTTCGCGCAGCCCGCCCAATGGTCTGGATCAGCGAGCGATCGGAACGAAGGAAGCCCTCTTTATCGGCATCGAAAATTGCCACCAAGGCAACTTCCGGCATATCCAGGCCTTCTCGCAGCAAGTTAATACCAACTAGCACGTCAAACTCTCCGATACGCAGGTCCCGGATAATCTCTACTCGCTCGACGGTATCAATATCGGAGTGTAAGTAGCGGACACGAACGCCACTTTCGGAGAGGTATTCAGTCAGGTCTTCCGCCATCCGCTTGGTCAATACGGTAATCAGCACTCGCTGGTCAGCATCTACGCAACGGTGAATTTCAGACAGGGCATCATCTACCTGGGTCAATGCTGGGCGAACTTCAACTTCCGGGTCCACCAGACCGGTCGGGCGAACCACCTGCTCGACCACCTGCCCCGCATTCTCTTGCTCATAGGCCCCCGGGGTTGCGGACACAAAAACCGTCTGGGGTGCCAACCCCTCCCACTCTTCAAACTTGAGAGGACGATTGTCCAGGGCCGATGGCAGACGAAAGCCATACTCCACCAAAGTTTCCTTGCGCGACCGGTCTCCACGATACATACCGCCGATTTGCGGCACTGTCACGTGACTCTCATCGATAAATAACAGTGCATCACTGGGCAGGTAATCAAAAAGCGTGGGCGGCGGCTGACCAATACCGCGACCGGAGAGGTAGCGGGAATAGTTCTCTACGCCATTGCAGTAGCCAAGCTCCTGCATCATCTCCACATCGTAGCGGGTACGCTGATCTAGCCGCTGCGCTTCGACCAGCTTGTTGTTACCACGCAGTTGCTCCAGGCGCCCTCGCAGCTCATCTTTGATTTCATCGATAGCGCTGACGATCGTCTCTCGCGGCGTCACATAGTGACTCTTGGGAAAGATGGTCACCCGGGGCACCTTCTTAAGCTGCTCTCCGGTAAGGGGGTCAAACAGGGTGATCTCTTCGATTTCTTCATCAAAAAGAGACAGGCGCACCGCTTCCAAATCGGAGTCTGCCGGGTAGATATCGATAATATCGCCACGCACCCGGTAAGTAGCGCGACGGAAATCTGCATCGTTGCGGGTGTATTGCAGTTCTGCCAGACGCCTGAGGATAGTGCGCTGGTCAACGAGATCACCGCGATCCAGATGCAGCACCATCTTCAAATATTTGTCGGGGTCACCCAAACCGTAAATTGCCGAAACTGTGGCAACCACAACCACGTCGCGCCGCTCAATAAGTGCCTTGGTGGCCGAGAGGCGCATCTGCTCAATGTGCTCGTTTACAGATGCATCTTTTTCGATAAAGGTGTCCGAAGAGGGGACGTAAGCTTCCGGCTGGTAGTAGTCGTAGTAAGAGACAAAATACTCCACCGCATTCTTGGGGAAAAACTCTTTAAACTCCCCGTAGAGCTGAGCGGCCAGCGTTTTATTGTGAGCCATCACAATGGCCGGCCGCTGCAGGCGCTCAATAATATTCGCCATAGTGAAGGTCTTACCCGAACCGGTAACACCCAGCAGCGTTTGATGGCTCAGGCCATCATCAATCCCCTCTGACAACTGCTCTATCGCCAGCGGCTGATCGCCCGCTGGCTGATACTTGGATTCCACCTTAAAAGGTCGCGACTCCATACACTTCCCCCAACCGCTTAATCATTCATGCAACATCGGATTGTAGGCTCTCGTCATACGGCCCACAATTACAAGAGAATAGCGTCCTACCTTCCCCAACTCAGGCCAGCGGCATTTTGCGCGCGGCCAAAAAAATAATTTCCTGACAAATCAATTAGTTAAAGATCAAAAAAGGGGTTGACCTGGTCGGAAGTGCTCTATAATATACGCGCCATCTCAACGGCACTGCCGAAAAGATATTCCGCCTTAGCTCAGTTGGTAGAGCAAATGACTGTTAATCATTGGGTCGCTGGTTCGAGCCCAGCAGGCGGAGCCAAATTTCAAAGCGCAGCTTAATTTGCGCTCTATAAATTAGATTAAATTCCGCCTTAGCTCAGTTGGTAGAGCAAATGACTGTTAATCATTGGGTCGCTGGTTCGAGCCCAGCAGGCGGAGCCAAACAAAAGCCCGGATAGATCTCATCTATCCGGGCTTTTTCTTTTTCTGAATATTTTTTTCAACCCACATCGAGGCTGTCAATTAGCGGCCAGCCATGTTGGGCGACCGCCAAGAATAGCCTCCTAGCGCGAACTGGCCTCCCCAGTCAAAGGCAACACCTCAACAGTCGCTCGACCTTTAGCTTTGTGTGCCTGCCCTTGCCTCGACCAGACAACATCGACCAACCCCTGCTTGGGTGAGTAGCCTTTTACTGCCCGGCAAAGAATCCTGCGGACCTGCTCGCAATCATGAGAGCCGCACGCATCCCTAAGATCCGAAACCAGGAGCTGCAAAGCCTCACTATCGAGACGCTCCTCTTCAGCGCGCATAATCATTGGGTGATCTGTGCCCAGCACGTTATCCCCCAGTAGCAGCTCTTCGTACAGCTTCTCCCCCGGTCGCAACCCAGTCAGCTGAATCTCAATATCACCATCAGGGTTTTCTTCATCCCTTACCGTATGCCCCATCAGACGAATCAAGCGCTCAGCCAGATCATAGATGCGTACCGGCTCGCCCATATCGAGTACAAATACATCCCCATTGCGCCCCATACTGCCGGCTTGCAATACCAGCTGGGCCGCCTCCGGAATCGTCATAAAGTAGCGAGTTACTTTAGAGTGGGTCACTGTAACCGGGCCACCGGCATTAATTTGATCAGTAAACAGCGGAATTACGGAACCGGAAGAACCGATCACATTGCCAAACCTGACCATGCAAACGCGCATCCTGTTAAAGCGGCGACCAAAATCCTGACAAATCAGCTCAGCAAATCTTTTAGTGGCCCCCATAACATTGGTTGGCCGGACAGCCTTATCAGTGGAGATAAGCACAAACTGCTCAACCCCATGCTGCTCAGCAGCCTCAAGTACGGAGAGCGTACCCAAGACATTATTGTCAGCACCAATAACCACATTCTGCTCAACCAGGGGTACATGCTTGTAAGCAGCCGCATGGTAAATCGTATTCACGGAGAAACCTTGGATAATTTCCGCCATGCGCTCAGTGTTACGCACATCACCGAGCAGGGCTGTCACCTCAAACTGAACACCATCATCCTGGTGTTGCTGTCGCAACTCACGCTCTATCTGATAGAGAGCGTATTCCGAGGATTCAACAACAACCAGCCTGGCGGGCTTCCACTGCGATATCTGCCTGCACAACTCTGACCCGATAGACCCACCGGCACCAGTGACCAAAACCACTTTACCGCTGATGGAACCAGAAACGAGTTCCCGCTGCGGCTCAACAGGAGCCCGCCCCAGAATATTCTCGTAGGTCTGCGAAACATTCTCCGCGCGCCCCACCCCATCGAGCAACTCCTCCACACCGGGAATCGCCTTTACTACCAAGCCGCGCTCCCTTAACGCCCTGGTTATCTCCCTGCGGCGTCGCCTGGCCACCCCTGGCATTGCAAGGATTACCTCTGCAATATCTTTACCTGCAACAACTTCTAATATATCTGCAGGGTTATAAACGAACAGCCCATCGATAAAGGTCTTTTGTTTGGAGGCGTTATCATCAAAAAAGGCAACAGGCTTATACAGTTGCCCGTGAACCAACGCCTTGTACATTTGCAAGCCCGCTGTACCGGCACCATAAATTGCCACTCGGGTTTTATGAATTTCCAGTGCGGTCTGATAATAAAGGCGAACCAGCCAGCGGGACCCACCCACGGCAATAAAGGCAAAACACCAGTAGATAACAGGGACAGAGCGGGGAATACCTGCCGTAGTCAGGTAAGAAAAGAAAGCCAACATTACAGCAGAAAGAGTCACCCCTTGCAGTACCGCAATAATAGCTTTTTGCCCCATGTAGCGGATAATCGTCCGGTATAAGCCGAGCCGAAGAAAAATAAAGCTGGTCGCAGCCAGTGTAAATGCCAAACAGGCAAACGTTCGCCACTCAAGAAATTGCGCAAAACCATTGAGCCGAATTGCCATAGCCAGGAGAAAGGCCAAACTTAACATCAGCATATCAAATGCTAACATCAGCACCGGCTTATGGATTCTCTTTACACTTCGCCAAACTCTTGTCACACGACTCCCCGGAATCGACCTACACAAACAAAAAGTTACCCATCAGCCAGGCAACTCAGACCTTCGCAAATACGGCAGCTGCAAGCGCCAATAAAGAGAAGAATATCATTGCGCCCAATTGCAGAACGAGTGCCTTCTTCACTCCAGCTCGAATTGCATACCTTTGGTAAAAGTGCTCGCGATGAGGCTCCCACCAGCGCTGACCACTCACCATTCTTTTCAACAGCGTATAAGTAGCATCCAGCCAGAAAGGTGCAAATATAACCACTGGCATCCAAAGCTCAAACGCTCCTCGCTGCCAGCCAAATAAACTGACTGCAACCACCGCCAAACCTATACCTGTCGAGCCGGCATCACCTAAAAAAATCTTCGCCGAAGGCCAATTGAAAACCAGAAAAACTGACGCACAAACAGCCACTAAAGCGCAGAGCCAAGCCAGCTCCATATCTCCATTTAAAGCACAGATCACTCCAAGAGAGGAAAAACCGACAAGAGTCATTGATCCCGCCAAGCCATCCATTCCATCCATAAAATTGTAGAGATTAACAACCCAGGCCCCAGCCAGGATAAATATCGGGTAAAGCCACCACTCCAGCCTTTCCGGCAATGCAAATAGCAGTAAAGCTACAGCCAGAAGATGGGCCGAAAAGCGAAAGTGTATAGGCACATCCCTAAGGTCATCCAGCGCAGATACCCCTAACAGCAACACAAATGCTGCCAATACTAACGGAGATAAATCAAGCGGACCTGCAACTACCGCAACCAAACAGCCAAGAAGAAAAGCCCACCCACCAGTACGAGGTACTGGCACCGAGTGCATTGAACGGTTATTTGGCACATCGAGCGCAAAATTGCGCATTCTCACGATAAACATTGATGTAGAGCCATAACTTGCTGCCACAGCCAGCAATAGCGGAATCACCCACTCCCAAGCCACACTACTCAACTAACCAACCCTTTATCACTTCTGTGCAAGCCAACCTCTCCAACCATACTTTACAAACAGCAGCCCCTAAATGACCGCCTCTTTTACCTCAATACAGACCAAAGCTCTACGCAACCGATCAATCTGCCCAGATAGGCCAACAACTGAGAGGAAATCAGAATCGGAGATAGAGCAGGGGAAATTGCGGAGGTTTTTGTCCGATGCAATCTGAGCCATACACCTTTAAAGGGCAGTAGTTGAGCAATACCAAGGGAACTCATCTATCACGACTCTCTTGCTAGTCAGCTAAAACCCCGACTGGAGGCGGTAAAGAGCCTACCAATCGGGACCTGTAAACTTCTAGAGCCGAATTATGCCCCTGTTTTTATCCAGGGTTGCCGCGCCTATACCTTTAACATTCAGCAACTGTTCTACAGAGGTGAACGGGCCATGTTCTTCGCGATACTCAATAATCAACTGCGCACGCGCCTCACCAATACCATCCAGCTTATCGGCAAGCTCAGCAGCTGAGGCACTGTTGACATTGACTGACAACATCACCTCTTTGGTATCAATACTTTCTGGCTCCCCCGCGTATATAGAAGGGCTCAGAAAGAGCGAAAAAACTAATGCAAAAACAACAGAAAACAATC
Source organism: Microbulbifer sp. A4B17 (assembly GCF_003076275.1). Classification (NCBI taxonomy): domain Bacteria; kingdom Pseudomonadati; phylum Pseudomonadota; class Gammaproteobacteria; order Cellvibrionales; family Microbulbiferaceae; genus Microbulbifer; species Microbulbifer sp. A4B17. The sequence goes on from NZ_CP029064.1 coordinate 3,386,626, forward strand.
GGTAGGTCAATTTCATGGCTCACTCCCAGTGAATTATCAGTTTCACTTTGGGACTGCAATACCTCCCCCAAGCAACGCCATGATATCAACCAGCGACTTTCTGTCGGCTCAGGCCTAATTACACATCATTACAAGTTACGAAGCAAGACAACCATCCTAACCTGCCATTTCAACCAGGATTGACTTCAAGGCTGAGAGAGGCTCAGGTGCAGCAGTAATAGGTCGACCAATGACCAGAAAGTCGGAGCCCTGTGTCAGCGCTTCAGCAGGCGTCAACGTACGCCGCTGGTCGCCGGCATCAGAGCCCGCAGGGCGAATTCCTGGCGTTACCAAAGAAAAACCCGGGCCACACTCACTGCGCAACACTTGAGCTTCACGAGCAGAGCAGACCACTCCGTCAAGCCCGCAGGATTGAGCTTGGGAAGCCAGGTGCAGCACCTGCTTCTCAAGCGGGGCGGCCACACCAGTAGCAGCCAACTCATCAGCAGTTGTACTGGTAAGTACAGTGACTGCGATCAGCAGGGGCTTGTCCGCACCAAATTCCTGCAAAGCCTCAACAGCGGCTGACATCATCCGCTCACCACCGCTTGCGTGCACGTTAACCATCCAAACACCCAGCTTCGCAGCAGCTTTCACCGCCTTCGCAACAGTATTCGGAATATCGTGAAATTTAAGGTCCAAAAACACTTCGAACCCCCGGTCAACCAGGGTTTTCACCAGATCGGGCCCTGCTGCAGTAAACAGCTCTTTACCGACCTTCACCCGACATAGCGACGGATCAAGCTGATCCGCCATAGCCAGTGCAGACTCAGCATTGTCGTAATCCAGAGCAACGATAACCGGAGAAGAAACTTTAGACTGCAAGAAATACCTCATTCATTTTTAAAACTGCCCCGACCATCAATGGGCCAGGTATGGCAGCAGCTAAATTACTCACCCTCAATCCCCTTAACGGAGCGCACTGAGTCCCAGTGTTTGCAGCTCGGGCACAACCAGTGCAACTGGTTGCCTGAAAACCCGCAATTACTACAGCGATAATGAGGGCGACTCGCTATTAGCTGATCAATTAATGTTTTGAGCAGGGAGAGATTTTCCCTCGCCCTGCCCTCGGTGCTATCTATATGGAGATCGAGAAAACGCCCCAAACCCCGCAAAGAAGGTCGCAGAGCCAACTGCTTCCCCATAAAAGCAGCAGCTGCGGCCTCGCTATCCTGCTTTTGGATACGCTCAGTCAAGGCAATTAATACGCTGTTAGAGGGGTACTCCCTCAACAGGGATTCAAGATAGCGATCCAACCCCTTGCCATCCCCTAAATCCCCGTAACAGGTGATCAACAACTCCAGAATTTCAGGGATATAGTCCGGGCTCTGCTTGGGAATTCGCTGCAATACCTTAATGGCCTCTTTAGGCTTACCGAGCAAATATTCCAGGCGCCCCCACAACAGACTCGCCCTTACAGAATTGCGCTCATAACTCAAGGCAGAGTCGATATGCTTTCTCGCGCTGAGATAATCCTTCGCCGCCATCGATTCTTCTGCCAGCTCACAGCAAAAGTGCGCCTGAACCGGCGCCCAGTCAGCTGATAGGCGCTTGAACCTTCGGCCATGGAGAAGATTTACTGCATGTATGGCTTTAGCCCACTCCCTCTCATCCCGATAAACTTCAATCAGGCGCTCCAGGCTAATAGCCTTCAACTCCTGAGAGGTCTCGACCAGCTCCTGCAGCAATCGCTCAGCTCTATCCAGCCAGCCAGCAGAAATATAATCGCAGGCGAGTTCAAACTGGGCTTTATTTTGACTAACCCTGGATAAGCTTGGGCGACCAAGCAGGTTCTGATGAACCCGAATTGCCTGATCGTACTCACCCCTTCTCCGTAACAAGCTTCCCAATGCAAGATGGGTATCAAAAGTAGCCTGGCTAACTTCAAGGGAATCAATAAACTTATCGATAGTATCGTCGTGGCGCTCACTCAACAGGTAATTCAAACCCTGAGCATAAGAGCGCACCAGCGCATGCTCTTGCTCGCTATAATCTGCCACTTTCTTTTTGGCACTGCCCCGACCCAGCACCCAGCCAATCGCGATTGCCGCAAGCAGGAAAAAGAAATAGGTAAAATCGAGCAAATCAGTCTCCAGAAACCTTGCGATGGGCGGAGTGTAATTCCCGCTCCATTTTCTTCAACTGCTTCTCGAGCGACCGCACCTGGCGGCGCTTGGCATAAACGGGCTGCAGGCTAACGACAAAACCCAGCAACAACCCCAGCAACAAAAAGCCAATCAACCAAAAGCCAACACTGCCCGCTGGCAATTGATAACCCACAATATTGGGCGCAATAGTTTCTGGGTTGGCAACCGCGAAATAGATCCCCAATGCGATACAAAGCAGGGCAACAACCCCATAGACAATGCGTGTCAGCCAACGCAAAAATGACAAGGGAACCTCCACGTTCCACAAAATAACTTTATCGATCAGCGACGAAGCTTACCCCCCGCAAAACAACTGCTAAACAGCAGTGTTCGGGAGTCTAATCATACTTCGATCCCTGCTTCATCGTGCATACTTCGATTCACTCTGTCGCGCAACTCTTTGCCGGGCTTAAAATGGGGAACATACTTTCCCGCAAGAGCAACTGCATCCCCAGTTTTGGGGTTCCGGCCTGTACGAGGGGCCCGGTAGTGAAGAGAAAAACTACCAAAACCACGTATCTCTATACGCTCACCCTGGGATAGAGCATCTGACATGGTGTCAAGCACCACTTTTACCGCCAGCTCTACATCCTTAACTGGCAGCTGATCCAACCTCAACGCAATCCTTTCGATCAGTTCGGACTTGGTCATGCGCTCCGCAACCTTTGTAAGTCATTGATTATTCTGGAGTAGAGCACTAATCATCTAATAGAAAGCCGGACTGGGCAACCCCAGTCCGGCTTTCGGGTCGCTCCAAATGGTCCATTTGGAGCTATGAACACTCAAAGACGATTAGTCTTTGTTATTCATTTGAGCCTTGATCAAGTCACCGATAGTAGCGGGCTGAACTTGTTCAGACTGCTTCTTGCTGTGATCCTTGATGGCTTGTTTCTCGTCGTCCTGATCTTTGGCTTTGATAGACAGGCTGATCACGCGGTTCTTGCGATCCACGCTGGTGATCTTAGCTTCTACTTCTTCGCCTTCTTTCAGAACGTTGCGAGCATCTTCAACCTTGTCGCGGCTGATTTCAGAAGCGCGCAGTACGCCTTCTACCTCGTCCGCCAGGGTGATTACTGCTTGCTTAGCGTCAACTTCCTTAACAGTACCTACAACGATGCTGCCGCGATCGCTGGTGGTAACGTAATCGGAGAACGGATCGGACTCCAACTGCTTGACGCCCAGAGAGATGCGCTCACGCTCGGAATCGATACCCAGGATAACAGTCTCGATTTCGTCGCCTTTCTTGAACTTGCGAACAGCTTCTTCGCCAGCTTCGTTCCAGGAGATGTCGGACAGGTGAACCAGACCGTCGATGCTGCCGTCGAGACCGATGAAGATACCGAAGTCAGTGATGGACTTGATCTTACCGGAGATCTTGTCGCCCTTAGCGAATTTACGCGCGAAAGCATCCCACGGATTTTCCTGGCACTGCTTGATACCCAGGGAGATACGACGACGCTCTTCGTCGATATCCAGGATCATCACCTCTACCTCGTCGCCAACCTGGACAACTTTGGACGGGTGGATGTTCTTGTTGGTCCAATCCATTTCGGAAACGTGTACCAGACCTTCCACACCTTCTTCCAGCTCGGCAAAGCAGCCGTAGTCGGTCAGGTTGGTTACAACCGCCTTCACGCGGCTGTTCTCTGGGTAACGCTGCTTGATGGATACCCAAGGATCTTCGCCCAACTGCTTCAGGCCCAGGGATACACGGCTGCGCTCGCGGTCGAACTTCAGTACTTTTACTTCAATCTCGTCGCCAACGTTCACGATCTCGCTCGGATGCTTGATGCGCTTCCAGGCCATATCGGTGATGTGCAGCAGGCCGTCGATGCCGCCCAGGTCTACGAAAGCACCGTAGTCGGTCAGGTTCTTCACGATACCCTTGACGCTCATGCCTTCCTGCAGGCTTTCCAGCAGAGCTTCACGCTCTTCGGAGGTGGCAGCTTCCATAACGGCGCGGCGGGAAACAACTACGTTGTTGCGCTTGGAGTCCAGCTTGATAACTTTGAACTCGAGCTCTTTACCTTCCAGGTGCGCGGTGTCGCGAACCGGACGAACGTCAACCAGAGAGCCGGGCAGGAACGCACGGATATTGGCAACATCAACAGTAAAGCCACCTTTAACCTTACCGCTGATAACACCCTTAACCACTTCGTCAGCTGCGTGAGCTGCGTCGAGGATTTTCCAGGCTTCAGCGCGCTTGGCTTTTTCGCGGGACAGACGGGTTTCACCGAAACCGTCTTCTACAGCTTCCAGGGCAACCTGTACTTCGTCGCCCACCTGCAGCTCAACTTCACCTTTATCGTTGGCGAATTGTGCAGCAGGGATAACGCCTTCAGACTTCAGGCCCGCGTGAACGGTAACCCAGTCTTTATCTACGTCGATTACAACACCAGTAACAATTGCGCCCGGTGCCATTTCAACGCTTTTCAGGCTCTCTTCAAATAGATCAGCAAAGCTCTCGCTCATTACATTACCTATAGTGCTGGGTCCAGCCGTTGGTAACTGTTAAGTCTAGTCAACCGCCAGCCGCGACCCCAACCGCGCTGCCAGCACGCGGGTCGGATTACGATAACGGCCGGGCGATTCTGGCTGATCCCGGCCGCTGTCGTTAGAAAACTAATTACTGCCCGAACTTCAGGGTGAAATACGGTCCTGAACCAAATCGAGCACTTTTCGGAGGACTTCATCGATACTCACCCCCGTACTATCCAGCTCAACCGCATCCTCAGCGGGAGCCAGGGGGGAGGCTTTTCTGTTCATATCCTGTGCATCTCGGGCACGGATGTCCTCCAGCAGGTCGCGGAGGCTAACAGAAACCCCCTTCTCCTGCAACTGAGCGAAACGCCTGTTAGCGCGCTCCTCAGCGCTGGCGGTTAGGTAAACCTTGACCGGAGCGTCGGGAAACACGGTAGTGCCCATATCCCGGCCATCGGCAACCAAGCCGGGGGCCTGGCGGAAGTCCCGCTGGCGCTGCAGCAGCGCTGCCCGCACTCCGGGAATTGCCGCGACCTTGGAAGCGGCCATGCTTACCCGCTCCATACGGATATCTGCGGTGACGTCACTCTCTTCCAGCCACACCTGCAACTGACCGGCACTCACGATAAAGCGCACATCGAGGTCTTTCGCCAATTCGGTCAGCAGCTTGTCATTGGAGAGATCAACTTCCTTATTAAGTGCGGCCAAAGCTGCAGCCCGATAAAGGGCCCCGGAGTCCAACAAGGAAAAGCTCAGGCGATCAGCCAAAAGCTTTGCAATGGTCCCCTTGCCCGAACCACTGGGACCATCAATGGTAACTACTGGTGGCAACCCGTTTGTATCACTCATATTATCTATACAACTCAACATCTCTGGCGGATGCACTCAAGCGAACCACAACCGCCCAAACCTGAATGCCCGTATCACGCCAACTGCAACTTGAGACCCGCGCCCGTTGCCAGTTCGGCAAAGTTCGGGAATGAGGTCGCCACATTGGCGCAGTGAAGGATGCGGATTGTATCCTTTGCGCGTAGCGATGACACTGCAAACGCCATAGCAATGCGGTGATCCCCCAGGCTATCGACGGTGCCACCAGAAAATACCGCACCCTCTTTACAGCCCTGGATCACGATACCGTCCGGTGTTGGCTCAGCTTTTACCCCAAGTGCAATTAAGCCATTTGCCATTGCCTGAATCCGGTCACTTTCCTTGACCCGCAACTCCTCCGCACCAGTCAGGACGGTCTCACCTTCTGCACAAGCTGCCGCAACAAACAATGCGGGAAACTCATCAATCGCCAGGGGCACCTGATCCTCAGGGATGCGAATTCCCTTCAAGGGCGCATAGCGAACGCGAATATCCGCCACCGGCTCACCCCCCACTTCGCGCATATTCAGCAATTCAACATTGCCACCCATTGCACGGAGGATATTGATAACCCCATCTCGGGTCGGGTTGATTCCCACATGCTCCAGCACGATATCGGAACCGGGAGAAATGGCTGCAGCAACCATAAAGAATGCGGCTGAAGAAATATCGGCAGGCACATCGATGCGACAGGATTTCAGTGAGCCGCCGCCCGCCAGTTTAGCCTGAGCACCATCCCGCTCCACCTTATAACCAAAGCCCTGCAACATGCGCTCTGTATGATCTCTTGTGGGCGCCGGCTCAACGGTAGACGTTTGACCCTCACTATAGAGCCCAGCCAGCAATACCGCTGATTTCACCTGAGCACTGGCCATCGGCAGCGGGTAATCGATCCCTTTCAACGCACTACCACCCTTAATTAAAAGCGGCGGACGGCCTTCCGGGCCAGTCTCAATATTTGCACCCATCTCACGCAGAGGATTAGCCACGCGATTCATCGGGCGCTTTGACAGGGATTCATCGCCAGTGAGTGTTACGTCGAAGTCCTGTCCGGCAAGCAATCCAGCCAACAGGCGCATGGAGGTCCCGGAGTTACCGAGATATAGCGGTCCGGGCGGTGCCTGCAAGCCATTAAGGCCCACACCATGAATTACAACCCGACCATTGTCCGGCCCCTCAATCACGACCCCCATATCGCGGAAAGCCTGCAGGGTTGCCAGTGCATCCTCACCCTCCAGGAAACCCTCAACTTCTGTAACTCCCTCGGCCAGGGAGCCCAGCATAATTGAGCGGTGCGACATGGATTTGTCCCCCGGCACCCTGAGCTTGCCATTTACAGCCTCGCCCGGCTGCACGATAAAAGTAATCTCTTGTTCTTGCATAGATTCCGAATACGCTTGTTTTGCCAACATTTTGGTAAAGTGATCCCGTGCCGCTTTGGCACGGGTAAAAACCCCCATCAGGGCAGCGCTATCACCTGAGGCAATAGCGTCGCGCAGGGAAGAAAGGTTGAGGCTGTATAGGTCGATGGCCTTTAAGATGGCATCCCGATTGGCGAGCATAATATCTCGCCACATGACCGGGTCACTGGAAGCGATACGGGTAAAATCACGGAAGCCCCCCGCCGCATAGCGGAAAATATTTTCGTTTTCCGCATCGTGGGCCAAAGTGTCCACAAGACTAAAAGCGATGACATGGGGAAGATGGCTCGTAGCAGCCAGAACCTCGTCGTGCTCCTCCACTGACATTGTCAGGGGCTCAGCTCCCACGGCCTGCCATGCTCGCTCCACAAGCTGCAAATGAGCAGCCCCTGTATTCGCAAGCGGCGTCAGGATAATGCGGTGATCCCTATAGAGATCATCTCTCGCCGCGGTAACGCCACTCTTTTCAGAACCAGCGATTGGGTGCCCTGGCACCAAAAAATCTGGAGCACTCCCCCACACTTTTTCTGCCGCTGTCACCACGCTACCTTTTACGCTGGCACCATCTGTCACAGTGACTCCCGCCGGCAGGTGTTCTTTCAGCTGCGCGAATACAGGCTCAATCGCCAGTGTCGGCACAGCCACAAACACCAGATCGCCCGGCTCCAGCTGCGGCAATACCAGCTCGAGACTGGTGCTGGCCCGATCAACAATACCGAGCGCCCTGGCTTCATCGCAGACACTCTCCTCCAGAGCAACCCCGATAACCTCTCTGCAAGCCCTTGCAGCTTTTAGCGCAAGGGCAAAACTCCCCCCAATTAAGCCGATCCCAACAACCAGCAGTCGGCCAATTTGAGCCTGTGCCATCACAGCACTCCGCGAGGATAGGAGCCCAGCACTTTCAAGTCTGAAGCGCAGTCACCAACTTCTTTTAATGCCTCGGCAATTCCCTGGGTATCGCGGTGTCCACTGAAATCGATAAAGAACACATAAGTCCAGTTGCCAGACTGCGATGGCCGCGTCTCTACCCGAGTCAAATCGACACTGTAGCGACGGAACGGCTCCAAAAGGTCATGCAGAGCACCTGGCTCATTGCGCATTGATACCATCAATGAGGTCTTATCATCCCCACTCGCAGGTACTTGCTGGGTACCAATAATCAGGAAGCGGGTGGAATTATCCGGGCGATCTTCTATTTTCTCCGACAACACTTTCAGCCCGTAGAGCTCTGCTGCCATATCGCCGGCTATCGCCGCAGCATTCCACTCACCCTTAACGCGCTTGGCCGCATCCGCATTACTGGCAACCGCCACACGCTCCACATTGGGATAATGGGCATCAAGCCACTTGCGGCACTGCGCCAGGCTCTGCGCATGGGAATAAATACGAGTGATTGACTCTGGGCGCGTTACATCTGAGATCATCAAGTGATGATGGATACGCAGCTCCACCTCACCGCAGATACTCAGGTTGGAGTGCATAAAGTTGTCCAGGGTGTGGTTGATCACCCCTTCGGTAGAGTTTTCTACCGGCACAACACCATAACTGACGGCACCAGCTTCTACCTCACGGAAAACCTCATCAATTGCCGCCAGTGGCCGGCTCTGGGCAGAATTGCCGAAGTGCTTTAATGCCGCCTGCTGGGTAAAGGTACCCTCAGGGCCCAGGTAGGCTACTTTGACGGGCTCTTCCAAGGCTAGGCAGGCCGACATAATTTCGCGAAACAGTCGCGCCATTTCTTCATCAGTCAGCGGACCGTTATTGCGCTCCATAGCCTTGCGCAGCACTTGTGCCTCACGCTCTGGCCGATAATAGAGAGCATCTTCGCCTGTGGCCTTCTTGACCTCTGCAACCTCCAGGGCGCAGCGAGCCCGCTCACTGATTAAGCGAGCAATCTCGCCATCAATACTGTCGATCTGATTGCGCAGCTCCAGCAGGCGCTGGTCGCCACTTACAGTTTCCTCTGCCATTTGTTTATCTACTTTCTCTAGAAATCATCAATATTGAATTAACCATCTAAGCCTTACGCGCTTCAAAATCCGCCATAAATGCCACAAGCGCTTCCACTGCCTCCATAGGAACGGCGTTATACAGCGACGCGCGCATACCACCCACAGAGCGGTGCCCCTTTAAGCTCAACAAACCTGCTTCTTCTGACTCAATCAAAAACTGCTTATCCAGGCGGTCGTCAGCCAACACAAAGGGCACATTCATGCGGGAGCGACTCCCGTACTCAACCGGACTGGAGAAAAAGTCACTGCTGTCGAGGAAGTCGTACAGCATTTTGGATTTAGCATCGGCCTGCTTCGCCATCGCATCAACACCCCCCTGACCTTTCAACCACTGGAAGACAAGACCAGATAAGTACCAAGCGAAAGTAGGTGGCGTGTTATCCATAGAGCCCGCTTCTGCCGCCACCTTCCAGCTCAAACTGCGAGGAATATTTTCCAGTGAGCGATCGAGTAAATCATCCCGAATCAAGGCTACAGCGATACCTGAGGGGCCAATATTTTTCTGCGCACCGGCATAGATAACGCCGAACTTTTCCACCTCAACCGGTTGAGACAAAATAGTTGAGGACATATCCGCCACTAGCGGGCACTCCACTTCCGGCACATAGCCAAACTCAACACCGCCAATCGTCTCGTTGGGGGTATAGTGGAAATAAGCCGCATCCCCACTCGACTGCCAGCTGCCTGCTGCAGGTGCATAGCTGAAGTTGCGATCCTCACTGGATGCGACCACATTTACCTCGCCGTAGCGACGAGCTTCTTTGATCGCCTTGGCCGCCCAACTACCGGAATGAATAAATTCAGCTTTAGTAGAGCCGGCACCGAGAAGATTCCAGGGCACTGCACTGAACTGCCCAGTTGCCCCACCCTGAAGAAACAATACTTTGTAGTTGCTCGGCACACTGAGCAGATCGCGGAGATCCTGTTCGGCCCGCTCAGCTACCTCAACAAACTCTGGAGAACGGTGGCTGACCTCCATTACAGAGCAACCGAGCCCTTGCCAATCGAGCAATTCCCTTTGCGCCTGCTCCAGTACGGGCTGCGGCAAAGCGGCAGGGCCTGCACAGAAATTAAACTTCCTCATGAGCTGATTTCCACAATACAAAAAAGGTTTCAAATACAACTAGATGTGTCTACGCACAAACTGCCATTCAGGGGGATAGATATCGCGCCTTTAGCGTTTTTCGTGGGAGCCAAAGGCAAGAAAGGCCGCGATAAACGCAGCCTTTCTTAGTGGTCTGGAGCGGTGGGTCACTCTTCCCCACCGTTTTCTTCACCGTCATCTTCGGTCTCTTCAATGCGACCGAGACCAACCAGCTTCTCGCCAGTCTTCAGGCGAATCACTCGCACCCCCTGCGTGTTGCGCCCAAGTACAGACACTTCATCAACACGGGTACGCACCAGAGTGCCCTGGTCGGAGATCAACATCATCTCCTCACCTGGGTGCACCTGACAGGCCCCAACCAAGGCACCGTTACGTTCACTTTCCGCGATCGCAATAACACCCTGGGTACCGCGTCCCTTGGTGGGGAATTCGCTGATAGCTGTGCGCTTACCGTAACCATTCTCAGTAGCCATCATCACAGAGCCACCCTCTTCAGGGATAACCATAGCGATAACCTGCTGACCTTCCTGCATGCGAATACCGCGAACACCACGGGAAACACGACCCATAGAGCGCACATTGGACTCGGAGAAGCGCGCTGCTTTACCGGCGCTGGTAAACAGCGCTACATCGCGCTCACCATCGGTAATCGCAGTGGCTACCAGGCGATCGCCCTCCTCCAATTCAATTGCACGCAAACCAACACTGCGGGGGCGGGCAAAAGCGGTGAGGGGGGTTTTCTTCACGGTGCCATTGGCAGTGGTGAAGAAGATAAAGTGATTTTCGTCGTACTCGGACACCGGCATCATGCTGCTGATACGCTCACCCTCTTCCAAGGGCAGCATATTAACCATTGGGCGACCACGGGAGGCTCGGCCAGCGGTGGGCACTTCGTAGACTTTCAGCCAGTACACCTTGCCCTTATTGGAGAAGCACAGAAGGGTGTCATGGGAGTTGGCGATCAACAGGTGTTCGACGAAGTCCTCGTCTTTCACCTGGGTCGCGGATTTACCCATACCACCACGGCGCTGGGCCTGATAATCGGTCAGCGGCTGGCTCTTGGCGTAACCACCGTGGGAGATAGTTACTACCTTATCTTCCGGGGTAATCAGGTCTTCAACGGTCAGATCCTGGCGAGACGCAACGATATCGGTACGACGCTCATCGTTAAAGTCTTTTGACAGCTGTTCCAGTTCTTCGCGGATCACTTCCATCAGTCGCTCGAAGCTGCCGAGGATATGCAGGTATTCTGCAATCTGCTCCAGTCGATCCTGGTATTCTGCCAACAGCTTGTCGTGCTCCATGCCCGTCAGGCGGTGCAGGCGCAATTCGAGAATTGCCTGAGCCTGGGCCGGGGACAAGTAGTAAGAGTCGTCGCGCAGACCAAATTCTTGCGGCAGATCATCTGGACGGCAGGCATCAGCACCAGCCCGTTCCAGGAACTGCTGTACATTACCCACAGGCCAGCCTTTAGCCAGCAACGCCTCGCGGGCATCTGCCGGCGTGGCGGAAGATTTGATCAGCTCAATTACCGGATCAATATTGGCGATGGCAATCGCCAGACCTTCCAGAATATGGCCGCGCTCGCGGGCTTTGCGCAACAGGTAAACCGTACGACGGGTAACGACTTCCTGGCGGTGGCGAATAAAGTGCTCGAGCAGCTCTTTGAGGTTCAATACCTTGGGCTGGCCATCGACCAGGGCCACCATATTGATACCGAAGACGCTTTCCAGCTGGGTCTGGGAATAGAGGTTATTCAGAACCACATCACCCAGCTCTCCCCGCTTAAGCTCAATCACTACGCGTAAGCCGTCTTTGTCGGACTCATCGCGCAGCTCAGAGATACCCTCGATCTTTTTCTCTTTCACCAGCTCAGCAATACGCTCGATCAAGCGCGCCTTATTCAGCTGGAAGGGGATCTCAGTAATGATGATGGTTTCGCGATTGGTCTTGTCATCGCGGATCACATCTGCTTTGGCACGCACATAAATGCGCCCACGGCCAGTGCGGTAGGCCAGCAGGATACCGGCGCGGCCATTGATGATGGCGCCCGTGGGGAAGTCCGGCCCGGGGATGTACTCCATCAGGTCGTCGACGGTCAACTCGGAATTATTGATCAGAGCCAGACAAGCCTTGATCACCTCACCCAGATTATGGGGAGGGATATTGGTGGCCATGCCCACCGCAATACCGGAGGAACCATTGACCAAGAGGTTCGGCACACGGGAAGGCAATACCTCCGGCATTTGCTCAGAACCATCGTAGTTATCGACAAAATTAACAGTTTCTTTATCGAGGTCGGACAGCAGCTCGTGGGCCAACTTATCCATACGAATCTCGGTGTATCGCATGGCAGCTGGACTGTCACCATCGATAGAGCCGAAGTTACCCTGGCCATCTACCAAGGTGTAACGCATAGAAAACGGCTGCGCCATACGCACAATAGTGTCGTAGACCGCAGTGTCTCCGTGCGGGTGATATTTACCGATTACATCACCAACGACACGCGCTGATTTCTTGTAAGGTTTATTCCAGTCGTTTTTAAGCTCGCTCATCGCGTAGAGCACGCGGCGGTGTACCGGCTTGAGGCCATCGCGTACATCCGGCAGTGCGCGCCCGACAATCACGCTCATGGCATAGTCGAGATAAGACTGCTTGAGTTCTTCTTCGATATTAATCGGAGAGATTTCTTTGGCTAATTCGCCCATGGCTTACGGCGTTCCTTTTATAGCGCGGGCGTACGTACTGTGCCCGGGATAAGCGGGCGATTCTACCATAGTTTGAGATGTTTGGAGCTGCAGGACTCGGAGATATACAACTGCGGCGCAAACCATAGTTGTCGCCCTCAATGACTGCAGCTACAGTAAAACACCCCCACAGCAGCCACCAGATATCTCTCCATGCAACAAGCTGTCGATACCCTGATCCACGCGCGCTGGATCATACCCGTCGTACCCGACAAAAAAGTGTACGAAAATTGTTCGCTCGCAATAGAGAAGGGCAAAATCTCTGCCCTGGTACCCACAGCTGAGGCCTCAATTCGTTTTAAGGCAAAAGATGAAGTTGACCTGGGGCAACACGCACTGATTCCAGGGTTAATTAATACTCACAACCATGCGCCCATGACACTATTGCGCGGCTACGCTGATGACCGCCCCCTTAAAGAGTGGCTGGAGCAGCACATCTGGCCGACAGAGCAACGCTGGGTAGGTCCGCAATTTGTAGCTGACGGCAGCCGGCAAGCGATTGCCGAGATGCTGCGCTCTGGTACAACCACTTTTTCTGATCAGTACTTCTTTCCGGAAGCCGTCGCCATTGCTGCGCGGGAGAGCGGAATCAGGGCCCATATTGCCTTCCCCGTGCTGGATGCCCCAACCCCCTGGAGCCGCAATAGCGATGAGGCCCTGCACAAAGGATTGGCGTTACGCGATGATTACCGAGCGCACGATCGAATTGAAGTGGTATTTGCACCCCACGCCCCCTATACCGTGGGGGATAAAACACTGGAAAAAATTGCAGTCTGCTCTGCTGAAGCGCAAATCCCCATGCAAATGCACCTCCACGAGACCCACGCTGAAGTTGAAAGCGCCCTGAACGCTACTGGAGAGCGGCCCACCGAGCGGCTATTCCGCCTTGGGCTGCTGGGGCCGCAGACACTTTGTGTACATATGGTGGCCACTAACCAACGAGACATTGAGCTAATGAGTTCAAGTGGCGCCCATGTTTCTCACTGCCCATCATCCAACCTCAAACTCGCCTCAGGCTTTTGCCCGACTTATGACATGCTGGAAGCCGGCATCAACGTATCCCTTGGCACCGATGGCGCTGCGAGCAATAACACCCAAGACCTGTTCTCCGAAGCCAACACAGCCGCACTACTGGCAAAAGCTGTTAGCGGGAACGCAACAGCCCTACCCGCGCATCAGACACTGAGCATGGCGACCATCAACGGAGCCAAAGCACTGGGAATTGAAGATATAACCGGAAGCCTGGAAGTAGGTAAAAGCGCAGACATTGCAGCTATCAATCTCGGCGGTCTAGAACAGCAGCCCTTGCATGACCCAGTGTCCCAGTTGATTTATGCCAACGGAGGACACAATGTCAGCGATGTCTGGGTTGCAGGGCGACAACTTTTAAAGGGGCGCCAGCTACAAACCTTAAACGAAACTGAGGTTATCCAGCGGGCGCAAATATGGCGTGATAGAATCAGCGGAAATTTACGCTAGATAACTGATTCCGGCCCAATCACTGAAAAATGCCGGTTACGAGCGACGGAGTTTGCAGAGAAGTTCATGAGCAATGTAGATCCCTCAGAAATCGCCAAATTTGAGCAACTTGCCAGCCGCTGGTGGGACAAGGAAGGCGAGTTCAAACCCCTACACGAAATCAATCCACTGCGTGCAAATTACATTGACGGGTATGCTCCGGTTGCCGGTAAGAAGCTCCTCGATGTGGGCTGCGGTGGTGGCATCCTGGCAGAAGCCATGGCACAGAGGGGAGCCGATGTCACTGGCATCGATCTAGGGGAGGCCCCACTCAATGTCGCCAAACTTCATGCTCTCGAAAGTGGCGTCAGCGTCAATTATCGCAAAGTGGCAGTAGAGGAACTGGCAGAAGAAGCGCCCGAGAGCTTTGATATTGTCACCTGTTTGGAGATGCTTGAGCATGTACCAGACCCCTCTTCTGTCATTCGCGCCTGTGCAAAACTGGTAAAACCCGGTGGCAAACTATTTTTCTCCACGATCAACCGCACCCCTAAAGGGTGGCTGTTTGCCGTAGTTGGGGCAGAATATGTCCTACGCTTACTGCCCAAGGGCACTCATGAATACAGTAAGTTTATTCGCCCCTCAGAAATGGGCGCCTGGCTGCGCGATGAGTCCCTGGAAGCGTGCGATATAACCGGTATGACTTATAACCCGGTTACCCGCAGCTACAAATTGAATCCCCGGGATGTCGACGTCAATTATTTGATGTATGCCAGCAAACCAGAATAAGTGAACTGCAAAATGAAAGCTGTTTTATTTGACCTCGATGGTACCCTGCTTGATACAGCGCCAGATTTTATTGTTGTATTAAATCAACTGCGCCAACAGGAGCAACTGCCCCCGCTCCCCGACGAGACAATCCGCGGGACTGTTTCCAATGGTTCCAGGGCACTGGTTACACTGGGGTTTAACAAAGAAGAAAATGATCCCGCGTTTCCCGGGCTGCTGCAAAGATTACTGGACCTCTACCTTGCACACCTCGCAGAGAAGACAACGACCTTTCCCGGCATCGAAAGCCTGCTAGACAACCTAGTTGACAACAACCTTCCATGGGGGATTGTCACCAACAAACCGGAGGCATTTACCACTCCGCTCATGGAGGCATTTACACACCTGCCCCCAGCCTCCGCAATTGTTTGCCCAGACCATGTCAGTAAGTCCAAGCCGGACCCCGAGCCCCTATTTTTAGCCTGTAGCCAAATTGGGTGTGCTCCTGCCGAAGCAATTTATATCGGTGACCACAAGCGCGATATCATAGCGGGACAAAAGGCCGGCATGCCCACCATCGCCTGCGGATATGGCTACATTGATTCCGCAGACAACCCCGCTAACTGGGGAGCAGACCACCTGGTAAATTCCGCCAACGAAATTTGGCCCCTCCTAGAACAACACTATTTTTAAACTTGAAGTAACGCCGGGCACCCAGGCCTGGTGAAAGTATCGGGATATTTCATGTCAGACTTTGTCGGCGACTACCAAGCGCCCTCCGACCTTTTAAAGAGCAAAATTATTCTTGTCACCGGTGCCGGAGACGGCATAGGCAAAACTGCAGCTAAGACTTTTGCTGCTCACGGCGCAACGGTAATTTTGCTTGGCCGTACAACCCCCAAATTAGAAACGGTCTATGACGAAATTGAGACTGCCGGTGGACCACAACCAGCCATTTTCCCCATGGACCTCGCCGCGGCCAAAATAGAAGATTTTGAAAACCTCGCCGAAGCTATTCGCACCGAGTTCGGCCGCCTGGATGGACTCTTACACAATGCCGGCCTACTCGGGCAACGCACCCCTGTCGGGAATTACAATTTCAACACCTGGCAACAGGTAATGCAGGTCAATGTCAATGCTGCATTCGGCCTAACAAAAGCAATGCTGCCCCTGCTGGAGGAGTCGGAAGCGGGGTCTATTGTTTTTACAAGTTCCAGCGTGGGGGTCAAAGGGAGAGCCTACTGGGGAGCCTATTCCGTATCAAAGTTCGCTACTGAAGGGTTAATGCAGGTACTTGCTGATGAACTCGAAGGGGTTTCCAATACTCGCGTGAACACCCTAAACCCCGGAGCAACCCGAACAACAATGCGAGCAACCGCCTACCCGGCGGAAAACCCGCAGTCAGTGACCTCCGCAGAAGATATCATGCCCACCTATCTGTACTTGATGGGCGATGAAAGCAGAACCGTGAGCGGAAAGCACTTCAGCGCACAAAAGAAATAAACACTCTGATCTTTGGGTCAGGCCTGGAGTTGCAATCTCGAGGCTCTGCCCATTAAAGCACTATATAAATTGGGCCCAGCAGCTATTCGCCAAAACCCTTTTCATCACCATCGTTACCGCCCGCCCCCTCGCCTGGTGGTGGCATATGCTCTGGCGCATCGGCAAATACATCTCCATCAAATTCCAACATATCCGAGTCATCAAACAATTCTATATCCTGGGAGTCTCCCGAATACTGGCTGTAATCTACGGACTGCTCATCACGCTCACTAAATACAACTCCTACGGCATGGGCCACAGACCGATCAGACACAAGGAGGTTTATTCCCTCGCAAGATACATACCCAATCACAACAGCAAACAGTGCTACCGGTTTTAGCAACCCCTTCATTTTTCCGCCCCTGGATAGTTTAGTTTTATTTATTAGCTCAGACTGATAGTTTTTAGCAATTTAATCAGTAATTAGTCATCATTCCTGGCACCACCACCTGCACATTAACCTACTTGTATCAACCTTTGAGGCAGCGTCCTGCTCAACCTGTGCTATTACGCAAATTCTTTCATGTTGGAAAGCCGAAAAGTGTGAGCCTTTTCCCAAATTTATTTGTTCACATCGATCATGTCAGGCAGAATAAAAGTCATAATTAGCAAATAAGTCGACAACCTGAACCATGAAAGCATTTATTGTATTTGCCCTACTGACACTTTTTGCCCCATTAGCATTCTCAAGCTCCCTCAAGGACCAAATAAAATCCTGCTCCGAGATCAAGCCAGTAGATGGTCGACTCGCATGCTATGACCAGTTAGCCAACTCACTTGATCAACATGCAATTAAAGAGTTTGGCCAAGAGCAGAAACGTATATCCGAAGAAGCTCCCGAGCAAATCGAAGCGAAAATTGTCGCCATTAAAATGGCAGCTCACGATAAACGCCTTATCACTCTTGATAACGGCCAGCTGTGGAAACAAAGTGATTCAAGAGGGGTTAACTGGAAAATCGGCGACGCAGTAGTTCTAGAACGAGCCCTATTCGGTTCCTTCTTTATGGTGCCGTCTGACGGCGGCCACAAGCTCCGCGTAAAACGTATAAAGTAACACCTGCTCAATCCAGCATCCGGCAGGTGGGGATATATCCTTGCCCGCCGCCCCTCCACTACTTTGCAGTCACATCTAGCCGAGGCGCTTTCAACAACACTCTTCTATAGTGAGAAAGGAATAGGCGCCATTAGCGCCTTGAGAGACTAAACAGCGTGTAGTACTTACACAGCCAACAGAAGGTTTAAGCACTTGTCCCGAGAACATTTTTACTCAAGGGATGAAGAATGGCTGAAGGATACAGGCGAACCACTCTCTGACTCCTGCCAGGGTGCTAACGAGACCGACCCACAGGTCGCGCAAGACCCTGATGTGGAAGAGATTCACGCAACGGGCGACTCCCTCTCCGAGAGCGGCACCACCCCAATGCAGAGCTACCTCAAGCACCTGTACAGGCTTGAGCTTTTAACTCCGGAGGAAGAGCACAGCACCACTTGCCTATTACGCGACCTGGAGGAAAAGCTGATTTCCACCCTCCAGGAAAGCGGTACCGAACTGGTCCAGCTGCGTAGCGAGGGTGTAGAGCAACGGGGCAGCACTGGCGCCTACGACCACGGATTAATCATTGCCCACACAGAAGCACTTCTCTCATGCGAGTATTTGGATAGACGCAATCGCAGCAGATTAACCGGGCTATTACAGCGGTTTCAAAAACAGCGCAAAAAACTGATCCAGTGCAACCTTCGCCTGGTTATTGCTATTGCGAAACGCTTTCGCAACCCATCTGTTCCCTTTATCGATTTAATACAAGAGGGCAATGTTGGGCTAATGAAAGCAATTGAGCGCTTCAAGCCTCAAATGGGATACCGTTTTTCCACCTATGCCTATTGGTGGATTCAACAAGAAATTCAGCTGGCCCTTCGCCGCAATGAAGATCTCGTCCGACAACCTGCCAACGTCCAGGATGACCTGAGGGCAATTTACAGGGCCATTGGCGAAGTCCGCGCCCTAGGGCAACCTGCATCCGATGACAACCTGGCCCGCCATACGGGACTGGACATCGAGAGAATTCAAAGCCTGTTAAAACTACCAGGACCCACCGGATCACTGGATGACCCAGTAGCAGATGACCAGAGCAGTACCAGACTGGACTACGCACCTGCAGATGAGCTTTACAATACGGACGAGCTGGTAACCAACCAGGAGCTGGCTCAGCGCCTCCGAGAAGCTGTTTCCCGCCTTCCCGCAAGACAAAGGACAGTCCTTAATCTGAGGTACGGATTAATTTCTGACAAAGACTGCTCTTTTCGAGTTATTGGTGAGCAATTAGGGCTTAGCCAGGAACGGGCACGACAACTACATTCTGACGCACTCCGGCAACTGAAACGGCAGTGGCGATAAGAAAGGAAGAAGCCGATGGCAAGCCTTCTTTTTGAACTTGCCATCGAACCCTTTCCCACTAGTCTTTAAAACAGCTCTATCAGTAATTACTGCGAAGTTATGCGCAAATCAGTGGCCTTTAACGAAAAATACAGCACTTATAAATACTGTGCCTATTTTTTTGCCGGCGGACTCCTTCTGGCTCCTCTGACCTATGCGGAGTCCGAGTTTATTGCAAGTGCCGGCAAAGGATTAGGAAATGAATTGATGCAGTTTCGATCAATCTCGGCCGCGGAAATGGCCGGATTTAGCTACTCCCACCTACTGTCTTCTTTTAGTATTGGTAATAACTCCCTTCAATGGTGGGGACAAGGCAGTTACTCCCGTATGCGAACCGAGCACCAAAGTGAAAACCAGCAGCAAAATATTTTTGAAATAAAACCTATTCTGCGCTGGTATCCCCGCAGTGAACTACAGGGCGGATTTGCCGAAGCTGGTGCGGGCGCATCTTATTTGAGCCAAAAGAACTTCGGTGATATCGAGCTAAGTACCAAACTCAATTTCGCCCTGCATTTTGCTTTTGGGTACCGCTTTTCCAGAGGCCACGTTTTATCTTTACGCTACAGCCACTTTTCTAATGCCAGAACCAACAGGCCAAACCCTGGTTTTGATTTTGCCTCATTAAATGGGCACTTTAACTTTTAGCCGCTAAACCATTAAATATTTTTCTGGATATTCGCACAATTGAACACAGGCTTTAATCAATTTAAAAGACCCTGAAAAAAAACTACAGTTTTATCCGCGGCAACCGCATAGCTAAAATCTTGTGAATTCAAAGTGCTTGGCCGGCTAACAAGATTTAAACTCAATTCGACCAGAGCCGTCATGTCACCCCGCCGCACTAAACCATCGGGAAAATATTTCTGTAAAACCTCCCCCGCACAGCCATCGGAATAGGCAATTACCGGACGCCCCATCGCCAGCGCTTCTTTGGAGTACTTTCCACTTTCATCCCCCTCTTTGGCAAGATGAAAAACTAACTGGGAAGTTGCATACAGCTCACGCATATCGCGGCGCTCACCAAGGAAAGTAACCCTACCTCCAAGATTCAAGTCCTGCGCAAGCGCTTCCAGTTTTTTCAGGTAGCGCAAATCATTATCTGCCAGGCGCCCTACGATCACTCCATGGATATCATCTCTTTGTGCAGCAGCCTGTGCAAACATATGTAGAAATGCTTCCTGCCCGTCACTTGCAGAGATAACCCCCGGCATCAACCACCAGTTTTTTCCCTCCAACTGGGGGTAGCTATTTAAAAGCTTTAATTGCCACTGGCTTGCCACAGGTTTTTCATTATCAAACTCGCGAATATTGATGCCGCGATAAATAATCTCTATCGACTTTTCAGTAAATCGAGTGGAGGACTTCTTCAGGTGCTCCGCAATCCCCTGTGAAGTTGCGATAATCCCATCACCACAGGCCACACCTTTATTGAAGTAGCTGTTTGACAAATATTGATCCACCAAAGGCACCAGCTTGGGGCGGCTACCTGCTGGTTCGCGCTTTAGAGCCCGCCAAGTAAGAAAGGCGGTTGAACGGCCATAAGTATGAACAATATCCGGTTGTAACTCCGCCAGAATTCTACGCAGGCGAGATTTATGGCGTAGAGACCACACTGACTCACTGATTTTGGGGAAGTTGACATGCTCGCTGCCATGAAGACGAAACCGTGCCTCCAGTGGCCCGCCGGCAGAAATCACCAGTGACTCGTGGCCTCTCTTGACCAACTCATTTGCAAACTCAAGCGCTAGAGTTGCCGTGACCCCAAGCTCTAAACTGGGCAAAAACTGTACAACCTTCAATTTGACTTCCGTGGCAGTAAACCAAAAGGTCTATTTTGACTCCATGCCGGAAATTTTCCCAGCCTGTCGTCACTAATTCACAATCCAGAGACTCTATTTCCTGAACTCGATAGCTCCCCATGGCAGCTGAAAGCGTTAGTGATAGTATTCCCAGAGGCAAACCACTCAGGACCTGACAATGCTTCACCGACAAATAAGTTTCTTGCTCACCTTTACACTGCTTCTACTCACTGCAGGGGCTTCAGCTGCCGAGACTGATAAAGGCATCTTCTGGAAAGCAACCAAAGATGATAAGACTGTTTATTTATTAGGCTCTGTGCACTTGGCAACAGAGGATTTTTACCCTCTTCGCCCACAAATTGAACAAGCCTATGCCGAAAGTGATGCAATTGCCGTCGAAGCCGATATCCTCGCCGCCGAAGGTGACAGCCTGTTACAGCAACGGATCTTGATGGAGTCTGTCTACCAGGGCGAGCGCACACTGAAGGACGAATTACCACCCGAGCTGTATAGCCAACTGAAGTCCTGGATGCAAAAGAGAAATATGCCCGAAGCTATGTTTATTCGGCAGCGCCCCGCCATTGCCATGATCTCTATAAGCATGATGGAGATGCAGGCCCACGGCCTCAATCCTGAGCTCGGTATTGATAGGCACTTCCTGCTAAAAGCCAAAAAAGATGACAGACCCATCCTGGAATTAGAAGGAGTACTACAACAATTCCAATTGCTAAATGGCCTGGATAACCCAGCATTGCTCTTCCAGCAAACCCTTGAGCAAATTGGAAATATTCCATCTTTTTTACCCAAGCTCACCGGCGCATGGAAGCGAGGTGATGAGGAAGCACTAAACCGCCTCATTATCCTCGACGGCTTGACTGAAAACCCTGAATATAAACCTCTTTACGACACGCTATTCTTTAAGCGTAATGAAAAGATGGCCGAAAAAATTGCCATGAAGGGACCGAATTACCAATCCTTATTTGTTATTGTCGGCGCTGGCCACTTGGTTGGCGATCGTAGCGTTATTGAATTCTTAGGCGACAGAGGCTACAAGTTAGAGCGTCTTTAATTCACCGTTTTGCCAATAATCTTCGGCGCAGACATTCTGCGCCCTCTCTAATACCCTCCTGCGCCCCAACCTTTTCTATTGCTAAACTCGAATAGCACTTTTTCCGTGGCCAATGACAACTCTCAACAAGAGGCGTCCAATGAAATGTTGGGGAGCATACTGTGTCATTTCAATTCTTTTATTTAACTTTCAGGTCATTGCTGATGAAGCCGAAACAAAAGGTGGGCTGAAAATCGTATCCGACGATGGGAACTTCTCCGCACAGCTTGGCGGAAGAATTCACTTCGATACTTATATTTTTGATAAAGACCTGGAAGACCCTGTCAACACAACAGACTTTCGCCGAGTTCGCCTAACAATGAAAGGCAAACTTTGGAAGTGGGATTACAAGCTCGAACGGGACTTTGCCAGTGATGGAGCAGGAGGCCTTCGCGACGTATACCTGGCAACTCAGTTTTACAACGGGAAACTCACCATCGGTAATTTCAAGCCAAGCCGCTCAATTAATGAACTTACCAGTTCCAATGACTTGGTGCTGATGGAGCGAGCATTCACTTCAGCCGCAGGAATATACAGTGGGCGGGGCCGACAACAAGGAATAGGTTGGCATACACATTGGTGTTGTTACACCCTCGGCCTAAACCTGATGAATCTCCGCGAACCGGGCGACCCGAGAAATTCAGGGTTTGGTACTGCTGCACGATTGACTTGGGCCCCAATAAACGCCCCCTTATCAACTGTGCATCTAGGTATATCTCGAAGTTACGAGAAAGCCAATCAAGACACTCCCGATATTATTGCTGAAGTTGCCTATGCAGGACGACGTGGCCCAGAGCAACTTATAGCTATCACCCCTGGCGGATCATCTAACTTCTTTGGTGAGTTCGGCGATGATGAGTTTTTTCTGGGAGACGCCGGGGGACGGGTCAACATTACCGGCTTCGAGTTAGCAGCGACTTACGGCCCTCTATTTGCACAGGCCGAGTATGCATACGGTCACTTTACAGGGAAGATATATCTCTCTGAATTGACGTATGAGGAGTTTTTCGGTTTACCACCGAGCTTTTTTTGCGATCTGTTAACCGGGTGCTTTATAGGCGGTCAGGATGTCCACGCCTGGTACATTATGGGGAGCTGGGCAATTACCGGGCAACATAAAGCCTACGATTCCAAGAAAGGGACATTCAAGTCAATAAAACCATCCCCCCCAGAGGGGGCCTGGGAAGTTGCCGCAAGATACACGACAATAGAGAATCGGGATTTCCACCAGCTGCGGGCCAGCAATTTCACATTTGGGGTCAACTATTATTTCAACCCGAAAGTCCGAGTTATGATGAATATCACTCTAGGTGACGACGACTTTACTGGAGATCAAACCAATCAATTCGCCGTGCGTTTACAAGGGGTTTGGTAGAACTTATCGAGCAGCTTAAGGAAACCCTCAAGCCACTCATTCAAACCGATTATTACCCCACTTGCTGTGCCCTGGCAGGGTCAAAAACCTCAACTTCCGCTGAAAGCTCTATGTCCCTGACCGGGTTTTCAAAACGGTTTAATGCGATATCCCGTTGCTGCTTTGCTTTCTCAACATTGGCCTCTTTTACTGGACCGTAGCCTCGAATGGTATCTGGATATTGAAGCAGCTCGACTGCGGCAGCATGATTCTGCGAATCCAATTGATCCAAAACCTTCTTAACCAACTCTTCATATTCAGATATCAGCTGCCTCTCCATTTTGCGCTCTGCGGTATATCCAAAGATATCAAGCGCCGATCCGCGCAAGAACTTCAACTTCGCCAGAGCACCAAATGCCTTATACATCCAACCGCCAAATTTCATTTTGCGGGGACGCCCCAAGCCTTTGTCGAACCGTGCCAACAGCGGGGGAGCCAAATTGAACTCAAGAGTAAAATCACCACTGAAATTTTCTTTCAGTGATTCGATAAATCGGCTATCGGTGTACAGGCGGGCCACCTCGTATTCATCCTTGTAGGCCAGTAACTTCGCGTAATTCCGCGCAACGACCTCAGCCAACTGTAGATTGCCGGGCACTTTTAAAATCTCGGCAGATTTCACAGTGTCTACCAGACTGCGGTAACGGTCGGCGAGATCTGCATTCTGATAACCGGTAAGGTGCTCCACCCGATGAGCAACTAACGCTTCGAGGGTTTTCGGTACCTCCACCGCAGCTTTCTCAGGGGTGAGCAGCTTATCCAACGCTTTTCGATTTTCTGCTGCTAAACGTCCTGCAGCAAATCCCTGCAAGTTACCCTCCACAGCTACACCATTTATTCGAATAGCTTCAAGCAAAGAGGCTTCAGTCAGCGGAATCAGCCCTTTCTGCCAGGCATATCCAAGCATAAAGATATTTGCGGTGAGAGTATCCCCCAAAGCGGACTTGGTCAGGCGATGCGCCTCTACAGAGCTAATTTCATTTACCGCTCTGCTGACTGTGTCTAAGACTGCCTGGGGTGAATGCACGTCTTCACGCCCGAGAACTGTTGCCGCCGTCGGGCTCAAATGTGTATTCACAACCGCACGGCTGTGTGACTCGTCCAGTTTAACAAGACAGGCCGCGACATTACCCGCAGCAATCAAGTCACAGGCCATCAGGGCATTGGCGCGACCGTCAGAAATACGCACCGCCTGCAAAGCCTGGGGATCAGCCGCAAAGCGAATATGTGAATAAACCGCCCCCCCCTTCTGCGCCAACCCCGTTTGGTCAAGTGTGCTGCATGCCTTGCCTTCAATATGTGCAGCCATCGCTAGCAGCGCACCAATGGTCACAACACCGGTACCGCCAACGCCAGTGACCAGGAAATTATAAGGTTGTTGTAATTCCGGCAGCTGAGGCGAAGGCAACTTGGCAGCTTCAGTTCGCAACACATCGCCGACCCCAGCCCCCTTGGCAATCTTGCCGCCTTTTACCGTTACGAATGAGGGACAGAAACCGTTGACACAGGACATGTCCTGGTTACAGCCGGTTTGGTTAACCCGCCGCTTATCCCCCAGTGCCGTCTCCACTTTCTCCACGGCGATACAGCTCGACTGCTGGACACAATCCCCGCAGCCCTCACAGACCAGCTCATTGATAAATGGGCGCCCTTCAGCTTTTGGAAGCAATCCGCGCTTGCGCTTGCGACGCAGTTCGGTGGCACAGGTCTGGTCATAAATAATGACTGTACAGCCTTCGACTTCGCGCAGCTCATTCATTACGACAGGGAGGTAATCCCGGTGATGTATTTCAACTTCACTGGGAAAGGAAAGTGCACCTTTATATTTGCCCGGGTTATCCATCACCAGAACAACTTTCTGCACCCCTTCCGCCAAAACCTGACGGCAGATCATATCCGGCGCCAACTCCCCATCGTGGGGCTGGCCACCGGTCATGGCAACCGCATCGTTAAACAGAATTTTGTAGGTGATATTGACTTTGGCGGCCACTGAGGCGCGAATAGCCAGAATGCCGGAATGGAAGTAGGTGCCATCCCCCAGGTTTACAAAGACATGTTTTTCACTGGTAAACGGCGCCTGCCCTACCCAGTTAACACCCTCGGCACCCATCTGGGTGAAGGTATAAGTTTCCCGATCAAGCCACTGGGCCATATAGTGGCAGCCAATACCCGCCAGGGCCCGGCTTCCCTCTGGCACCTTGGTGGAACGGTTGTGGGGACAGCCGGCACAGAACATAGGCAGGCGCGACACACTTGAGCCCACCTGCTGGGAAATCCGTTCAGCCAGTGCATTGAGGCGCATCAAGCGGTGCTTACCGCCCTCATCCAACTTGCCCTCCCCCAGAACAAAGCCCAATACCTGGGCGATAATCGCCGGAGACAGTTCGCCATAAGCCGGCATCAGCGGTTGGTCACTATCATCCACTTTGCCGAGAATACGCGGAAAATTCGGGTCCTTAACGTGGACGTTATACAGCTCCTCTTTCAGCTGCACTTCCATCAGACTTCGCTTTTCTTCGAGCACCAGCAGCGTATCCAGGCCTCGGGCAAACTCCTGGATACCCGGCACATCCAACGGGTAGGTCATACCCACCTTGAGGATTCGAATCCCGAGCTGCTTGGCCTTTTGCTCATCGATACCCATATCTTCGAAGGCCTGCATCAAATCCAGGTGGGCCTTACCGGTAGTGACGATGCCGAGGCTCGCCTCAGGGTTTTCCAATATCACCTTGTTGAGTTTATTGGCGCGGGCAAAGGCCAAAGCTGCGGGACGCTTGTAGCGCCACAGGCGCTCTTCCTGTTCGAGGGGGTTATCCTGCTTGCGTATATTCAAGCCACCCTCCGGACGCTCAATATCCGGGTAGTGAAACTTAACCCGCTCCGGATCCACTTCTACAGTTGCAGAGCTGTCCATATTTTCTGCCAGGGTGATCATTGCCACCCAGCAACCGCTAAAACGCGACAGCTCCAGTCCGTAGTGGCCATAATCCAGTACTTCCTGCACGGTTGCAGGGTTAAGTACCGGGATATGCATATCGACAAAGGCAAATTCAGATTGCCCGGGATAGGACGATGATTTACAGCCGTGATCATCACCGGCAACAATCAGCGCACCACCTTTGGGAGAAGAGCCCGCCGCGTTGGCGTGTCGAAACGCATCACAGGATCGGTCGACACCCGGCGTCTTGCCATACCAAATACCACAGACACCATCTACTTCTGCGCCCTGAAACAGCCCCACTTGTTGGGAGCCCCACACCGCTGTCGCCGCCAGCTCTTCGTTCACCCCGGGCTGAAAGCGGATATTGTGCTCATCGAGCAGTTTTTTTGCTCTGGATAGCTGCAGGTCATATCCACCCAGGGGTGACCCCCGATAACCGGAGATAAAAGTCGCGGTGTTGTGACCGCGATCCCGGTCCATTCGCATCTGGTCTATGGGTAAGCGCACAAGGGCCTGGATACCTGAGAGGAGCACGCGGCCCTTGAGCATGGTGTAGCGGTCGTCCAGTGAAACCTGTTTTTTTACCTGGGAATCCGCAGTACCTAGAGGACTGGTTACTTTTTCAGTCATACACCTACTTCCGGTTAATTATTCTTCTCGAAACCCGGTCCGAGTTATTAGTCATTATTCTTCCGAATAGCCCGTTTTCTGTGGCCAGGAGCGCCTGTTTTTATATCTGCCGCAAAGTCCCGGAGCGGCTGGAGGCACCCTGCACCTATCCCGAAACGGTTTAGTCAGGTCATACTAGTTCGTTAAGCGCAATAGAGCATTGCTTTATTCACGCAAATATGCGTAAATTTGTGATAGAAGTTTCGATTGATATAAATTTTATAGGATAGGAGTCTTTATGAAGCGTTCGACAGACCTGGATGATTTTGACCGTAAGATTCTGCGAGCGCTGCAGGAGAATGCAGATTACTCCATGGCAGAGCTGGGCGACAAAGTCGGTCTTTCGCACACTCCCTGCTGGCGCAGAATCAAGCGATTGGAAGCCGAAGGCATTATCCGTGGCCGTGTTACTCTGTTAGACCCTCGAAAACTGGATTTGGGTGTTACCGTATACTGTTACGTTACCATTCACAATCACGATGAGGAATCCCTGAATAACTTTGAATCAGCCGTTCAGGATGTCCAGGAGGTGGTAGAGTGCTATTCAACCAGCGGGGACAAAGACTATGTCTTGCGCGTGGTAGTGGATAGCGTGGAGCACTATGAGCAACTACTGAAGCGCTCCCTGGTGCATCTGCCAAACGTGGCATCAGTCAACTCCACCTTTGCCCTCAAGCAGGTTAAGTACACCACCCAGCTGCCACTTTAAGCCAAAAGTGTGAAAAGTAAAGCCCCTTGCCTCAAGGCTCGGGGCTTACTGCAAAGATAGCAACTACCCGGCAAACTCCCGCAGCTCTTTGAGCAAGTGGTCAAGCGCTTCCTGCAGAGACTTGCCATCACAATCAATTGTGATTTCTGCATACTGCCTGTAGAGGGCCTGCCGCTCTTCAAATAAACTCGCGAAAGACTGCCCGGGTGCCTTGGCGATGCCACGGCTCTCATAATTGTGAATACGCCGGCGCAGCTCCTCGGCTGAACACTGGAGAAACACCACCAGGCCCTGGTTGCGCAGGTTCTCCATACCCTTTTCGCTATAAACTGCACTGCCTCCAGTGGCAATAACATCATTGGGAAGAATAGCCTCAGCTAAAACCTCCCCTTCAATAGCGCGGAGGTTTAGATAGTCACTTTCCGCCATGATTTGCTGCAAAGTCTTGCCCTCCCTGGACTGGATCAGAACATCAGTATCTGTAAAACCCAGTGCCAGCTCCTTTGCCAACAACACCCCCAGCGTACTTTTACCGGCGCCGGGCATTCCAATCAGGACAATACTTTTTCTATTTTTCATTTCATTAATACTTCCACATCCAGGGAGCCTATGAACAATTCCGTAATATCTCTGCGGAACTTGAAGGCTGCAGAGGTTAGGTGCAGCTCGCCGCGAATGGCCTTAGTCCTTTGCAAGAGCTGCAACGCAGTAACTGTGGCCCTCAAAGCCCGCCCCACGGGGCTTTCAGAGCGATCCACACTCCGCATTGCGACTTCTTGAAAGGCCTGGACACTCCTACAAAGCCGCGCCTTGATTGTGAACCACTCTGAAAGCCAGAGGCATCACGGAATTATTCAGGGGCTCCCTAGCACTTACACATTCAATCGCCACGGCGGGGAAAAAATACCGAGCGCAACCAGCCCAATAAGGTATTGCCACCTAACATCATCTTATCCAATTCATCCAGATTATGCGCCTGGCGAAAAGCATCGGCAAATAATGCCTCGCGGGTAATCATTCGCCGCTTGGGATTAATTGATTTAATGGGTTTTGCCGGATTACCGGCGACAACCGTATTTGCAGGAACATCCTTAGTGACAATGCTGCCGGCTCCCACTACAGAATTATCACCGATAGTGACACCCTTACAGATGGTTGCACCATCTCCGATCCAAACATTGTTACCCAAGCGCACAGGGGAAGTACAACGGAAGGGCCGCGTACGATTGTAGAGCCCATGCCAATCGGAATCTGAAATATACACATTTGCAGCGATCATACAGGCATCACCAATCTCAATAGATTGAGCTGCAGAAATACGCACCCCCGGAGAAATCAGTACAAAATTACCAATGGTAATAGACGCCTCAGCACCCTTATGCCCAAATGTGGTAAATCGGATACATTTCTCGTCATTAGAGATTAAATGGGGGTAATTTCCGAGCCGCACATTTCCGCCAAAAACATAGACAGAACCCGGGTCCATCACTTCTGGCTCAATCCCAACAGCATCGAATTGCGGCAAAAGAAAATACTCCGTTCGCCACTTGCGCCAATGCAATTGCAATCGCTTGAGCCAATAGGGCCTGTGATCCTTACGCATATTTTAATTTCTACTTATTTTCCCTGGGGCTTAAGGAGCCCTGAATAAAAACCCAATTGCTTTTGTATTAGCGGCAGTTTAGTGTTTCGGCCACGAAGAATAGCAAGCGTTTACCCATGTCTCTAAAACTACCTATTGATATTCGAGCAATTAAAGGATTCCTCGCTGCCCATGAAGGGGAAGCTCTCTACCACCTGGCAGCTGAAGCCAGCTCCCTGGGGCCCTGTCTTGAGGTGGGCAGCTACTGCGGTAAATCATCAATTTACCTGGCCAGCGCCTGTAAACTGACCGATAACGTCCTGTTCGCTGTGGACCACCATCGCGGCTCTGAGGAGCACCAGCCCGGAGAGGAGTACCACGATCCCGAGCTGTTTGATGGCCAGGCCAATTTAATGGACAGTTTCCGCACTTTCCGCGCGAATATTCGCGCAGCTGAATTGGATGACTGGGTTGTTCCCGTCGTCGCCCCCTCCGCAACAGCTGCACGCTGCTGGAATACCCCTTTGGGTCTCGTATTTATTGACGGCGGCCACTCTCTGGAAGCAGCCATGACCG
Organism: Microbulbifer sp. A4B17; assembly: GCF_003076275.1. Lineage (NCBI taxonomy): Bacteria > Pseudomonadati > Pseudomonadota > Gammaproteobacteria > Cellvibrionales > Microbulbiferaceae > Microbulbifer > Microbulbifer sp. A4B17. Next base: position 3,416,446 of record NZ_CP029064.1, read on the forward strand.
ATTATCGCAGCTGGTCCCGCCATATCGTGCCCGGCGGCTACCTGGCTATCCACGATATTTTCCCGGACCCCGCCGATGGCGGCCAGGCGCCCTACGATATTTACAAGCTAGCCCTGGCTTCCGCTCAATTCGAGCTTGTCGAAACTGTCGACACCCTGGGAATCCTGCGCCGTATTTGAGGGCAGGCACACCGATGTAAACAAACCGCTCGCTGGCGTTAATCTGGCGAGCGCATCGGCAGCCAGAAGCATGGCTCCAACGGTCCAGGTAGTTTTCTCCTCCGGCCAGATAGCCTCATCCCGATAGACATAACCGGTCCAATAGCCCCCGTCGTTATCCTGCCAGCGGTGCAAGCCTCGATACAAAATTTCCGCCCGCGAACGCTGCCCAGCAGCTATCAGGGACATGGTGAGTTCGCAGGACTCAGCTACCGTCACCCAGGGCTCATCGCTGACGCAGCGACAACCCAAACCGGCCACGACAAACTCATCCCAGCGTTGCTGAAGACGCAGCTGCGCCGCCTCACCAGAAAAAGCACCAGTTAATACTGGATAAAACCAGTCCATTGAAAAGCGCGCCTTGCTTTCCCAGGTGCGATCAAAGCGCTCCGGTTTATTGCGCAGCGCATCGCCCAGAGCTTCCCGGGCAAGTATCCATTGGGGGCGAGCAACCCCTAGCTGGTGGGCAATATTAATTGCGCATTCCAGACTTTTATAAATGGAAGAGCAACCGGTGATCAGGGCGTCTTCCATAGGGGCACCCTCTGAATCTACCGCCCAGTGAATTTCGCCAAATTCCGTTTGCAAGCGTAATACAAACTCGATTGCACGCTCCACCATCGGCCAATAGCGCTGTAAAAACAGTGTATCTCTACTAATCAGAAAGTACTGCCAAATTCCTGTTGCCACATAGGCAACAAAATTGGTTTCACGGCGCTCTCGGTTGTCAATGTCGCCATCTTTATAAGCAGCCCACCAGCTGCCGTCCTCCAACTGTATCTCAGCCAACCAGCAATAAGCGTTGTCAGCGGCACTGAACTCTCCAGCAATAGCGAGTCCCATAGCGGCCTCGACATGATCCCAGGGATCGGCATAACCCCCTTTGAACCAGGGAATTGAGCCATCGGGGAGCTGCTGGGAGAGAATGTAGGCGGCGCTATCCTGGATAAATCCTTCTGGGAACAGGCCTGAAGCTTTTGTCGGCACAGAAACTTTACTCATGCTTCAGCTCCCTCAGGCAGGGAGAGGGGCGTATCTACTCGTTGTGTCGAACCGGCAGGTTTCGCAAAGTAGAGAGCAATGCTTTTTCCCAACAGCGGGTTTAATAGTTTTTCGAGAACCTGTGTAAAGGCCGGCTTCTTCATCAGGTCCCATACCAACAAGCGGTGATAGGCGGAGACCAAACGGGAATTGGGCTTGTCCCAAAACAAGCACTTTAACCACCAGTAAGGTGCATGTAATGCATGGGCCTTATGCCGGGCAAAATAGTGGTGTCCCAGCTTTTCAATATCCTCTCGCAGCTCGCGCTCGCGGAATATTCGGACATGCCCCCCCTCAACCTGATGGTATTCATCGCTGAGTTTCCAGCACACCCACTCGGGAAAGAAGGCCGGTACTGTCGCGGCAAAAATACCGGAGGGTTTTAAAACCCGATCAATCTCAGCCAGGACAGACTTGTAGTCGGGGATATGCTCAAGTACCTCTGAGCAAATAACCACATCAAAACTCCCATCGGCAAATGGTAGTTGCAAGCCATTGGCAACTCCGAACTGCAAGCGACCTTTTGAATGCTCGGGGGAGCGGAAAGGTTCTGCTCGCTCACTGGCAGTGCGCACATCATCAAAACACAGGTCAATGCCGTAAACATCAACCTCATCGGTGATCATCAAATGAATGGAATGGCGCCCTTCGCCGCACCCCAGGTCGAGGACTTTTTGGCCCGGGCGAAGGTTTAAGTGCTGGGGATCTACGGTAATCATTAAGCGGCCTCCGCACTGCGCATATTCGGAGTTTCTATTTCATGATTACTGGGTTGCTCCGCCAGGGAATGTCCGAGAATTTCCCGATAATATTTCACCAAACTCTCTGCAGCAATTTTCCAGGAAAACTTATTCTCAATGCGCTGACGACCTTTCTCGCTGAGCTCTTTGCGCAGCGCTTCACTGGATAAAACCTGGCGCAGAGCATTGGCCAAAGCCTCGTGATTGCCTGCAGGAACCACGATTCCTGCATCCCCAACCACTTCGGGCAATGCACCTCCATCACTGGATACTACTGGGGCACCACATGCCATTGCCTCCCCGGCAGGCAAACCAAAACCTTCGTAGAGCGATGGGCAAACTACTGCTGTAGCCCTGCGGTAATTATCGACCAGTTCTTCGTTAGAGATCCCCGAGACAAACTTAACTTTATCTTGAAGATCCAGATCGTGAAGCAAGCGTTCCGTGGCGCCGCCTTCGCGTAATTTGCCAACCACCAACAACTCTATGTTTTCATATTCCTGTCGCAATTCCGCCAACGCCTGTAATAAAAAGCGCAGACCTTTGAGCGGCTGGTCTGCCGATGCGGTAGTCATAATTCGCAGAGGCAAGCGCTTATTCTCGCCCCCAGGGTTAAATAATTCGGTATCAATACCGTTGTAAATTAGGTGAATCTGTTCGGGAGCTACGCCAAACTGCTCAATGATATCCCGCTCAGATTGCCTGGAAACTGTCACGATATGGCGAAGTTTCCGCGATACCTTGATCTGCATATTCAAAAAATTATGCCAGCGACGTACCAGCAAACGAAAACGCCAATCGGGGGCGGCATCTAATGCCAGTTGACGATCCCGGGTAATGGGGTGATGAATTGTCGCGACAACAGGCAATCCATTTTTCTCGATATCCAGCAAGCCGTAACAGAGTGATTGGTTATCGTGAACAATGTCGTATTGTTTGCCGTGCTTGCGCAGGTATTTATTTACCCGACGGCCAAACGTATAAGGCTCGGCAAAACCGCCGGTAAGCTTACTCCACCATTCAAAAAAATCCGCCCACGACAGCAAGTGACGAGGCTTCAAGGCCCGTGCTGGACGCTCAACTTCATAGAGGTTCAACCCTGGCATTTTGATGAGTTTTACGCGTTCATCGAGTTCTGGGTAGGGCTGGCCAGAAATAACATCCACGGAGTGACCGGCATCAACCAGTGCTTTACTCAGGTAGCGCAGGTAGATGCCCTGACCACCACTGTGTGGATTGCTGCGATACCCCAAAAGGCATATTTTTAGTGGCTGCGTCTCGCCAGCCGTTGGACCGTCTGCACAATTTCCCAAGGCGGTCATAGTTTCCCCATCTGCAATATTCTTATACCCCATAACATTATCCGCTCTCGCACAGACATTCTGCGAATGCCAACGTCTAAGAGACGACCGTCTGGGGTGCCTCGCTGGTAAAGCGGAAGAATACACTGGCGGAGAAATGACTGCTAGGCGGAAGCGGTCCACACTCTTGGTATCCTAGCCCAAGGGTGTGACCGCAAGCCAAAATAGCGACAACACGGCAGAGCGCCTTAACCGATAGACACAAGTTATGATCAGGAGGAATAGGAACAGGAAGGGAAAAAACAGATCGGGAATAAAAAATGCCCGCCAAATGGCGGGCCAGATTTCTCGAACACACTTTCAGGAGGAGAGTTTCAAGCACATTACGCACTTAAATTTAGGTATAGCAGAGGAATTACCTCCTCTGACTCTCCTGTCGTAAAAGCCGTTCACTAAAACGGCAATCGGCGTTAAAGCACACCGCCAATGTTTATACCCGATGCAAATAGCTCTGGTATTCAACATCGGTAACCCGGGCAGCTATCTCCGCCTGCTCCTGTCGTTTCAACAGGGAGAACAATTCCACAAAGCGGGGATCGAGATACTCACGCCACAATGGGCTATTCTCAAATTGCTCCAGAGCACCGCTCCAGGTATTGATGAGTTTCTCACTCTTTACCTGATATGCATCACCTTCCACAGGCGCCGGCGGTTCCATCTGCTTCTCAATGCCATGGCATACGCCAGTGAGAATCGCAGCCAACACCAAGTAGGGATTCACATCCGCCCCAGCAATGCGATGCTCAATACGCCGCGCCACAGGATCACTGGCAGGCACTCGCAAAGTTGTAGTGCGATTATCGTAGCCCCAGCAGAGATTCAGCGGTGCGTGAGAGCTCTCCTGGAAGCGGCGGTAGGAGTTGCTGTGAGGTGCGAAAAACGCCATCGCATCATTGGCAGTAACCAGCATTCCAGCTGCGGCATAACGCAGTAAATCGGAGCCAGTGTCAGAACCGTCGTCAAAAACGTTCTTGCCATTGGCGTCGATCAAACTCATATGCACGTGCATTCCATTACCCGCCTGATCCCCAAAGGGCTTGGCCATGGTACTCACACGGAAGCCGTGACTGCGTGCCACACCTTTGAGCAAGCGTTTAAACAACAATGTTTGATCGGCCACTTTAACGGGGTCGGCACTGTGCAACAGGTTGATTTCAAACTGTCCGGGCGCACATTCAGACAATACCGAATCTGCAGGAATCCCCTGCTCTTCACAGGCAGCCCGCACATCAGCAAAGAAGTGCCGCTGCGCATTGAGTTCAGAAAGATCGTAAACGTCAGTGGACGGTACCAGCTCAGCATCGTTGTCGCTAACCGGGCGCGGGCGCGCCAAGTGATCCACCTCATCACGGAGGAGGTAGAATTCCAGCTCGGTAGCACACACTGCGGTATAACCCAACTTGCCAAGGCGCTCTACCACGCGCTGCAACTGGCTGCGGGGATCGGCGTAGAGAGTGGAACCATCCGCCTCGTGAAGTTGCATGTGCAACTGGCCAGTGGATTCACGATGCCATGGTGCATGGGCAATCGGGGATACGGGCAAACAAACGCCATCGCTGTCTCCACTGGCAAAGACCAGCGGGCTATCTTCAATATCCCGCCCCCAGATATCGAGGCTGACTGCACTGCGCGGCATTTGCAGGCTACCCTTGAGCAATTTCTCGGCAGCTTCTGCCGGCAACCATTTCCCTCGCGGCACACCATTGATATCGAACATAAAGCCTTCAATCCACTTTAAGTCCGGGTGCTCTGCCAGGAATTTTTGCGACCGCGCCAACAGGTCAGGCTGGGCGGTGAATTCTTTTTCTTGAGACATAAGGTGCCTGGGATGATCCAATCCAAACGCAGAGGCAGCCCGGTTCCCCCTCTTCCATTCATACAATGAAAAACGGAATCCCCGACCACCCCTTCAACAGAGTATCTTGCCGCTATGTTACGCCAGTGCTTTAGCAGTGTCGTCCAGGGCGCGGTGTGCTTTTTCTACCAGCTCATCAACCTGCTCAGTGGTCATAATCAGCGGTGGTGCGATAACCATGGCATCGCCAACGGCGCGCATAACCAAACCGTGCTTGATACTCAGGTCACGACATACCGCACCAGCGGTGCAATCATCGTCAAAACGAGCACGGCTGGCCTTATCTTTTACCAGCTCCAAGGCGCCGACCATACCCAGGCTACGGGTTTCACCAACGATCGGATGCTCTGCCAGTTCAGACCAACGCTTGGACAAGTAGGGGCCAGTTACATCGCGAACATTCTCAATAATCTTCTCGTTGCGCAGAATATTGATAGTCGCCAAGCCTGCCATACAGGCAGCCGGGTGCGCAGAATAGGTGTAGCCGTGGGTAAATTCACCGCCTTTGTTTTTAACCACCTCCGCAACACGATCACTCACCATGGTTCCGCCCAAAGGGAAGTAACCGTTGGTTACCGCTTTGGCGAAGGTCATCAGGTCAGGCTTCATACCGTAGTAGTCAGCACCGAACCATTCACCGGTACGACCGAAACCAAATATCACTTCGTCCATTACCAATAGGATGTCGTACTGATCCAATACTCTCTTAACTTCTGGCCAGTAGGTTTCTGGCGGTATAATTACGCCACCAGCACCTTGGATTGGCTCGGCAATAAACGCCGCAACATTGTCTGGGCCCAGCTCCTGGATTTTCTCATCCAGGCTGCGAGCAGCTTGGATACCAAATTCCTCCGGAGACATATCGCCGCCCTCACCGAACCAGTAGGGTTGCTGTACGTACTCAATGTAGTCCAGCGGCTGGAACTGCTTGTGCATACCGCTCATACCACCCAGGCTGGCGCCGGCGATGGTGGAGCCGTGGTAACCGTTCTTGCGGGAAATCACGATGCGCTTCTCGGGCTTATCCTGGATATCCCAGTAGCGACGGATCAGCCGCAGGTTAGTATCGTTGGCCTCTGAACCGGAGCCTGTAAAGAACACATTGTTCATATGCGCCGGGGTCACTTCCGCCAGGGCATCGGCAAGTTCAATCGAAGGCACAGTGGTGCACTGGAAGAAGCTGTTATAGAAAGGCAGTGTATTCAGCTGCTCGTAAATAGCATTGCTGATTTCTTTGCGGCTGTAGCCGAGATTACAGCACCAGAGTCCCGACATTCCGTCGAGCATTTTGTTACCATCAATATCGGTGATATAAGCGCCCTCAGCGCTGGTAATCACACGAGTACCCTGCTTACCGAGATCGTGAAAATCAGTAAACGGGTGTAACAGGTGCTCACGGTCGTGTTGCTGCAGCTCAGTCTTGTTCATATTTCTCTCCTGGCTTTCACAGGCCTTGCTAAGCGCCCACCAATCGGGCTCAAAAGGCCAAATCGTTACCACTAATTTGTGATCACATTCTAGTGGGGCCATCAACAGGAGCGCAAGGTCTATCTGCCCTTGCTAAAAACATAAGGTCGATTTGTACCGTTGCGGGGGAGAAAAAAGTGGGAACTATCTGGTCATAAGTACCTGGATAGCTGGAAATGGCAGAGAGCTGCTACAGCAGCTCCTCTGCGGAGATTGAGCCGAGCCCCTCTTCAATATCCTGCTGAATAGCTTTGCGCACCTTCAGCACGTCGTTGCTGGCAATGGCTTCGAGCAGGTCCTGGTGCCTGTCGGGCAGCTCCTGAACACCGAAACGCTGGAAAACCAGGTGCTGGAGGGGAGCAGTCTGCAGCCACAGACTCTCAATCAGGGACAGGATGATATGGGGTTGCCCCAGACGGTAGAGAGTGAAGTGAAACTCCAGATTGGTGGTTACATAGCGCTCGATATCTTTCTGGACAAGCGCTTCTGTTACGCGCTCATCCAACTCCCGCAATTGCGCTAAATCAGCATCTCCCACCAGTGGCAGGGCCTGTTCCGCGGCCTGGCACTCCAAGGCGACTCGAGCAGCGCAGATCTCTGCCAACTTTTCCGGGGTCATTGTCGGCACCTTGACCCGCCGGGTATCGGACAACTCCAGAGCCCGCTCAGAGGTCAGGCGGCGCAACGCCTCTCGAACCGGCATCGGACTGCAATTGAGATCCGAAGCCAGGCCCCGGATCGTAATCGCCCTGCCCGGCAAAAACTTGCCCCGAAGAATGGCATCACGCACCTGAAAATAAACCCGCTCCTGGGTTGTACGGTACTCTTCCTGTGGACTGTTAAATTCCTGCACCATACTTAAGCGGCCCTGACCTGCTCCAACATGTGGGGCACATCCTCGGCACCCACCTCAATTAAATGCTCCACCGCCTGACCACTTTGCCAGATCTCATAAAAATCATCTGCAACCCTCCGGCTGAGGTCGACCACCCGCCCCCAGTACTTCAAACGGTCTTCACGATCGAGCTTGTAGAAATCATTGCGGTCCGGGATTTTGCCATAGGGCAAGGAGGCAACGAATTTGGGCGAAGGAGCCACAACCAGAGTGGATTGCATGGCATCTCCGCGAACCCGTCGCCAGGAAAGCCCTTTATCAAACCAGCCAGGCACCATATAAGGGAAAAAGTGCGGGTAAAGCACTAATCCCTGGGGATGACGGAAGCGCAAATCAAAGTGGTAGTCGGTGATACCACCATCTCGATAATTGCCTTCGGGGGCCCCCTTGGGTGTCTGCACCCCTGTCATCACCAGAGGGATACAGCCACTGGCCAACACTGCAGCACAGGTATTCTGCTCCGTTAGCGGAATGTTTTCGGTACTCAAGTTTTGGAAATGAATACCCGCTGACTTTTGCGAATGAAAAACCATCCGCTCCCAAAAAGCGCTCAGGCTATTGCGGGATACGGCATTTGCCATTGCTGAGGCAAGTAGTGCCGGTGCCAGCAACGCCTTATTTTCACTGGCCAGAGGTCCCCTGCCCCTGACCGCCACAAAATGGCTGTGCCAGATAGGGTTTTCCACTACCTCGCGAGCGCCATCAGTCCCCAATACCGCCTGCAGCATCTTGCGACCACCGGCGGTAATTTCCTCGGGAGAGGGCTTTTCGGAATAAGTCTGGTAAATGTAGTGATGCTCTAATCGCTCAAGTGCTGACAGTGGCTCTGCCATTGCGTAACACATATTGCGAAAACTGCCGATAGATGAACCCAGGGTGACGATTGGTTCGTTCCGTTCCTTGAAGAACTCCCCCATCAACACACGATCCAATTGGCTAATCACCAGCCACTTGGGGCCACCGGAAGCGCCGACCAGCGTTGAGAACTGTCTCTGGGACAGCCCCTCTTCACGTATGCGCCGCGCAGCCGTCTCTCCGGCCAGTAGAATACAACTGGTATTTTTCACTCACTTTCTCTTTTTCTTGGCCGTCAGAACTTATCTCAGGCTGCAACTATCCCGGACTACCACTCACCCTGGTTTTCCATAGACATCCAGGGCTCCTGAGGAGGGAGCGGCTCTCCACTTTGCAGCAACTCAATGGAAATCCCATCCGGAGAGCGAAGAAATGCCATATGACCGTCTCTCGGAGGCCTGTTGATAATCACTCCCTGATCCATCATTCGTTGGCAGGCCGCATAAATATCATTCACCCGATAAGCCAGGTGACCAAAATTTCGCCCGCCAGTGTAACTTTCCGGATCCCAATTGTAAGTGAGTTCCAGTGTCGGAGCCTTGTTCTCCCTGGCTGCTTCAAGGTCCTCGGGTGCTGCAAGGTATACCAGGGTGAAACGCCCTTTATCGTAATCATTTCGATTAACAACCTGCAGGCCCAACTTTTCACAGTAAAACGCCAAAGATTCATCCAGATTGGTTACGCGAACCATGGTGTGTAAGTACTTCACCCTCTACTCCTTCTTGTTGCCAAGCTCTACAATCAGCCCATAACAAATAAATCGGCTTTTTAAAGCTAAACGCATATGTATAAAAAATTCTATCGCGAGTTCCTCCAGGCGCCCAGTGGCAGCCCCTCTTCAATGCTGCACATGGCCTGTCACTCCCATCACTACTGGCCCGATGTTACCCTGGATGCAGTGCAGCAGTACTGGCGTGATGCAGCTCTGCTGGCCGATGAAAAATGGGGACCAATTTTTGAGGAGAAGATACCCTCATGGCAAGCGGTGATCGCAAAATCCCTCAACTTGCCCAGGGCAGATTTGATCGCAATCGCTCCAAACACCCATGAATTAGTGTACCGACTGCTGAGTTCATTCGATCCCAACAAGCCACTGCGAATCCTCACTACGGATGGTGAGTTCTATAGTTTTACCCGCCAACTACAGCGGCTGGAAGAACTTCCCCAAGTGGAGGTAACGAGGATTGCCAAGGAGCCCTTTGCCACACTGGCAGAGCGGTTCGAAACCGAACTGCACAGAAATGAATACCAGCTGGCCTATGCCAGCCTGGTATTTTTTGATTCCGGCGTGGTATTTCCCCAACTGCTGGACATCGCTGCACAAAAGCCGCAAGACACCCAGTTCGTAATCGATGGATATCACGGATTCTTCGCCCGCCCGATCAATCTTTCAACCGTTGCCGACAAGATTTTTTTTACAGCAGGATCTTACAAGTATCTCGGCGCCGGCGAAGGCCTGTGCTTTATGACTATTCCCGAGAACTGCACAATGCGGCCACTTAATACAGGCTGGTTCGCAGAAATGGCGGAGCTGGAAAATCGCTCGGGGAAAGTCGGCTATAGCGATAATTGGCTGCGCTTTGCAGGTGCGACCATGGATTATTCAACGCTCTATAAAGCCCTGGCTATTTTTGATTTATTCCATCGCGAAGGTATTACCATAGAGAAAATACACCGCTATGTTCTCGATGCGCAAACCCGCTTCTTGGACAGTATGGACAAATCAGACCATCCCATCTTGAATCGCAGTAACTTGATTTATCACGATCTGGAACAAGGTCACGGCCACTTTTTCACATTTGACTGTTCTCAGCCCGAAATCTCACAAAGGGTTCAGGAAGAGCTCAAGGCTCGAGCCGTTCTGTGTGACCGCCGACAACAGTTTCTCAGGCTGGGATTCGCCATCTATCACGATAAAGATGAAACTTATCAGCAAGTATTTAACTCTTAAGGGCTTTAAAGCTAAGAGAGCAGTGTAATTTATACAGCCACTGTTAGGGCATGTTTTACGTAGACAAGGCACAATAGCTCAGCAGCGGTTCAGATTCCATTTATAAAATAATGGCGTCATTTTCTTCGCAACAACCAGCACTCAATGGATAAGGAAGCGTTATGAAAGCAGTAAAAATTTCAATTATTTGCCTACTCGCCCTACTCGCCACCGCCTGTGGCAGCGAACACGCATCGGAAGACCGGGGGACCATGGTATCCATCGCTGCTCGGGGAGAAGCCAGCCAAGTTCCCGATATCGCAAAAATTTCTGTAGGTGTGGTAACCGAATCAGAAGACAGCAAGCAGGCAATGCGCGATAACGCCAACCAAATGGAGTCTTTGATGGATGCGATCAAGAAGTCAGGTATCAATAAAAAAGATATCCAAACCACCGGCGTCAACCTTTCTCCACGATACCAATACCAACAGAACAAGAGACCCCGAATTACCGGTTACACCGCAAGAAACACCGTAAGCGTAAAAATTCGTAAATTGGATGAACTCGGCAAGGTCTTGGACAACCTCACTGCGGCAGGTGCCAACCAGATCAACGGACCGAGCTTTGAAATTGGTGAGCCCGCCCCAGTTCAAGCTGAAGCGCGAGAGAAAGCCCTCAAGGACGCTCATGAGCGTGCAGAAATGTATGCCAAGGCGCTGGGTACAAAAGTACACCGAATTGTCAGCATTTCAGAAACTGGCAGTGGCGGTATGCCTCGCCCAATGTACCGCGCCGAAATGGCAACGATGAAAGACAGCGCTTCCACCCCCATCTCACCGGGAGAAACAACTCTCACTGTAAATCTGGATCTGGTTTACGAGCTTGAGGACTAATACGCTTTTTTTGTAGTAGCTCCCCACTTACCAAAAGGGGAAAGAAGAGAAACCAATGCGCTCGGGACCTTATAGGGCTTGGATTCCACTTACGAGCCTGCAGGGGTGTATTCACATCGCGTATCGAGTGCGGTGTATTCTTTCTGCAACAACGGTCTCTTCAGCAGTGAAACAGCAAGAACGCCCCGCTGTTTCACTGCCTCTCCTCTGTAGCAGCTAGCCGCTAATCTCTTGCTCCAGAAACACTTCATCCTGAAGCTCGCTGGGCTCTTTGTAAATCACGCCTTCTTTCATAACAAACAGAACCCGCTGCATTTCCGAAATATCTTCCAGAGGGTTGCCGGCCACGGCGATAATATCGGCTATCTTCCCCTCACTGATGCTGCCAAGTTCATCCTGCATCTGTAACAATTGAGCGGCATTCCAAGTAGCTGAGCGCAGAGCATCTGCCGGGCTCATTCCACCCTGAACCATCAATAAAAACTCACGGGCATTATCGCCATGGCGGGTGACGCCAGTGTCAGTTCCAAATGCAATCTTCACCCCACGCTTGTGAGCACGACTAAAAGTATCCTGCATCAAAGGGCCCATAGTCGCGGCCTTTGGGCGCACCAGGTCCGGCAGAAAGCCTTCAATCGCCGATTTTTCTGTCACCCACTCACCAGCCATTAGAGTCGGCACAAACCAGGTATTGTTGCGACGCATAAGGTCCATCACTTCATTATCCATATAGGTGCCGTGTTCAATGGAATCCACTCCAGCACGAATTGCACGGATCATTCCCTCTTTACCGTGGGCATGCACCGCTACCGTGAAACCATAGTCCCTCGCAGCCTCGACAATTGCCTCCAGTTCATCTTGCATAAATTGCGGATTTTGACCGCTCTTAGCCACACTCAAAACTCCGCCAGTCGCGGTTATCTTGATCAGGTCTGCGCCGTCTTTATAACGCTGGCGAATTGCTTTCCGTGCGCTGATCGGTCCATCAATGACTCCATCGACGGGCCCCGGATCCCCCATCAAATCCTGTCTGAGCCCATTGGTAGGATCGGCATGCCCGCCGGTGGTTGCGATTGTCTTGCCCGCCGTATAAATACGCGGGCCTTCAACCAATCCATTATTAATCGCTCTGCGTAAGCTCACAGTCACATTGTCGTGATCACCGAGATTTCGAATCGTGGTAAATCCAGCCTGCAAAGTGCGGCGAGCAGCGTCAACGCCGCGCAAAGTAAAATCTGCAGGATTCCAACTGAACGACTCCATGTAAGCACGCGGACCAAACTCGTAAGTGAGATGGCTGTGCATATCCATCAAACCCGGCAATACCGTATATTCTCGCAAGTCGATCAAGCGCTCCCGATCGTGCTTGGCAAATCCCTTCTGCACCGAATCAACCCGACCATCGACAATATGAATGGTGCGATCTTCCAATAATTTTCCATTACTGCTATCAAACAATTTACCGGCGTAAATGGCGATACTCTCGGCGCTCGCCTGAAAACTGAAAAGTCCGGCAAATACCGACAAAGCGACGGCAGCAGCACGGTTGACAAAGTAGCTTCGGTTGGTCTTTGTTGTCATTGTCGTCCCCAGTAGATCTCTTTTAGATTCACAACGTCCTTTACCAAGATCGCACAATCTACGCAATTACCCAGGCGAGAGGAAGCCTCTATGAAAATCTATGAATTCGCAACAGCGCCAAATTGTCGACGTGTTCGCATGTTTATGGCGGAAAAGGGGTTAGACGCAGAATATGTCGGAGTAGATATTACTAAAGGGGAAAATCTTAGCTCAGAATTTCGCAGCAAAGATATTAACAAAAAAGTACCTGTGATGGAGTTGGATGACGGCACTTACATCGCTGAATCAGTGGCCATCCAGCGTTACTTTGAGGAGCTACATCCAGAGCCACCACTCTTCGGCCGCAGCCCCAAAGAAAAAGCACTGGTGGAAATGTGGAATCGCCGTGCCGACTTCAATCTTATGTTTCCTGTCGGGATGTGTTTCCAGCACGTTTCCGGCTTCTTTAAGGACCGCATGAATGTCTACCCTGACTTCGGTGAGGACTCAGGTAAGCGAGCTCTTAAGTTTATGGACGCTCTCGACAATCACTTTTCCGATCACGAATATTTGGTTGGTGATTACTTTTCAGTAGCAGATATCAGCATGGTTTGCAGCCTGGATTTCGGCAAAGTGCAAAATCTGCGGCCAGATCCATCAAAGCACTCTCACCTTATCCGCTGGCGTGAGCAGCTGAAAGAGCGCCCCAGCTTTAAAGCTTGATTCCCGCTACCCCGCCCTGACAGGGCGGGGTCATAATTTAAATCAATCTTTAGTGGGCAGTACCTCAACGGGACCTATATCCAACGCCTCAACTTCACCTTTGATCTTACTGAGATCCCCAACAATTACCCAGGTAAATTGCTCTGGCGCAAGATACTCCTTGGCTGATGCCTCCACTTTTTCCTTGTTCAGAGCTGAAACCCGCTGGGGATATTCGGCGATGTATTCCTCCGGCAGCCCCTTCTCCACTTGCCAATTTATACTGGAGAGTAACTGTCCCTTGGTCTGGAATCGTGCACTTTGCTTTAGGACTTCGTCATTCTGATAGTCCTCTAACTCTTTCTCCGTGATTGGTCGATCACCCAGGTAATCCTCATATTCCTTTACTAACTCTTTGATAGCTGGAGCCGTTTTATCAGTTTGCACTGGAGCAAAGAGGATATAAGGACGCTGACCTTCAGTATCCAGGGAAACCGCACGAGCGCCATAAGACCAGTGCTTATTCTCACGGAGATTCATATTGACCCGGGAGGTAAATTTTCCGGCAATAATATTTGCCATTGCATCGAAAGCTTCGGCACCCTGAGGTTGCCATGGCGGCATCAGCAGGCCCGCCATAATGTAACTCTGTTGTGCACCAGGGCGATCCAGTAAATAGACTCGAGCCTTTTCCGGGCGAGGTACTTTGGCAACTTCAATTTTGGGAAGCTCCGCTTTTGGGGCGGTCCATTTACCAAGAGTTTCATTCAGAAGTGGCTCAATTTCCTTTTCGGTAACATCCCCCACGATGGTCAGGGTTGCGTTATCCGGACGTACCCAGGTTTTCTGGAAATTAACCAGGTCTTCACGGGTTATAGACTTAATACCCTCAGGTGTGCCCGACCCTGTTAAGGGGGAACCATAGGGGTGATTTTCTCCAAACAATAGCGGCGGTAATTCACGCATGGCCAAGCCCTGCGGCTGAGCCTTTTCCTGCGCAATAGCATCCAATCGATTGGATTTCACCCGCTCCAGGTCAGACTCCGGGAAACGAGGTTCAGTGACTACCTTTTCAAATAGCTCCAGTGAAGGCTCCAGCTGGGTCTTAAGGGCGCTCATGCTGATATTGTTATAATCGAGGCTACTGCCACCGCCAATGCTCACACCCAATTCTTCTGCGCGAGAACTAAACTCCAGACTATCCAAATTACCTGCACCTTCGTTGAGCATTTGAGCTGCTACCGAAGCCAGGCCAGGTTTGTTTTTATCTGTGGAGGCCCCGCTGCGAAACTGCAGGTTCATCAATACTACCGGGGTATCGTGGCGCTCAGCTAAAACAACCTTCAGTCCATTTTTCAGTGTAAATTCTTTTTGTTTTGGCAGCTCCAGTTCTACGTTTTTATCCACTTCTGGCAACTTGCTGCGATCAGCGCCCTCTGTTGCTGCCGTAAACTTTTGTTTAGGCTCCATAATTAAGGTGTAGGAATCTTCTTTTAACCACTGCTGAGCCACCTCTTGAACTTCGAGAGCCGACACATTTGCATAATCTTCTATACCTTCAATTAATGCCCCAGGATCTCCAAAGTAAAATTCCGATTGGGCAAGAATGTCGCTCTTCCCCCCAAAACCACCGGTTTTCTCCAGCCCTTTTACCAGTCCGGCAAACTCACTCTGCTTAACCCGGCGCAACTCCTCCGCGCTCACACCATTTGTTGCAAATTGCTTTAATTCTTCATTCAGTAAATTTTCGACTTTCTCTACAGACTGCCCCGGCTTCACATCGACAATAATCATCAGTTGTCCCGCGAGCTGGCGGCCATAGTAAAAAGCACTGACACTGGTCGCCACTTGTTCATCGCGAACCAGGCGGCGATAGAGAAGAGAATTTTTCCTATTGGCCAGAAGTGAGGTCATCAATTCCAGCGCATCTTCCACTTCGCTGCCCACTGCAGGAACATTCCAAACCTTGTAAATCCGGGTTTGGGGCACCTGGTCGTAAACCACCTCCCGCTTTTTCACCTGGGTGGGCAGTTCCCAGTTTTTTATTCGCGGCTGCACACCGGTACTCGGAATATCTGCAAAATACTTGCGTGCCTTGGCCATGGCATCTTTGACGGTGACATCCCCCGCAATTACCAGAATCGCATTTGCGGGTTGATAATGGTCCTCAAACCATTTCTTTACATCCTCAAGGCTCGCGTTATCCAAGTCTTCCATCGAGCCAATCGGTGTCCACGAATAGGGATGCCCTTTGGGAAAAGTACTCTTGGCAATAATATCGAACGCTTTACCGTAAGGGGCATTTTCCCCTTGACGCTTTTCATTTTTTACAACGCCGCGCTGCTCATCAAGAACCTCTTGGGTGATCGCCCCTTTAAAGTGTCCCATTCGATCTGACTCCATCCACAGAGCCATATCCAGAGCGCCCTTGGGCACAGTGACAAAATAATTTGTGCGGTCATTACTGGTAGTGCCATTCATATCGGTAGCGCCGGAGCGTTGGAAGGGTTCGAAATACTCTCCGGGAAAGTTTTCACTACCGTTAAACATCAAGTGCTCAAATAAATGAGCAAAACCGGTCTTGCCCTCCGGCTCATCTTTTGAACCCACTTTGTACCAAATATTGGTTGAAACAACGGGTGCCTTGTGGTCTTCGTGGACAATTACGGTCAAACCGTTGGGCAGCACTTCTTTGTGAAAAGGAATTTCCAACTTCGGTGGCGGGACATACGCCCCTTGGTCTGACGCCGCAGCCTTACTGCTGGCCGCAGCTTCCCGGTCCACCGAAAGCGCGTGAGGCGTATCATCGGTAGACTTTCCGCAAGCGGTTAGGCCAGTAATAGCGATGGCAACGCTGATAAGTAGCGGACGCAAGTCCATATTGTCACTCCCTTTAAATAAAGCGCAATTTCAGGATGGCAAGTTTAGGTCAGCTTTTCTCCAAAGTGTCAGCAAAACCCTCCGCCAACCGTAATTTAGCAAGTATCCGAGGCAAAAAAATGGGCACCGAAGTGCCCAAATCAATACATCACAGAGAGAAGCGAGATGACAATCGCCCAAGGAATCAGGTCATCAGCTCTACTCCCGCGCTGAACGCGTTACGCTGCCACAGTGCCAGACTTGTCTTCAGATTCGCCCACCACTGAGTGATGGCCAAAGCGCTCCTCGGCAACTCGGTCCGCCACGTGGGCAGTGGTTTGTCCGGTTTCATCAGCACGCTCGAAAACTTCTTTCATCGTGTTGCCGATCTCTTCAATATGAGCACGGACTTCAGCAGCGTCGTAATCACCTTTCTGCTGGTAGTAAACATCAATAATACCGCCAGCATTAATGACGTAGTCTGGCGCGTACAGGATACCTTTCTCGCGAAGTACCTCAGCATGGCGCTCTTCCGCCAACTGGTTGTTGGCTGCACCGGCAATTGCCTGAACCTTCAGGCGGCCAATGGTGTCATCGTTGAGAATTGCACCCATCGCACATGGGGCAAACAAGTCTACGTCCAGGTCAAAAATCTCGTCTGCAGTCACTGCAATAGCACCTAATTCGGTAACTGCACGATCAATGTTGTCTTGGAAAATATCGGTGACAAAGAGTTCCGCACCGGCATCCTTCAAAAGCTTGCCCAAACGGAAACCAACATTGCCAACTCCCTGAATGGAAACTTTCAGGCCGGTCAGATCTGTCTTGCCCCAGCGGTGCTCTACCGCAGCCTTGAGGCCAACAAACACTCCGTAAGCGGTCGAGGGGGACGGATCACCGCCGTATTCGGAGCCTGCAAACAGGCCGGAGACAAACTCAGTTGTCTCACCGATAACACTCATATCTGACACACTAGTGCCAGAATCTTCAGCGGTAATGTAGCGACCACCCAGGGTATTGATAAACTCACCCATTGCACGGAGCAATTCAGGAGTCTTTTCCTTGCGCGGATCACCAATGATTACAGATTTGCCGCCGCCCAGCTTGAGGCCAGCCATAGCAGACTTGTAAGTCATACCTCGGGAAAGGCGAAGAACGTCATTCAGGGCCTCGCCATCATCGGCGTAGGGCCACATTCGACAGCCACCCAGTGAAGGACCCAAATTCGTATTGTGTACCGCGATAATGGCCTTCAAGCCACTCTTTGCATCTTGGTAAAACGCCACTTGTTCGTGTTTATCGTAGGCGGAATGGGAAAAAATACTCATTAACTGTTCCTCTCCGGAAGGCCGGTTCTACAGCTGGGGAACAACCACAGCCCTTATCTGTTTTTATCTGGAATAAGATTATATCCAGCTCCCACAGACAAAGTTTGCATATTTTGCACACATGAGCATTGTAATAGCTAAAATATCATACCAGGCAGTAATTTTTAGGATATTTATCTATATTGGAATAACTCGGGCTACCCGGTCATCAAACCGGGCGGCTGCCTCAACATCTTTATTTCACTGCTGTCTGAAGGCCGTGACCAGGCCATCCTCGATCGCTGGCGACACGCCCATAAATTTCCTATAACTGACGCCGGGAAGAAAAGCATTGCCCCACTGGCTTTCCCAACCATTAAATACCTATAACACCTTCAGCAGCCTTCCTTAACATGCCTACTTTTTCGAAAATTTTTGAAAGTCTCTTAGCGCCGACATCTAAGATCATTTCCACCGCCTAACCTCGGTACATCCTCTGTCCATGGTCTGGTAGAATCCGCGCCCAAATCGATCCATAGAGATAAACTCGATGCTGAATGCCGACGCTCTGAAACAACTTTCGCAACTGAAAACAGATATTCGCTCCAGTAAGGAATTTGCCGAGGGCCGGGTTCGCGGCAGTAACGGCAAGTTTGGCTTCGTTGAGTTGGATGACGGAAGGGAAGCCTTCCTGCCTCCCAATGAAATGGAGCGCGTATTCCCCGGTGACCGGGTTCGAGTAAGTCTCTCCGAAGAGAACAAGGGTAAGCTCGCGGCGGAACTCGATGCATTGCTCGACAGCCAGCTCGACTACCTTGTTGGCCAGTATGTACAGCGCGGCCAGGGCCACTTTATCCAACCCACACAAAACGGCCTGTCTCGCTGGATTTTTCTCCCCCCAAAAGCCCGCGGCAAGGCCCAGCCGGGAGAATTTATTGCCTGTAAAGTAAACCGCCATCCGTTTAAAGACGGCAGAGCTCAGGCCAAAGTGGAAACGGTGATCGGCAAGCCTGATATGCCTGGCATTGAGCACGCCTATGTTGTAGCCCAGTTCAAGCTGCCAGAACAATTTGGTACCGGTGCCCAAAAGCAGGCGGACACTATTGCGGAAAGACTCTCAAAAGTTACCAGTGAGCGCACCGATCTCTCCAAACTGGGCTTCGCAACTATCGATGCAGAAACTACTCGCGATATGGACGACGCCCTGGCAGTAAGCAGCCGTGACGGTGGCTGGACCCTACATATTGCTATCGCTGACCCGTCTTCGGTTATCGATGAAAACAGCCCCCTGGATAAAGAGGCGTTTAATCGCGCCCACAGCCAGTATCTGCCAGGGGAAACCCTGCCTATGCTGCCGCGCAACCTGTGTGAGAACCTCTTCTCCCTGGTCCCCGGCGAGTTGCGCCCAGCCCTGGTTATCCATATCGATATCGACAGCGATGGCACCATTGGCAATAGCCGCTATGAATTTGCCGCTATTCGCTCCCAGCACAAACTGAGCTATGAACAAGTCAGCCGCTTTATTGAGGGTGACGACTCCGCCGTGCCCCAGGAGCAACAGGACAGTCTGCGTAATTTGGCAGCGGTCTATGAAGCCCGCGCCGCCTACCGTGCCAGTCACTCACTGGCAATGGAAGATCGCCCGGACTACGAAATCCTCTTGAACGACCAGCGCAAAATTGAACATATCGAAAAGCAGGAACGCAATATCGCCCAGCGAATGGTCGAGGAAGCGATGCTCGCCACCAATATCAGCATGGGTGGCAAACTTGCCAAAATTGAGCAGGGCTGTTTCTCTGTTCACCTGGGCTTTCGCGAAGAGCGCATGGGAGAAGTTCGCAGTCTGCTGAAAGAACTGCTGCCTGAGCATGCAGAGGCCGATCTGGGGCAGCTGGAGCATTACCTTTCGCTGGTTAAGCACCTGGAAAACCATGAAGAGCCGCAGATGAAGAACCTGCTCGCCGTGCTCAAGCGTATGCTGCGCCCGGGCCAGCTCGATAACAAGGTGGGGGCACACCTGGGACTGGGCCTTGAGGCCTACGCCACCGTCACCTCTCCTATTCGCAAGTACAACGACCTGCACAACCACCGCGTTCTGCGTGCTGCTGCGCTGGGAGAGAAAGCCTCCACCCTGGCCGATGATAAAATTGAATCCCTGCAGGAAAGCCTGATTCGTGGTCGCCAGGCCAACCGAGCCCTGGAGCAATGGCTCTACGCTCAGTTTATCGAGAAGAAAGTTGGCCAGGAATTTACAGGGAAAATCACACTGGTAAACGGCGCAGGCATCGGCGTGCGACTCGACGACTTTGGTATTGACGGCTTTGTGCGCATGAATGGCGATAAGAAGAATCTACCCGCCTTCGATGGCAAGCACCTGGTTCTTACGCACAATGAAAAACGCTTCCACCTAGAACAGGAAGTTTCAGTTAAAGTAGCGTCTGTCGATGTAGACAAACGACGCATAGCCTTTGAACTGAACGCTGAAAAAACTGAAGCTGCCGACGCGGCCCAGAAATAAATTCCTGCACATTTACCCAAGCCCGGCACTCGCCGGGCTTTCCTGCCGGGGGCCAAAGCCCACCACCTTTGATCGGCAGCTAACATCAAGCTCCGGCACCAATAGAATAAATCGAGGCCACTCATGAGCAATATTGCTGAATTGAACCCAACTCCACTGTGGGCACACTTTGCCAAGCTCTGTGAAATTCCACGCCCGTCCAAACATGAAGACCGCGTAGTGGAGCATATCGTTAGCTTCGCTAAAGCACGCGACCTAAGCGTTCAGCTGGATGAAATCGGCAATATTGTGATCAAGAAGCCGGCCACTCCAGGTATGGAAAACCGCAAGACACTGGCCCTGCAGAGCCATGTGGATATGGTGCCGCAGAAGAATGCCGACACTGAGCACGACTTTCTCACCGACTCAATCAAACCCTACGTGGATGGAGACTGGGTAACTGCGGAAGGCACCACGCTCGGCGCAGACAATGGTATCGGTGTTGCCGCAATCCTGGCCCTGATGGAATCTACTGATATTGCCCACCCCGCCCTGGAAGCCCTGCTGACAATTGATGAGGAAGCGGGCATGACCGGTGCCAAGAACCTTAAGCCTGGTTATTTTGAAGCCGACCTGCTCCTGAATCTGGATACTGAAGATGAAGGCGAGTTGTATATCGGCTGTGCCGGCGGTGTCGACGTCAATGTCAGCCTACCCTATACGCCAGAAGCGGTCCTACCCGATACCGAAGCAGTAAAACTCTCTGTTCGCGGCCTCCGTGGCGGGCATTCAGGCTTGGATATCGACAAAGGCCGAGGCAATGCCAACAAAATCGCAAACCGCATTATCCACGCCGCTCTAACCCAGGTCTCCGATCTGCGTATTGCCAGCCTGGATGGCGGTAGCCTGCGCAATGCGATTCCCCGCGAATCCTTCGCAACCCTGGTCGTGCCTTCAGTAGCGGTCGATAAAGTACAGGAAATTGTAAAAAGCGAAAGCGCTCAAATTGCCCGTGAACTGGACAACGAAGCGGCACTGGACATCACCCTGGAAGCTACCGAAACTCCAGCCAACACCCTGGACGCAGATAGCCAATTGACCCTTATTCGCGCAATCCGCTGCTGCCCCAATGGTGTTGAGCGAATGAGCACTGCTCTCGAAGGCATTGCTGAGTCATCCAACAACCTGGCCCGTGTTGTAACAATGGAGGAGAACGGTGAGCATCGAGTAAAAATCCAATGTCTTGTACGCAGCCTCTCTGACAGCGCCCGCGACCAACACGGCCTCAATGTCGCCGCCACCTTCCAGCTGGCAGGTGCGGAAACGACACTGGACAACGACTACCCTGGCTGGACACCAAATCCCGATTCACCGCTGCTGGCGATGATGAAGGATGTCTATAAAGATATGACTGGCGAGGAAGCTGAAGTAAAAGTCATTCACGCCGGCCTGGAGTGCGGATTGCTGGCCAAGCCCTACCCCAACTGGGATATGGTTTCCTTTGGCCCAACCATTCGCCGCGCTCACTCTCCTGAAGAGAAGGTGCATATCCAGAGTGTCGCCAATTTCTGGGATTACTTTATTAAAGTGGTCCAGGCAATCCCGGCCCGGGACTAACCGCCCAACCGGGCCTTGGGTTTCTCCGAGGCCCGACACTTTGCCCCCCATTCAGCCCCATCAATGAAAACGACACTCTGCGTGTCAGCCCTATTAAAACTGATTTTATCCTATCGTTAAGAAATCTCTGGACTATTTTGAGACTTATTACTTTCACCGTCGGTCGGAGAAGATGAATAAGGGTTATTCACTGGGCGCAAAGGACTCAGAGCAGAAACGCCTGTTACTGCAGAGAGAAATTTACGGAGATACTGAGGATATACATTTTCCTCCAGATTATCGGGTAGCAGAGTTTGGCTGTGGTGCAGGCGCTAATCTCTGGATTGCTCAAGAGGTATCCTTGGGCGGGTATATTGGGCTGGATATACAATCCGCCCAAGTAGACAAAGCCAAGCAGGCGGCGCAAAAATTAGGTCTTACTAATGCTGAATTTAAACTCTGCAATGCAGAGCAATCAGGGCTGGACGACTCATCCGTAGATGCAGCCTTTGCACGTTTAGTCCTGATACATCTTCCAACCCCAAAAACCATGCTGCAGGAAATGATCCGGATTGTACGTCCCGGCGGCAGGGTCATTATTCACGAGCCCTATGACGCGACCTATTACACCGGCCCCGACAAGTTCAATCTTATGAAGTGCTTCCGTGCGCGCAATGTGCTGGCCTACGACAATGGACGAGGATCTCCCGAAATAGCGGTTAATCTGTTCCCTTTATTATCATCTCTACAGGTCAGCAAAGTTGAGGTTTCCCCCTACGTGATCAATGCCAATGGCACTAAGGACAGAGAAAAGTGTAAACACTTATTAGAAAATCTTGTTGGACTCATCACACCTGTCTCGGACCAGTTAATTACCCAGGGTAAAATCACCCCTGAAGAGTGGAGGTCCGCGCAAAAAGAGGCCTGTGTTATTACCCCGCATACATTCCACACCCAGACACTCTGGAGAGCCTTGGCACAAGTTAACTAGAGTTTGAAAAAGTTGAAATCCAATGTTGCGCAATCTCTTTGCGGCGACAAATCCATATTGGCTCAAAACCCTGAATATATTTTAAGAACCTGTAAATTCCAATTGCCCTGGCCGGATGGCCACTGACCCTTCCGTGTAAACCGATAGTCATCAACTTGGGACATGCATTGCCCTCTCGCCAAAGCTGATCGAAAGCGCACTTGAGTAAGCAGAAGAAATCATCAGCTGTCGTGCAGCCACTGGGCAGCAAGTACTGAATATCGTTGTTTACCAAGGTGTAGGGAATTACTAATAACGGATCGTTCTTCTGCCCCCAGTATGGCAAATCATCACAGTAGGAATCTGACGTATATAGCAGCCCTTCAATTTTTCGCACCAGTGAACTGGTGTGAGGGCTCACCCGGCCCGTGTACCACCCAAAAGGCGGCCTCTTTGTTAATTGTTCGATTAACTTAACAGTGAGTTGAATATCGTGTTTCTCACGGCCTTTGGGAATATCTTTATAATCGATCCACCGGTACCCGTGTCCCGCTACCTCGTGGCCCGCATCAACCAAAGCCCGAGCCAAAACAGGGTTAAGCTCCAAGGCCTGACCAGTGGCAAAAACCGTTAATGGAACATTGAAAATATCAAAGATATCGAGAAGCCGCCAAACCCCGGCCCGGGATCCGTATTCATACATACTCTCCACACTGAAATCCCGTGTCCCAACTCGTGCAGGCCTCCCCGGGAGTTCATGCAGGTAAGATTCAGATTGAGTATCACCATTCAGCGTGGTCGATTCCGACCCTTCCTCCAAATTCAAAACAAACTGAACTGCAATACGGGCCTGGCCAGGCCAGTGGGGGTTGGGCGGGCGCCCAGCATATCCTTGCAAATTCCTTTCGTGCATTAACCAAGCTCAAATGTCGTCACGCCAAAAATGCGATCCTGCGCAATATCGGGCATTGGGCCCAGGTACATTCTTGCGCAACCGAAAACCTCCTCCATCCCATAGTGCTTCACAAGAGACATAGCCGCAATATTATTTTCCGGCACATCCAGAAATACAGGCCCTTCACCTGCAAATGGAATTAGTGCCTTCAGTAGCATATCTGCCACTTTATAGCTATTTGCAAATAAGGGACCGACTTTACATCCATTGCGGCAACGCCTAATCACACCATAGCCACAAAGGCTTCCAAACTGGACGTAACCCAAACTCAGCGCCTCAGCCTGTGAGACCCACGCTTCGAGAAATACCTGGCGAGCAGCAGGAAAACAGGTCCGGTCATATGCAATTAGCTGATCGAAAGAAACTTCACTGATTGGGACAACTTCATCCGGACGGCCCCTGTTTACATCTTCAAATACGGACGACTCTGTACGGTAGCGAAGGTTGCGATGAGAAAAAGTAAAACCACCTCTTGCATAGTAGTCCTGCATAGCAAACACCCCATCCAAACCAATACTCGCATCAGGCCTCAAGCGGGCCCTTAATCGGTCCCTTAATCGGTCCCTTCGAATATACCAAAGCTTATTACCAAAGCCGTGACCACGAAATTCAGGCCTGACAATAAAGAAGCCCATAAAACCAAAATCGTCTCCATAAACAGTAATTGCTCCACCACCAATCAGTTCACCCTTTACCTCAGCTGCAATATAGGCTTCAGGATCCGTTTTCCAGAAAATTTTCGCATCGTGCAACCCTGGGTTCCAGCCTTCAAGAGCGGCCCAGTCAACCAGAAGATCCAGTTCTTTTCGGGTCATCGCCCGAACAGTAAATGACTCATTCATTGGCTTTGAGCTCTCATTATTTTCGTGTTTATTAAAAATTTTTCGGTGCCAGGAATTTAAAGGGTTGTGAGGGACTTAACTTTGATGTCACCTCACCACCGATATCCATTGGGGTATCCAGTTTCATAGACATTACCTTGGCTCCAGGCTCAATAGAAACATTGGCCATATCCAGCCAAATGACCGATGGATTGATAACGGAATCAAAATAGTAGTGATTATTTTCCTGATCGATAACCGACCGCCAAAGTGTTGAGGCTATATTAGGTTTATCCGGGTCATCCATTCCCAGAGGTACACTGACAGCACGGATTTGGGAAAAGGCTGATGCCAGAGCCTTGCGATGCCCTTTATATTCTGGTGATGTTTTCAAGGCATAACTGGCCCTTACAAACCTGTCAGCTGCGCTAATTGTACCCGGTAAAAAGTTCTGACCTCCGATCAGGTCCCAGTATGCATTGATAGCCAACTGTTGATCATAGGGCGGAGAGTTAGTCATTACCTTATACTGTTTACCGTGATGGATCTTTAGCCTACCACTTAGATATTCAAATATCGCGGAGTCCCCACTGGGATCAGAGATAGCAATATGAGCACTTGCAGGGCTGCCGTCGGGGAGATCTGTACCTACCACAGTAAAAGGATCGCTCTCTATGCCTTTTACTGCCTCATCCACCGTAGCGTAGTTATCCAAAATATACTGCAACCATGCTCCAACAGAAATTATTGGCTTTGCCCGTTCCTCAGCATTTCCATAATCTGCCTCAGCCAAATATAAAAGATTGCCAACCAAACCCTTTTCATTGAGCCCATCGGATGTTGCCGCACCATAGATACTGATAACTATTGAGCCAAATCTCGATGTCCAGGTAATCGAGTTGGGCCCCAAGCCTCCATTTCGTTCCATCTCTCTGGGAAAAACCCAAAAGTCCATTGCCGCATCAGTATCGCTCCAATCCATACTGCGAGCCGTAATATAAGAGCTATCACCCGTCTTATAGAGTATTCGTGTACAAGCAACAGCGGAGAGAGACTCAAAAAAACACAGGGTAACAAATAACAAACCAGTAACAGTTTGCATTACATCTTCAAAAAATGAAGTCCTTTTCACTTTTCCAGCTCTCCTCTAAGGAAGGTCATTTATGGAATTTTTTATCGTTAATTACCGACTTCAACCATTGAAAGCGAAACTATCAAACAGGCAGATATAAAAGAAAAATACGTCATATCTCAAATACCTTCGACAAAATTGACGCAAGGATCTAAATCTGTCACTTATTTCTACCTACCCTCTTCAAACATTAAGTAGGTTTAGTAAACTTTTACCGCCAAAAAACAGGGTCACAGGAGCATTCATCTTCAGCACAAATATTTTAATCATAATAAATTTGAGTAAGCTCTCAACCAACCGCCACAAAACTGATAGTTCTCCATATAGAATAATATTGATCACTCACGGAGCCTCCATGAACTCAATTGGTAGACTGGTAATTCTGGTCAACAACTATGAAGAAGCGATTGCTTTCTACCGCGACAAACTTGGATTTGAAGTATTTATAGACTCAGAAGCAGCACCGCACCGATTTGTTCATATCCGCCTACCGTCACAAAAAGATATGGGCATATGGTTACTCCAAGCCACTTCCGACACCCAGCAGAAAAAAGTAGGGGCGCAAACTGCAGGGCAACCTTGTGCAGTGATTTACACGGACAACTTTGAAAAGGAATATAAAAACCTTGTGAATAATGGCGTTTACTTCAGTAAACCGCCTGTATCTGATGGAGGCGCCAAGTTTGCCCACTTTGAAGACCTCTATGGCAACGAATTTATTTTGGTTGAGCTCCAGGCAGAAAGCGTAGAGTAAATCTTAACCTGTCGCTGCTAGCATTCAAATTAAATGCGGCGGCAGATTTCACCACCCAATAGACTTCTTTCTTTAGCTACTCTGAAACAACTTCCGATAATCAAATAAGGGGGGAGAATTAATAAAAGATCCTTCTCCCCTAATCAATCACTCTTTGACCCTTTCATGTTTACATCTCCCTTTGTATCACATATAAATCGAATAACACTCACTCGATAAGTACCAAATATCCAATATCATTCGACCAGCACAGAACCAGCTATTGATTAAATTTTCGGCATCAGGGAATGTTGCGGCCAGCTACCAACTAACACGTACTCATATATGAGAAAATTCACTCACTAAAACCATTTCCACCAAAGTAAAGAACAAAGGCAGAGGCAGGCCTTGGCTAAAGACTTTGCCTCCAGGATAGAGCCAACTGGAATAACAATGAGAAGAAGCCTGATTATGCTGGTACCCGGACTGACAAGAGTCACCAGTACCGCCCAACTGTCAGAGTTCACCGAGGGATTAATCGCTGCAAGTGAACGTATGCCCCTCACTACAATCTCAGATCCTAGTGTACCCGCCGGAATCAATCGACTGAGAATTAGTGGCACACAGGAGCTTGATCTGGTTGAAGCTTACTGGAATGACCTGGTCCCCAGTATTACCCAGCAAAGCCTGAAAACCCGTCTTGCCCGAGGCTTCTCCCTGATCTGGTTCTGGCTGGCCAATCTTCATATCTGGAAAGGTGTCCTAAAACGGAAGTACCTGACATTCGGCCTAACCCTTTCTGCACTGGCTTTTATAGTCTGGTATCTTGGTACCATTATTTTGTTTGTCGAAGCTATTGAGCCCACCAGTGACAGTCCGTTTTACCCTGCAGTGCAGCAGCTCAAGCAAGGTGTTGAGTATATAGGGGGCTGGCGGATCTGGCTGATTGCCACCGCAGTGGTTGCTGTTATGCCGGTTTCCCTGCTGGTAGATATTTCTGATTTTTGTAAGCGCTATCTCACCAATGAGCCCGCGGCCAAGGGCAAGCCCGCGGTCCGCTTTGAAATTATCCGGCGGGTCAGAGAGCAGCTGGAGAACAGTATTAAACTGTACGATTACGATTCCGTAACTGTTGTAGGACACAGTTTTGGCAGTGTTGTCACGGTAGACCTTTTTGCCGATCTTCCACCAATTGGCAAACCTATCCGCATCCTTACCATGGGCTCCCTGATAGAGGTTCTAGGTAAGCAGGCGCCCTGGTTACAAGGTGAAGTAGAACAACTGTCACAAAGAGAAGATTTAATCGAATGGATTGATATCAAATCTCATTCAGACTGGTTTGCCAGTGGTTCCGCGGTCCCGGCGCGTCACCACTGCTATGAGAGAGTCATTGGGTCTTACGGAACATTTCCGGATAAGCTGGCAGCTCGAGTTCACTCCCGATATTTCGATAATCAGGAGGCCGTCCGTTTATTGCTTACTTACTTTGAAAAGCAAAATACTCACAGTATGTTACCGACTTCGGAAAAGGCATTGGAGCCGACCTAAATTGGGAACGATGTAACCCATTGGCAGTAGTTGTACATATAGTCTGGTCACCTTGACCTCGACCAAGAAAAATATATCTTGACTATTAAGAATGAAAATCACAAGGAAATAACGATGATAAAACGGCACCCAGGAACAACCTTTGTATTTCTAGCTTTACTAACAATATTGGTCAACGGCTGCTCACAAATAGCGCCGCGCTACGATGCCGCGCTCTATTCGGGTTTAACCACTGTTAACGTAGAAATAATGGAGTTTTTCTCCTCTGTTTCCAGCGGCACTGACAAAAACTCCTACTCAACAAGAGATAAGAAATATCATGCACTGATTGGCAAAGTGGATGCTCTGGCGATGCAATCGAAAACCCGCCCTGTACCTGAGAGCAAAATGCTCAGTAAGATCAACGAATACCTGGAATCCTCCGGAAAAGATATTAGCTTTGAGCAGGAGCCTCCCAGTGTCGCATCATTAGAGAAAATTTCAGAAAGCTTGAATATGATGCGCACGGAAGACGAAGATAAGGGGCTGAACACAACTGCCGTATCCCTATTCAAAAACGAAATCGTTATCTCCATGGACCAAGCACTTACCTATGAGTCTTTTCTGAACCGCTGAGGAAATCAACATGTCTATTGACGTTAATCAACTCGTTGCTGATATCAAAGGAGCCGCTTCCGCGGTAATCGATAGCGATATTTCTGAACTCAGGGGATTTTCCGATCGTCAATTATCCGCTATCGCCCAGCAAACCAAAATGATTGCCAAAGCAATTGCATCTGATGAAATATCTGGCGATCTCCAAGATTATTTTCTCGACTCCCTGGAGGACATGGCCAGGAACTTCGCCAACACTTTACGTGGACTCCTGTTAGTCACCATCGAGAAAGTCTGGAATGCAATCCTGGGAGTCCTCTGGGGAACAATTGAAGCTTGCACCGGCATTTCATTAAAAACCGCTATCTGATTCCCATTTAAGTAGGGCTGGGCCAACCCAGCCCAAATAACAAACACTCCAAATTCCTATACCTCCAGTCAAGATTACTCACTGGATCATCCCCACCACCAGGTACATTATTCGCTAGGCCACAAATTACTCAAGTTTCGGATACCTAGGAACCACCGGCCATTCACCAACAAGTAAAAAGAGTTTAACCCCCCTGTAAAGAATTATTCATCAAGACGCGTCAATGTACGCGCGCAAATAACCCAAGCCGCGAAATAGGCTGGTTAAAACTTGCTGAATCACTACAAACTGGGGTTTCCCGATGAATACCAAAAAGACCTACCTGGCAGCCGCCATTTCAGTGGCCACTGTAATGAGTGCCAGTCCTGTAACCGCTGAAGACCTCAGCAACGCACAAATTGAAGAAGTAATGGTGCAGGGCTCCGGTAGCACTTTTAACAGCAGCGAAGTATCTGAGGCGATGCGCAAGCAACAGTCCTCTATAACCAGCGTTAATGCTTTGATCGACAACCTCCCCGGTGTCTCAGTCAATGAAGGAGATACTTACGGCTTTGACGATTGGTCAACCAATGTCAGTATTCGTGGATTTACCAACAGTTTAGATGAACAGCAAATTGGCACCACCATTGATGGTATTCCCAATGGTGGTTCGAATTACGGTGGAGGCTCAAAAGCAAACCGCTTTGTTGACCCTGGTAATATCGGTTCAGTAGAAGTATCTCAGGGAACCTCAGATATCGCTTCACGTTCCCACGAAGCCCTGGGAGGCACCATTGATTATCGCACTGATGATCCTTTGGATACACAACGCAGTCGTATTGAACTCTCCGCAGGAGAATTTGATGCTCAACGCGTATATTTTCGCTACGACACTGGTATTTTTGCCGGGAACAGTAAAGCCTGGATCTCATACTCTAACCAGGAAGCGACCGACTGGATTACTGAAACCGCTGAGAATGAACGAGAGCACATCGCAGCAAAACTAGTGACCAACCTGGAAGCTGGTACTATCAAGGCCTACATATCCTACGACGATATCCACGAAGATAATTATCAACGAATCTATTCGGACGCCCAATTTGAAGAGTACCCTGAAAACGACTTCCTAACCGGCAACTGGTCCGGTATTCCCTATATCGATCAACTCTATCGACGTGGCTGGTCTACATTGCGAGAGAATCTACTGGCTTACACCCAATTAGATTTTGACCTGACAGACTCCTTCAATCTACAGGCCGGGCTCTATTATCACAGCAACGAAGGCCGTGGAGATTGGGTCCCCCCCTACCTGGTTGATATTATCGATGATGGCGACCAGGGCGAGTCTGAATTCCTCGGCGGCTCAACTGCCTATGGAGGCAGCCAGTCAGGCATCATTTATTTTGTTGATGCCAATGGCAATGCTCTTACTTACGATGAAACATGTACAGCATCAGTCACCAATATCTATGGCGATTCAGGACCAGCCTACAATCCAGATTGCTATGCAGAGGGTGCCATACCTGCGATGTCTTACCGGCACACTCATTATGAGAAAGAGCGTTCCGGACTGACTCTAGACTTTACATACGCTACCACCATCGCCGGGTTGGACAATGAAATACGAGGCGGCCTCTGGTATGAAGACTCCACTCGCGACGAACACCGTGATTGGCACAAAATAACTGACGCAACTCAGGGTGCCAGTTTCAATTCAACACCTTACTGGGTGCAATACGACCGCAGTTACCCCTCAACCAGCACAAAGTGGTATCTACAGAACTCCCTGACCATCGACACTCTCACTTTGACACTGGGCGCCAAGCAGTTCTTTGTCGATGTTGAAAGGGAAGATCTGTTTCAGGAGTCTTCCGATGCAAGTGTTGACTCTGACTCAGACATCCTGCTCTCCGCCGGTTTGATTTGGGAAACACCCCTGGAAGGTGCAGAGCTGTTCGCTGGTTACGCTGAAAACTTTAAGGCGATTGGAGACAGTGTATTAGAGCGGCCCGATTCAGATCTCGACAATATCGAACCGGAAACCTCAGAGACCACAGAACTCGGGCTTCGCTATACTGCCGATAATTTTTCGGCAACTGCCACTTACTTTCAAAATGATTTTGAAAACCGGATCATTTTCCTGGATAACAACACTGCCGCAGGTAATAACTATTTGATTGGTACCAATGGGACCTATTTTAATGCTGGCGGAATCGAATCTGATGGTCTGGAACTTTTCCTGGACTACGATCTATCAGAAACTCTAAACCTCTATACATCCTATACCCTGCTGGACACTACCTATATTGGCTCAGGAAACTCAGCGGTAGATGAAACTCAAGGAATAACGCCAGGGAATGACGTAGTCGGAATAGCTGATCAACTCTATGTGGTTGGCCTGGACTGGAACTCTGAAATATTTTACGGCGGTATCTCCAGTAAGTTTACCGGAGATCGCTTTGTCGACTTAAACAATAGCTGGATAGCTGACTCCTATGTAGTTGTCGATGCCTATCTGGGCATGAATCTGGGAGAATTTAGTCCGGCACTACGGGGAGCCAACCTGAACTTAGTGATAAATAATTTACTGGATGAGGATTACTTAGGCACTGTCGTTTCTGGCGGTGCCTGGATTGGTGCTCCACGGACAGCCTCACTCTCTGCAACCATTGGTTTCTAAGATTTTTTTGGCAACAGTACAATCGGCTGGAAATGCTAGCCGATTGTGCGTATGTTTAGTCAAGCAGTAGATTCAAAAATAAAGTGCAATAAATAATAAATATAGTCGAAAAATAATTTTGATTATTTGAGACAAATATAAATAATCCAAAAATATGCAAAGAGCTCTTTCAATGAACAGATTGACTACAGCAATCCTGGCCCTGTTTCTTTCCACTCAATCCCTTGCCGCAGACAACCTCATATTAGTCACTATCGACGGCTTGCGCTGGCAGGAAGTGTTCTCCGGTTATGACTCTGAACTTCTCAACCACGCAGAGTACACTGAAAATAAACAAGACCTTATCAATCACTTTCACGGCGATTCACTGACCGAAAAACGTCAAAAATTATTGCCTTTTATCTGGCAAGCGGTGGCTAAAGAAGGGGTTTTAATTGGCAATCGTGACAAAGGATCTAAAGCGCAAGTTACCAATGGTTGGTGGTTTTCCTACCCCGGTTACAATGAGATTTTAACCGGCTCCGCCGACCCCAAAATCAATAGTAACGACCCAATTCCAAATGCCAATACCACCTTTCTCGAGTGGCTAAACAGCAAGTCTGAGTACAAAGGCCGAGTCGCCGCATTCGGTAGCTGGGGAGTATTCTCCTCTATACTTAACCGTGATCGCAGTGGTATTTACATTAACGCCGGCCTGGAAGCTGCCGATTGGCCAAAGTTGAGCCAAAGAGCAGAGTTTCTCAACGATTTGCAGGGGCAACTGCCGGTTTTCTGGGAAAACGTGCGACCCGATGCATTTACCTATGGGTTTGCAAAAGAGTACCTAATTAGCAAAAAGCCCAAGGTAATGTACATTGCCCTGGGTGAAACCGACGATTTTGCCCACGATGAGGAATATCACCAGTATCTCCACTCCGCACATCGGAGCGACATGATACTCGCCAAACTCTGGCAGACACTTCAATCTCTTGATCAATACCGAGACAATACCAACCTACTCATTACCGTTGACCACGGGCGCGGCAACACCGCTGAATCCTGGCCCCACCACGCCAGTGGCCCAGCCCTTTCCCAATACTTCGGTAAAGAAGACCACCCCCACAAAGCGGGAATACCTGGCTCCAATGAGATCTGGATTGCCGCGCTGGGCCCAGACATTAAAGCTTTGGGAGAAGTATCCAAAGGGGAAGCGGTTTTTCAGGATCAGATAGCCGCAACCGCACTACAACTGCTCGGCCATAAGTCAGAAGAGTTTTCGCAGGATAGTGGCAAAGCAATAGACCGTATTCTCAAATAAGCCTTTGTTCAGCCGGGCCTGACAAGTTCGGCTGAACAAATTTTCACCACCTTGGGCCAGTAATATTCTGGAGCTTGATAACAGCTTAAAGAACCCCTCAATTTAGTGTTAACAGGCTCTAGCTGCCCCGCCCCGGTTTCCGCATAATGCAGGCCGCACTCGCAACTGAAAACAGATGGCCTGATGTATGTGGTTTAAAAACCTCCGTATTTATCGTTTGACGAAAGAATTTTCCCTGGATGCTGAAAAATTGAACGAATTGCTGGAGCCCCATGCATTTGTTCCCTGTGGCAGTCAGGACAGCACTCGCTATGGGTGGGTGCCTCCACTAGGGCGCCATAGCAGCCAGTTGGTACACGCAACTAATGGCTACCTAATGCTCTGTGCTAAAAAGCAAGAAAAAGTGATTCCTGCTGCGGTAGTCAATGAGAAAGTTGAAGAGCTGGCACAAGCTATTTCTGAAAAAGAAGCCAGGCAGGTAGGTCGCAAGGAGCGGCAAAACCTTAAAGACGAGATTCTCCTTGAAATGCGTCCCAAGGCATTCGCTCGCTCCCGTCTGCAATATGCTTATATTGCACCTCAGGATGGCTGGGTAGTGGTTGACGCCTCTTCTGCCTCCGCCGCCGAGGAACTGCTGGAGAACCTCCGCGAGGCTATCAGTAGCCTTGCCGTGGTACCGCTCTCCGCTAAGAACCCGCCACAGCAAACGATGACCCACTGGCTCAGTGCTCCTGAAGCCCCCCTTCAATTCGATTTTGGCCACGAATGTGAGTTGCGCGATCCCAAAGACAGCGGCAGTGTTATCCGCTGTAAAAACCAGGACCTCTGTGCCGAGGAAATTCACAATCATTTGGTGGCCGGGCTACAAGTGCACAAGCTGGGGCTGACCTGGCGCGGGGGCGTTGAATTCCTGGTAGATGATCAGCTATCCCTTAAGCGTATCAAGTTCAGTGACGAGCTTCTGGATAAAGCCGATAGTGCCGATGCAGAAAGTGCAGCCCAGCGATTTGATGCAGATTTTGCGGTGATGACTCTGGAGATCTCAGCCCTGATCAAGGACTTGCTTTCCGCCTTCGGTGGCGTAAACACCGAGTCGGCTAGCGTTGAGGAACTGGTGGCCAAAGCCAGCCGCCAAGAGGCGGAGGCCCTGGCCAAAGAGGTAGAAGAGGTCGTTCTTTAGGGAACTCACATAGTGATACGTACCTGAAAGGCACGTATCACTTCCTCCCTACCCCATCAATCAGATCTCAACCATTGGGCGGCCAGGTTCAGTCCACTGAACGTGATATTTACGCTGCTCAGGTTGGTCCACACGCGCAAAGGTATGGGCTCCAAAGAAATCCCGCTGTCCTTGCAGCAGGTTCGCCGGCAGCGACTCGGTGCGGAAGGCATCGTAGTAATTGAGCGCCGATGACAGGGCCGGTACCGGAATACCATTCAGAGTGGCGCTCGCCACCGCATGGCGCCAGTTGGCCTGGTGATCGGCAATCTGCTGAGTGAAGAAATCATCCAGCAGTAAGTTGGAAAGCTTGGAATCTCGATCGTAAGCATCGCTGATAGATTGCAGGAACACTGCTCGAATGATGCAGCCTGCACGCCAAATTCTGGCAATTTCAGAGAAGTTCAACTGCCATCCCTGCTCCCGCGCAGCCAGCTTCATCAAATCGAAGCCCTGGGCGTAAACACAGATTTTTGCGCAGTAGAGAGCGTCGTGCAGCTGTGCAATCACCTCTTCCCGTTGCTCTGGAGCCACTGGTGTCAACTCAGGCCCTTGCAGCTTCTTCGCTGCGCGGGTGCGCAATACCTTCCGGGTAGATAATGAACGGGCGTAAACTGCTTCGGCAATGCTCGGTGCAGGACAGCCCACTTCCAAGCTGCTCATGGCCGTCCACAGACCGGTACCTTTCTGCCCTGCGCGGTCGAGGATAACGTCTACCAGAGGCTGTTCTGTCACGGAGTCCAAGGTAGAAAGCACTTCCGCACTGATATTGATCAGATAGCTGTTCAGCGGACCCCGATTCCACTCCCGGAATACTTCGGCAATTTCCTCTGGGGCCATACCTAAAGACGTGCGCATTACATGGTATGCCTCACAGATCATCTGCATATCGGCATACTCAATACCGTTGTGCACCATCTTCACATAGTGGCCCGAGCCAATGGGACCAATATAAGCTGCACAGGGCTCCCCTTCGCGAACCGGGTTGCCCGGCTCAAAACGCTCGATCGGTTGGCCACTGGCTCTATCTACTTTAGCTGCAATAGCATGCCAAACGGGCTCTATGCGGCTCCAGGCATAACGGTCGCCGCTGGGCATCAGGGATGGCCCAAAACGAGCTCCCACTTCACCACCGGATACAGCCGTGGTAAAAAAGATCAACTTGCCTTCATAGCGCTTGGCCCGCTCAACGGAGTCGGTCCATAGGCTATTTCCGGTATCGACGACTATATCGTCAGCTTTTAAGCCTGCGTCAAGCAGCTTGCTGCACACATCGTCGACAGGATCTCCGGCCGGAACCGATAGAATAATCAAGTGCGGGGCTTTAACCTTTGCTAACAGCTCAGTGTAAGAGTTGCAGGCCTCAACACGAGCAGGCTGATCTCCACGCTCTTTCTTGTCCTGCTCCAGCAGCGCATTCAGCCGGTTGTGATCCAAGTCAAAGGCACAGACCCTATAGCCGTTGTCGGCCAAATTCAGGATCAGGTTTTTACCCATCACACCGGCGCCGATAAAGCCAATATCGCACTGTGAATCAGACATCAAGTTCTCCGTATAAAGATAGGGGTCTTTCAAGGGCGCGGAGTATAACAATATGAATCCGGAGCAGGGAGAGCAAAAACCAAACATAATAGCCCCTGAGCTCGGCAAATACAGTCTACAAGCTAGAAAGACCAGTAAAGGTTAATCCTTCACCAGTACATTCCACAGAACATTCGGCAGAGGCAATTTTGTCATTTGCTGCCATAAGGAAATGCTATAAGTCCATATTAGCGATCCTCCAGGTACTCCCTGTGTTTGATACTTTGTAGAAGACTTTACGAATTGGAGAAACCTGACGGCAGCATTGGCTAAGGTCGGCAGCAGTAATACCTATGGCGGTCATAACTCAAATCGTTAAACTTCCGGTACCTACCATAAATTAAAAAGAAAACAATGCGGCAATTGATGGGCTGACGCTATTCGGTGGTCCTTTTGCAGGACATCCACTATTGAATGTGGGTTTTTAACCTCTGTTCAACTTTCCAGGAATAAAAACGCAACTATTATTCTAAAGGATCTTCAAATGCAAACTCTCTGATAAGGCTCAGATGACTTTGCTAGTATATCCTATGGACCTAAATCAACGGTCAAATTTAAGAAAACTATTTTTTCTATCTCATGGCAGATCCCGTTTACACATAGTAAATATCACTATATCAATCCGGCCGCAATTCTATTTTTTTCAATTCCATAATCAGTAAAAGCAAGCTATTTTATAGATAATTTTGAAATAAACTTAATTCAAAGAGAGTGATAAATTAAAGAAATATAAAAGCCATACCTCAACTGCTCAGCAGCGAGAGTTAGCTTTTAACATATTCCTCCCTTTATTTCTCATATAACTTCAAAATGGTTTAAAAAGAATAAGTCTGAGCAGGAATAGCAATATCAAAAATATTACTATTGCAAGTAAACACTCCCCCCTTCACCACCCCCAATAAAAAAGACAAATAATAAATCGACTAAGCCGGTGGCTATAAAACAATAACTACAAATAATTTAACGTCTATTTGAGCAACAGCCCCCCCCCCAACAAACGTCCCAATTCGTCTTTATTAATGGAAGGTTTTGGAATTTAAGCTGGTCTTTTTATTGAAGACACTAAATTTCATTACCTCCCGCGATGATGAACTTTCAATAAGCGGCACATAACAATGCTTAAGCATTGAGTAATGCGCCTGCATCAATAATTAACAGTGATATAAGGAATACTATTATTATGAAAAAGATCCTTACCGCAGCTTCTGTCTGCCTAGCCTCTTTTGGGATAATCGGGCTCGCAAATGCAGAAACCTGGTCACCTCCAGGCGCTATCGGTCTCGCCAATGTTGGCAACCTCACAGTACAAAAAGGCATTTCACTAACCTGCTCACTTTCTGGCAGCGTAAATTCAACAGGAGCCGATGCCGAAGTAGGCAGCTTGGCGCTGTCAGGTGGATTCCTTAACATGTGTAATAGGGTGGTCTTTAATAACTTACCCTATGATCTGATAGGCAATGCCAACAATACCGTAACTTTAAAAAATGTATCGGTTAAGGCAGTAACCGGTGAGTGCTCCGGAGATCTAACAGGGTCATTCAATCAATCAAATGGAAGAATTACTTTCAGTAATGCACAAATTCCTAGTTCAGGGTCCGGCAGTGCGTGTGTAATCAATGGTGTAGTCTCAACTAACCCTCAATCCTCCTATACAGTCCCCTAAATCAACCTTGAATCCTTAGCAGCCCCAAATATCGCTGATAAAGCTAGCGGTATTTGGGGTCCAACCCTGATACATAAATTTTTATGCCCCTCTCAGTATTTGAAAATTTTCACTCATACTAACCCGGCAATTTAAAAATTGTAGAATTATATAAAATTCTCATAAACACATCTTACAAAAAAACAGTGAGTTGGCCATAAAGCTTTAATTCGCCAACTTACTGTTAAGTACCCATTCAAAAAAATACATCTTTTCATTAAATAAAATTTAAAATCCTTTACTGATATTAAATCCTACAATCCGTGGTTCTAGAGTAAAGACATTTGTTGTGAGACCTGAATCATCGCTATTGGTAAACATATCAGTGATAGGCGCATCATCAAAAATATTCTTCACGTAGAGCTGCATGTATAGATCGGAGTTAGGATTACTCAGTCCCACTGAAGCATTGAGATTACTCCAGGCCTTCAAACGGTCATAATCAGTATTGTAAACCCGTGCATAACTCTCCGATTGGCGATAGTAATCTGCCCTTAGAGTCAAGTCCCAATTCTCAACAGGAATGGTATGCTGAACTCCGAAATTTACGGTAAAGCGTGGCGCATTGGGCAGTTCATTGCCACTCAGGTCAGCGGCAAAACCACGCCCTCCATTTGGAGCATCCGTCAGTGGGTTGTAGGGGTCAACCCCATAATTTAAATCATGACGTAACCAGTCCTCAACCTCGATCTCTGGCGTAAATGAACCATACCGGGCAGAACCTGAACAAAGCGACCAAATAGCAAATATATCAGGTGCACTCATGACCGTCTCAACCAGATCTACCGGAGCAATACAATTGGATGGTACTTGGATACTTGGACGAACCAGCACCCAGTCTTCATTGCCCTGAGTACGATTCATTACATCAATAGATTCCTCTCCATCTGCAATTCGGGTTTTCAGGTATCCCAAATTCATATCCACCCGAGTTGCTCCTGTAAGTTGCCAGGCCAGTTCAAGCTCGAGCCCCATAGTCTCCGCATCAAAGTTTTCATTGAGGGAAATTCGATCAACTATCTGAGAGACCTGGTAGTCGGTATAGTCGTAGTAAAAGGCGTTAGCATTTAGTGATAAGCTACCATCAAATAAAATATTCTTAGTGCCAAATTCAATCGCATTTACAAATTCCGGTTCAAATGATTCCTCTAAAGACTGGAATTGTACTATTGCTGGATCAACCTCAGCCCGGGGCGGATTAGTACCACCACCCTTGTAGCCATGAGCAAAGGATACATAGAGCATGGTTTCATCCGTAAAGGGGTTTTCCGTTCGCCAGTCCAGAACCGCACGTCCTGTGTATTCTTTCCAATTTTGGGTAACTTGGTCACCTTCTGGATAGCCTCTATGCACAAGCCCCCCAGAGAGATTACCAGAGGAAACTTCACCAGTTACGGGGTCATAATAAGTACCTAACAGCAGCTGACTGGGTACTGGTGTAGAGCGCTTCCGATCATCAGTATAGCGAAGGCCGGTAGTAAGCTTTACGTCATCATTAATTTGCCAATACGCTTCACCAAATACGGCCCAGGAACGAACTTCTACTAAATTTCTGCTCAGAAAATAATTATGCCCCTCCTCATCAATATTCTCAATTGAGTTAGGGTCAACATACATACAATCCGCACCTATATTTCCCTCTGGATCAGTGCAGTTTTGAGTGTATAAAACAAAATTTTCATCGTAGTCAGAATTGTATAGATATTCCGCTAACATGCTGAATATATTATTAAATACAAAATAGTCATCCTGAGTTTTAAAATCCAGATAATTCGTACCCACGGAGAAATTCCAAGGCCCATCGAACGATGTCTGCAAACGGAATTCCTGGCTCCATTGTTTATTATCCGATCGACTGATATCCACCGCCAGCAATCCTTCTGAAGGCCCCAATTGCGGGTCGGTATAAATTCCCCCAGGGGTAGGCTCTAAATCCCCTCCATCATTAAAAATTGGATCTGAAACATAACGGTTATAGTCTTGAGAAGAGTAGTAATCATCCTTTGCATAAGTCGACTGAGAATAAAATGTGAGGGCGTCTGTCAGCTCCCATTCGAAGTTCAATTGCACCAAATCATTCTCTGCCCGAAATATCGGATCATAACTGGTCTCAATTTTTCTGAGATCGCGGGACTGAGTTGTATTTGCATAAGGATCGGTAAACCAATCGATTACAGGACCATAGGTTGAACCAATTAGCCCTGTAGCCAGGATGCTGGCAAAGCCTTGTGCATTGGGCGCACTGTAGGCCTCGTCACTATAAATCGAACTGGGCAAGCAACCCTGACTAAAGAAAACTGGTGTAAAACCTGTTAGTTCAGTGTCACCAATCTGAGTTAAACCCGGATCTTTAGTACAAAGCTGTTTGCCAGTACGCGAACGTTTATCATCTTCCTCAAAGTGCTGCCAAATAAGATTGGCACTAAAAGATTCACTCGGCTCCCACTCAAAAATTGCGCGAGTGGAGTAGAGGTCGCGGTCATTAACATCATTTCCGGTGTAAGTGTTGTAATCAAAACCATCGCGCTTGGTCATAGCCCCAGAGAGACGCAACCCCATGGTTTCCCCAATGGGTAAATTGAACATACCGCTAGCACGTTTTGAGTTATAGCTGCCTACCTCTGCCTTAATCTCTGAGGCAAATTCATCTTCAGGCATAATCGGCAGCATATTAACTACGCCGGCAGTCGCATTGCGACCATAAAGTGTACCC
Source organism: Microbulbifer sp. A4B17 (assembly GCF_003076275.1). Taxonomy (NCBI): domain Bacteria; kingdom Pseudomonadati; phylum Pseudomonadota; class Gammaproteobacteria; order Cellvibrionales; family Microbulbiferaceae; genus Microbulbifer; species Microbulbifer sp. A4B17. The sequence continues at coordinate 3,456,516 of NZ_CP029064.1, forward strand.
TGAGGACCACGTAATACCTCAACTCTCTGCACATCAAAAAATTCTTGCTCAAATAATCGATTACGAATCAAGGGGGTATTGTTGAAACTCACTGCTACCGCAGGATCAGAAGCAGCAGAAACTGCTTTTGTACCTATACCACGGATAGAGAAGTTGTAGGTACTGAAATTGGATTTAGAAAAATTGGCATTTGGGACGGCACGAAGCAGCTCTTCCCCCCGCTCAATTTTAAGGTCATCCATATTGTCACCACTAAGTGCAGATACTGCAATTGGTACATCCTGAATACTCTCCTCAATTTTTTGCGCAGTAACCGTCACCTCTTCAATCGCCTGGCTTGAACGGCCACTCTCTTCACTGTCCTGGGCAATGGTGACAGAAGGCGCCACTGCTATTGCCAGAGAGGCAATAACAGCACTGTACCAGGGAGTAATTTGGTTAAAATGCCCAGATCGATAAATCGCTTGTGCAATCAATGTTTTCTCTTTAGCAGGTTTCATCATCACACTACGTCTCTCTTTATTGTCAGTATTATTGGGTTATTGACCTGATATAGGCCTATTTCAGGTACAACAAAACCTAAGACGTATGGATTCAAGAAAGGGGGGGATAAAAAATGATATTTTTTATTTTACAGTTAAATCAGAACAACCAGCCTGATAAATGGCATCCAATAGTAGCTTCAACCAGAAGCAAATTCTCACTAGAGACGTTTACACCAGCCTCTGCTTAACGAAATTTGACTACAGAACTACTTACCATTTAAGGATCCATCCTCTGAAAGGCATCAGTGTGAAACTAATATCTGAGGGACTAAGCGACATCAAGGTGCCTCCTCCGCCACCCGCCTAACCTTAGCCAAAGCACGTTGTATCAGCTCTTTAACCGATTCTTTGGAAATACCCATCTGCTCTGCTATCGCTTGATAGGTCATTCCTTCAAAACGATGGAAACGAAATGCCGCTCCAGCCCTTGGTGGCAGCCCTAAAATAGCTTCCAGAACACGGGTATAAGCTTGCATTCCCATCACGGTCCGCTCGGGGCTGATCATATAAGGAATATCGGCCTTGTAATCAATTGAATCATGAAGTCCACCGCACCTCGATTTTTGATATCTACCATGGCTGATCAGAAGGTTCTTTGCCATGGCATAAATGTAAATTTTTGGATTCTTTATCCCCCCTCCATACTTAGTAATTCGAATATATAACTGGGTAAAAACTTCCTGCACCAAATCATCAACATCAGACAGGTTAACCCTGGAAGAAAAGTAACGCTTCAAATCCAACCCATATTCCCCGACCCACTGAGCTACATCATCCTGATAAGAATTTTCCATTTTCCTAATAAACCATCTCGCATGACCGATCGGTTTCACCAAGCTTCAGCTTCTGAATATTTTTTCACTACCACAACATGCCTTACAGGATACTCACTAAAGGCAATTAACAAAACAAGTAACCGATCAGTGATTTTCTGATCAAATTTTTTATCTTATTAAGCCAACCTTCTTTAAAACTCAAACACCACCCAGGATAAAATGCCGTAAGACTTTAGTTTTATTGGATTAAATCCTCCCCTTCAAATTTAGAGAACAGACAAAGAAAACATACGATAATCGACCGCCGTCAATCGCCGGAAAAAACCAACGCCTAAATCAAAAAACATAAGAAACTTTAAAGTAAGACTTGGAAGCAAAAGGTTAATCAAATCGTAGACTATTAACCTTCAAAAAGAGGAAAAATAAAAGAGTATCAGATGGCACACTCACACAAAGAATCACATTTCAGATAAAACCACTTTACGAAATACAAAAACAGAATTATTTACTTCTACTAAGCCCAGAATAATAAAGTATATTTTTACGATTCTGGAGATTCACAGAAAGATCCATACTCTTCACCTTATTGCAAAAAAAGTTATTAGCAATCCAGACAAATTTTATGCAAACAGTTTTCAATAAGTAATTATTTCGATATTCTCAGGCACTTTCCTGACTTTTTGTTCGTACCGACCTCATTGTAACCGGGTGGCAAACTGATACTTTAGTACTCCAAATAGCGCAGATCGCCCCATAAAATGTACGGGCATTCCTACACGGACCGTTTAACTAATAAGACTCACTGCTTCACTGTTCTGTGCACAGTACCTCTGCTTATACCTTTCGCTTCCAGTCAGTGGGGCCCGCTCATTTCAGCTTCCCCGCAGTAGCAGCCTTGAATCACAGGACCCAGCTGTCATCAAGTCTATTCATTATTCGTTAAACTACCGAGAAGTTACGCAAAGAACCCTTATTACTGATCCCCCTTGGTACTGATGGCAGATGTTGATTCAACCTTTCAGACGCAACCAAGCTTCCGATGGAGTTTGGCAAGCTTAAGGAATTCATTTTAGTCGGATTGTCATATTCAAAAAATCCCAGTGATCAAGTCAGCCATATTCGAAAATTTACCCACACCACTGATAACAATTGGAAACACTTGACAGGCAAATCAACGGAGCATGCAACTTTTCTCTATAAGGTTATTTTGCCTCACCTATCCAACAATTATCACCTGACTGATAGTGGACACACCTTTATAGGTCACTCTCTAGGTGGCCTACTGGGCACTTACATGCTACTCATCATGCCGACCAGCTTTAACCACTATGTTCGCAGCAGCCCATTCATATGGTACGACGGTGAAAGTACTCTAAGCGTCAAAGCAATACCCAGCCCTATTCCCCATAGAGTATTTATAGGAGTTGATACCCTGAAAACCCACGGAAAAAGCAGATCCCTCAATAACATGGTAGAAGGAGCACAGATTATTAATAATAAATTAATCAGTGAAAAAGTAGTTGAGGCAGACAGCAAGCCGCTCATTATCCCCGAAATAAATTATGTGTTTCATTTCCAACGACAGCTATTCATAGGATCGGTGGCTATATTAAACGAATCTACAAATAGAGAAATAATGCGCCCAATTAGAAGAAAGCTGTATTAGCCGACAACCCACTCAGATACAACCACTCTAAGCCAGGAAGAGGAAAATAATGAAAAGAAGAAGCTTTCTTCGATTATCAAACCTGCTTTTCATGGCTGTAACTCCAATTTCGACAGTGCAAAGCATGCAGAAGTCACATGGAAATTCAGTTTATTTTCCAAAGCCTACCTTTATAGAACCCTGGTATTATCTGCTGCTGCGCACCAAAAAGGTTCCGGTATACCCAATATAATTTGCCACGGTTTTCAAATCTTGCCTTCTCTTAACATCACCAAATTGATGCCGCTGGCAAAGCAGAGTTTAAATCTATAGCTCCCAATTTATACGGCTTGGGCTTAAGTCATAAGCCGAAAGACATATCAGTATTTGCAACTACGTAAGTCTGCGATGACATCATAGGGTTAATAGACAAACTACAACTGGATAAAACAATCTTTGGAGGCCTGACTAACGAAGTTTTGTTGCGGACACTATGACCTTTTTTATTCGGATAGCTGCCTAAGATTAATAAATATTGGACCTCCCTCAAAATTCCCGTCCCGACATACTCCCTCTACTATAAATAGCTGCACCAGAGGTAGTCGATAAGGCTACATGTAATCATCTTATGTAACAGCTCCCGATATCCGAACAGTTATTAAACCAAAGTGCAGAGCTATTTTTCCTACTCCTTTTATCAAAAAACCACTTAATCAGAAAAAATCTTTTACAGCATCCGAAAACTACGTCAGAGAGAAAACTGGATCAAGTAGCAACACTAGAGCAAGAGCACAAAAAGAAAGGGCTCTTCATTTAGAAAAAAACCTTACCTCCTATATCGAAACTCTCAGAAAACTGGATTTCATGGAGCACTAAACCAGTATCGCCCAATAAGAATAACCTGGACTTGAATCCAAAAGCGCTCTCAACATTGAGAGCTAAATAACCCCTATTTATATTTGTGTTCTTCCGAAGATCCAAGAAATACCTCAGGTATTAATGTCCGACTTGAGTACTATATTAACGATATACACAAGGCATCAATATAAACTGCGGATACTTTGCTTTGCAGGAAAGTCCTATGAAGTTTCAGATGAGATTGCTGACTGGCCTTAAAAGAAATTTTCCATCTAAAAGGTAAAACATGTTTAAATATAAATTTAAGGGAATATCTAAGAATAATGAAGAAAATATCTAAAAGAATATTAATTCTTGCATCAGCAGCTTTAACACTAGCACTGTGCTCTATTAATGGGGCAGCGACCCCCATTAATAATGAAGAAGCCTACACATTTACCACATGGAGCAAGCAAACTGCAGAGGGCTATAGCGGTGTTATCCGGGTTCCTGAAGACCGAACCAAGAAGAACAGTCGTAACATTTCCCTTCACTATATCAGGTTCCCAGCCACCGGAGAGATAGCAGGCCCACCAATTATCTACCTGGCGGGCGGCCCTGGAGGTTCAGGAATTATGGCAGTCAACTACCGCTTTGATATGTTTATGGCGCTGCGTAAATATGGTGATGTTATCGCCTTGGATCAACGTGGTACCGGTCGCTCAAACGACCTCCCCAATTGTGAATCGAATCAAATTGTACCACCACTTGAAGCCACCTCAGATACCCAGTACATCGATTACCATCGCAAAGCCCTAAAGGAATGTTTAGATTTTTGGGAAGCCAATGGCGTGAATCTAGCTGCCTACAACACGCTTGAGAACGCCCGGGACCTCGATGACTTAAGACGTCACTTGGGTACAGAAAAAATGGTACTGTGGGGTACATCCTATGGAAGCCATCTCTCTCTGGCTGCAGTAAAGGAGATCGAAGATTCCATCGATAGACTGGTTTTATCCAGCGCTGAAGGTTTAGCTCAAACCGTTAAACTACCCTCTCGAACAAATGACTACCTGAATCGCCTGCAGCAGGCAATCAACCAGCAACCAGCCGCAAAAACCGCCTACCCGGATATTAAGGCGCTTATTAGCAGAGTTCACAAGAAGCTGGAATCACGACCATTAAAAATTCAAATTCCGCAGCGGGATGGCAGTGAAGTCGATTACCTTCTGCAGCGCAGGGATATGCAGCAAATCGCCTCAGCGTTTATTGCAGACCCTAAAAGTGCCAGCCACCTCCTCAGGTTTTACCGCGACTTGGACCAGGGAAATGCTCCAAGTTTTGACAAGGTTCCCAGGCGCTACTTCCCTAGTGAATTCTTGCAACCGGGTATGCCCATATCACTGCATCCAATGCCAACGGCGATGGATATCGCATCTGGAATTGACAAAAAGCGTAAAGCACAGGTTGTGGATCAAGCGAGCAAATCACTACTTAAAGACTTCCTGAATTTCTCACTGCACTACGATAACCTGGCACCAGAGCTGGATCTTGGCGATAAATTTCGGGAGAAACCAGTTAGCGACATCCCCGTATTGCTATTGAGCGGAACTTTAGATGGAAGAACTTATCTCGAGGGCCAATATGAAGCGATTTCTGGATTCAAAAACGCTACCAAGATAACAGTGGAAAATGCAGGACACAATTTACTGATGGCCTCACCTGAGGTCCAGAATACGATCAACTTATTTATGGAAAATCGCCCAGTCCCAAATACCCATATCGTGGCTGAGCTACCCAATTTAGCGCCATAAGAGCCCTTAACTGGACAAGAGTTGCGGTAATGAAGTTGAAGCTTCAAAACCGTAACTTTCTCCTCGACCTCGCATCCACAAAGCCCTCACATTACCCTAGCCTTAGAAGCAACTGGAGGCTGGGGGATGACCAATATTACCGACGAAGTTCATCGTGGCGCCATCTGCGACCTCAGGGCGTTACAACAACCTGGCCTTGACACCTTCAAACGCTACATTCGTGGCAGCTTGCCTGGCCCCCCTTTCTGGCGTTTAACCGGTATGACCCCCACTGAAGCCGGCCTCGGTAAGGCAACTTATTCAATGCCCATTACCCCCTGGCTCGCCGATGGCACGGGCATTTATTGGGGAGGAATCTATGCAATGTTTGCAGACGCCCCTCTGGCCTCCGCAATTTGGACGACCCTACCTGCAGGTAGAGTGTTAAGCACATCAGAATTGAACATGTGCTTTATTCGTCCTATCACCAGCAGCACCCAGAATATTGTCGGTAGAGCAACGACTGTCCATTCAGGTAGCCAAGTGGGACTGTCCAGTATCCAGATCAACGATCAGGATGGCAGGACACTGGCCTACGGCAGCACTCGCTGCCTAATTGCCAACTTTCCAGTCAATCCAAACCAGGAGCTTCCTATCCCCGACCTGGGACCCACTGACACTCCTGACCCCTATCTACGACCACCTCCAAAAACATTCTTCTGTGATATGGCACACCTGCCGGAACAGGTCCCCATCGAACTCCAACGAACCACGATTAGTGAGGGACGGACTCATCCTATATGGATGCTCACAGGTTACCGCGCTGTAGAGGTGGAAAATGGTCGCTGTATCTCAACTATGCCCTCCTCTCCATGGTTTTCCAATGGAACACTATCCATCTATGGCGGACTCTTGGCGTGGGCTGCAGATTTCACCATGGGGGGAGCCGTCTACTCCACACTGCCCGCCGGCTCGATTTTTGCCACTCTCGACATGCACATTCGCTTTGCCCGTCCTGCCAAACTCAACAGCGGCGACCTGATCCTGGAGGCGCAGGTACTCCACCGCGGGCGGCAGTTGCGGGTATCCTCCTGCAATATTGATACACCCAGTGGTAAACGTGTGGCTATTGCAACAGGCTCAGCCCTGGTGATCCCCGGGGGCGCACAGATGTTGAGTGACGGTAAAGAGCCCGATGAAATCATCGCAACCGCTACCTCTGGCAAGCCTTGGACACCATAAAATTCAATGGCAGCAACAGGGCTATATTCAGGTAAAATACCCTCAAATATCAGCCCGCACGGCTGGTGAAATTTTAACCAATCATGCAGGTAAGACCTATCCAGGTCGCGGCTGCTGAAACCATAATTGTTGCGAGTAAGAGACTATGGCCTCACTGCAAGACCAACTGCTTCAGGCAGGACTTGTCGACAAAAAGAAAGCCAAACAAATCAGCAAAGATAAGCGCAAGCAGCAAAAAGTTGCTAATAAGTCCTCCCAGCCTCAGGTTGACGAAACAAAACTCGCGGCGCAGAAGACTCGAGCGGAAAAAGCCGCACGTGATCGCGCCCTCAATGCTGAGCGCGATGCCGCAGCGCAGCAGAAAGCAATTGCAGCACAGATCAAGCAATTAGTAGAAAAAAATCGCCAACCTTACTCAGGTGAAACAACCTATAATTTCACTTTCGAGAAAAAGATCAAAACTATCTATGTCAACGACGAATTGCGAGACCACCTGATTGCCGGACGATTAATGATCGTTGTTCAGGGTGGGCGCTTTGAACTGGTTCCACGAGTTATTGCCGAGAAGATTGCGGAACGCAATGCTGATATCGTAATCAAGCCCGCAGAAAGTACAGCAGTGGTAGACGAGGATGATCCCTATGCGGACTTCCAGATCCCCGACGACCTGATGTGGTAAGCCGTCAGATGGAGAAAGCTGTTATCCAAGCAGTAGAGCAATGGCTCACCGATGTAGTCGTAGGTCTCAATCTCTGCCCCTTCGCACGCAAACCTTTGCGTGCAGGGCAGATTCGCTTCAAAGTGAGCACTGCCACAGAGGATGAAGACCTTCTAAAAGACTTAATGTCCGAATTACGCCAGCTCGATGCCACCTCGGAAACTGAGCTGCTCACCACTTTATTGATTATTCCCAACCACTTGCACCAATTCAGCGATTACAATCAGTTCCTCGACATGGCAGAGTGGCTACTGGATCGCAATGACTATGCAGGTATTTATCAACTGGCAAGCTTCCACCCCGATTACCAGTTTGCCGGAACAGCGGCGGCTGATGCTGAAAACCTGACCAATCGCGCACCTTTCCCCATCTTGCACTTGTTGAGAGAGGAAAACCTGGAAAAAATGATTGATCTGTATCCAGATCCAGAAACTATTCCAGAAGATAATATCCGCAGGGTAGAATCCTTGAGCCACGAGGAAAAGCTAAAGTTATTTCCCTACTTATTTCGCCAGGTTAACAATAACCAATGAGACCATTGGCAGAGCTATTACGGCTGAGGAAACAGATCCGAGTTATTGGCTTTGATGATGCTCCTTTTGAAAAACAAAGGGGCGCGCCCGTTAGAATTAGTGGTATTGTCTGCACTAAAACTCGCTTCGAAGGAATGCTCTGGGGGCAAGTCAGCAAAGATGGAATGGAGGCTACTGATACACTTTCTGCCCTGCTAATAGAAAGTAAATTTTATAGTCAGGTAAATGTCGTACTGACCGATGGAGTGGCAGTAGGTGGTTTCAATATAATTGACTTACCAAAGCTGGCCAACACCCTGAAACGCCCCTGTATTGCATTAATGCGGAAACCACCCGATCTTGAAGCCATTGATAAGGCTCTACAAAATTTTCCTGACTACCTATTGCGCAAAAAAACCTTGTTAAAAGCTGGAAAAATCCATAAACACAACAACTTCCATTTTCAAGTGCAGGGCTGCGAACCAGAAGTGGCCGCACAAGTATTAGAGCAGGCCACCGACAGGGGGAATGTCCCCGAAGCGCTGCGTTTAGCCCACATGATTGGTGCAGCAGTAATGACCGGACAAAGCGGCAAACGCGCATAACCCCTATAGCATAACAGCTATAATGCCGCTTTAACCTCTATTGTTATGAGCCGGCCCACATGTCATGGTATATCCATCTTAAGCCCTTCGCTAACCCCACAGGGAAAGTAGAAAAGTGATCTGTCCCATTCACAATTTCTCCATTAAGCTTCAGCCCTCGGTAGTTGCGTGACTGTAAGCGCGCAAAAAACCGTTTATGCCCATCGACCATGTCATTACGCATGCGCCCTTTCTTTGTTGTCTCCAAAGCGCCAGTGGCAATATAGACATTTACCGCCAATGAATTGTTATGGCTTGCATATTTATCTTCCAAATCAAATATCATTTCATCCTTAAACCAGAGTGAAGGACTTGTCAGAATATAGCTGGAAAATAACTGAGGTTTAGTAAGTAATACCCAGGCGCCAAAAGACCCACCCAATGAATGGCCAGAGAGAATCCTACGCGTAGGATCAACCCGAAAAATACCCTCAATAAAGGGGATTACTTCCTTCTCGATAAACTTTAGGTATTCTTTGGCTCCACCTGTGGTATAGCGTTTCCAGCCTGTATCGACCATAGGTGTAAGATCTCTAACTCGGCTAAATTGTCCGTTTTCACCATGGGCAAATGAAATACCAACGATAATGGCTTTATCCATATCTTCGAAATGTGTAACACCTGAAGCTACCTTAAATGTATGGGGCCCATCGTTAAGATATATTACCGGGTAGATCTCATTTTTAGTGTTATCCTCTGAATAATTTTTTGGAAGCTTCACATACAGGTCATATTTACGCTCAAGGATTTCAGAGTCAACCGTATAGATTTTAGATCCGGCCAGTTCAAAAGATTCTGAAATCTTAGTGATAAGTGGCCCTGCATTTATCGAACAGGACAACAGGGAAATAACCACCAGAAAAATAAATCTAATCATAGACAACCTTAACATTTATTGTACTTAACATAGAGATAAGAATAATCTTAGCTATAAGCCATAAGAAAATTCAGCAAGTATCAGCAATTCAAGCTGCACAGCAAAAAATCAAAGGGGAAGTAAGATTTACAGATTGAAATTTTAATTATGAACCAGATATATCTGATCGAGTATAATTGATAAGCTCATCCTGAATCTTTTCAACCTGTTGGTAATATCGGTGCAAAGAGGCACCCGTCAACCTGTTACTTACAGGGAGATCAAGTCTCAATGGATCAACAGCTCGTCCATCCTTATGAATTTCATAATGTAGATGACGCCCCTGAACACGCCCTGTAGCACCCAGGTAACCAATTGTCTGCCCCTGCCTAACCCGAACTCCTTTATTGATTCCTTTCGCATATCCTTTCAGGTGAGCATAAATGGTTTTTATTCCAGAATTGTGGCGAATACGAATATAATTACCAAAGCTACCGAAATAAGAAGCTCGTTCAACAATACCATCACCTGCGGCTAATATTGGTGTACCTAAGGGAGCACCAAAGTCCAATCCTTTGTGCATTCGGGTATATCCCAAAACAGGGTGTTTGCGGCGACCAAAATAGGAGGAAAGCCTTGCGTTCTCTAATGGTGTACGCATTAGAAGCCCTCTCGAACTTTGGCCTTCAGGATAAAAATAATCTGCAATGCGCGACCCTTCGTCAGAAAAGCGATATAAAGTAATCTTTTTCCCACTTAAAACCAGTTCGGCAAACACTAGTTTATTTAGCTCTTCATTGCCTGTCTGGGTATCAACCGAAGTATCATAAAAAACTGAAAATTGATCGCCATCTCGAATTTGCCGCTGAAAGTCTACGGAGTAACTAAATATTTCATTGAGCTTTGTGAGTACAGCATTAGATAGTCCAGACCTTCTCCCACTCTGGTACAAATTTCCAGATATTACACCCTTAACATAGTGCTTTCTGGCGCCAACAGGGCTTTTAATCTGGTGAGCCGTAAAGTTTTTACCTTCCCTAACCAGCTCTAAGCGTTGCGCAAATCCTATAGAAAGGATAATTTTATTAAGTTTTTCAGTAGGGCTTATTACCAATTCAAATTCTTTACCAACGGGCATGGTACTGACATTGATATGCCCCGACAAAGCCTTGATTACTCTATGTGCCTCTGCTTGATCAATCCCATTATCTACCAGTAATGACAAAACTCCTTGGTTTTTTGCCAGCCAAACTTTCTTCGTGCGCTCTTTACCCCCTTCCTCAACCTTACCTCTAAGTGGTGGAGAAACCGCCCTACTCTGGTCTTCATATTCTTGATAACTTATAGGAAGATCAGTCAGGTGAGGCAACATATGTGACAAATCATATGGCATCAATTTAATATTAGAATAAGCTTCTGACAACGGGGCTGCCATCGCCATTGAATTGATCGGTACAAGGGCTAATAACATAGCTATCTTCCAGAGATCGGCCAACAAGAAAACTACTTTCCGCTTGAGGAGCCGTCCTGTATTTCTTATGCAATGAATCATATAAAGCAGCCCTTTTAATTCGCTAGTAAAGGTGCTGGATTGATTCTTTTACCCTCTTTGATTAACTCAAAATGAAGATGTGGCCCAGTCACGCGTCCCGATATACCGACAGTTCCTATCGACTGTCCAGCTCGTACAGATTGCCCTACTTCGACTTCCCGATCATGCAAATGCGAGTAAAGTGTTTTCGTGCTATTACCGTGATCAATAATTACTATTTTCCCATAATTCTTATGTTTATATTCATCTGTAGACACTATTACAACACCAGTTGCAGCTGAAACCACAGGAGTACCTAGCGGTGCCGCAAAGTCAGTACCTTCATGTGACTTCTTACGAATTTCACTTAAATCCCCAAAAGGACTACTGATACGTGCACTATCAACAGGGACTATCAAAGTGACAACTTCTTCTGAAGCCATTGTCAAGTCGGGCCTTAAGAGAAGGCCTCCCAATATTAAAATTGCCGAACAACTACAAAATAGCATTGCCCGAAAATGAACTTCTAAATCGCTATTGGTAGTATCCTTCTTGGAGTGCTCCATAATATTCATCAGTCTACGTCTGAAAAATGGAACCTGACTCGATCCTTTGAGAAAAGAGAATGCAACTGCCCAATCACTTGCCTTGTGTGAAGAGTTCTTTCGCAGCGTATCGATCATTGTCTGTGCATATACTCGGTGCAGATCCTGCTTACAAGACTTTAGAACCTCTCGATCACATCCTAATTCAACTGACCAGCTAAACCGAGATTTCATCCAGCCTAAAAAGGGGTTGAACCATAAAATACAAGTAAAGATATGCACCATCAGGATCAGTAAAGGGTCCAATCTTTTTAAATGCATAATTTCATGCTCAACAATCAAATTACGCTCGTCCGTATCCAATGATAAAACATAGGCGGGAAGTACCAGTTTACGGTTTAAGAAATGCATCACAAATGGCGTAACTGCTGCTTGCGTAATAAAAACCTGAGTTTTACTTCTGCGCAAATAATCACTTTGAGATGAAGTGAACAATTGACCAAATTCTATAATAGGAAGCTGACCCTTTGTTATCAAACTTAATCTCTTACCATAGAAAAATTGGCTCAATATCACTTTCAATAGCTTAAAGAATACGCCACTCGCATATAAAAGTAGCCAAAAAATAGCCAGTAACTCAATAACGCTTAAAGATGTAGGTACATAATTTTGTAACGCCATATTTACAGGCAGTATAGAAGCACCATCTTGAGCAACGGGCAGTTCAAAATTCAGATCCGGAACCAAACCTAAAGTCAACCTATCGGTTACTTGCGCAAGGATAAATGGAGAACCAGAAACCACTAGGGCACACAGCCAAAAGCTCCTCCATTGGTAAATAGCTTTAAATCTATATCCTCCATAAATAGTGACCAGCCAGATAACGGCAAACACCATTCCCGCCCATAAAACTGAGAAGAAAGAGATAACCAGAAAATCCAGTGAAAATGGTAAAAGTGAAGAGACTATTTCAGTCATGACCTATTTACCGTCCTCATTATCTGGCTCAGAATCAGGCCAGGCATCAAGCACTGCCTGAAGCTCCTCAATATCCTCTTCACTCATTAACTTACTACCGGCAAACATCGCCACAGGGAGAGGACCATCGAGCTCCAAAACTCTCTCAGCAAAGTCTCTTGCATATAAAGCCAAGGTTTCCACCTTATCAACCGTAGGGCTATAGACATGAATTCCATGGATCTCTGATTGAGTCACAAGCGACTTGTCCCGCATACGATCCAGGGTCTTTCGTGTAGAAGAGTAAGACCACTCCAATTCAGGCTTTACTCGATCATGTAACTCTCTAGCACTCAATGGTTTTTGCTTCCAGAGAGCCTTCAATAACGCGAGTTCAGACGGGGACGGCTTTATTTCTCTCATTGTATTTTCCCTTGTGACAGACAGGGCTATCCTGCTACATAAGTACACAGTGTGCGACAATAGTCGCACTCAGTCAATAAGCACCTCGCGAAACTTATTTCGATTATTTTTTATACAAGTGTGATAAGTAAGATCGCTTGGTGAATAACCGAAGCAGCAAGGCTGGCCGCCCACCAATCTATTTTTGCTCAGCCCAAGCACCAACTAATGACAGCTTTCCAAACAGATACCTGCTTTGAGCTCTTGGGGATTGCAGAACAAGCACCAGACACAACCCCAACCCAAACCCTTGGCGCTCAAAAAACGCATGGGATATGGCTTTACCATTGTAGAAGGGAGTAAAATACCAGCAGCTAAAAGAAATCGGCATGCAGTTATCAGAACAATAAACCACCAATCCCATTTGGCCGGCTACCCTAAACTTACCAGATAAATAAGTACCATCAGAAGTGGAGCATATTCTGCAGTATTTACATGTGCCCTTACTCATTTCTGCACAGTGTTATCAGGATCAAACGAATGCCCAGCCTAAATTGCATACTTGCCACGCCCAACAGTAACAAGTACACCTAGCAAAAGAGATAATGCCGCTAACAGCCCAATACATAAGTAGTAAACATTCATAGAAATCTCCATTTTCTACGCTATTTGTAAAGGGGGAAAATAGCCGGCTCCCCCTTTCCAAAGATTCTCACACTACAAAGATACAGGTTTTATTAGCATTTTAGAGAATCACAGTCTTATCTTTGGAGTCGACCGCAAATAATGCAACCAGAGAGAATTGTGAAAAGCCCTGATCAGTGGACAGATACTCTTTACACCAAAACCTGAGGTCATCTGACAATTTAGCCAAGGCATCATGCCTTTCCACGTCAGAGTCATACTGAGAAGCCAATCCGACAAAGTGGCATCGCACAACCACTTTAGAGTCATTGCTACGATTATCATCTGTTATTGATATTGTCACAGCAGCCGATAGAGGCTCCCAACCAATCAAGAAGTACAGGGAGTTATCATTTACGTTTTCATCAAGCTTTGAAATCGCAAGCTGCAATGCTTCAGAAAGATCCTGATAGATACCTTCCGTCGTCTTCGCTCCACTTTCCGACCGATGCACCTCATACTCGGTATCAGCACTATCTCCCAAGCCAAAAAGGGAGGGAGATTTCTCTACCTGCCAGACCAACCCCATAAATCCTCCAAATATATCGAAACTAATAAAAGAATAGTCTACGAGATTTATAGACGGAGCACACTGATCAGCCTTCTGACCTCCTCCCTATGCCCCTACTGGAAACTAAAATTGAGCTAATTTACCCGGAAATAGATCCAGAATTGGCCTCAGGTACCAAGCCTATCACTTGGCTACAGGACGCTCTGAAACACGCATAGTGATATCTGCATGGAAAACTTCAACCCCACTTGTATCGACAACACTTACAGGCATTACCACATCTCCAACCTGAATTGCTTTAAAGTCGGGGCACTCACAAACAGCACGAAGATTTGTCTTCGCCATCTTTAAGTACTTAACCTCCATGCCTACTGGTATCCAGCGAAAGCGTCGGTCCAGAGATACATCCAGGCATATACCACCAGCCAGCTCCGCAGCATTACACATAGCGATAGCATGAACTGTACCGATATGATTGGTTACACTCCATCGTTTACCTAGTAAAACCTCCACCCTACCGGGTGTTATTTCAGCAAAACGTGGCTTTATTGATCGAAAATATGGCGCCTTTAAGGCCACTACATTAGATACCGCCCAGCGGCCCAATGCTGAGCTGCCAAACCTGCTCCAAAGGTTGAGCACCGGGCTTTTTGAAGATTGATAATCCATCTTGCCTCACTATCTTAAAAGTCGAGTCACCGCTCTAAACAAATGAATTTAAATTACTTGCGCGAACTATATATCAGTTTTCAATAGCCTAAAGTAATCAGATCTATCAGTTTTATTGACATGCACTTTATTCAAAATAGAACAATAGATAAATGTTAAATAACAATTCAACCGGAAAACAACTCATGTAGATTGGGGCCATAACAATTCACAGCCATTAAAGCCAACTCCATTATCGATCGAAATAAGTGTAAAAACAGGACAACAAGCAATGTTGGCGCATGTAATATGATTTAGATTTGGATATATACCTAACTCTATCTGACAGAAGGAAAATACACTTAGCAACTATTAACTACAAAAAGTAGGTATCAATATGGCCATGCCTCCAGCCGCTGCACTCAATCTAATGACTACAAATACTTCCAACTTTTTAAAAACATATCCTGTTAGAATTTGGGGAAACACCGGGGCTTCTGCAGTAAGGCAGTATTGTATAGGAAATGGTGGCAACTCCTACCGCCCCGGAACAGTATTGGGCACTCATAACATGCATACCACCGAGGCCTTCCAGATTCGTGGATCTATGTTTTATATGGCAACTAATCCACACCTGTTTTTTACGCACTCTATTCACATGGATGCTGGAGCAGCAAACCTGGGGTTCTATCGCCTACCACCTGCTACAGGACCATCCATAATGGTGACAGGTCAACTTTCTGCCTGCTCTTTTGTGATTCGTCCTGTAGTTGGCAGTACCGCTTTGGATGTAGCTCATATTCGACCCGCAGGAATCAGCGGCACAGTCCTTCGCAATAATTTGTCAGCCACATACGGAACCGCTTTTGTGTATGGAACCAGTGATCAGCGAGGATTTTATAACGGAGCCAATAGAACAGTTTCTGTAATTGGTATAAGAACAGGAACTAACTGGAAAATTTATGCCCAGAAGCACGATCGAACAACCGGAGATTACCGAATTATGAGTGTTTATATGATTTATCCAAGCCACCAAAAGATGTAACGTAAGGGGAAGATCTACTCAAAAAGAAAAATAGAGCACGATAGTATAGTACAGAGAGAACTCCTCCTCACTGCCTCACCTGCCTCCACTTACAGCGCGACCCGTTCAAACTAGAACCGGGGCTCCCTACCATAAGGGTTACCCCTGAAAAACAAGCCTAAGTTAACTTTTGGCGGTACTCTCTGGGCAGCATACCTTTATTTCGACGAAATGCTCGCCTTAATTGCTCTTGCGACTTAAAGCCACAAATAGTCGCTATACGCTCCTGAGTTAATGCTTGAGTAGCCAAAAGCTGGCAAACCTTCTCAATACGAATCTTCTCAACAAAACGACCTGGAGTAATCCCCATATCTTGAGTAAAACAGCGTGCAAAATTCCTTGGACTCATTGATGCCTTTTCTGCAAGACTATTAACACACAGAATTTTATCTAGATTATTATGAATCCACTGGATCAACTCTAAAAAACGGTCACTCTTTAACTGGCTCATTAAATAAGTACTATTCTGCTTATGATCAGAATCCCGTTTCAGATATAAAACCATCAACTGCGCAACAGACAAAGCGATGCCCCGACCAAAATCATCCTCTACCATTGCCAGGGCCATGTCGACGCCTGCACTAACACCTGCCGAAGTATATATATGACCATCTTTAACAAATACCGATTCTGAATCAACATCCACTTCTGGAAATTTTCTCAGCTGATCAATGTATCTCCAATGGGTTGTAGCCCGCCGCCCATTAAGCAAACCTATTGTTGCAAGAATCAGGGCTCCATTACCAATAGACCCTATACGCTGCACCAAACCAGACTGGAGAGAAAGCCATCGTTTTAGACATTCGCTTACCTTAAAGGTGTCAGGAGTGTTAAGGTTACCACTCAAAAGGAGAGTGTGGATACCTCTTGAATCAGTAAAACATTTATCTGAACATAACCTAAGACCCGATGATATTTTCTTGGTATCCCCATCCTCAGCTAAAAACTCCACATCGTACTGATCATCACAACTAAAACCTCTGTCTCTTAATTGCTGATTCGCTAGAGAAAAAACCTCTGCAGGCCCCATCACATCTAAAGAGTGCGCACCTGGATAAAATACGATTGATACTTTCTTTTTACTGTTCATTTTAACTTGAAGAATATATGTAAAACTATATACCAACACCAAAAATTGCAATGCGGACTATTAAGCTATTAAGGAAAACTTCAGGAGTACTATTTTAGGAAGGCTATGCATCCATAAAGGATATGCAAAAATCCATAGCGGAAGCTGAACTAAAGGGCTGTAATATATTTCAGTGCTGAACTTGAGATATTACAAATAAGTTAATCCTTCGTTTTACCTGTGTAACCTAATAGACAAACACGACTGCAAAGCAGTAAGAATTGATCCACGGTGACTTCTTACCTCAACAAGATATGTCTGACAAAAACTCCATTTATTGGCCATACTTTAAGATATAAATACATTACATCTGCATCTTACTTAATATTGACACTGTACGAATCAATATTACTGATCATTAACATTTTTAAATAAGCTAATCTTGCCAATAAGGTACCAGCTTTTTATATTCTGTAAAGTAATAATCTTATTTTTTTTCGGAATATAGGGTCGCCCATCAAATAGTCATACATCCTGCCAAATAAACTGTAATTGCAGCCACCAGGCTCCTGAAAAAAGCACCTGTAAATCCTCCTCAGCCAAATCCACACAAAGAGGCATCAAGCAACAAAAGATAAATATAATCATTTCTAATTGCAGGGCGTCAGGCTTCATTTGTTTGATTCAACTCATCTAATACATACTGATTACAAGGAGAACCACAGAAAAGCACAATCAAAGAACCTGTAAATTTAACAAGCGCTCACAAAAGCAAAGGATACACTTTATCTCCAAAATTGATTCCTTTAACGTGAAAATTTTAAAGCTCTGCAAAATAGACAAGCTGGTTACCTAACGCCCTAAAAACAAGTACCTTAATAGCAGAACCTGTCTTCGATGACCAACAACTGTCAAAGCAGCTTAAAAACACAAGTAAAAATCACTATTTCAATAAGCTTATAATAAATGAAACAATAAAAGTAATGCACCGAAATAGAGCGTACCCAACCATCTCTGTGAAAAACAAATCTATTCCGGCTAAATATAAAGGAGTGCAAGCTTAAAAAGAGCAGCCTTAAAAATTAAGGGAATCCAAAATATGCGACCACCAGCTTCAATAATACCAAGCATATAAGCCAAAAAATATTCAAAAAATATCGGACAAGGTAAAAACATGAGATTTACATTAATCCTAAATTTCACCAAAAACTGCAGACTAAAATATGACAACGTGAACAGTCGCACATATTTTACAGCCAACCCAAACACAAGAACCACTTTACAATTATTTACTTGACCATAAAGGCATTGAAAAAATATTTTACAGTTCAATAAAAAATGATAGTACCTTGCAGGAGTAACCTTCCATGCCCTTAGTGAAAGTCTCTTCCGAGCATTTAATTACAGTTGCCACAGAAGAAATCCGGCGAGGCAATATTTTTATGCTATCCGAGCCTCACGGAAATGACATTTGCGTAGATATAACAAAAAATGTTATGGCTCGTTCTGCTGGGGGAAACAACAAACTTATGCTCGAAGCCCCGATCCAAATGCATTCGGAAACACGTAGAGATTTGGAACACTTTCTATCAACAACACACACCCCAAGGCTAAAGGAGTTACCCTCCTATGCACTTAAAACCGGCTGGGCACTAAGCTGTGTAGATGGAGACTTTCGGGTAGGATTAAATGTTGATATTCGCCAGGCTCGGATGGTCGGACGCTACTCACAAGCCAGGCAGGCATTTATTGCCGGCAATATTAGCAGGGTAGCCAAAACTACCAATAAAGGATGCTTCGTTCTTTATGGCAGGAATCATATTACTGGAGCCAAAAAATCAACTCGTAGAACAGGCCTCTTTCCTGAAGATATAATTAGCTTGGCTGAACTACTAACTGGAAGAGGGTATAAACAACGAACTCGATACCAGCTCATTGATGGAAAAACTAAAGTTTATGCTCAAGCAGTGGGTCGTGCAGAGCTGCTTTAAATCAGCTTCACTGAAAACTCAGCGCTCATCACATTTTTTATATATGGTAAACCAGTTGAATAGAGCTACCTTATGGTAGCCTGAAGACTTCTTTCACATATGAATATTAAAAATTATTAATAGAAAATATAGGCCAAGGATAGGCTTCTAAACTTGGGGATTATCCATAGATAGTGACACACCAGCAGTTACTTTATAAAATATTCAAGAGAGGATATATCCATGCCTAAATTTGTTATTGAAGATACGGATGTAACAACTGGACCAGCACAACTTCAAAGAAATGCATTTTATCGAAATGTAGTAC
This sequence comes from Microbulbifer sp. A4B17, assembly GCF_003076275.1. NCBI lineage: Bacteria > Pseudomonadati > Pseudomonadota > Gammaproteobacteria > Cellvibrionales > Microbulbiferaceae > Microbulbifer > Microbulbifer sp. A4B17. The sequence goes on from NZ_CP029064.1 coordinate 3,475,813, forward strand.
CAGACGACCTAAACCCCCTTGACCTTGTAGCCCGGAAAATACTAGCCCATAAATTTTCCAACTTACATGATCCACAAAATTCTGTAAGGCAAGCAATGAGAGATGTAGAGACAGTTGCCTGCGTTATTGCAGGCAAGGGAACTTTACTCGTATCACATAATAGTAGCTTTGGTGCTCACGGAGGAAACAATCAAGAAGTAGAACTTGCTACTGCTGCAGCATTTAAAGATCTCAGAGCTCGCGGTTTCGTCAATATTACCGATTATCATGTTCTCAGTCCAATTAGGAAGCTACGAAGAACGTTCCATGCAGAAATGCAAATACTAAAAGCCTGTTCGGAACATAATAGAGAAATCCAAGGTGGCATTATTGGTGTATCAAAACCCTGTTGTGGCAAATGCGCTAAAGTTCTCAAAGCCTTTAGGATTAATTTCTCGCTCTACAGTAAATCTCCTATCGGTGACTGGGTTTCTCCAGAGATTGATCAGATCAAAATCACATCAAAATCTGCCATTTGAAAATTTTAACACTCGGTAATCTACAAAGGACTACCGAGTAACGTTATCTTTTCCCAAAAATAAATTTTGTATCAAAGAACTTCTATCCCATAGTAAGCTCACACTTTCATTATAGCTTTTCTTTCCTAAATATCGACCTAGAGGGTCATATGGATACTGGATAACATCCTGAAACTGCTCTATCCCATTTTCTACTTTTAGCTTTTTCACTCGTATTAACTGCTTACGAAACTTAAAGCAATATCGAGCTCTCTGCCCCCCTCTCACCTCATATTTCTTTAATAGCATTGCTTTCGGTGTTATAAAAAAATTAAATTGCGCAGAAGCAGGATTATAAAACTGGCCCAATTCACCTAGAGCACATTGGTAAAGGTCATAAAATCTACGAACAGCTTCTTTAAGATTTATTACCTGAGCATATTTACTGTACTCACCAAATCCTATTAAAATTAAAGCAAGATAACTAAAGGTAGAATCCATTAAACGCTCTGACCTTCTAGCAGTAAAATTTTGCAAACGGCGGGGATCACAAACTCTCAATAACCCCAGCCCATAGCCTGGCTGATATCAAACCATCATATTCCCACCGCAACCTGTAGTGACTATTCTCCGCTTCAATCAGCTGCCTCAGGTAATTATACTTATATTTTCTAACCTCCCCTGATGTAGCTTCTTTAATAGTCTACCCAATGAGTCGTACTCAAAGTGGGGTTTAATACTTTCACCTGTCTATATACCTGTTATTACTGTAGAGCAAATCAGATGGCCGGCGTTATTATAGGTATATCGAGTAACATGGCCATCGAATCCAACTCCCTCAATCAGGCGACTATTAAGATCATAAGTCAGTCGATGCAGTTCATCTTTCTCATTCGTCAAGCCGATTAAGTTAACTCGCAACCTAGTAATATTTCAAACAACTACCATCGGATTGATACGACTTCTAAATGACCGATAGCATCATAGGTATAAGCAGTACTGACCCCACACTCACTTGAAACTTTAGTAAGTAGCCCGTGATGGTTGAAATTGTATTGGGTGCGAGTGCTTCTTCTGGTAACTTCGATATTAAAATAACTAGAATGATCATATCTGTAGCGTGCTATATCACCATCTTCACACTCCACCAGCTCCAGACGGCCAATGCGATCAAATCGATAGTGACATGACCAGCGATATCTTTGAAAGCCTGCTCCCTTCCCCATAGATATAGCGAGTACTATTACCCAGAGGAAAGGTAATTGAGTAAGTTATACCACTAGAGGTATATTCCTATTGCGTTTTGTTACCAAGTGGGTCCTTCAAAGCAACAACCTGGCCATTTTGATAGTAACTATTCAATCAACTTTTACCAGAAGGGTCACTAAACTTTATGGGGAAGCCTTTTTCGTTATATTTAATAGGATAATTATTACCTTTATTATCAACGGTCTGAATTAAGCGGCCCAGGTTATCATACCGAAATACTTCGTCACGAGTAGTGCCATCTTCACCAGGTAATTGTATCCTGGTAATTTGGCCAAGATCGGTATAGTGATATAAAGTCACCCTCCCTTCCACATCTCTGTAATAGGTAGGTAAAGCACGCCCATTAAAGCGAAAACGTTGTTGTGCCCCACCGGTATCGCTCACTGTTACTCCGTGACCATCACTATCCCATGAAAACTGGTAATTATAGATGGCTTTTCCATTGATAGGATCTCCCCACTGTCTTACACAACGCGTAGAGAAATCATCTATATCCCACTGAAAATGGAGGCGATAGCTTGTTTTTAAGGTCCTCTGTGTAATGATATGTTGATGGTATTCATACTTTTCACTACTGCCTTTTCTATCAACAGCTTCTATCAGATTACTCTCACTATCAAATATATACCGCGCAATCACCCTGGAGCTACCATCACGGAATTTTTTCGTCAGAGTACTTATTTGGTGGCTTTCTGGATTTTCATCTGGTGGAGTCAGAAGTAGTGTCTCGCCAAAACTACTTTCGATCGAGGCCAAACGCTCACCTATATAGTGAAAAAAGTAAAAATTACCATAATCATCACAAATTTCAGCGAGTTTTAATGTGCCGCTCTTCCCGATGGCTTTAAAGTGCTTTTGTACGCCGTTTGAAGTCCCGTAAGATGTGACGATCCAATGCTCGTCATTTACCCGAGTGAGAGTTAATTGTTCAGAAATATTATGACTGCGAGAAGTATCCCCAGGTGCAGGCAAGCTTATTATTCGACCCTCAGCATCAAAGAACAGCACAGGTTTACCAGGGCGCCATACTAAACGTTCACTTAAAGAATGAGACCACCCATAGCCCAAACCGAAATCTCGTAAATTACCACTACGATATGTACGGGTTATAGATAAAGGTAATGGGCCTCTCAGTTCAACATCTACTAAAGTAATATTTACTTCACCGGTTTTTAAGTTAATCGAGTTACCAGCTTCACAAGTGTTAATACTTTTCTGGCAGATATTATGACTATAGTTTTCACCAGTTTCACTGCAGTAATTATCTCTATCAAGTGAACTCTCTGTAACCTCATTTATCTCTACATAGCTTGAATTCGTGTTATGGGACTGCCTGGATTTTTTAGTGGTCTTCTCAGAATTAGTTATTACTGCTAAACCGCTATTATCATTAACTGGTAAAAATCCTCGACTGTTGCTTTGTCGTGGATTTAACTTAGGGGTTCTGTTTCCGGATATTCCTACATCTTCTTTCCCGGTGCTATATCCTGGATTTTTGGCTAATAATTTACGCTGCTTTTTCAATCTGGCAAAATCAAACATCAAATTGCCAATGCTCCGGAAAGCATTTACCAGACGCGTATTTTTAGTCAGGGACTCTACGCTAACATCTCCCTCGGTCAGTGCCGCAAGCGCTATAGTAAGGATAATTTCGAAAGTACCACTTTCTGTCAACTCCGTAAGACTCTGACCATACTTCGTTTTAATGTAATCCTGTGCAAACCGAAAAACCGCTCCACGCAGTATGGGATCGCTATAGATGACTTCAGCTATGTTAAAACTCAGACGAAGCTGCTTCTTGGAGACCGAGTCAGGATTAAATCCCAGCGGCCCTACTACTCCTCGATATAGTGAAGTAACACATTCAGCACTAACCTTTTCCGGCTTCTTGTCATATAATACATAATCGATTGCTTCTGTACTAAATTCAAATGACTGGCGCGCTGGACTTACCACCGCTTTAACCTCAGTAACACTTTTCGACCAAATAGGCAGGCTCCATTCTCTACGAGAAGGTCCTTTAAGAATAACTTTTACCTTGTCCTCGCTTATTGATTTATCAGACTTAGTATTGACAACCTGATTAGTCAAGGCTTTATCCGCGCACTGCTGAACAATAACCTGTTGCAGGCCCATGCGAATTTTAGCAACCAACTCTGTTTGCAGATCCCCTAATACAGAATGAGGTAACGGGGCCTCTTCAATAATTAAACGGCTATCCATCAATGCGAGATAAATGGCCTTATCGCGATCATTTAGATGACCGGGAACATTACTTGATTGGGTATTGAAATATTTATTTCGTTCATGCTTTGTATCAGGTGTGGGAGTATTATATATACCGAGATACTGATCATATATCAATTTTAAAGTATTGGTATCAAACATCCCTAGTAATTCAGTAGCATCAACCACCCTCTTAGGGTGAGCCTCGTAAGTCCAACCAGCCCGCACCACATAACGGGCACCCTGAAAATTTTCAATATAGAGCTGTATCAAAAGTTAAATCCTATTAACTACCGACCACTAATTTAACAGTTATTAAATAACCGAATCCATTCAGAATTGCTAAAGCAGTATCTCGTGTCTGTTACCGCAAAGTTGATTGAACTTACTTCCATCTAAAAACATAACCCTTATGCTATAGTCGGCCTGCATTAACAGCTGACGGTCAAAAAACAACCTCACGCCACTGGGTAACGTCTATATAAGCTCCACTGGATAGCAGTCCCATCAAACCTGGCATCATCAAACTACCCACTCTACCTTTTAATTAGTGCTTTCTACTAACAGCCAAGATAGCGATAAAACCTGCCAAAACAATAGATAAATTCATAAACTACCCACAATTTATAATTATCTGCTAAATTTTAACTAAATAGTTACAAAACATACCCAGAAATTCCCGAGCTTATTGTCTTAAGCATCAAACATGATGCTCAAAAGAATGACTTAACCCGGGAAACTAACTTAATTTTGAATTTCGTGACAGGAAAAAACGATTACAGCAGAATACACAGTAAGCGCCACGAATAGATGAAAAGTTTGATCCAATATCAATTATTATCTATCGATAAAAGCAAATTCAGACAAATACCCCACTATTTATTAATTTTAATACAGCAAGCTACAATTTATAGTTTTAAATAGTGACAGGAACACACAGCATACCAGACTCCTAATCTCTCTCAAAAATATACTTAAGGCCTAAAATCGTTCCTCCAATCTAAATCCATATATTTTATTATATGTATCTATCATCAATATAACGAATCTTCAATATACGAGATCGGCTAGATAATCCAGCCGATCTCAAAAAAACATCAATTACTTACGATAAAACTGCTCGATTTCCCAGAGTAGCTGGAAATATTTCCGCTCCAACCACTTTTCCAGTTTCCATAATGTTTTATTCGGTAAGTACCTGATGGTGTATCTTCTCCAATAATCCACTGCCCTTCTGCAAATGAACAAGCCATACAATCAATAGCCGTATCCCGTGTCCAAATAAAACGTGTATCTAAATCATCGTCACTAAGATAAGTTTCCCAACTGCCATTAACTTTGCGCTGTACTTCAATAAAAGTACCTTCAGTTTTTGGATCGTTGCGGGGATGGCCGGAACGAAAGCTAACAGATACCATATCACCTATGCTGTAACTACTATTTACATCATCCCATACCTGTCCAAAGGACTCCCACAGGCGCTTATCATCATAAACAACTCCAATGACATTAATAATTTGATCATCAGATAAATCCTCAGGAGTAGGCCCAGGAGCTATTTCCACACCATTGACCATTGCATAAGCCATTTCGGTATATATTTGTCGATAAGCCGCAAGGGTATTCGGACCATAAATTGTGTGAGCTCCTTCATAATGCTGTCTGTCATATTCTTCTGGGGTAGTTATGTAACCGGAATAGGCATTTGCCAAACCTGCAATCACAACGGTAGTGACACCACTCTCCTCCAAAGCTGACAATACTTCTGCCTCGAGACGCCGTCCTGCCATGGTGGTCATTTCACCTGGCGCAGCTACCAGAGCAATAGATCCTATACGAAATAGCTGGAAAGGCAGGTAGGGTGTATAAAGTGCCTGACCAACCACTTCGCGCTCTACAAACGTAGGTTTGGGGTACTGGCAGGGATCATCTTGAGTATCTTCATATACTGCTGCTGCAGAGAATAGATTCATTAAGCCAAAAAGGGGATAGCCATCAATCACTGACTCGAATAACCCTGCACTTCTATCCCAGTCCTCACCCTCATTTTCCACAGACATCCCTTCAAAAATTCCATCAATTTCACTGGGGCCATCCCAGGTTGACCCCGCGGTAAATGACCAGCCCACTGCGCCTTCACAAATTTCCTGCTGTCCATCACCGGTAAATTCACCAGCTACGGTATACCCCGGGAAATAGATGTGTTGATGCCGATAATCCAAGCTATCTTCAAGCTTCACAGATGCTGATTGATAAAGTGACTGTGCTTTGGCAACTTGCTTTTCTGCGGCTAAAATTAAGCTGTCATATTCAGTATTTCCACATCCATCTCTGGGTCCACAAATATTCGGGGATGCGTCTCCCAGGTTACTATTGGCAAATGCTGCCGTAAATTCACTTGCTGCACCCTGCTTAACCGCCCAAGATTCTAACAATTGACTCGCCGCACCTTTATGATCGGCGCTGAGTTGACGCTGCCCAGTACCCAAAGAGACATTGTGTACTGCGAACCAATTGATAATTCCCAAAGCATTATTATTTCCATCAACTAGTTTAAGCTGGGTCACTGTTTTATTGGTATCGTACTGGTAATTATTAGAATCAGTATTTCCTGCATAGGGAATCGGATTTCGGTTGATACTGGTATCCAGTAATGTCCCCTGCTCTATAAATATGTCACCTGGAGTTAACCCGCTGTCCGCTTCAACGATTGATTGAAAGATACCATCAACAATGACTTTATAGTTATCTTCGGCATATCCGAGGGCACTCATATTTAGCATGACATAATGATCATAGCCTCCTGGACCAACATGAGTATGTGTGGCGGTCAGCATCACATTCTGTTCAGTATACTTACTATTGCCGTACCAACTCTTTAACTTATCTACAACCCCCTGTTTAACGCCTTGAGGAATTCCCTGTAAGTCTGCCGACACAAAAACTAAACGCTTGTCGTCAGCGCTATCAGAAATCACAAATGCACGTGACCATAAGCGGGTGTGGATCCCCTTCGTCGTTTGACCTGTATCGCCATAACCCACCATACCAACATCAGCTGCCGGTCCTGTAATATCATACTTTCCAACTCCGACAAGCCATTCAGATGAATTTGCAAGTGACGGGTACCCAATGAGTAACACCAGGGCAATAAGACAACCATTAATCATTGTTTTCATTATTTCTCCAGAATCATTTCGTGCAGGAATACACCCGTCGTTTCACGAGCGTGAAGACGTGTCTTATTCACTGAAAGTTGATATCTAAATAGATCGCTGCCGAGTAACTCGGAAACACACTTTTAGACATTGAGCCAATTCAATACTTGGCTTTTATTATTTCGTCCTGAAAAGCAGCTTTATTATTTTCAATAAGCACTTTAAACAGCCATTGCCTCCTTGTCTTTGATGCACTAAAGCTGAAGGACAGATCTAGCGCGCTATTCAGAATACCTTACTTGGCAGTATTTGGTACAATCTATACAAATAATTATCCGCCATAAATCTATTAAACTTCAAACTTGAAAATAGTTATTTTGAGTATCAGCTGATTTTTAAGAGTATAAAAAACCTAAACCTGCTTAAATCAAGCAAATACAGACTAATGGTGCAAAGCCAGGAGGGATGAAGAAGAAATTTTTTAAATATATTTAGTGAAAAAATCAAACAGTTCGAATTACTCACAAATTGCTATTCGACCAGTATTTAATACGGAGATCTTAACTTACCCAAACATTTACATCGGTAATACTGATGACCTAGCTTGTGACGAACCAGTCAAGAATATCCTCCCCTAACATTCAAATCTGCATTATTAAGAAATAATATAAAATCATACACTATATCTTAAAAATTTTTTTAGTATTTGGCGCAGATATACAAATAGCTTTGAACTTTATGTATCTACCTGTCTCTGATTTATCCGGGACAATCCATATAGACACATAAGTAATGCATACTAAATTTTTCCCTCTTTCTCTTTTTATCCTATTGATCTTCTTCTCGCTACCGTCCCGAGCCAGTGTAAGTTGCAATGTACAAATGACTATACAGAGCGAGTGGGAAGATGGATATATGGCTTCAGTAGTTATACGTAATACAGGTGCCGAGCCAATTAGCGAGTGGGAACTTTCATGGCAGTGGCCTTCAGACCAAGAGGTCACACTTATATGGAATGCTACTTCACTACAAAATGAAAACTTAATTTCTGTAGTTGGAAAAGAAGGCTATGTAAAGGTACCTGTTGGCCAAGCCCAATCTTTTGGTTTTAACATTAAATACTCAGGTGGTGAGCAGAAACCTTCTCATATTAACGCTAGTTGTAACGACACCACCAACAATCCTAATCCGCCTTCACGAAGGCTGTTAGATCCTCTTTCACAATACAATCTTATTTTAGGCACTCAAACGATCAATCCTAAGTATACATTCACAAAAAAGGGATCACTTCTTGAGAGTGCTGAGGCTATTTACGAAATGGGTTCTAACTTACTCAAGATTGCCCTTTCTCCCAGCTTGTATAGCGAGTTAAGTAACACCGGGCTCGATTATCAATTCAAGCGAATACTGGAAGAGATTCCAGAATTTCAGCAGGTATTGGAGATGGATTTCTCTATCTACATGTTTTGGGTGGAGGACTCAGGTTCCTGGATGGATAATAAAGGAATGAGTGAAGAAGAGCTTCAGTGGCAGTATGACAAAGTTTATTCACTGGCAGAGTATTTACTAACTGAATATAGCGGCTCCGGTAAAACATTTATGATTGGGCACTGGGAAGGGGATTGGAACCTGGTTCAAAAGACTGATGGGATTAGAGATGACAGTCAGGAAACTATCCCCGCTAAGCGTATACAGGGTCTAATTGACTGGGTCAATATTCGGCAAAAAGCCATTGATGATGCCAAAGCAAATATCACCCATTCGGACGTTAACCTATATCATTATATCGAGGTCAATAGAGTTGAATCTGCAATGCAGGGAAAGGAGCGAATAACCAATGCCGTACTACCCCATACCAATGTAGATTTAGTTTCTTATTCAGCTTACGATCTCACTACCAAAGAAAAGCATTCAGATTTTTCTACTCTTCATAGTGAGTTAACCGCAGCTTTAGAATTTATCAATTCAAATCTTCCCAAGAAATCTGGACTGCCATTCGAAAAAAGGGTTTTCATTGGCGAGTATGGTTACGGGGAATCCTGGTTTAAGGATTGGGGAACCCGCTCTGGCGAAGCTCAGGATATGCTATCACGCAATGTAATAAAAACGGCGCTCCAATGGGGTACTCCATTTATTTTGTACTGGCAAATGTATGACAATGAATATGATAGCTGGATCAATGACTTCACTGGTTACTGGCTTGTTGACAAGGATGGTAATAAAAAGGAGATTTATAATACCCACCAGAAGTACTACAAGGACGCGAAAACATTCTTAAATAACTATTATTTGGAAAACTCCTCCCTCCCATCAGAAAGCGAATTCCGAAGCTATGCCTTAAAATGGTTTGAATCTTCGAAAAATCCTACGCAACAATCCAAACCTGACACTACCCCCACGATACCGGAAGAACCCAGTGAACCTTCAGGCCAATGTAATGTGGAATATACCGTTCAAAGTGACTGGGGAAGTGGCTTTATGGCAAATGTGGTTATTTATAATTTGGGGGAGACTCCTCTCGATGAATGGCAATTGCAGTGGAACTGGCAAGGTAACCAATCAATCACACACTTTTGGAATGCACAAGTCACAGAAAGTAACGGGGGTATAACTGTCACTAGTGAATCACCTATTCGAGCAGGAGAGGCCCAGGCATTTGGGTTTAATGCAAATTATTCAGGGGAAAACATCCCACCAATCATCATTGGCAACTGCAAAGGTACTACCGCTACTGAACCTTCACAGTCTGGCGAATCTCCTCACAAGTCTAATAAAAATTTAAAAAGTAACAGTATTAAGCTGTGGTTTATCGGTGATTCGATTACTTACGGGATGACAACTCTCCCTTATAATTCAAACGGATTTCGTAGCCAGGTCTGGGACTATCTTGTCAAAGCAGCCGATGGCAACTCAATCTTTCCTATAGATAAAGAGTCTACCAGTGAGCAACTAATTCTAAAATATAATGGAAAACATCTAAAAACGATTGGTACTATCTCTGGACCAACAGGCCCTGATGACTTTTCTCAACAAACCAAAAATTACTGGCACTCTGGAATACCTGGAGCTACAACTAACGACTTACTTTGCTATCTTGATCCGAGACACCATCAAATCACCCCTGGCTACAATTTCACCCGCTGCCTCGACTCCATAAATAACTTTAATCAAGTTCTCAACGAAAAGTGCAGGGAGAATGCAAGCAGTACAGATTGGCTCACTAATCAAGCCTGTGATTTAACTCAAGATATAACCTCTAAGGATAGCGTAGTCATACCTATACAGCTCGGGACCAACGACATCACTTTCCTCAGTATGAATAGTGCAATTGATTGTAGCCTTCCAATAAAAGAAGACAGTGAATCAGCACAGCAACTAAATGGAGTCGTCAATAATATTATATCGTCACCCCATAACATCAGTGGCACATCAATAACAGATAGAATACAAAGTTACTTTGAGAGCATAGATATACCTTCTGATAAAATTGTATTCTTAATTTCAACCATCCCTCGTCGAACTGAAATGGACGGACAAGATCCGAAAAATTACTGTACTGATTTTTATAATCAAAAAATAAGGAAAACTCTGTCTGAGGCCTCCAACACCAAAAATATTTTCTTTGCAGAGCAAGGGAACATTATCCCTACTGGAGATCCAGTACACCCTACAACTCAAGGCCATAAGATTATGGCTTGTAACTTGCTGTATGGTGAAAACCATGGTCATTCGGATATTCTTTCCTGTATTCTCCCCAATAACATTCCTGATGAAGGGCTATTAAAAGCAATAGATCATATATCCAACTAGCTGGAAGTTCGTCTAACAGGCCCTGATTAACAATTTTCAGGGCACTGCTTTTAAAATCGCCAGTAACTTAGGGGATCCCATTACAATTCAATCCGATTTTAAAAATTGGGGTAGAAGCCAACCTATTTATTAACAAGGCTTACGAATTGGTCTCTATACTCTGCCCACATTACTTTTCCTGAGAACTTACTAAAATCGACTTTTTTTAATTTAGAACCCGACGACAATGACAGGTACATTGATTCCAACTTCAGTATTGCGTCGCTACAACTCGAATAGAGGAAAGGTTTAGGATAGAACTCCGGATAGCACTGTTCATCGGGCACTAAAGGAGTCGCTCCGAGGATAGCCGCTTCCATTACCGCCAATCCCTGAAATTCATGGTAAGCCGTAGATAAGAATATATGGCTATGTCGCAGTACTTGACGATAGTCTTTAGCACTTTCGAGATATCCAAATATTAGTAGATGTCCAGCAAATTCCTCTTGTATTTGAGTAAACTCAGTGGGGCTATTGCGAAATGATTGCCCCATCAGATTGACAACAAACTTAACGTTGCTAGCTTTCAAGCCCCGGAGGATTTCCAGCAATCGGTCTGCACCTTTGTCATACTCCCAGCGGGCGGCCCAACTGATAATTAAGGTATCTTCACCAGCCTCACCCAAATAAGCATTCTCTGCTCGGCAACTCCAAGAAAATACCTCGTCATTTGCCCTACTATCAAAAACGATATCTTCTATAGGTACGGGAAGAACTCGTGATTTTTCTTTAATCTCTTCACAAACGCCTTGCGGAACACAATCGGGAAAGCGCTTTAGTAATTTTTCAGTGCCCTCTAACAAGGTGCGGCGGTTGTATTCGGAGTTAAATAGGACCAGGTCACAAGCCAAAGCCGTGTAAATATTCAGTAACTGGGGCTCAATCGAGCGAAAGGCATCGGAGCTAACTGGATATGCAAACTGATTCTCATGGAAATACACAACTGTGGGCACCCCTACGATTTCGGGGACTAATCCGCGCAAAGCACTCAGGTCAGTCATTGATGTGGCAACAATCAAATCCCAACCCTGCTTTAGAACTTGCGCAGGTTTCCCTCTACCCCAGGAAAGGCTGTTACCGCGAATACGCCAACTAAAGTAACGTGGAGGCAAAGTGAGTAGGGTCCATTGCCACTCGGGAAATGCCTTTACCAATCCTTCGCGCCAACGCTTGTGACTATCCGCATCATAAGCAGAGAGTAGTAAAACTTTCATAGAGTGGTAACAAAAAGGAATGATACCGGGATCAAACTTAACCCCGGTAGGTATTGATGGAACGAATTAATCGAAGGATCGTACATTCATTAAGCGTGCGAACAAACTGGAGGTATCCCAACGAGCCCCTCCGATGGCCTGTACTTCGCTGTAAAACTGATCCACCAGAGCAGTAACTGGCAATAAGGCGCCGTTGTGCTGTGCCTCTTGAAGCACTATCGCCAGATCTTTACGCATCCAATCCACAGCAAAACCATGATCATACTCTCCAGCCAGCATGGTTTTTGACCGGTTTTCCATTTGCCAGCTTTGCGCAGCCCCCTTGGAAATCACATCAACTACCTGTTCCCCATCTAAACCGGCAGCTTTGGCGAAGTGTAAGCCCTCAGCAAGCCCTTGAACTACACCTGCAATACATATTTGATTGACCATTTTACACAACTGACCGCTGCCTACAGGTCCCATCAGGTTGATCGCTCTTGCATAGCTGTTGATGAAGGGCTGTACTTTGTCGAAATCAGCTTTATCTCCCCCGATCATAACCGTCAAAAAACCATTCTCAGCGCCGGCTTGACCTCCAGAAACAGGAGCATCCAGAAAACCGATTCCCTTTTCATTGGCGGCAGCCGCAAGTTCACGGGCAACGTCTGCAGAGGCTGTTGTGTGGTCCACAAACAAAGTCCCTTCAGTCATACTATTGAATGCCCCCTTCCCGCCTGTTACCACCTGGCGAAGGTCACCATCATTGCCCACGCAGGCAAAGACGACCTCTGCACCTTTAGCAGCTTCGGCAGGTGTTGCAAAGCTTTCGCCATCATATTCTTGTAGCCACTGATCCGCACGACTAACTGTGCGATTGTAAATTCGCACCATATGACCCGCATTGGAAAGATGACCAGCCATGGGGTATCCCATTACCCCCAATCCAATAAATGCAACTGTTGCCATTTCTTCTACCCCCATATCATCCAAATAAGTATCGCTCCGAGAATCAGGCGATAGATCGCAAAAGGAGCCATCCCAATGCGGCTAATAAATTGCAGGAAAAAATGAATACATAGATAAGCACTCAGACAAGATAGAACTGTACCCAGCAATAAATCGTTCCATGGCACACTTTCTAGAGTAAGCAGCTCCACCGTCAACAACATAGCGCTGAGCGCGATTACAGGGATGGACATCAGAAATGAAAAACGTGCGGCAGCTTCCCGCTTCATTCCAAGCATCAATCCCGCAGTCATGGTGATACCAGAGCGAGAAGTACCAGGAATCAGGGCCAATACTTGTGAGAAACCAATCAAAAGTGCTTTTTTCCAATTTAACTGGGCCAAGGACTCTACCCTGCGACCCTTGACATCTGCCCACCACAGCAATACGCCAAAGCCGATAGTAGTGGCAGCGATAACACCTGCAGAACGCAAGTGGGTTTCGATATAGCCTTTAAACACCAACCCGGCCAACCCCACGGGAATTGTGGCGAGAACAATCAGCCAGGCCAATCGCCCCTCATCGGTAAACTGTTTGTCCGTAAAACCTCCGAGGCCATCCCTGATTAACACCCAGATATCTTTACGGAAGTAAAATACTACTGCCAATAAAGAGCCAAAATGGACAGCCACGTCGAAGGCCAACCCCTGATCCTCCCAGCCCAATATCTCAGAGGGTAAGATCAAGTGTGCAGAACTGGAGATAGGGAGAAATTCTGTCAGGCCCTGAATCAGGGCCAGTATTACAATCTGAAATGTATCCATGTGCTATTGGGATCGAATTTTTTGTCGTTTTTTCCATGTGACTTCATTGCGCAAATAAACAGGCTCAAGCTCTTCAGCAGTAACAGAATTGCCTTGCTCCAACAATGGAACTGCCAGTTGCGCTATATCCCGAGCGTAAATGAAGCACGCCTGATCAACCGCTTCCAGTGACGCCTGCCGAAAAACGTCGTAGTGCAAGCCCGGGCCCGCCCCATAAATTGGAGCGGAGACCTCTGAATCCTCTAGAGACAACAAAACCTCTTCCGGGTTCTGTACAGCTTCCGGGATCAAGCTCTCACTGGGTGAGTTAGTAGAGTAAACCCCCCAATATACCTGTTGCATGCGTGCATCCAGCATCGCCACTATAGGATATTGTCCCCACTCCGGATGCGAGCGCCGGGCTCCAAGGGCAAGGGCAGCGAGACTGGAAACCGGAACTACCGGCAGATCGGAAGCATAGGCCAACCCCTGCACACTGCTAATTGCAATTCGAAGACCGGTAAATGACCCCGGCCCTTGGCTGACAGCAAGGGCATCCAGGTCGGCGAGCTTCATATCGGCTTCTGCGAGGACTTCATCCACCATTGGCAAAAGGCGACGGGTATGGTCTCGCTCAGCCTGCACGAAACGTTCAATCAATTGGTCATCAGATATGAGAGCAACAGAACAGGCTCCCGAAGTTGTATCCAGGGCAAGTATTTTCACAGCGTTCTTAAACCTGGTCATTAAAAGTGGGGGGGAATTGTGGCACGGGAGCAGAGGGGAGTCATGTCCAATATCGCAACCTACAACTAAAAAACCCCGGCACTAACCGGGGTCTTTTAGGAGCAACCCAAGCATCTTGCTTGTGGCGCCCTTGTAATACAATCCTATGCGGCCTTCTTCGGTGGACGGCCTCGACGAGCTGCACCAGGCTTTGGTGGGCGACCGCGGCGGGCTGGGGCCTTCTTGGGAGCTGCTGCAGTGGCTTTCTTGGGCCGTCCAACTCTTTTTGCCGGCTTGGCTGCTGCAGAAGCCTTCTTTGGACGCCCAACTTTAACTTTCTTCGCCGTGGTAGCGGCGGCCTTCTTGGGGCGACCAGGCTTTTTCGCTGCACTAGCCTTAGCCGCGGGTTTCTTCTTAGTCTTTTGAGCTTCGGCCTTTAATTTAGCCTTAGCTTTCTTCTCTAATTCTTTTACTTTGGCAGCAGCTTTCTTTGCAGCTGTTTTTATCTTGGCTTCAGCCTTCTTCTCAGCGGACTTAAGCTTCTTGGCATGCGCCTTTTCTTTAGTCTTCACCCAGCGCGCTTCAAACGCCTTGAGAGCGGCAGCCAACTCTTTATCCGCTTTACTGGAAAGGCTTTTAGACAGGATTTCCACCTTTTCTTTTGCGGCAGCCTCAGCTATACGCACGGCATCCATAGCCTTGGCTTTGGCAAGATCCATCTTTGCTACTGCCAGCTTGGCACGTAAATCTTTCGCCTTGGTATTGGCGCTGGCCAGCGAAGTCTTTGCCGTTGCCGAACTGCTTTTCTGCGCTCGTGCTTTTGCCTTAGCTACTCGATCCATTTGCGAGTCCAGCGATTTGGTCGCTGATTCTACCGCCTTCTGCGCTTTCACGACTGCTGGCGACGGTGCAGTCGCCTTGGTTGCTCGTTTCGCGCGTGTACCCTTTTTTACTACTCTTGCCATCCCTTGTCTCCTCACTGAAAGAAGAAGTACATCCAAAAGTGTGCCGGCAGCATTGCCTTTTAGCTATCGAATAAAAACTGTAACCGGCCGTTTTTATTACTTATGCAAATCGCCGCACCGCCTATTTCGATACAACTTTATCAAAGTTAATAAAAATACCCGGCATTGCAAGTAAAAAAGCGAAAAATGAGAAACTTTTTATAAAAAAAGTATATTTTTCTTATCAATTTACGCTTTTGGGTCCCGTTTTAGCACTTTGGTAGAAATTATTTTGTCCCTTCGAGCTTGGTTTGCACAATTCCGGCAAGTGCCTCTATGTGATCCTTGCGTAAATTTAAAGCGGGAATATAACGGTAATCACGGCCCCCGGCATCTATAAAATTAGCGCGATTCTCTACCGAAATTTCTTCCAGTGTTTCCAGGCAATCAGCAGAAAAAGCCGGGCAAATTACATCGACACTACTAATTCCCGCTTTGCCCCACTCTATTAGAGTCTTATCAGTGTATGGTTGCAGCCACTCTGCCTTACCAAAACGCGACTGGAACGTAACTTGCCACTTATCCTCACCAATTTTCAGCTCGTCCGCTAATAACTTCGCTGTTTCCATACAGTGGTGATAGTAGGGGTCTCCCTTATCAACATTCGCTTTGGGGATGCCGTGAAACGAAAGCAATAACTTTTCTGCAGGCTCTACTTTTTCCCAGTGCTCTCTCACTGAATTGGCCAGGGATTTTATATACAGTGGATTTCGATAATAATCTCGAATCAAGGAAATATCCGGAATATCACGACTATTGCGAAAAATTTGCGCCACCTGGTCATAAATTGCAGCAGTCGTGGTAGCCGAATATTGGGGATAGAGGGGAAGAACCACGAAAGATTCAAAGCTTTTCTTTCGCAGAGTTTCTATCGTCTTATCCAGACGGGGCTCACCATAAGTCATCGCATATTCAACAGCGACCTCATTACCTTCTGCCAGTAAATGCTTTTGCAATAGCTCTGCTTGCTTCTGCGTATAGTAGAGAAGTGGTGATCCTTCCACCTTTGCTTCATCAGCACTTCCATTCCATATTTCCTCGTATGCAGGCGCAATACGCTGTGGGCGAAAAGGCAGCACGAAGCAGTTCAAGATGGTCAACCAGATTGGTCTCGGAATCTCAACAACCCGTGGATCTGAAAGGAATTCCCGCAAAAAACTTCTCACTGCTGCAGGTTTCGGCTCAGCAGGAGTACCCAAATTCATCAAAATTATCGCCGTAGACATAAACCGCCCCGTTAGAAACATTTTCCTTTCATGAACTCCTGCCAGTTAACGGACAGGAAAGAGCGAATACTGCCAGGGGAACACCGCCACGATCAACTCAATCCAATATCGCTATTGCAGATACGAAAAAGCCCCCAAGCGGGGGCTTAAACACGGTGTTACTGGCAATCTCAGCTGAGAGCTTCCAACACTTTCTCGCGAATATCATCCATACTGCCAACACCCATTACTTTGGCGTACTTGGGAGCTGCTTCGGGAGAGCGCGCTTCCAGCTCACGGTAAAAACCTACCAGGGGTGCCGTCTGCTCGTGATAAACCGCCAAACGGTTGCGGACGGTTTCTTCAGTGTCATCAGTACGCTGAATCAATGCCTCACCAGTCACATCATCGACGCCCTCAGTCTTGGGCGGATTGTAAACGATGTGATAGACACGACCGGAGTTTTCGTGAACTCGGCGACCAGAAAGACGCTTCACAATCTCTTCATCGTCAACGGCGATTTCTAGAACGTGATCAATGTGAACATCCGCTTCCAACAGGGCTTCTGCCTGAGGAATGGTGCGGGGGAAGCCATCAAACAGGAAACCTTTAGCGCAGTCTTCCTGAGCGATTCGCTCTTTAACCAGCGCAATGATCAGGTCGTCAGAAACCAATTTTCCTGCGTCCATAACATCCTTAGCCTGCAGGCCAAGAGGGGTACCCGCCTTCACCGCAGCGCGAAGCATATCGCCGGTGGAGATCTGCGGAATGCCGAACTTCTCTGTTATGAATTGAGCCTGAGTGCCTTTGCCGGCTCCCGGCGCGCCCAAGAGAATAATTCGCATGTTCAGTAAGCCTCCAATACTTTCGACGAACCAAAAGCCGCCGCGCTAAAAGAGCGCTACCTTACACTCAGACCTCAGATTGGGCAAGATTGCTACCGATACCCCCACAATGCATACAAACAGGAAGGCGCAGGAGAGTGCGGGAAGTCTCGTCACCCATGGGCGTTACAGAGCCTTTAGTTTCCAGCACCAGTCACAAGCTGCTCTTTAGCCTTATCCCAAAGCCGGTCCAATTCCTCCAGCGTTGCCTCTGATACCTGCCGCCCTTGACGCTGTAAACTGGCCTCAATAAAACCAAAACGCTGCTCAAATTTTCTGCTACAGCCCCGCAGAGCGGCTTCAGGATCAGCTTTCAAGTGTCGAGATGCATTCACACAGGAGAACAGCAAATCTCCCAGCTCCTCCTGCGCGTGCTCCATATCACCGCAGGCTACGGCCTCCCGCAACTCTGCAATCTCTTCCTCAATCTTATCCAGGACTCCATTGATATCGGGCCAGTCAAACCCCACGCGCGCAGCGCGCTTCTGCAATTTGGCCGCACGCGTCAACGCTGGCAGCCCCATCGCTACTCCTGCCAGAGTTCCCTCATCACCCTTGGCAGTGCGCTCAGCTTCCTTAATTGCCTCCCAATTCCTCTTCACTTCAGCCTCATTGAGGGGCTCAGCAGAGCGATTGCCGTAAAGCGTTCCACTCGGGAATACATGGGGATGCCTACGCACTAATTTGCGCACCAGCGTGTCGACAATTTGCGAAAAATCAAAATAGCCTTGTTCACGCCCGAGTTGAGCGTAAAAAATCACCTGGAAGAGAAGATCTCCGAGTTCTTCATGTAGATGTTCGTAGTCTTCTTGCTCGATAGCCTCAGCAACTTCATAAGCCTCTTCAATCGTCGATGGGACAATGCTTGCAAAGCTCTGCTTCAGGTCCCAAGGACACCCCCCATCGGGATTGCGCAGTTCGGCCATCAGGTGGAGCAGGTCCTCCACAGAGTAATTCTTTTCCACGTTATTCCTTATTCAGCGGAGAATTCGCCGCTTTGCCGACGCAACATTGGGCAGCTGATTAATTCGATGTAATACCTGACTCAATTCTTCAAAGTTGTGAATCTCTGCGGTCACGATCATTTCTACCGTATGCTTATTCTTATTGGAGCGAGTTTGCATAGCGGTAATATTAATTTTCTGGCTATCCAGCATCACTGTGACGTCCCGCAGTAACCCCTGACGATCGTAGGCTTCAATCATAATTTCTACGGCATAAAGCTCGCGGGGTTTTTCAGCCCAGCTTACCTGAAGCACCCTTTCAGACTCCTCAACCTGCATACGCAACATATTCGCGCAGTCTTTGCGGTGGATAGAGACCCCTCGCCCGAGGGTGATATAGCCCATAATCTCATCGCCTGGAACAGGGTTACAACAACCTGCAATATGAGTGAGTAAGTTCCCCACACCATCGATATAGACATCAGCCTTACCCTCCCCCCGAGCCACTGGAGCCGTGAGTGAGGGAACCCGGGGCGCACTGTCCACATTCACCATCCGCTGTGCAGCGTTAAGAACCTGTCCCACGCCAATATCGCCAGCTCCTACCGCCGCATAGAGGTCCTCAAGGGAGTGCATGTTGAGCTTGGCTGCCAGCTTCTCGAAGTCGAAGTCTCCCAGCGCAAGCTGCTTAAACTCTCTGTCGAGGATACTGCGACCATCAGCAATGTTCTGGTCTCTTGCCTGCTGTTTAAACCAGTGAATAATCTTCGCCCGGGCACGGGAGGTGGTGATATAGGCCATGCCTGAAGAGAGCCAGTCGCGACTGGGGGCTTCGAGTTTCCCTGTGAGAATTTCAACTTGGTTGGCTGTTTCCAATTGATGATTAAGGGGTACGATTCGCCCATCAACCTTGGCCCCACGGCAGCGGTGGCCAATTTCTGTATGAATTTTGTAGGCAAAATCCAATGGTGTTGCACCCCGAGGCAGATCTACAACATGGCCTCCGGGAGTAAAGACATAAATGCGGGAATCCGCTTCACTCGAGCGCAGATCGTCCTGGAGTGGATTGCCACCCACCTCTTCATGCCAGTCGAGCACCTGCCGCAGCCAGGATATCTTTTGCTCGTAGCTATCTTTACTTTCGCTCTTCAGGTCAGTGCCCTTGTAACGCCAGTGGGCGCAAACACCGTATTCCGCCTCTTCATGCATGGCAAAAGTTCGGATCTGAACTTCTAGCACCTTGCGTTCAGGACCAATTACTGCAGTGTGCAGGGAGCGGTAACCGTTTTCTTTGGGGGAGGCAATATAATCATCAAATTCATTGGGTATATTGCGCCAGAGGTTATGTACTATCCCCAGGACTGCATAGCAATCCCGTACGGTGGGGACAAGAATACGTACTGCTCGAATATCGTAAACCTGGGAGAAACCAATATTTTTCCGGCGCATTTTCCGCCAGATACTGTAGATGTGTTTCGCCCGTCCATAGACATCACCCTCAATATGGGCGCGTTCGAGTTCGGAGCGCAATAACTCCAACACCTCATCGATATACTGTTGCCGAGCCAGTCTTTTTTCATCTAACAAGCGAGCAATTTGCTTGTAATCTTCTGGCTCAAGGTAGCGGAATGACAGGTCTTCCAATTCCCACTTGATGTGGCCGATACCCAAGCGGTGAGCGAGGGGCGCATAAACATCAGCTACTTCCCGAGCCACTCTCTGTCGTTTTGCCGGTTCTGAGTTTTTTGCAGCTCGAATCGCACAGGTTCGCTCGGCGAGCTTGATCAAAGCTACTCGCACATCGTCGACCAACGCCACCAGCATACGTCGGATATTCTCTGAGTGCTCCTCTACAGCACCGCTGGTACTTTCTTCACCAGTATCTGCACTGCGACTGCGAATTGCCGCCATACGCAAAACACCGCGAATTAGCTTGGCCACTCGCTCACCAAACTCTTTTTCCACTACTTGCAGTGTCAGGCGTTTCTCACGAACAGCCCTGTACAGAACCGCAGCGACAAGTGCCTCTGAGTCTATCTGTAAGTCGGCGAGTATCTCAGCCATCTCAAGGCCAGTGGTAAAACTGCTAGCGCCCTCAGCCCAGATGTTTTCCGCCTCAATAGCGCGCTGCTCCGCCTCGGCACTCACCTCGGCCGCACGCCGTAAAGTCACTATCGCAGAGCCATCCAGCCCCGCAAGTTTCTGTACATGGCGCAACCAGGATTCAAGGTCGAGTTCACCCTCTCCACCAAAGGAATGATGTTTTCTTACCTGAACCATCTTTTAACAAGAGTCATCTGTGTTATTGGCATAATTTTGTTGTCACTTGGCCATAGCTGCACGTTAATTCGATATCCGTGCTGGTTTAAGCGCTTCTCTATCATAGGTTTGAACTCACCAAAGTCCATGATTTTCTGTATACATTTCAATAAGCTGCGCGAAATTCAGCAATTTTTCGTACCAGTTTGAATGAAAAGGTATAAGTCTTGCGCACCTTGTTGACCTTTTAACCAACGAATAAACCTGCAAAACCGATGCCTGCAGGAGGCTAAAGTAGTGGCGGGATAAAATCAGGGAGAGAAGATGATTGCAAATTTTACTGATCAGAAAGCTGCCACAGTTCAACACATTTCCGGGAGAAAACAGATTAGGACTTTACCCAACTTTACACATTGGCTTTTTGCGATGAGCCGTTTAGTTGTAGTCTATTTTTTACCAGTAATGCAGATAGCAGAAAGATGAGAGTTGTAAAGCTGGGTGAGATTAAAGAACATGCAATCGCAAATAACTTGAAATAACATTTCAAAAAAGCAACCGGCCCCACGCTTTTTTGTGAACAGAGATCAGGCACAATGCTGGATAATAAAAAACACTTTACTTCCAGCACTGTCAAATAAAAACAAGATAAATTCGAGAATAAAAGTAAGGGTTATTTTCCGCTGGCAAAAAGCCCTGAAGATAAATAGCGATCGCCCCGATCACAGATAATTGCAACAATCGTCGCATTTTCTAGCTGCGCAGAAAGTCTTAATGCACCGGCTACTGCTCCCCCGGAAGAAACACCACAAAATATTCCCTCTTCTTTCGCCAGCCGGCGAGTCATGTCTTCAGCTTCCTGCTGGTCCATATCCATGACCATATCCACTTGCTCTGGGATGAAAATCTTCGGCAGATAGGCCTCCGGCCAACGACGAATCCCCGGTATACTGGAGCCCTCTGTCGGCTGTAGCCCAACAATTTGAATATTAGGATTTTGCTCTTTTAAATAGCGCCCGCACCCCATAATGGTGCCGGTCGTACCCATTGAAGAGACAAAGTGAGTTACCCTTCCTGCAGTCTGCTGCCAAATTTCCGGGCCTGTTCCTTCAAAATGCGCCAGTGGGTTATCGGAATTGGCAAACTGGTTAAGTACCAACCCCTTCTTATCTTCCTGCATTTGCAGGGCCAGATCCCGCGCCCCCTCCATACCTTCTTCAGCACTCACCAGGATCAACTCAGCACCATAAGCCGTCATTGAAGCTTTGCGCTCTTCGGTGGCGCTATCGGGCATAATCAAAATCATTTGATACCCCTTGATCGCTGCCGCCATTGCCAGAGCTATCCCAGTGTTGCCGCTGGTCGCTTCAATCAGAGTGTCTCCCGGCGAAATATAACCCGCAGCTTCCGCACGGTTAATCATTGAAAGTGCCGGGCGGTCTTTTACCGATCCCGCAGGGTTATTGCCTTCCAGCTTGAGCAAAACAGTATTGCTGGTTTCACCAGGCAGGCGCTGCAGTTTGACCAGCGGGGTATTGCCTACGCAGTCAGCAATTGTTGGGTAATCCATAATGCAATAAATTCCAGAAAAATCTCGCGGGAAGCAAGTGTACAGCATGGGGAACCATGCACTAAATACCGACTAATTTGGTCCACTCCCTGTCCGGGTTATTTAGACCCATGCACCCCCAACAATACCAGATCGGCTATGGACACTCTGCTGACCACCGTTCACAAAATGGAGCTTTGAGTCACTAAAGACTGTAATTTGTGACAAGAAAGGAGCTTTATCTGGCCGGCGAAGGAGTGCGCTTGGGTGCACATAACGGTAAAATGAGGCAAAAATAATCGTAAAAGGCCCCTTTTACCATGGCCCCCGGCAATCCTATTCTCTCAATCGAGGAACCAGAGCAACCTCGATCCCTACGAACCCTGGTATTTCGCCTCACTGTAGCACCCGCACTAATTCTGTCCCTGCTTCTTGCCCTCGTCTTCACCTTGCAACAAATGCACGATCGCCGCCAACTACTATTGAGTCACGGACGTGCCAGTGCCGAGCAGCTGGCTGAACTAATTGAGATGAGTGGCGGCCACCCCGCTGAGCTGCGAATGGAATGGCTGCGTAAAAGTCTGTTGGCACTGATGCTGGAAAAAGATATGGTCAGATCTGTTCATGTCTACTCCACCGAAGCCAGTGCCAAGCGAGCCCTCAACCCCAGTACCGGACTCAGCTTGTTAGCCAGCGTCGGGCCACGCCCGCGAACCCCTGTCAATAAAGATGTCCTTAACAAACGCGAACCCTTCATATTTGAGGACGACGAGACCCTTCAGGTTCTACAGCCACTAAAGGGCGATATCACCACTTGCTGGATCAGTATTGAGCTGCATCGCCCCTATTTCCTGGTGGGAACTTACCAGGTATTACTTGTGGGCTTGGTAGGATTGATTCTATGCACCCTTGCCGCACTAGCTTGGTCCGTCATTATGTCTGAACGCTTTGCCCACAGCCTGATAAGAATGGGGCATACGCTGGAGGCGATTGGTCGAGGCGAATTTGATCGGCGCACCCACGAAACAGAAAACCGGGAACTGGCGCAGCTGGGAAATCAAATTAATGAGATGGCTGAAAGCTTGTCCCATTACCAGCAGGAGTACAAGGCCAATTTATTGCAGTCTATGGATGACCTGCGCCAATCCCTGGACAGTATGGAAGAGCAAAATATTGAGCTGGACCTGGCACGCAAAAGGGCTCAGGAGGCGAGCAGGATTAAATCGACTTTCCTCGCAAACACCAGCCACGAGATCCGCACGCCTTTAAATGGCATTATCGGTTTTACCAACCTGTTGTTGAAAACAGGCATTGATGAATTACAACAGGATTATCTGCAAACCATTTTACGCTCATCAGAAAACCTGTTGACCACTATCAACGATATCCTGGATTTTTCTCGTATTGAATCCGGCAATCTGGTCCTTGACCACATCCCTATGGACCTGGGTTTACTGCTAGAGGAAACCCTGCAAATACTGGCTCCAAATGCCTACGAGCATCACCTGGAACTAGTACCCTTAATCGATTCTCAACTCCCCCCCACCCTGATCGGGGACCCATTGCGAATAAAGCAAATACTCACAAACCTGGTGGGTAATGCGGTGCGCAGCTCGGAGAATGGCAATATACCCGTACGCCTGTCCGTACACAGTGTTAAAGGCTCCGAGCTTATAATCCGCATCTCTGTTTCCGACCTGGGTAACCGAGTTGACGAAGCCAGTCGCCAGGAAATCCAGAGTATTCTCACTAGTAAAACCCCACAGCTCACCCAGCAAATCAGCGCTAACGGTTTGGGCATGTCTATTGCTCGCAGCCTGGTTGAGAGAATGAACGGCTTTACCGGTATCCAAGAAGTCGCCGATGAGGGTAATACCTGCTGGGTACAGTTTTCCCTCCAGGCAGAGCGCAATCGCGGTATGTATCCACGTATTCAGTACCCCGGCTGCCGGATATTGCTCGCAGATCCCAACTCTGCCACACGATCACAGGTGGCCCAACTTCTCAGCCAATGGCAAGCGGAACCCATAGAGCTGGGCGATACAGATACTTTACTACCTGCAATAGAACAGATGTGGCGGCACGACGCCCTTCCCGATGCTGTAATGATTGATACCGCTACCGCAGAGGGAGATTTCGATAGTTTCAGCAGCAAAGTCCAATCAATCGTGGATACTTACCAGTGCCGAGTTATTGTCCTGGGACCACCGGCAGAGCTGCGACGTTGCTATGATCAACTTCGCACCCGAACACTGACCTTCCTCGGAAAACCAGTAACCAGGGATAACTTACTGCGCTCTCTGAAGCGTGCTCTTCCCCAGCAGGGACAGCAACAGCGAGCTAGCGGTGGAGTTAAAGCCCTACCCTGGCCCGCCCCACCTCGTGTACTGGCTGTGGACGATCACGCGGCAAACCGACGGTTAGTGGGTGAGTTCCTGCGCGCACAGGATGTGGAAGTGGTAATTGCAGCCAGCGGTGAAGAAGCTCTGCAACACTGGCAACAGGGGGCATTCGACCTGGTATTTATGGATATACAGATGCCTGAAATGGATGGCATCGAGGCCACACGCCTGATTCGGGAACGGGAAACTGGTCGGCGTACACCGATTATCGCGCTCACCGCCCACGCCGGCGCCGAGGAGAAAGCCCGCTTGCTGTCTGCAGGATTGGACGATTACTTAAGCAAGCCGGTAAGTGAGGCCCAGCTCTCCGATATGATTAAACGATGGCTCAAGATCATCAGTCCCCAAATGGTCGAAAAAGTGAGTCTCGAAGAGATGCGACTAGTGGATATCGGGGAGTGCCTGACACTCGCTAACGGCGACGCCAAACTGGCCCGGGATATGCTGCGCATGTTGATCGATGGCCTCAGCTCAGACGAAAGAGAGCTGGAGCGGTTGTATAACCTGGGGGACTACAAAGGGATGTTCGAACTCACCCACCGCATGCATGGCGGCTGCTGTTATTGCGGAGTCTCACGCTTAAGGGAGTCCACTTGTGTACTACAGGAAGCGTTGCGCACCATCCAGGGCTCCGACAACCAAGCTTTTGATCAGCGTAAACTCAATGCCGTTCTCAGGGAAATCCGAGCCCTGCGGGAGTGGGCCTCAGAACAGGACCTGGATGCACTCTTCGGCCTGGAGGTAGTCGCCTAACAAGATTCAAATACTACAAATGCAAGCGCCGAGTCTTTTTCATCAGACAAGCTGAGATGAATTCTATCCACACCCAGAGTTTCGGCCCTCTCCTTAGCTGCGCCCGCCAGGACCACCTGCGGCGCGGCACCTTTGCGGCGGCGGACATCGATATCCTGCCAGGAAATCCCCTCACCAATCCCGGTACCCAAGGCCTTCGCTACCGCCTCCTTTGCCGCAAACCGTTTACATAGGTATGCTGCACGGATGGGTCCAGCCATCCCATAAAAGTCCTCCCTCTCACCAGCACTGAGGATACGCTCAACAAAGCGATCACCAAAGCGCTGCCACGCAACCTCGATACGATTATAGTTACAAATATCGGTGCCAATACTTACTATCATTTTTTTCCGTAAACCTGTCGAAAAAGCTCTCGGCTCTGCAAGGGCTTATCTCCCAGTACCGCCTGCAATAATAAGCGTGTTAGGCGCTTTGCCGGTGCCAAAGCCTCACTGGGCCAGCGGCCCTCATTCATAGCGCTATCCATACCGAGCAGCTCCACACCTGAAAAATACAATTCTCCCAGACTCTCATCACTGGAGCGGTGGACAGGAATTAAACCCCGCTCAACATCCAAGCGATAAACTCCCCGCTCGCTTATTGAATCTCCTTGCGGGCTGCAAACATTGAGAGATGGACAGGTACCAAGCTCAAGTAACAGCTGTAATTCAAAACGGCGCAATGGACCTTCAAGCTCAAAATTGGAAAGCCCTTCGAGCTCGGAGAGAGACTCCAGTAGGCTTTGATAAGCCGCGAAAAGTGTGTAGTGCGCCTCACCCTCGGGAAGTAGTCTTACCATCAACTCATTAGCATAGAGGCCCGCATAAACTGCTCGCCCCTTGAGCCACAGTGGCACACCAACATTTTCAACAGGGCCAAGTGTCTTAAGAGAGCCAGAGCCCATCAGTGTGACAAGCAGCGGAGTAAAAGGCTGCAGTGCCTGTTGGCGACGCTGCTTATCGCGACGGGCCCCACGGGCGACACAGCCCAATCGACCGTGGTCAGGAGTAAAGAGCTCCAGTATCAGACTGGAGTCCTTATAGGGGCGCGAGTGAAGAATATACGCGGGTTGAGGCGGTTGTGGACTTTTCATAGTACCAGGGGAAGGTTGCCCTGATGATTACTCGTCCCTGTAGCCAAGGCTTCGCAAAGCCCGCTCATCATCGGACCAGCCAGACTTCACCTTTATCCACAAATTGAGCATCACCTTGCTGTCAAACAAGCGCTCCATATCCTCTCGAGCCTGGCTGCCGATCTGTTTGATTCGTTCGCCTTTATTTCCGATCAGGATACGCTTTTGCCCGGCCCGCTCAACCAAAATAGCGGCGCTGATATGCAGGACTTTACCCTCTTGAGCAAATTCCTCCACTTCCACGGTGACCTGGTAGGGCACCTCAGCACCTAACTGACGCATAATTTTTTCGCGGACAATTTCCGCTGCGAGAAAGCGCGAGCTGCGGTCAGTCACCTGATCTTCGGGGAAAAAATGCTGCCCCTCGGGCAAGTGCTTCAAAATAACCTCTTCCAGCGCATCCAGATTTACGTTGCGCAAAGCCGAAATCGGAACAATTTCCGCCTTTGGATGCTGCTCAGCAAGGGCTTGTAATTGGGGTAGCAGGTCCGCTTTATCATCGAGCTGGTCTACCTTATTCACGGCAATAATTAACGGGCATTTAATCCCGCGCAGCTTGTCGGCCACCAGCTGGTCCGCCTCGCTCCAACGAGTACGCTCTACAACAAACACCACCACATCCACATCCCGCGCAGCACTGGCGGCAGCCCGATTCATATAGCGGTTAATCGCTTTTTCTTGATCGGAATGCAGGCCCGGAGTATCGACAAAAATAATCTGATTCGGACCTTCGGTTTTAATACCGAGCATATTGTGGCGAGTAGTCTGCGGCTTGCGCGAAGTGATCGCGAGCTTTTGCCCCAACAAGTGGTTTAACAGTGTGGATTTTCCCACATTGGGGCGGCCGACAATTGCGACATAGCCACAGCGAGAAGGTTGTTCGCTCAAGTAAATTCTCCGAAAGATTTGAAGGTCTCCGGGAGACCCGGAGCCAGAATCGCCCCCTGTAATACCGGGGCTGTCAGGGCGCTGGGACACTGACCCAGCGCAGCTTCTATTGTAAGGTTAGTCCTGCCCGGTGAGGAGCTTGTAAGCTTCAACCGCCGCAGTCTTTTCAGCATTACGACGACTGCTGGCCTCACCTTTTACAGGCTGTGAAAGGCCACTGACACGACATTCCACCACAAAATGCTGTGCGTGCTCAGCGCCAGAAACACCCACCACCTTGTATTCCGGCAGCGGCTTTTTACGTGCCTGAAGCCACTCCTGCAAGCGGGTTTTGGGGTCCTTCACGGTCTCCAATGATAGTCCCTGCAAACGCGGTGCAAACCACTCGAGCACCCTGAGTCGCGCCGCCTCCAGGCCAGCATCAAGATAGATGGCGCCAATCAGGGCCTCTACGGCATCGGCGAGAATAGAAGCCCGACGAAAGCCGCCACTTTTCATTTCGCCTTCACCGAGGCGCAGGCAATCGCCAATCTCCAGCTCCCGAGCCAGCTTTGCCAGTGTTTCACCGCTGACCAATTGAGCCCTCAATCGACTCAACTGCCCCTCCCGTCCATTGGGGAACCGCTCGTAAAGAGCCGCGCCTATAGTAAACCCGAGAATAGAGTCGCCGAGAAATTCAAGGCGTTCATTATTACGACTGCCGTGGGAACGGTGAGTAAGAGCCAATTCAAGTAGCTCGGCCTGGTCAAAATCATGGCCGAGGCGCTTGCAAAGGCGTTCCAATAAAAGATCAGTCACGTTTGCGGAATTGCTCCAGATCTATCAGCGGATCACAGCAAAGTTCTGGCTTCGCGGTGTCGAGCTGCTTATTAAACTTCATCACAACATCAACGTTGTACATCAATGGCTGGCGCAATTCGTAATTGATGCTCACTACAGTTCCCTTTGCGCCACGAACCACCTGCACCGATTTGGTGGGCTCTCCGCGCACATTATTAACCAGGAAAAAACGGCCCAATTCTTTTTTGATCTGGCCTTTGGTCATATTTTCCAGGTTTGGATTTTGGCCCAGGGTTTTTAATGCCTCGTTAACGTAGCGAGCATCTACGTAGGCCGGTGCCATCTTCGAGACACAGGTCAAAGCAAATCCCAACACTGCGATAATCAGCAGCCAACCCCAGTAGCTCATGCCGCGCTGCTGCTGCAGAGAAAAGTTGAGTTTACCACCCATAAATATGCCCTCTATCCTTTATAAATAACCGGGCTGACGCCCGGCTGGTTTCTTTATTGGATTGAGCCTACACGCTTAAAGCTGGGCAAACTGAGCAATTTGTCCCAGTGCATCCAAATAGCGAAAGCCTTGCCGACGATATCCTTCTCTGGGACAAAGCCCCACTCCCGACTATCGAGGCTGTTATCGCGATTATCGCCCATCATAAAGTAATGTCCTTCCGGCACTACACCACTAAAGTTACTGTACTGCCTGGGATGGACACTTTTCTGCATCTCGTGACGATAACCATCGAGATCTTCCCACATGACCTCAGTTTGCGGGTTACTTGGCGGTATAGCCCGGATCAATTCTTGACGAGCCATCTCACCGTTTACATAGAGGACATTGTTCTTCAGCTCTATCTTGTCACCAGGTAATCCAATCACCCGCTTGATATAGTAGGTATCGTTGTTGTGGGGTGGAAAGAACACCATAACATCGCCGCGTTTGGGCTCACCCACATCCATTACCTTGGTACGAGACACGGGCAGGCGCACACCGTAGGCATACTTGTTGACCAGAATAAAATCCCCAACTTCCAATGTTGGAATCATTGAGCCAGAAGGGATCTGGAAAGGCTCAACAATGAAAGAGCGCAGAACAAACACGATCGCCAGAATTGGGAAGAAGGACTTCGCGTACTCAACAACGATCGGGTCCTCTTGCTGGTCTCCAACTTTATTCTTGCGTTGACGGGCAAAAAACAGGCTGTCAATCAACCAGATTCCGCCGCTAATCACAACCAACCAAAGCAGAATCAGAGGTAAATTAATATCCATTACTTTTCTCTACTATCCCTTATTATTCGTCGTGGCGTAGGGCCTGAGCCCTACTGATCCACCTTCAGTACCGCCAGGAATGCCTCCTGCGGCACTTCAACACGGCCCAGCTGCTTCATTCTGCGTTTACCCGCTTTCTGCTTTTCAAGCAGCTTTTTCTTACGGGTAACATCACCACCGTAACATTTGGCCGTCACATTTTTGCGCAGCGCCTTCACCGTGGTTCTCGAAACTACCTGACCGCCAATAGCCGCCTGGATAGCCACATCAAACATCTGACGGGGAATAAGCTCTTTCATTTTTTCTGCCATAGCGCGGCCTTTCTGCTGCGCATTATCACGATGGACAATCAGAGCTAAAGCATCTACACGGTCGCCATTAATCAGGATATCCAGTCGCACCAACTTAGCCGCTTCAAAGCGGACAAAGCTGTAATCCAAAGAGGCAAAGCCGCGGCTTACAGATTTGAGGCGGTCGAAGAAGTCCATAACCACTTCGCTCATAGGCAGTTCGTAGCGCAGGGATACCTGTGAACCCACGTACTGCATATCCTTTTGAATACCGCGCTTTTCCACACACAGAGTGATTACATTACCCAAATACTCCTGTGGCACAAGAATATTCACCTCAGCAATCGGTTCCCTCATCTCTTCAATGGAACCTACATCTGGCAAGCGAGATGGATTATCCACCATCACAATCTCACCATCTGACTGCTCAACTTCGTAGACTACAGTGGGCGCGGTAGTGATCAGGTCCAGATCGTACTCACGCTCCAGGCGCTCCTGAATAATTTCCATATGCAGCATGCCGAGGAAGCCACAGCGGAAACCAAAGCCCAGAGCATCGGACGTTTCTGGTTCATAGAACAGGGAGGCATCGTTCAGCGACAGCTTCTCCAGGGCATCCCGAAAGGCCTCATAATCGTCTGAGCTAACCGGGAACAAGCCGGCATAAACCTGGGGCTTAACCTTCTGGAAGCCCGGCAGCATATCAATGTCATCGGCGCCCTTGGCATGGGTCAGCGTATCGCCCACAGGAGCGCCATGAATATCCTTGATCCCAGCCACCACAAAGCCCACTTCACCTGCGCGAAGTACACCAGTTTCGTGGCGCTTGGGTGTGAAGATACCGACGCTGTCCACAACGTGGGCACGACCGATAGATTTGGTGACAATCTTTTCTTTGGTTTTCAGGGTGCCCTGAACGACTCGCACCAGGGACACAACACCCAGGTAACTATCGAACCAGGAGTCGATAATGAGTGCCTGCAAAGGGGCATTAACATCACCTTCCGGCGGCGGTACCAAGCGAACAAGATCTTCCAGTACATCCTCAACACCCAGGCCGGATTTTGCACTGCAGCGGGTCGCTTCGGCGGCATCAATACCGATAATATCTTCGATCTCTTCCGCAACCTTTTCCGGGTCTGCCTGGGGCAAGTCCATCTTGTTCAAGACCGGGATAACTTCCAGGCCCTGTTCAATGGCTGTATAGCAGTTGGCAACCGACTGGGCCTCAACGCCCTGGGCGGCATCCACCACCAGTAGCGCGCCTTCGCAAGCTGCTAGAGAGCGGGATACCTCATAGGAGAAATCTACGTGTCCCGGGGTATCAATAAAGTTCAGCTGATAGGTCTTACCATCTCGCGCTTTATAGTCGAGCGTCACACTCTGCGCCTTGATAGTAATCCCACGCTCGCGCTCCAGCTCCATGCTGTCCAGAACCTGTTCAGCCATCTCCCGATCGGAGAGGCCACCACAGTCCTGGATAAAGCGGTCAGCCAGGGTAGATTTCCCGTGGTCGATATGGGCAATAATGGAGAAATTGCGGATATGAGAGAGATCTGTGGCCACTGCGGAATAAAAACCCTTGCAAAATCAATTGATTAGCTGGCTGTAGTGCCAACTGTGTGGCGCAAGTCTAACAGAACTCATGGACAGAGGTGAGAGGTAGGTGGCCCAATGGGCCACCAATCACCGCAAAGCGGTCAGCTTTCAATCTTAATTGTACGGAAAGTGGACTGTCCGGCACGAAAGAAGCGAATCGGCAACAGCTCGTCTTGCGGCAGATCCTTGACCACCGTTTTGTACTCACTGATATCGCCCACTTCCTCAAACCCGAGCTGAGCGATAATGTCGCCGCTGCGCAAACCAGCCTTGGCGCCAGGCTTCCCCGGAATCACCTGCTTTACCAGTACTCCGGTTTCCACATTCCAGCGCTGCTTGAGGACATCGGGAATTTCTTCAACCACAACACCAAGGCGCCCACCTACCGCGGAGCTGGGATAAGCCGCCGCCTGAACGCCGTCCTCATCGGAGCCCGGTAAAGCGCCGACAGTGACACTCACGCGCTCGGACTTACCTTTGCGCATTAACTCCACCTGAGCCTCTGTTCCCGGGCGGATCTGACCGACAACGTGGGGCAGGTCGCCGTGCACACCTATCTTCTGGCCGTGGAAGCGCATAATGATATCGCCGGGAAGGATTCCCGCCTGTGCTGCGGGTGATCCGGGGCTGACCTGTTCAATCAATGCACCGGCAGGCTTTCCGAGCCCCATAGCTTCCGCCATGTCACGATCGACATTGCTGATTCCCACACCAAGCCAGCCACGGTCAACACGACCTTTTTCCTTCAGCTGGGCAACGACGTCCTGGGCCAGACTGGC
This sequence comes from Microbulbifer sp. A4B17, assembly GCF_003076275.1. NCBI lineage: Bacteria > Pseudomonadati > Pseudomonadota > Gammaproteobacteria > Cellvibrionales > Microbulbiferaceae > Microbulbifer > Microbulbifer sp. A4B17. Next base: position 3,508,258 of record NZ_CP029064.1, read on the forward strand.
GGGAATGGCAAAGGACAGGCCGATAGAGCCACCACTACGGGTATAGATCTGGGAGTTGATTCCCACTACTTCGCCATCCAGGTTAAACAGCGGGCCACCGGAATTTCCGGGGTTGATTGCCACATCTGTCTGGATAAAAGGAACATAATTCTCGCGGCTTTCATTGGGAATACTGCGGCCCATCGCACTGACGATCCCGGCACTCGCGGAGTAGTCCAGGCCGAAAGGCGAGCCGATAGCTACGACCCATTCCCCCACCTGCAAATCTTCAGAGTCGCCCCAGCGCACCGCCGAAAGGTCATCCGCTTCAATCTTCAACAAGGCCAGGTCAGAGCGCACATCCTTACCGATAACCTGCGCCTCATACTCGCGGCGATCGGTAAGGGTAACGGTTACCTGGTCTGCACCGTCAACCACGTGATTGTTGGTCACGATATAGCCATCTTCAGAAATGATAAAACCGGACCCCATGCTCGCTACCGGACGCTGTTGGCGCTGGCGGGGCTCGAAAAGGTGACGGAAGATGTCGGGAATTTCCTGCTGTAGCTGCGGCTGGCTGCTGCGACTGGTGCGGTTGCGATCAACCGTATTGATTTTGACAACTGCCGGAGAGTTATTTTCGATTAACTCAGTAAGCTCAGGTAGTCCACGGGCATTGGCAGCCCCGGAAACCAGCAGACAAATGACCAATAGATATTGTGTACAACGTTTAACCATAGGTTTGTTACCCCTAGTGATCCCTTCTAATATGAAACCATTGGATTTTTGAGTCCCTTCAAGGGCGAGCCTTGGCATGTCCAGCCCCTTTGGGGACTCTAAGTAACGACTTAGTGGCGAATAGCCCACCAAAGTTCTACAACAAACCGTAAAACTGTGTAAAGAGCTAACAATGTCGGAAATGCGCCCGCGCCCCGAGCGCGGACAATTTCATCTGCCCACCAAACTCTACGGCCAAAGTGTGTTGGGCGCTCCACTGCTCTACTTCCCCGCGCAAACCGGCACAAAGCACGGCCTGATAATGGCCGGCACCCACGGAGATGAAGTAGCCGCTGTGGTCACTCTATCCTGTGCACTGCGCGCCCTCGCAGCTAACTCGTTGAGCCACCATGTAATCCTCGCCGTCAATCCGGACGGCTGCCAGCTGGGTACCAGAGCCAACGCGCGCGGGGTTGATCTCAACCGCAATTTTGCAACGGCAAATTGGGATGGCAATGGCAATGTCTATCGGTGGAACAGTGCTGCAGAAAAGCGCGACGTTCGCCTGGGCACAGGAGACAGCGCTGCCTCTGAACCCGAAACCTCTGCACTCTGTCAATTGATTACCAAGCTGGAACCTGCATGGACCGTCTCCATTCACGAACCCCTGGCTTGTGTCGAGGACCCCAACAACAGCCCGCTGGGGGTACGACTCGCCAGTGATTTCAACCTGCCCCTGGTAGGGGATGTGGGCTACCAGACCCCTGGCTCCTTCGGTACCTGGTGCGCAGAACAAAAACTGCCCTGTATCACTCTCGAATTTCCATCAATCTCAGCCGATGCCGCCAGCGAGGATTATCTCCAGGCCATGATCGACCTACTGACTTACGTCCAGTAAACCCTGCCCGCCTCAAAACGCAGTGGAGGCTCCACATCGCTGGCCAGCCAGGTGGGGCCATCCAGATCTAGGAAACTCGCCCGGGTTCCCAAGGGCCAAGCGGCACGAATAGCTCGAGAGGTACACAGCATACACCCCAGCATAATTTCCAGGCCGAGATTAGCGGCTTCATCTGCCAGTGCCATGGCCTCGGTAATTCCGCCAGTCTTGTCCAGCTTGATATTGATCATCTCATAGCGCTTGACCAGCTTCGGCAGATCATCCCGGGTATGACAGCTCTCATCGGCACAAATGGTCAGCGGGTGCTCAAAAGTTTCCAGGAAAGCATCCTCACTCGCTGGAAGGGGCTGCTCCAGCATTGACACACCCAGTTCGCTCAAATCGTTACAGCGCTGCAGCAGCGTCTCTGCTCGCCAGGCCTCGTTGGCATCGATCACCAATCTGGCATCCGGTGCCGCAGCGCGCACTGCCGATACCCTCTCCTGCACATGCCGGTCATCAAGTTTCAACTTGAGCACATCGGCACCTGCCGCTACAGCGGTCTGGGCGGCACCCGCCATTGCCTCAGGGCTGTCCACCACCAGGGTTTGCACTGTAGATAGAACGCTTGGGGAGGGTAGCTGGTGCCCCTCCTTCTTGGACTCCCAATCCATCAGAGCACAATCCAAAGCATTTCTTGCCGCTCCTGCAGGCATATGCAACTGCAATTGCTCTCGCGTTAGCCCATCGGCCACTTCCTTGAGCAATGGCTGCAATTGGTGCAAAACAGAGGCAACACTCTCCCCATAACGAGCATAGGGTGTGCACTCACCGACACCGATAACATCACCATCACTAACCTCAACTACCACGACCTGGGCTTCAGTGCGCGCGCCACGGGAAATGACAAATGCAGTGCGTAGAGGCCATTGCTCATCGAAACATCGAGCCCGCATAAGGAGTACCTCCGGGCAGAAAAATGAGTTTTCAGTTTAGGTCAGGAAGACGAGGGGTAGCTGAGCGCAAGCAGGGTCTCTAACTACTTCTGCGAAGGTTCAATCTGCAGCAATACTGGGGTATAGGTAGGATTTCCGGACTGGTATCTGCTGTACCAGCGGACCCCTAAAGCACCGACGACCAGGCCAATCAGGGCCCCTATTACTGCGCCGAGCTCTGCAAAGAGTGAATCTCCAATCAGCGCAGCCAGCACCAGAGACACCAGGGGAACCAGATAAACCAGAAGGGCACTACTGGTCAGGGCATTCTCAGTTATACCGATTACAGCAATATCATCGAGGTGGATTTTATCGGAAGGAAAACCATTCAAGGCCACTTTAATGCGGGTCGAGGAAGAGAAAAGATCACCCAGCAACCCGGTTCCGCAGCTGGACTTGGTAGAGCAGCCATTACAGGCGCTGCTCTGGGTGGTCTCCACCCAGATCGCATCGGACTCTATGGCTACTACCCGGCCACGCTCCTGCAGCACCTAAACGCTCGCTTAACTCTTTGCGCTAATCGAGCTGGCGACACGGCGTGCAGTTGTTTCAGGGATTTCACCAACCACCGTTACCGTGTAAGCAACGCCTTCAATTTCCAGGCGATCCATATAAGCTGTTGTAGCTCCGCGAATTGCACGCCCCTTGAAGTCCTCAAGTTCAGGACCGAGGCGCTGTACAAACACGGAAAACACCCCCAGGCCATCGCTGAACACCATCATATCGCCATCAGACAGCGGTTTGACGGAAACCACCCTGAAACCTTCTGGAAGCCATCCGACCTGCCAGCGACTCTGCGAGGCAGTACACTCATTTCGATTGTCGATCCGCCGGGCATTGCTGGAGACTGCCTGTAAAGCAGCATCCTCTACCGGGGAGAGGTCCAGCTGCACAAACTGATAACGCTCAAGTACTCGGCCCTGTGTGCTGACCAACATGGTCTTCAACGGCAATCCGGTTTGTCTATCGAGACTCACCACCAAACCCAGGCGATAGCGATCCCGCGGTCGCGCCTCAATCACAACTGCATCGCGATCTGCGATGCGCTCTTCGCCCCGCAAAATAAATTGGTAGGCCCGCTGCACCTGCTGCTGGCCCGCCGAACTCCAAGCTGTGGCACGATTTCTCGGCGAAGCATTGATGTCACAATTTCCTGCACTACCGTGGCTGATCAGCTCTCTCGGCTCACCGCTCAGATAGCGCACGCGTTCTATCTGCTCGCCTTCACGAACTGCGTGGACCACTTGCAGCGTCTCCAACAGGCCTGCATGTTCGAAGGTCACCAAACCACTGTATTCAAGCTCGGTCACCGCCTTTGCCAATTTGGCCAGCCAATGCTCAACCTCATTACTGCCCACGGCACCCGGGCTTACCAGGGCGCTCTGTGCTGCGGGATTGAGATTGACAACACCAGGTGTTGCCGTCTCTTGTGTCGCTACAGGGCCAGAGGCCCCTTCCGGGATAGAAGTTGCAGAATCAGCTGGTGCCACAGCGGGGCTTTCCAGCTCAACCGCACCCTCGTCTGACATTGCCACTTCCACCACTGCGGGAGCTGTCGCGGGCGCAGTGGCCATATCGAGATTGATAGCGGTGGGAGCACTGGGTTCAACCCCGATGCCACCCTGGGCAAATGACACGGGTGCCAACAACGAAGAGGCCAACAGTAAACCGTTGGCCTTGAGAATCCCGCCGAGGATTCGAAGCCCCCTGGGTTCGACTTTCGTCACACTACATTCCAACCTGTTCGCCGTAAGTGGCGCGAGCGAAGGGCACCATGCCCTGACTGCCCACATGAGCGGCTTGTTCTGAGTGCTGAATCATTACGCGATTCAGGTGGCGCATCAACTCGGGGGTCGGCGCCTGCTGAATAACGGCCTGCCCCACTACACCGGTGCGCTGCTCGGGCACAAAGCGGGGAGCCGCTGTGCTCACAGAACGCGTCGAGGGAGCGGGCACATAGAATCCGGAGGGTTGCGGTGCCGACTGAACAACGGGCTGAGCTTCACGCTCTACCGAAGCTACCGGCTGGCTTGTCCCCTGAATGGTGCTCTGCGGAGAGTCTGTCATTTGCTGCACACCCAAAATGGCAGCAAAGGCCACCGTTGCGGCAACAGCACCACGGGACAGCGGACGCCACCAGCGATTGTTGACCAAACTGCCAGCAACCACAGATCCCCCACTGCCGCTTTGGGACAGAGGCTCTTCCTCGTCGATGGCGGCAGAAATACTCGCTGCAAGACTGGAGTCAACCGGCGCGACCTGTTCGCGGCGCATAACGCTCGCCGCGAGTTGGTAGCGCGACCAGCGCTCACCGAACTCTTCAGAGGCCGCACTGGCCTTCAGAAGCCGTTGCAGCTCCAGTTCGCTGACTTCGCCATCCATGAGCGCCGAGAGCGACTCGTTAAGACGTTCCTGATGATTCCCGTGGGACATAGGGGTTAACCCTCTTGTGCAATCATTTATTCGGTGCCCACAAGCACCATATTTGGTTACATGTTATGACCGGAGTCTGAGCGGTTGGTTTCCCCGACTGGGAAAATTTTCCGCAATTTTAACTCCTGTCACCCAGTGTTTCCGGCTCGCCGGCCATCACGGCCTGGACTGTCCGGTCTATCGCCTCCCGTGCGCGAAATATTCTAGAGCGCACAGTTCCCACCGGGCATCCCATAACCTCGGCGATTTCCTCATAGCTCAGCCCCTCAAGCTCTCTCAGCGTTACCGCTGAGCGCAGATCCTCTGGCAGTGCGCGAATAGCACGATGCACCGCCGCTTCCAGCTGATCGCGAAACATCTGGCTCTCAGGCGTCTCGTTGTCGCGCAGCAGGTCAGCACCCGAATAAAATTCGGCATCCTCCAGTTCAACATCAGAAGATGGCGGCCGACGGCTGCGGGAAACCAAGTGGTTCTTGGCGGTATTGATCGCAATTCGATACATCCATGTGTAAAAAGCACTCTCGCCGCGAAAATTGGCCAGAGCACGATAAGCCTTAATAAAAGCCTCTTGGGTTACATCCTGTACTTCACTGTGGTCCTTAATGAACCGACTCACTACAGCAACAATTTTGTGTTGGTACTTGAGCACTAGGAGATCAAATGCGCGCTTGTCTCCTTTTTGTACACGCTCAACCAACTCACGGTCACTCGTTGACGCCTGATGCGCTGTCATCCCCAACTCCCATATCCAGCCACACTGCGGGCGCCACAAAATTTGACTGCGGGGCCACCGGCGCAGGCGTTTCTTTTACTGTGTTGATGACAATGACAATAGGACATAAGTTCCACGTCAAATCGACGAATAATCAGGAGGCGCTATACTACGCGACCCTTAAACATAATTGAAATCTATGAATGCCCAGGCAAACTACGACGTTCTCGTAATCGGAAGCGGTGCGGCAGGCCTCACACTGGCCCTGCATCTCGCCTCCCAGTATCGCGTGGCCCTGCTCTCCAAACAGAGACTGCAGGATGGCTCCACCTGGTTCGCCCAGGGAGGCATCGCCGCAGTGCTGGATGAGATGGATTCGGTTGAGTCGCATATTGCAGACACATTAGACGCGGGTGCAGGACTCTGCCACCCCGCTTCAGTGCGCTTTACCGTAGAGGAGAGCACTGCTGCGATCCGCTGGTTGATCGACCAGGGAGTGGACTTCACCCGCGAACAAAAGGGCTACCACCTCACTAAAGAGGGGGGGCACAGTCACCGACGTATCATTCACAGCGCCGACGCCACCGGCCGAGCGGTACACAGCACACTGATCACCAAGGTCCTGAACAGCCCCAATATCGACTGCTTTGAACACCGTGTCGCCATCGATCTGATCCGCCAACCAGACCCGGATAAAGGCCGCTTTCGCTGCGCTGGCGCCTATGTGCTCGACAAGAATACCGATGAAGTTGAGCTGATCCAGGCCAAAGCCGTCGTCCTGGCTACAGGCGGTGCCAGTAAGGCCTATCTCTACACCAGCAACCCCGACGGTGCCAGCGGGGATGGAATCGCAATGGCCTGGCGCGCCGGTTGCCGCGTTGCCAATATGGAGTTCAACCAGTTCCATCCCACCTGTCTCTACCACCCCAAGGCCAAGGCCATGCTGGTTACCGAGGCATTGCGCGGTGAAGGCGCCCTACTCAAGCTTCCCGACGGCAGTCGGTTTATGGACCGCTTCGACAAGCGGGGAGAGTTGGCGCCACGGGATATTGTCGCCCGGGCCATCGACCACGAGATGAAGCGACTGGGTGCCGATTGCCTCTATCTGGATATCTCCCACAAAGATCCGCAGTTTGTGCGTGACCACTTCCCCACAGTTTACAGCAACTGCCTTCGATACGGCATTGATATCACTCGTGAGCCCATTCCCGTTGTACCGGCAGCCCACTATACCTGCGGCGGCATTATGGTCGACCGCCACGGCCGCACAGACCTCGATCAACTTTACGCTATCGGCGAAACAACCTTTACCGGCCTGCACGGCGCCAACCGCCTGGCCAGTAATTCCTTATTAGAGTGCCTGGTTTATGCACGCTCGGCGGCGCTACATATTGATGAGCACCTGGGTATGGTGCAGGCGCCCCGCCCATCTCCCGATTGGGACGCATCGCGAGTCACCGATTCCGATGAAGACGTTGTGATCTCCCACAACTGGGATGAACTGCGCCGCTTTATGTGGGATTACGTGGGCATTGTGCGAACCCGCAAGCGACTTTTGCGCGCTCAACACCGGGTGAAACTGCTGCAGAAAGAGATTCGCGAGTTCTACGCCAATTACCGTATCAGCAACGACCTGGTGGAACTGCGCAATCTCTCACTGGTATCGGAACTGATTATCCGCTCAGCCCTGGATCGCCGCGAAAGCCGGGGGCTGCACTACTCCCTGGACTACCCGCATCTGCGAGAACTGGCAATGGACACTATTCTGGTGCCTGAGAACTTTGCCGGCCAGCGCCAGTTTATTTAACCGACTGACTGTTTTAGTTACAGGCGCGGTTCCAGCCCCACTAAGGCCGCCCTGTAACGCTAACGGGAACAGCGGAGTGCTACCTGAAGCCTGCGCCAATCCTGCGGCGCCAGCATATCCCTAGCCAGCACCAAGCGCAGCCTGCGCCCACCGCCGTCCCGGCCGTTGATCACCACCAACCAGGACCAAAGCACCAGCTCACCAACAAACTGGAACTCGCGATTCTCAGCACCATCAGGACGCCAAAACCATCTCCGCTCGCGGGTCGATAAATGGCCTCGCACAGTTTTCATACGGCGCCACTCTCCCCAGACGTAAATTACAACGAGCAGGCTGGCTATCCCAGATAACAATAGTGGCAAGTTACACAGCCAAATAAGCAGAATCGCCAGAAAGGCAATCAGTAAAAGGAGTAGCAGTAAAAGAGAGGAGGGCGCAACGGCGCAACTCAAGCGGGCGCTGCGCTCATAAAGTCGTGGAGTTGAGCTATTCCTGGAGTCCGGTGTTGTCACGAATTATCTGCACTATACGCTTCAACTCCGGGTCAGCCGGATCTTCACGGCGCAGGAACCAGGCGAACAGATCCTGGTCCTGCTCATCGAGCAGGCGGATATAGCGCTGCTGATCCTCGGGCTCAAGGGTTTCATAGACATTATCCAGAAACGGCAACAACACCAGATCCAATTCCAACATGCCACGGCGACTGGCCCAAAACAGGCGGTTGCGATCCATACTTCTTTCCAACCAGGTAAAAAGCGCAGTATACCCCCTGCCCCACCAAACTTGAAAAGGACGCGAAGAACCCCAAATATTGCCCCGAATACAAATGCAGGTGGCAGGATTATGGATCAGCAGCAATGGCAGGATTTTCTCAGCAACGAAGGCGCCATTTGGGAGGGCGGTAAAGCTCACTTTCCTCTCACCAGTCGCGAAGACCCTCAGAGTTTGCACCTGCTGGACCTGGGTCCAATCGGGGCCATTTCTATAACTGGCCCCGACAGCCAGAAGTTCTTGCAAGGGCAGCTCACCTGCGATCTGGTCAACCTTCCGGATGAACACAGTACCCTTGGCTCCCACTGCAACCCCAAGGGACGTATGATCAGCGCCTTCAGCGCGCTAAAACTCTCACAAAGTGAGTTCGTCTTCCGATTACCGAGGGATTTGGCCCCCATTGCCCAGCAAGCACTGGCCAAATATGCCGTCTTTTTCAAAACAGAGCTGCGCGACATCAGCGATGAAACCCACTGGCTAGGTCTTCAGGGGCGCCATGTCGCAGAGCGCGCCGCCAAACTATTAGGCTTCGAACAGCCCTCAATCGGTGAAGTGAAGCTGTTTGATTTCGATGGTGAGCGCTGCATTGCCCAGTGTGTCACTGAGCTGCAACTGGCCATCCTGGTACCCACCAGCAAAGTGCAGCAGTTGTGGCAAAAACTGTCACCAGAGTGTGAGGCCACAGGCTATGACCGCTGGCAAATGCGCCAAATTGAAGCCGGTATCCCCCAAGTGGATTCAGCTACAACAGAGATGTTTATCCCTCAGATGACCAACCTGCACCTGCTAGGTGGCGTCAGCTTTAAAAAAGGCTGCTATACCGGCCAGGAAGTAATTGCCCGTATGCAGTTCCGCGGTGCAGCCAAACGTCGTCTTTACCGAGCCAGTTGCGCTTCGGGGGACCTGCCCGAATCAGGCACAGAAATCTATGGCGACGGACAACAGAGCATCGGTAACCTGGTAGAGGCCTGCCACAGTAAAGACGGCAATCAGCTGCTTGCCGTACTCACTATCTCCAAGGTAGCCGCAGGTGAAACCTTACGTTTGAAGGATGGCCGCACCCTGGTCATTGAAGAACTGCCCTACGATGCCGATGCCGACCCACTGGCCTAGACCTGAAAAATTTTCCTAACCTTGAAGGCGGCTTTTTAGTCGCCTTCTTCGCTTCTGCTCCAAAGCCATTTAGAGACAATAAAAAGACTCAGAGAGTAAAGAGAGCTCCAAAGCCTAAAATGGAGCTTAATGCCGCTACTATATTTATGGTTATTTTCCCAATTAATAACCATTACCTAGAAAACAGCAACAGAGAGAGGCGACATTGAAAGAGTTGGACCAACTGATTGTCGTGCTTGAATGCTGCATAATACTGGCAGGCTTTGCCGCAATCGTTGGCACACTCCAGCCCCAAAAAGGCAGGAATCTAAGTAAGGGAAAAATTGTATCTCTTGCGATGATTATCTATATCAGCCTAATCAATGCGCTACTTGCCGCTTTTACCCTAACCCTATCCAACTTTGATCTCAGTGATCGTACCCTGTGGCTGATAAGCAGTATCGCCATGAGTGCGGCCACATCATTTTCTATCGGCTATCTCTGGGTAAAGAAGCGCCTCAGGTCAGTCTCCCTTGTCGCGAAAATTACCTATTTCTTTCTCTTCGGTATCGCCGGTTCAGTGGTTCTTATCAATATGATGAATGCCCTTGGGATCATCTTTGACAGGGAGTATGCGCCTTATTTCCTATCCTTTGTATGCAATCTCTTTGTCGTAGGCTACGCATTTTCAAGGTTGCTTATGCGCCCATTATGGGCCGTAGTCAGGGAGAAGGAATCGAGGCAAATAAGCTAGGACCTAAAATTCACACAAAAAATCTAACTCGTGACCTAATAAAAATCTCAAACGGCATGCCTGCCCACTTAACTTAATATTTCAACGAGATTCATAGACCGTAGAAACAGAGAACTAAAATCAGGGTATTGAACAGAGAAATACAATTTATCAGTAGCCACTATCACTCTTATACTGATATTAATTTTTCCTATTTAACCTTTCTGCTTAGGGCAATAGCGGAAGATGGAAAAGCTGTCGGCACAAATCGATCAATTACTTGTCATTATCGAGATATCCATAGTGCTGGCAGGCTTTGCAGCAATGGTTGCCACATTTCAGTCACGAAAAATAGAGAGCATATCCAGGGGCCATGTAGTGTCTCTGGCCATGATTGTCTATATCAGCCTGTTTAGTGCGCTACTCGCCGCCTTCTCTCTGGCACTATTGAATTTCCGTATCGATGCCGGCTATGTCTGGTCAACCAGCAGCTCCTTGATGGGAATTGCAACCACAGGGTTTATTGTCTACCTATGGAAGAAAAGACACTTTAAGTTTGTGTCAATCATAATGAAAATGACCTATTACGGGCTCTTTGGTATTGCTTCATCAGTGGTAATCGTCAGCACCCTCAACGCCACCGGTGTGCTGTTCGAAAGAGAGTTTGGCCCTTATTTCTTAGCCTACATCTGCAATCTGTTCTTTGTAGGATTTGCATTTGTCCGACTACTAATGCGTCCCCTATGGAAGGCAGTTGAGAGTAAAAGTGCCAAGCCCCAGGAAAGTCGAGTGAAGAGCCGATAGCAATACAATCTGCCTCAACTCAACCTGAATTCGCACTACTTACCTTAACTGCAATATCAAGGAGACGCTGACCCAGTAAAACAATATATATTCAATGTAGTTTTAGATCGTCTATAGACAGATGGCTTTAGCATCGTACAGCTACCATTTAACGACTTCTTGGAACAGCTTGAGAAAGCATTATTTCTCAAAAATCTCCCAAAATGCATACATCCTCAGTGGGACCATTCGATATACACTACCAGCCTGAATAGGCCAAGAAAACTTATCATGTTACTGCATAGTTTCAAATAAAAGAGAGATAGAGAAGGGATTTATAATTATGTAATTACCAAGAACAAAATATTAATTAAATTAAAACTCGACAAAATTAAAAAGGCGGCCCCTAGGGCCGCCGATTAGAGCACTAAGCTACTTGGAAATTACAGGCAATCACCGTCTCTACTTCCTCCTGAGAGCCGCTAGAGAACTGAGATTCACCCATAGGTTCACCTCCAAAAGCAGCCATCGCATTGACTAGGCTATCTGTCATATCCGCTTGAAGCGCTGAGTCAGATGTCACAATAGAACTTTCATCAACTCCGACCTCAAACCCATCACATTCAGCAACTTCTTCCTGGCTAGGCTCAACCAAAGCACTAGCCATAAAGTTACTGCTAGCAACAACATCCGAAGTTGGGAGTGCCGCAAGAAGACCAGGAATGCTAGAGGCTGGTATCGCACTCCCGCCATCATTTGGCTGCACATAACTGATGGCATTGTCCCCACCCAAGAAATGCCCTTGGACACGCAACTGCTGATTTAGATCAGAATCAATAAGAATTACTAAATCATCACCATCCTGATGGAAACTAAGTTGCTCTCTTGTAATACCATCGGTAAGCATTATCCAATCTGTACCACCGCCAGTATTATCAATCGTATCAACACCCCCATTTATTCCAAAATAGTAGTCATCATCTCCTAAACCACCAACTAAAATATCATTGCCACCTTCACCGGATAAAATGTCATTGTCATTTCCACCGTAGAGCAAGTCGTCGCCATCTCCTCCAACAAGCCAATCACTACCATCGCCTCCATCAAGGGTGTCACTCTCATCTTCACCATACATTTGATCATCACCCTCTCCACCATATAATGTGTCTTTGCCTGAGCCACTTCCAGAGCCATTTCCACCAACAAGCGTATCAGCGTCAGCTCCCCCTAGAAGCTCATCGTCACCTCCAAAGCCATACAATGTGTCGCTACCAGCAAAACCACTAATTTGATCATTGTCAGACGTGCCTAATAGCTGCTCGCTATTTGCAGTGCCTTCAATAACACTATCAAACTCAATACCACCGTTGTCTGTGCCACCGTTGTCTGTGCCACCGTTGTCTGTCGGCAAAGGAACAAGTAAATTGGTAATATTAGCGGCAGAGATTGAATAAGTACCATTATCTGACCATATCGCGCTAATAGCTTTTTCTCCGCCTTCAAAGTGCCCCAAAACTCGAATTTTCTGATTCATATCAGAATCAATCAATATTAGAAGATCAATTCCATCTTGATGGAAGCTCAACTGCTCATGGGTAATACCATCCCAGAAAAGTACTAAGTCAGTTCCACCACCAGTGTTATCAATGGTATCTACACCATTATTTGTGTAAATGTGATATTGATCATTACCCGAGCCTCCGGCTAGAAAATCATCTCCATCCTCACCGAACAGGATGTCATCTCCATCCTCACCGTAGAGCGTATCATTACCAGAGTTACTATTGTGACCGGTTCCTCCGCTGAGGTAATCATCCCCCTCTCCACCGAGAATTTCATCATCACCCGCCATCCCAAATAAAGTGTCATTGCCCTCAAGCCCATTAACTTGATCATTGCCCGATGTACCCTGCAGGTTCTCATCATCACTTGACGTGCCTTCGATAACCGCATCAAAGTCACTACTACCTGCAGCAACAATCTGGTTAATTTCACTCCCAGTGAGTGCGAACTCCTGATTCAAGGGATCATCTCCATTGGGCTGGACATAATCAATCGCATAATCACCTCCCAAGAAGTGATTCAGTATTCGGACAGACTGCTCTGAATCCTCATCAACCAGTATCAGTAAGTCATCACCCTCACGCTGGAAACTCAAACGATCCCGGCCAATCCCACCATTAAAGAAGAGCCAATCTTCACCACCGCCGGTGTTATCGATTACATCCTGGCCACCACCAGGATAGTAGACATAACGATCATCTCCTTCACCGCCAATAAGGTGTTCACTCAGTTCTCTATAACCCCACAGAGTGTCATCCCCAGAGGTGCCATAAGTAATCACACGGCTTTCTATTTGAGCTAGGTCTAGAGTAGAGCCATCATCAAATATAATCTCATTGATTTTATGGTGATCCGTAAGGCCGCTAAACCAATCGGTAACACGAATAGAATCTGAACCGTTGCTATGAGCAATCAACATATCATTGCCATGCCGTTCAAATTTGAGGTCAACCTGGGAAATACCTGCACCAAATCGAATAGAGTCTGAAGATGGATCAATATCACTCGAATCCTCGCCATAACGACGCTCAGTCAAGATATCCTGCCCATCTCCCAAATTGAAGCGATACTCATCGTCACCAAACGAACCATATAAAGTATCGTTACCTGTACCGCCTTCGAGGATATTGTTATTTTGAGTACCGTAGTAACTGTAGGCAGAAATAACATCATCACCAGCGCCACCGATTAAGGTATCACTACCCTCACCGTTAATAATGTCATTGCCTTCACCGCCATCCAACAGCCCTGAGCCGGTTAATGTGTCAGCGCCAGCGTCACCAGATAAAGTACCATTACCACTCAGCTGGTCATTACCTTCACCGCCATAAATCGTATTTGCTCCAGAGTAATCCTCAATAACATCATTCCCTTCATCACCGTAAAGCTGATCGTCACCGCTGTTGCCATAAATTGTATCGGCATCTTCGCCACCGTGAATCTCGTCATTTCCAATGCCGCCAAATAGTTGATCCTGACCTGCTGCACCAGAAATGACATCATCACCATTTTGACCATAAACAATATCGCTACCGCTTCCAGCTACAATAGTGTCATCATCCGCGTGGCCATAAATACTATCAGTGCCATCCGTGCCCAGAAGCGCTTGCTGTTTTATTTCTTCATAATTCCAGGAAGTTGAATCAGCAAAAACAATACTGTCGATGCCCGATCCAGCCACGGATTCGGTCTGAGATGAGAACTGGTCTGTGATACGGATACTATCTCCAGAAACGGAGTTAGTGATGACCAAATCGTTACCGTCACGGCGTAAAACAAGGTCTTCTGGGTTCACGTCAGTAAATTCCAAGCGATCTGAATCACCGCCTTGATCATCTATATGATCGACACCGTCTCCCATACTAAAGCGATATACATCACTTTCTGCGAGCCCTTTCAGCTCATCATTTCCGGTACCACCAATTAGCAGGTCACTGCCCTGGCCATTCAAGATATCATTGCCATCACCACCGCTAAGCTCACCGCTTCCAATCAGCGTATCGTCACCGGTATCACCATAGAGACGACTGAAGCCAGAACCACCGTCGAGATAGTCGTTACCTTCGCCACCATAAAGATCATCATCTCCATCTTCTCCATAGATTTGGTCAGCACCTTCACCACCAGAAATAATGTCATTACCAATGGCACCATAGATAGTGTCATCTCCTTTTCCGGCATCGATAGTATCTGCATCTGCATGACCAAAAATTTCATCAGCCTCATCGGTACCAGCTAATACACTTTGTTTTATTTGCTCGTAATCCCAAACTGAACCATTTGCAAATGCAATGCTATTAACACCTGATACACTCACGGCACCTGCTGCTGTCGCAAACTGATCTCGTACACGAATAGTGTCTGAAGTAGAAACATTGGTAATTAAAAGGTCAGTACCATCCCGACGTAACAGGACGTCTTCAGGGTTTACATCGGTAAAATCAATACGGTCCTGATCGCCAGCGCTATCCGTAATTAAATCTGAACCATCACCTATCGAGAATTGATAAGTATCGCTACCACTGCCACCAATAAGAGTATCATCGCCACCATTACCAATAAGCAAATCATCAGAACTATATGCTTCAATAGTGTTTGATTCGCTATCACCTAGTAGCACTTTTGCTTTGAGATCTTCGAGCGTCCAAATTGCACCTGAGCTAAATTCAACTCGATCTACCGCAGAGCCAGTAAATCCTTCATTTACAAAGAAATCTTTTACTGTAACAGCATCATTCGCACTATACCTAATAACCAAGTCATCGCCGCTGCGTTCTACGGCCACAGAAGACTCAGAGACAGTTTCATCGAAGCGTACCGTCTCAGTGGTAGCAATATCTTGCTCCCCAGTAATTATCTGATCTTGACCATCACCCAAAGAGAACAAATAGGTATCACTTCCACCATTACCTATCAGGGTATCATTACCCTGTTCACCATTTATGATGTCATCGGATTCATAGCCAGAAATAGTTTCTGAAGCTGTTGTTCCTGTTAGAACCAGCTGTTTGACTTGAGAGACATCCCAATTAGTTCCATCAGTAAAACTAATCGTGGAAATTTTTTCTCCAGAAGAGTCAAAATAATCTGTGATGGTAACCGAGCTATCCCCATCTACAACAGAGAGTACCAAGTCATTTTCAGAACGAATAGCCTTAACTGATTCAGGGAGAATATCAGCACTAAATTGCAGCTGGTTGTTTTCGCTACTTAAATCGATTATCTGATCGTGACCTCCATTAGCACCGACCAAATACACATCATCACCGCTTCCACCTTCCAGAACATCATCACCATAGCCACCTTCAAGGCTATCGTCACCTGCACCACCGATCAGATAATCATTGCCACTACCACCCTCAAGAATATCATTACTATTGTTATAACCTTTAATTATATTATCGGCATCATCACCAATTAAAACCATTGCTTTAATATCATCAACACTCCACACCAAGTCACCGCCATAAAATTCAATTTGATCAATCGCAGTTACAGTAGATGCATCACTGGCAAAATAATTAGTAATAGAAACCGTATCTCCCGTATCACTATTTTCTAAGATGAGATCATCACCACTTCGAGTAACAACCATCCTATAAGGGCTAATATCATCGGAAAAAGCAATAGTGCTAAAACCTGTATCACTACTGTTGTCAATGATGTCCTGGCCGTGATTAAGCCCAAAGTAGTATTTGTCTGAGCCTGCACCTCCGGACAAGGTATCATTACCTTCACCACCGATTAATAAATCATTGCCATTGCCACCTTGCAGGTTATCATCACCGGCATCACCAGCAATGTAATCATCTCCTTCTCCACCTTGTACATTATCAGCTCCTTCACCACCATAAAGAAAGTCGTTTCCATCAGAACCACTTAATACATCACTACCCTCACCACCAAATACAATATCGTCACCTTCGCCACCATCGATAGTATCTACACCAGACTCACCACTTATCAAATCCATACCGGTACCACCGGAAAGAGTGTCATCCGAAGAAGTTCCATCAATTATTTCATCATCAGCACTAATACCAGAGGTGTCTCCTACTGCACCTTCAGGCAAATCAAGATCTTCACCCGGGGTTGCAACCAAATTTGATTCGGTAGCAAAACTAGGTTCATGCGAAAGAAGGGTACCATCTGGTAGTAAAATGTGCTCCATGGTGGCTCCTGCGGGCACTAGATAGGAACCATCTTCCGCAGGAACCCCAGCCATTACTTCACCTGAGTCAGAAGTGTAATAAGTTAAGGCACCAGTTAAAGATATTGCGCCTCTTTGAAGCCAGGTAGAAGGATCAATAGGATCAACGCCTTCTGTAGAGGCATCTACTGAAATCAATTGACCCGCATACCAAGCCATGAAAGTCGTACCGCTTTCCGCAGTTGAATCATCATTAACAGTACTTTGTGCAAAGGCAGACCCAGTGCCAGTGGAAGCAAATAGAGCAGAGCTACCCACAACAGAACTGCCAGTAGAAAAAGTGGAAGATTGTGAGCTCTCAGATCTATTATTTGCTATACGAGTGCCAATATTTAACGCCTGATACTGTAAATTGGAGGCGATATACTCCCCGGTTAGCTCTTCACCGTTAAGATATATATCTATCGAATCGCCTTTTATGGATACGGCATTATTATCGCCATAAATTAGCAACAAAGCACTTCCATACTGATATAGATTAGCCGTATCTAGAGAAGCTCCATCAATATAAACTTCATTATTTCCTGAGTAATCAATAATATCATCAAGCCCATCTCCAGCACTCAATGAATATGTATCATTACCGTAACCGCCAAACATATAATCTCTACCATGACCACCGGCTATCCAGTCATTTCCATTTCCACCAACAAGGACATCATTTTCAGAGCCACCGATTAGCGTGTCATCTCCCACGCCCCCAAATAAATAGTCTGAACCACTACCGCCATCTAACCAGTCAGAACCATTTCCAGACAAAAGAACATCTGCTCCAGCGCCACCTAGCAGAATATTGTATTCACTAGTATCTGTATTCCAGTAATCCTGAATATGGTCATTACCGTCTCCACCCTCTAGGTAATCGTTACCTTTTGCCCCTTGAAGCTTGTCATCTCCTTCCCCACCAAATAAGGTATCATCGCCATCTTCACCGTAGAGTTTATCGTTATCTGCACCACCCTCTATACGATCATTACCTTCACCACCTGCAATGAAATCCTCTCCAGAATCACCCAACAGGGTATCTTCACCATTACCTCCGTATATAGTGTCGTCACCTGCCTCGCCATTTATATAATCATTACCACCTAGGTCTTCGAACCACCCATCATCACCTGAAATTCTGTCATCCCCTGCACCAGCATAAATCACATCATCTCCGCCACCACCAATTACAAGGTCATCACCTGCACCAGAATAAATTAAATCGGCACCATGCATTTCTACAGGCACATCTTGGCCAAGCGATCCTTGCCAATTAGTTAAAGCATCTGCATGAGCAATATCACCCCAGATTTCATCGTTGCCATCACCAGCAATAATTGTATCCTCACCTGCCCCCCCCCAAACAGAATTGTTGCCGTTACCCGCATCTATTACGTCGTTATAGTTTTTATTTTGATCAACTATATCCTGAAGACGATAAGAGAAGATATAACCTACTTGCTTTCCATCCTCGTCAAAACTTGACTCGACATATATACGCCCATCACCAAAAAGATTGTCATTACCATCTCCACTTTGAATGAAATCAGAACCACTACCACCTGCAAGAGCGGCGTCACCAATTTCTGTCGAGATGAGGTAGTCGTCACCACCACCACCATCCATGGTTTTAGCACCTTCAGAATGACTAATTAAAGTATCACTCCCGTCACCATCATCTTCTAGTGATTCATCAAAATAGACTTCATCGCCAAATAAATAAATATCTCCACCGCTGTGCTCGAGGAAATCGTCACCATTCCCGCCACCTGCAAGCCCCCAGTCAATCGCACCAATTTTTATTGTGTCATTCCCATCATGCCCATGCAGCATAGGCCTATTAAACACGGGGCTAGCGCCAGACTCAGATATCAAGATATCATCATTATATCCACCAACAAACAGCCAGTTGATATCTCTGCCACCATTTTCGAACTCGGGATGCTCATCACTAATCAAGCTTGCATCAAAATGTATAGATTTCGAGTTAACTTCATCGCTACGCTCTAAATTCCCAAAACCTATCCAGTCTGGATGTATATCTCCGTCGTTATCCAGATCACCATCACCAACTATAAGAATATCCGAGGGAATTTCAGGTTCATCTACTTCTTCTTTATAATCACTAAGGGTAATCCCGAAATCCTCAACCTCAGCATTTTCTACAGTGACAGTTCCAACTTTACCAGAAGCATCTTTATAGGTAATTACAAAACCGCTTTCGAATTTAACGAGCTGAATATCTTCATCTTCATTTATAAATATATCACTAGCGTAAGAGACGCCTTCTAGGCTAGTAATAGTTTCACTTTCAATGGTTATCGAGTTGCCAGCTGAAATATCAAAAATGAAGTCGTTACCGTCACCATAATAAAAAACGTACTCATCCGCCCCCAAACCACCTTCTAGATAGTCATCCCCTTTATTTCCGGTTAGGATATCCATCCCATCCATACCATATAGATGATCTGACTCTCCACCACCTTCTATGGACTCACCAGCTTCACTACCAAACATATAACGTCTTGATACCTGAGAATTAGAGACGGAATCTACAGATACAATTGTCCCACTCTCAAAATCATAATATTCAGAAGACTCATTGTGCCTTGGCTGTGAACCTGAAATAGTTTTTTCGATTAGAAGATATAGCATCTCAGCCCTATCTTGCAGATATGGTATTGTTAACTGGCCTTTGCCGGTATTTTGATCATAGAGATCCAATTGACCATTACTATTATGATCAGAATAAGCGCTTATATCATCACCAAGAACAAAAGGGGATAAGCTATGCAGAGCATAACGATAACCAATACTATTCTCCGCCTCATTAAACAAATCGCTAACTGACACATTGCATAGAAGCTTGAAGTCTGTGTTCAAATCACCTTGCGACTTAATCTCATCAAAAATGTGATGTGCATTAGTTCGGAAGTCATCAGCATCCACTGTACCAAAATCAAATCCGTACAGCTCTCCTAGTTTATCAACAAGCTCATAGATGTTAAAATCTGCCACATGACTAAAAGCCTCGTGAGCAAGACTCCCTTTCATCATCTGACTCAGAAGAGTATTCCAAGACCAGTCCATTAGAGCTGGACCAGCAAGATCTAGTGCACCCTCATAGGCCTCCATCACCTCTTCATATATATTTTCCCAGCTTCCCCTATCTACAGAAAGCAGGTCAGCAAATATCAACAAGTCGTCGGCTAATGGCTTAGTCTCAAATTTTGCTAGAGAGGTAACTACTTCTTTAGCTGCAACGGAGAAGGCCTCAAAAGCGAATAAGATGTTTCTAAAGTCGTCTACAGTATCAAAACTACCTTTGTCTCCTACGGATAACAATCTATAGCTCTCATCCGATAGTGAGCCTGGCTGACTAAACATAGAAAACAGAATAGATCCAGACCAAGCTGCTCCGCCGCCATTCGCAGCGTTAACTCCAGAATCATTAGATTCGATATCTTTAAATACTATGCTAAGAGCTTGAGTAGCATCCCGATCTGCAATTTCGCTCAATTCAGGAAGCTTATGGCCAAATTCTTCACTCAAAATTTCATTAACTATCACATTCCCAGCAATAGCATTTGAGGCAGTCTGCATTAAATCTGCAATATCCTGCTCTAGGTAAGTATTACCGGTATGCAGCTCCAACTGCCTTTTAGTGTAAGTCCGGATTAACTTGGAAAATACACCCTGTCCTGTATTCACCATTACAGCACCCTTAAACCATACATGTACAGCATCTACGTATGATCTATCTTCGGGAGCCACCATTCCGCTTGCAAGGGCATCTCCAAGAACCTCAACTACTGCGTTATAGGCTAACTCCCAGTTATCCAGGTTGTTCTCACTAATTTCATCAACCGCATCCTGAATTTTTTGTAGTTGATCAGAATTAAAAACAAAAGCCATCAGTCACTCTCCTTTACTGACTGCAAAAAAACATCTAAATCTCTATATAATTCAGGAAAATACTCCATAAGAGACTCATTAAATTGAACTCCTGAACTTAAATTCTCATCGTAAATCAGTGAAAACCTGCAACGCCCCAAACTTCCATCTGAATGCATTAGATTAAACATTGGGTCTGAACACAATATGGTTAAAGGAGTCCCCTGTGGTGTAATTAGTGAAGGAGATGATGCTATATAGACCCATCCATAGCGTCGCCGAAACCCTACAAACCCGTTATAGCTGTAATCTCGACCATCGAATGCATTTAAGTCGTCAACAACATTCTGATAGATATCCTGAAAGCCCTCGCCAAAGTTACGTCGCAACTCAAACATAATTCTTATTCGGCTATCTTTATTCGAGGAAAAATATTCATCCCTAAAGCCAAAATTTGGCCAAGCTATATTTATTTCAGCGAAAAGACCCCGAGACCTAAATCCACCAGATGCATTATATCTACGATCTATCTTTAACCTACCATGCTCATATTGATAAATCTCCAAACTCCCTCTAGGGAAATCTTTAGTAGGATTTAAATATTCAACAGTTGCTATTGGCGGCAACTCCTCAACAGGATATGATTGTTGCCCTTCACTTCTCTTATTTGAGGAAAAATAGTTGAACACAATTAACAAAACAACCAAATATATAGCTGAACCTAACCAAAATATTCTTCTACTCATACCATCCCCAAATAAAAAATTTTCTTGAGACTATATCTAAATCATCGCTCCGAAAAACTACTGGATAGAGACTCCCGAACAGGCTTAGTAAAATATTCATAAATATTTCTCTTTCCTGTTTTTACCTCTGCCACAACATGCATACCCGCACGCAACAAAAGAGCCGTCTGATTTGACTGTTTTAACTCTTGGGCATCCAGTTCGATATCACATAGATAGCGATAGCCTTGCTCTTCATCCATGACTGCATCTTTTGAGAGATTAGTAACAACCCCCGAGACAGTTCCATATTTGGTAAAATTATAAGTAGACACCTTCACCGTTACTGGATGCCCCTCTTCAACAAAACCAATATCTTTATTCAATATCCAAGCCTGGACTTGTAAAGCACTGCCAGCAGGTACTATCTGCATCAGGGCTTGGGCGGGCTCTAGAACGGCATCTTCGGTATGGATGGCAAGCTCTTGTACAGTGCCAGCTATAGGTGCTCGGATTACCTGCTGTTCACTGCGCAGTTTTGCTTTTTCCAATTCCTTATTTTGTACTGTGATATTACGCTCCAACTCTTCCTGCTGTGAGTAACTTTTATAAAGGGCGTTACTTAGTAGAGCTGAAGCTTGTAAATTAAGCTCTTTCAATTGAGATTGATATTGGCCAATTCTTTCCTGCTCAAGCGCCAATTCCTCCTCTGCATCAATACGCTGCTGTTCCAGCTCGAGGTATCTATCCCGGGCCACCATTTGCCGATCCAGCAACTTTCGCAGGGAGTCAGTACGCTCGGTTAAAATGGGCAGTTTCTTCTCAGCTTTTCTAACCAAAGCACGCGACATACTGAGCTCTTGATGCTTTGAGGAAACCTGCTGATCGATTAAATTAACTTCAGCAAGGTAATCAGAGAAATACCCCTTTAATAGGGTGCGCTGAAAGCGTAATTGGTCCTTCGCGCCAACCTCAGCCATCTCCATTTCCAGGGTAATCAAGGCCTTTTCTATTACGCCCACCCGGCCTTCGCGCAATTCAGGCAAATAAGTGCTGAATACTTGCTCCCTTACCAGGCGCGCACGGGAAACAGCCAGCTCTCCCTCTAACCTGTCCTGATCCGCAGTTGCATTAGTGGCATCCAGGGTAATTAGAGGGTCTCCTGCATTAACTCGGCTACCCTCTTCTACATGAATTTTTCGAACTACCGATAACTCTTTAGCCTGAACAGTTTTCACCTTACCGTCGGGAATTACGGTTCCCTCCGCTATGGCAACAATATCAATCTTGCCAAAAATGGCCCAAAGAATAGCAATAGCAAAAAACAAACAAATAGTATTGATTAGCCATAATCCCAGTGGGTTTGGCGGTGATTGCTCCACCTCCAGTGCAGCCGGAACAAACTCCAGTACTGAGTCCCGCTTTTTTATCCAGCGACCAAATTTCAAGAAAGAGAGGAAACGCTTCATATTACCTCCCGCAAATTAGACTGCATGGCATTAAGGCGAGCAAAGTGTCCTTTTTTCTGCATTAATTGTTTGGGGCTGCCCTGCTCTACAATCCTGCCTTTTTCCATAACAACAATGCGGTTGGCATCGCGCACCGCAGACAGTCGATGGGCAATAATCAGCACTGTGCGACCCTGACAAATCTGGCGCATGTTTGCCTGTACTATGGCCTCTGATTCATAGTCCAGAGCGCTGGTAGCTTCATCAAAGATCAATATCCTGGGATCTGCCATCAGGGCGCGCGCTATGGCTATCCGCTGCTTTTGGCCACCAGAGAGGGAGCTACCTTGCTCTCCCACTACCGTGTCGAATCCCTCCGGCAATTCAAGAATAAAATCGTAGGCTCCCGCCTGCTTGGCAGCAGCTACTACTTTTTCCATAGGAGCACCGGGGTCTGCCAAAGCAATATTGTCTCGAACAGTACGATTGAGCAGGAAGCTTTCCTGCAATACAACGCCTACTTTTTGCCTCAACCAAGCCGGGTCTACCAGTGCCAAGTCAACACCATCTACCAGGACGCGGCCCGCCTCCGGAACATAGAGACGCTGAACCAGCTTGGTCAAAGTACTCTTTCCCGAACCGGATTTACCGACGATACCCATAATTTCCCCGGGCCTTATTGATAGTTGAATGCCGTCAATTACCAGCGGTCGGTCGGGACCATAGCGAAACTTCACATGCTCAAACCGTATCTCTCCTCGAATTGCGGGCAGAGTGGTTCGGTTTGGGTCATGTCCAGCTTCCGTAGGTGTATTGAGGATATCTCCCAGGCGCTTAATGGAGATACCCGCCTGCTGGAAGTCTTGCCACAATTGCACTAACTTCAAAATTGGCTGGCTAACCCGCCCTGCAATCATATTGAAGGCGATCAACATACCGACACTCAGCTCACCGGCAATAACCAAGTGAGCACCCACCCACAAAATACCTACGGTTACCAGTTTATTGATTAAGCTGGCGCACTGGCTGGCAACATTACCGAGATTCAAAGCCCTAAAGGAAGCGTTAACGTAGCCTGCCAACTGCTCTTCCCAGCGCCGCTGCATTTGCGGTTCCACCGCCATACTTTTTAAAGTTTCAACCCCGTTACAGGCTTCAACAAGAAATGATTGATTTTCCGCACCCAGCTTAAATTTTTCGTGTAATCGATTTCTCAAAATCGGGGTAATAATGATCGACAATAGTACATAGAGAGGTAGGGAGCCCAATACTATCCAAGTCAGTGTTGGGCTATAAAGAAACATCACTGCAAAGAAGACCAGAGTAAAAAACAGGTCTACACAAAGAGTAAGCGCTGACCCCGTGATAAACTGGCGTATAGAATCCAGCTCGCGAACCCGGGCTACAGTATCTCCCACTCGACGATTCTGAAAATAGGCAATAGGGAGACGCAACAGGTGATTAAATAGACGAGAACCCAATACCACATCTATCCGATTTGAAGTATGACTAAATAGATAGGTTCTCAGCCCATTTAAAATCACATCGAATACACATACCACCAAGAAGCCGAGAGCTAACACATCCAGGGTAGTCAGGCCTTGATGAACAAGCACCTTGTCCACAACCACCTGGAAAAATAGCGGCGTGATCAGTGCAAATAACTGAATAAAGAATGACGCGAGTAATACCTGGCCTAGTAGTTTCTTATATTTAAGAATGGAGGGGATAAACCAGGATATATCAAATTTTCGCTCTACAGATGATAAAATTCCCTTTTTACGGAATAAGAATATCAAAAGCCGCTTATTCTCATCAAAAGGAAGCTCTTCCTCCGATATCATAATCGGACTTTTCTGCCCAACTTTTTGTAGTAGCGCCTTGCCATCCCGTATACCGGCCAGGATCGTACAGGTCCCTGCTGAATCCACTAGCATCACAGGAAACGGCAAGCTTTCCAATTTTTCACAAGGGTATCGGTGACTCTTAGCTTTAAGGCCGAGAAAGGCAGCGGCTTTTATAACATCATGAGCTTCCAGGTTTCCAACAGGGAACTCTCGCTGGAGCTTCTCAGGATTAACTGCAAGCTGATTAAATCTTGCAACAACAGAAAGACAAGAGAGACAGCTTTCCCTCTCAACTACAACTTCCACACTTACTCCCTAATACAACATTCCTGTTTCACCTAATTAGAACAGGTGAATTGCGAGACTAGGAAAAAATACTCTTCCAGTAAATAAAGAAAGAAATAAAACAGCTTGAAATGTGTACCAACTATGAAAGCAAACGCTTCTTTTGTGAACCAGCCCTCATTAGTGGCAACTAAATACGATAAAAGCAAAGTTTTCATGTTATGTATATGTACTGGCAGATCAAATTTTAAACATGGAATAAACTCCTTATCGATATAAGGAAGTCATGTCCTCTTATTTGAAAAATGAAAGCAAATTCAGGTAGGACTTAAATTTTAATAGGTTTTACAATTCATACTTTAAGCCTTTTTAGTTATATCCCGAAAAATATTTAAACCCCACCCTATTAAACTAATACTACTGATGCAATGCTTCGGAATCTTTTCCTTAGTAAACTTATACTATGAACCATTCTTTTCATTCATGTTGATTCCATACTTCTTATTAAGCCCTGCTATTTCCTCAATACTGCCTCCACAAAACCTCTTACTACAAATCCCGCTCAATTGCTTCTTAGCCATAATTTGCATAAATTTCTCCACCCTTAATAAAAAGTATATAGTGTTTACTGACGAACTATCTGAGGATTACTCACTACTTTTATTAAAAAGCTGCAAGGGTTCTGCTAAATAATTTTTAAGTTAATATAAACATTCTATGATGAAAAAACTGTATTATATTTTCATCAACCAAGCTAATTTATCCAGTCTTTATATTCGAAAATTTCTTTATTTATATAATACGAAAGTGGTTATATTATATACAGCAGATAGGTCTAAATAGTAAAGTAAAAAGAGAAGGCAGAAGTCAAGAAATGACAAGGTCGTAATAATAACCTTGTCAAGTATCAGATAAGCGGAAACATTTTGAAGAAGAGTATGTACCGGAACTTCTAAAGCTCTACCGCAACTCTCTTCAATTGACCCGCCTCTGGCAAAGCCCATTCAATAGGCTTCTCGCCACGCTGCTGCAACCAGTGATTCGCCTGGGAAAAAGGACGGGTACCAAAGAAACCCCGGTGCGCAGATAGAGGGGAGGGATGTGGAGCACGCAATACCAAATGCTTATTGCGGTCGATAAAGCCCCCCTTCTTTTGGGCATAGCTCCCCCAAAGAACAAAGACTAGCCCTTCACGCTGTTCCGCTAGCTTGTGAATCGCCGCATCCGTAAATTGCTCCCAACCCTGCCCCTGATGGGCACCGGCCTTGCTGTCCTCAACAGTAAGAGTGGCATTCAGCAGCAGGACGCCCTGCTCTGCCCAGGGCTGCAGGCAGCCGTGATGCGCTGGGGGAACACCCATATCGGAGTGCAGTTCTTTATAAATATTTTGCAGTGATGGGGGAATGCGCACTCCGGGCATCACGGAAAAGCACAGGCCATGGGCCTGGCCAACGCCATGGTAAGGGTCCTGGCCCAGGATAACGACTTTTACCTGATCAAAAGGTGTGGAGTTAAAGGCATTAAAGATCTGGCCACCGGCCGGGTAGATCTTCTTGCCGGCGGCCTTCTCCCCCTTTAAAAACTGACGCAATTGGGCCATATAGGGTTGGTCAAACTCCCCGCCCAAAACATCGTACCAAGAGGGGTGGATCTTTATCTTGTCCGGAACCGGCATTCTTAAACCTTCAATATCTTTTTAACATGATGTTGTAACTCGGGCACAACCTCTTCCTCAAACCAGGGCCTGCGACGCAACCACAGGGTGTTGCGCGGGCTGGGGTGCGGTAAGGGAAAATATCCCGCAGGCAGAGCATCGCGGTAATGGCGAACATTCTCGGTAATGCTGCCATACCAGTGCGGGAGGTAATGACGCTGAGCATATTGTCCCACCAACAGCGACAGTTGCAAGTTGGGCAGCTGATCCATCAAGCGCTGATGCCAGGTGGCCGCACATTCGGGTCGCGGCGGCAAGTCACCGCCCTTGCCGCGCCCTGGGTAACAGAAACCCATGGGAATAATGGCAATCCGGGACTCGTCGTAAAAGGTGTCCCTGTCGATCGCCAGCCAATCTCGGAGGCGATCTCCTGAGGGGTCATTCCAGGGGATACTGGTCGCGTGGACCTTGGTGCCCGGGGCTTGGCCGACGATCAGTAAGCGTGCAGACGCTGCGGCCCTCAAGACTGGGTTCGGCCCCAGAGGAAGCTGCTCTTCACAGAGGCGACAAGCCCGTATTTCCTCCAGCAGTGCCGGTAACTTCTCAACTACCACCTATTATCTACCCTTATTACGTACCTTCTGGAAAGGCCAAATGTAACAGAAGCGCACGGCGATCCTGGGGGTCGTGGATACGGCTTATATTATCATTATCAAACACGATAAAAATTCCCTGCTCTCCAATGGCCAAGCCGTCTCCCTTACCCCCTGTCCGGGATACCTCATAGCCAAGCTCGGAAGAATTCTCATGTTCCCAATAATCCAGGCACCATTGGGCTTTCAAACTGGGGAGCTCTCTGCGGCAAACCGCATAAGCATTGGGCTCCAGAGTCCAAAGTGCACCGTCATAATAAGCAAGTCCAGCCATATTTTCGGATTCGTCGCGAAAGTTCAACCCTTCCACGGGTGGCGGTGTGAAAATCTGCACACTACCCTTGGGCCCAAGTTTGACCAGAGCCCGAGGATCACGCTCGATAGCCATCCAAAAGTCATCACCCACTTTCTGCAAGCCTACCCCAGAAAGGTTGTAACCCTGCATATAGCCTTGAGCCTTAGCTGTGGACGACCACATATTTTCCAACCAGTGTCCCTTGCCTTCCTTATTAATTTCAGCAATACGGTTGTAACGCTCGCTCAGTAAATAAAAAGCATTGTCATCACAGGTGATAGCTTCAAAGTCCATTGCTGCAGCTGGACGGGTAAGATCCAGTAGAAAATACCAAAAATTAGTCGGCCTATCCTTTTTGGGAACCCTGAGTCCGGCAAGCGTTAAATAGATTTCTAACGCTGCAAACCTATCATCTAACACTATCTGATAAATTTCCCTGGACTGTTTATCGGAAACAGAGAGCATTTTACCATCGCAAAAACTCAGTCCAGATATACTTAACCCGGCGCTGTCGTCTACCCAGTAATGAGCTATTTTCTTGGCAGGAATTATTTCAGCTGCCGACCCCAGAGATGACAACAGCACAAACGCGACACTTAAACAAATACGCTTAATCACGATCATCCCATTTAATCGACATAAAGATTAAATAGCAGGGAAGTTCCCAACCTCCAATTCGCCTGCTGCCTCCTAAGAACCCACTACCAAAGCAAGAGATGCCAATAACCCAAGTAAAAATAATAGTTACACCAATCCCTATGAACAATTTTAGCGCTGACAGCCGGAAAGAAATTTAAAAGGTTGGGCGAGAAGATATATGGGGCTGGAGAAGTATGAAGAAATGGGAGTGGCGCCGACTTACAGAAAGCCCGGCGCCAAACAGAAACAGCTATTGCTTATATTGCTTATTAACCGCCTCTTCTGGCATTGCCAGGTGCAACAGCAGCGCCCGTTTATCATCAGGCGCCTGGGCGCGGCCAACATTATTGTTGTCGAGCACTACAAAAATACCCTGCTCTCCTACAGCGAGCCCCTCGCCTTTGCCATAACGGGTTTCTTCATAGACCCGCTCTGGCGATTCCTCCAAGGAGCGATAATCCAGGCACCACTCCGCTTCCAGGCTGGGCAGCGCCCTGCGGCATACGGCGTGGGCGTTGCGCTCCAAGGTAAAGAGTGCGCCATCGTAGTAATCCAATCCCGCCAAGTCCTCTGAACGGCCGGCAAAGTCCAGGCCATCCACTTGAGGCAGAGTCAGCGTGCTGGCCCCGCCATCAGCATTAAGCCTCAACAAACCACGAGGCTCGCGCTCCATGGCTACCCAAAAGGTATCGTCAGCTTTAACCAACCCCTCGCTGGAAGCATTGGTCTTCTGCAGGAACCCGTGGGACCTGGCTAACGCCGACCAGCTATGCTCCTGCCAGCGCGCATTTCCCTCGTTATCTACGATGGCAATGCGGTTGTAATGCTCACTGACCAGATAGACCTGGCCATCGCTACAGGTAACACCTTCAAAGTCCAGATCTTCTGCCGGGCGGAACAACTCCTTGAAGCCCTCCCAGGCACTGACTGGCTCATCCTGCTCCGGTATCCCAAGGCCGCTTAAGCGAAGATGTGATTCCAGGTCGGCACTTCCATCGCGAAATTCAAGCGTATAGATCTCTTCAGAGTTCTTGTCGGAGACTGCCAACAGGCCCCCAGAGCAAAAACTTAAGCCAGAAATATCCAGACCTGCACTACTATTCACCCAATAGCTGGCCAGCAGCCTAGCCGGGGTAATTTCTGCGGCTATCGCCAAAGGCGACAACACTACGGATAAAACACTGAAGAGAGTACGCTTGATCACTGCAAAACCAATTAATCGCGGAAGTTATTAAACTGCAATGGCTGCTCCAGCTCTTTACCGCGCAACAAAGCGATCACCTGCTGCAAGTCGTCGCGCTTCTTGCCAGTAACACGCACCTGCTCGCCTTGAATGGCAGCCTGCACCTTGAGCTTTTCATCTTTGATCAGCTTAACAATCTTTTTTGACAATTCTTTGTCAAGGCCATTTTTCAGGGTCACGTCCAATTTTACCTGCTTGCCGGATTGCTCTTTATCACCTACATCCATCGCCAGTGGATCGATATCGCATTTGATCAGTGCGCCACGCAGCATATCCACCATCTGGTCTACCTGCATGTCCACTTCAGCGCGAACTACCAGGGAGAACTCACTCATCTCCACTTCCGCATCCACACCTTTGAAGTCGAAGCGGTTGGTAATAGTGCGATTCACCTGATCCACAGCGTTGGTGAGTTGGTGCTTATCCACTTCAGATACAATGTCAAAAGAAGGCATTAAGTTGTCTGCTCCTATTTCCAGGTTTCCGGAGTAATCTCCGCGTTGTTGTCACTATCGGCCAGCCAGATATGGCCATCCTGAATGGTTGCACTCAGGTCCATATTGCGCTCAGCCATAGCCGCCAATTGCTCAGTGGCATCAGCGGCTAAATGGTAGACGGTAAGATTATCAAAGCGCTCCAATTGGCTGGCCAGCTTCTGCCACCAGATTGGTGCTGCACGGCGCCCGTAACTGTATACGATAACGCGCTTCGAGCGGTTGCAGGCTTTGCGAATTCGTTCCTCGGTGGGAAGGCCCACTTCGATCCAGAGATCGATTTCCCCGCTCAGGTTCTTTTGCCAGAGATCCGCTTCCTCATCGGAGGACAGTCCCCGGGTAAACTCCAGCGTTTCCGCCGCATTGTGCGCAAAAGCCAGTAGACGCACCATCATACGCTCATCTGTTTCCGAG
The DNA here is from genome assembly GCF_003076275.1 of Microbulbifer sp. A4B17. Classification (NCBI taxonomy): domain Bacteria; kingdom Pseudomonadati; phylum Pseudomonadota; class Gammaproteobacteria; order Cellvibrionales; family Microbulbiferaceae; genus Microbulbifer; species Microbulbifer sp. A4B17. Next base: position 3,538,506 of record NZ_CP029064.1, read on the forward strand.
GGATGTCGCGCCAAAGTGAGCGGATGCTCGGCGTAATAATCCCTGTCCATATCGGATATCTGGACTTTGACCTTAAAGATTGTTGCTTTTAACGCCATTTTGGCTCCATGGTGATGCCTTCTCCAGCGCCGGGAGTCAGGCGGACTATTCTTGATGGGTTCACGTGAGAATAAGGATATTCCGCATGACCTCTGCGCTCCCCAGCGGCTGGCCCTTTTGGCAGACCTCACTGCTACTGCTGCTGGTAACCACCCTTAGCGGCTGTGGTGTCAACAATATCCCAACCTATGACGAGCAGGTTAAAGCCACCTGGGCCCAGGTCCAAAACCAATACCAGCGCCGCGCCGACCTGGTGCCCAATCTAGTGCAAACCGTAAAAGCCTACGCCTCACACGAGCGAGAAACCCTACAAGCAGTCACTGAAGCCAGGGCCAAAGTCAGCTCTCTGCAAGCCGACAGCAACCTGCTCAATGAGCCCGCCAAACTGCAACAATTTGAAGCTGCACAGAGCCAATTAACCAACGCGCTATCCCGGCTAATGTTGGTGGTAGAGCGTTACCCTGACCTCAAAGCCAACCAGAACTTCCTCACACTGCAATCTCAGCTGGAAGGTACCGAAAACCGGATCAGTGTGGCACGCCGCGATTATATCCAGGCTGTAGAGCGCTACAACCGCGAGATTCGCACTTTTCCGGGAAGAATATGGCACGCTGTGCTCTACAGAGACATGCCGCTTCGTGAAACTTTTGAGGCCAGCACTGAGGAGGCCGATAAGGCACCCGAGGTTAACTTCCAATAGACAGGCGCCATCGACCCTAAAATGAACCGCCCCAGTCTTACCACAATTTCCTTACTCGCTTTGCTCAGTACCTGGGTAGCCTGGGCTGATATACAGTTTCCAACACTGTCGGGCAGGGTAGTAGATCAAGGGGAGCTGCTAAAGGCCGATGAAAGATACCAGCTTACCGAGTTGATCCAGCAATACGAGCGAGACAGCGACAATCAACTGGTCGTAGCCACGGTGCCTGAGCTTCAGGGCATTACGATAGAGGAATACGCCAATCAGCTGGCCCGCAAATGGAAATTGGGTAAAAAAGATAAAGATAATGGAGTCCTTTTCCTGATCGCTCCCAATGATCGCAAAATTCGCATTGAAGTGGGCTATGGCCTCGAAGGTGCGCTAACCGATGCACTGGCCGCAAATATTATCCAAACCAAAGTGCTTCCAGAATTTCGCAGTGGCGATTTTAACGGCGGTATCAATGCCGGAGTCAAATCAATTATCGCCGCGACTAAAAACGAATATGTCGCAGAGCCCTTAGAAACCAAAGAGGGACGACGAATCACAGTCCTTGTGGGCCTACTCCTTCTATTGATTATGCTACACCTATTCGGCAGCGCCGCACTGGGCTCACCGGTACAAGGCCGTATTTTCAAGCGGGGACGCTACGGTGGCTACTACGGTGGAGGCGGCTTTGGTGGAGGCTTATCTCGCGGCAGTTCGGGCGGCGGATTTAGCGGGGGAGGCGGAGGCTTTGGCGGAGGGGGCGCATCGGGAGGATGGTAATGCTTACCAACACATATCAGCGCCATATTACAGAGGCCATAAAGGAAGTAGAGTCCCGCACCGATGCCGAAGTCATGGCTGTGGTCGCTCGGGAAGCGGATAACTACCTGTATATATCTACCTTGTGGGCTGCATTTCTAACACTACTAATCTCACCACTTATCGAATTTTTACCTTTTTGGGTCAATCTTCAACAGGCAGTGACACTTCAGTGGATTTTATTTATTGCCCTGGCAGTGATATTCCGTTGGCGCCCCATCACCATGCGGTTAGTGCCCAAAAAGATAAAATTCTGGCGAGCATCCAACCTTGCTCGGAGGCAATTTCTGGAGCAGGATTTACACGCAACCAAAGATCGGCTAGGGCTGCTCATATTTGTTTCAGAAGCAGAGCATTATGTAGAAATACTGGCAGATAGAGGAATTGCCCAACACATTACCAACGACAACTGGCAAAGAGTGGTAGAAAACTTTGTGCAGCAAATAAAACGGGGAAAAGCAGGTGAAGCATTACTGGTTTGTATTGAACAGTGTGGAGATTTGCTTCATGAAGCACTGCCTACCAGCACTATTAAAGATGAACTGCCCAATCATCTGGTAGTGATTAATTAAGCCTCTGGGTATATTCGAAACTCTGACACTCCAACATATTCCCATTTAAAAAACTTCACGCCACACCGATCTATTTCCCACTGTTGCTTGAATCATCAACTAAGCTGCTTATAGGCACAAAACCCATAAAAAGATGATTGCGACTAAACCCCTTTTGCAGCTTTTAAATATCACCCTCCTACTACTGGCAATCAGCATCAGCGATATAATCTGTGCCCAGAAAACCCAAAAGAAAGATACGACTTCGGCAACCAGGGATACCAACTTCCCAGATGCGAAACAACTAAAGCCAAATGAAATCCCGCACAGAGATCATACTGGAGGTACAGGCACCCTTTGGATGGGGGGTGCCATAGGTAATCAGCCGGTAAAATTAACGATTTTGAAGCCTGATAGCACCCAACATAAGTGGGAAGAAGCCTATGCTATCGGCGGTAAGAAAAAGTACCTCGCCTGGGACTGGACTTTCCGACAATGGTGGCTTGAATATCCCCAAAAAGCTGGCTTAGTGATTAATGAGAGCTTTATGCTGCCAATCCAGATGATTACTAAAATGCATTTTCCACAGGCGGATGCAGTCTACTTCTGTAATCAAGTACATACGGTACCAACTCTATTTATCGCTATTATGAACACAACAAGTTGCTCAATGGCGATCGCCTATCACGGCTATAACAACTTTGATGCCGCGCCCGAAATCCTTAAATCAATCCGCTCTATCTATCAAGAATCTTTATCATTAGCCACTGATCACATGATTCAGAATGTCACTAATATTAACGTCGTTACCCGGATGATTGTTGTCAATGGAGTTTTATGGCCGCTATCTCTGCTCACAAGAACATTAACAGTCGACCAGGCCAAAAAGGTGGATTTTACACCTTTTCTTTTTATTGAAAAATTATTCTACAAAAAGCTCTCTAGTCAGACACATAAGAAAATCAGCAAAGCCTTTGGAACTGATTTTGAACCTCCAGATTGAATATCTGCGTATTATTTACGACCAATAATGAATACAGCAAAGCCGGTAAACCCTACTCAAACAATCCATGCACCTTAAAAGAATCCTCAATTCATCAACTCACAAAGTATTAATCAGCCTCACCCTGATATTAATAAGCATTCTATTATCGCCAATCAACAAAGCAGATTTTATTAGTCTAAGTGGGGCAGAAACGGCTACTAACATCGCAGAAATTGAAATACAAAAAGGCACGCTGCACATTACATTTGAGATATCAGCAAATGATGCCAACATGTTTTGGCCTGAAATTGAACAGACGCCAGATATTTACCTATTAAAGCAATCAGCGCTAAAACAAAAAGTTTTCAAATTTCAAATTAAATCCGGTGTTAAGAGTATCAAACCCAGCAAACTATCGATCAGGGTAGCCCAAAGAAAACAACGAAACTCCCCTTTTGCGGGGCAAACCGATCCCCGTACCGGTATTAAAGTGCCTGATTTCCCATCAGATAAAAAGGTCCTTTTAACTCAGCTGGAATACCCGGTTAGTGGGGTATCAGACCTGGAGATGAAGCCACCTATGGGAAGTGATGGTTTGGCATCCGTTACTATTGGTTTCACCAGTCGCCACGGACAGACTCCGGTCAGTGGATTTCACTATCTATCTAAACCTGAATCATTTACTATCGATTGGGATGACCCCTGGAATACCCATTTTAAAAATACCGACATTAGTCGACATAATCGTCATCCACTAAAGTCTTTTCTCTATGTAGAACCTCGTCAAATACGCCATGAAATACTTTTGCGCACAAAAGACTTAATGGAGTGGACCAATCATCCTTTCGATGCCTGGCAACCGCTGTCCCCAGAAAACAAGACCTTTCTTCATCATACAGTCCGAAATTACCTATACAACAAAAATCCCACCACCATTGACCAAGCCTTATCGCAACCGAGCAGCATAGAGACTGTTTTTCTTCGGGCCAATAATAACGGTTACACACAGATTTCAGAAAATGAAACTATTGAAATGGGCTCTGTATTGATTGGCTACCGAGAGAAGTTTTCCATTGAGGAGTTCCCCCAGAGTGTCACAGTAGACTGGAATTTATTCACCGATACGATTAGCTCAGTACCTACGTTAATCCAAGACCCCGCCGGCCCCTTCCCCAACCATGTAATCCCGGCATTCCCTGATATTCAGTGGCACAACTATCTATATGATTATCGCCCCCCAAATAGCGATCCGCTCGTAATAGAAACCCCAAGTCTAGCGATTCCCATGGCTATCCTATTTTCATTCCTAATTATCACCATAATTGTATTGACACTTTCGACAAAACACTCATTACCAGGCCGAAAAGGCTCAGCCATTATTTATACCATCATCATACTTTCAGCTGGAGCCCTGTATTTCAATCTTCCAGAAGAATACCGGGTAAATCTCCCAGGAACCGCTAAAAAACGTGATCTGGGCCGAGTAACAGAACAATTGTTATTAAAAGTCGCTGCGGCATATAAAGAACCGCTTTCAATAAACCTAGAACTAAAGTTAAAGAATCTGATTACCAAAGATGGATTCGAAAATACCTATACCAATCTCACACAAATATATCGCCCACAAACTACTAGCGGAAGTCTGGGTTCAATCAGCGCTATCACTAACCTCAGAGTGGAATACTCCAATCAAATAAATCTGAATGGCAACAAAGGATTTAGGCTGATAACAAGTTGGCAGGCTGTAATCGAGGAGCAAAGCTGGGGACATTTCGAACAGAAACCGCAGAAGACACGCGCCAATATTGACATCGTTCAATCTGATAACTATTGGAAAATAGCCCGATTTACCCCCCTATCCGTACGCTAGAATTAAAAATAGAGAAATGTCTAAAACTATGAAAAACAGTATCCTTAAATCACCCGCTATCATTTTTGTTTTTCTATTAGTATCCGGCCTCAGCGGACAAGTCCAAGCGCATTTTCTCCTTAATCTCAATATGCGGATTTTCCATATAGAACACACAGCAAAAGGCGCTAATCTGTATATGAGAGTGCCTATGGCCTACTTGCTGGCAGATAAAGCTCGAAGGGGACTCGATCCCTACACAGGCAAACTCCCCCAACCTGCCCCCTACACCAAAAACTCTCTGGATAGAGGGAACCTGGTACATTATGTGGACTTTCAGCAACTGGAGTCAGCCCCTTACGGGCTGGGTAATATTGCAGAGAGAGCCATCCTGCTACGCAGCACTGAAATGAAGCTAGCAGGCGACGTGAAAGCTGTACGACTCTATCGGATAGGAAGAGAACCGGAATTTGCGACTCTGGATGAAGCACAGCAAGCATTTTTGAAGCAATACTTACCTGAAGATTCCAGCCAGCGTCTCTATGTTGGCGATACCTTGGTCGATATTCATATCCACTACCCATTGCAGGCTCCCCTGGGTGAATATCAGCTATCCAGCACTCTCAACCCCGGCCTATCCAGCCAAGAAGATACCGCAAATTTGATATTGGACTATAACCCGGGCAGGACTCAAGTGTTTCGATCTCGCGGCCTCATGCAGGAGCCAATACTGATTTCACACTCCTCGCTCGATGCCATGAATACCTTTCTGGCAGAAGGTATCGCCCATATCCTGAAAGGGCTTGACCATATTCTGTTTGTTCTCTGCCTAACCCTCGGCGCAATCAGCCTACCCTTACTCCTATGGCGCACTACCGGCTTTACCATCGGTCACAGTATCACCCTCTCAGCCGGATTCTTTGGCTTTGCTCCCACTGCCAGCTGGTTCGTACCTTTGGTAGAAACCGGTATCGCCCTATCCATAATCTATATGGCCTGGATATCACTACACCGGGAAGAAACTAAGATCACAGGGAGCGAAAGTACAATTTTTATCGGCACCTGCATGCTCGGTCTGCTCCATGGCCTGGGTTTTTCATTTGTATTACATGAAATACTCCAAGTTGACTCCCCGAATATCTGGCAAAGCCTCATGGCCTTCAACCTGGGAGTAGAAGCCGGGCAAGTACTCATAATTCTCGCTATATGGCCCCTTGCCTATTTGGCCAGGCTGTGGAAAAAGGAATGGGAAATCCGGATACGTTATTCTGTTGCTGGACTCTGTAGCGCAATTGCTTTTATTTGGACATTAGATAGAGGATATGAGCTTGTTTCGGCAATTTACTGAACAGGAGAATGAGTTTTCTCTCTGGCTATTACACTTGAGATAATACACCTAAAACTTCTTTGTATTCTCAAGCTCCAGAGACAAACTCAGTACTAAACTAATCTCCCATCCACTACACACGTAAAAGTGGGTAAAAATATAAAGCATAATAAACCAGGGCATTAAAAAATTTAAGATCCAAACCCCTTGGGATGCTGCTTCCCGGCATCACCTATTTCTTCCCAGGAGGCCTTTGAATCAATCCATAAATGATGAACCACTTTTAGATTTTCGTTACCATCCACCAAGCTTCCTCCAGGAATATAAGTGTTTAAAAAATCATTCTCTCCGGGCAGAGTCGAACCACAAGTAGCACAAAAATTTGTATGCCAATCATGCCCGGGCTTAGACCAATACTTAAGGTTCTCCTTACCTTTAACCCAACTAAACTTCTCGGTAGGCACAATAGCTACAGTAATAGCGCCACTCCCTGTGGAACGACAGCAGATTGAACAGTGGCACATATATAAATCTGTGAGGGATCCTTGTATCTCATAAGCTATCTCTCCACAATTGCATTCACCTTTAGTCAAAAAAACACTCCTTTTTTAGTAATATAAAGATATAAAGCCCCATATCTGAGACATCTATATCACCTTGCTTAAATTTTAATCGACCATTGAGCCCCCAAAGAGCATCTACTAGCACTGAACGATCTCCCGGGCTAATTTTAACTCCGGCATTAGCTACATGTTCTACAACAAATTTCTCAGGCCAAACTTCGGCTCCAAATAGAGAAAAGGCTATCGGAAAGAACAGTTTTTTTTATAGCGCGTATATCTTTTTGCGTATTCTAGTTGCACAAACCTTAATCTATCCTGATTTCTATCAACATTGATTCAAGTTTTCGATAGTTAATGGCTAATAGAGGCTGAGTTGAGTAATTTATAAAAGTCAGCGCCTACACACTTAGTGTGGCGCTCACTTTCTTATCTGGTGAAAGAATTCTATACAACTTAACAGGTTACTGCGGAATCAACCAGGACTCTAAGCATCGTGGAGACTGGAAATATCATTAAAGAATTTAAATTTAGCAACGTAATGATAGATACAGAGAACTAGGTGTAGCTTAGTGTAAACTTTATTTAGGCCTAAGGGTCTCAATAAACTTCGCATCTACCCACATTATTTCAAAATTTGGTGGAGTACAATACCGACAGTAGAAAAGGTATTTCCCATCGGGCGTTACATATCCACCACCATCTTCCCCTTCTGTATTGATATTATCACCGAAGTTAATAGCCGCACCCCATGAGCCATCTTGTTGGCGAAAGCTTATGTACATATCGCTATCACCATATCCACCCTCTCTTTCACTATCCCAGATAATGTAGGACTCATCAGGGGCAATAAACGGGTGAGCAGTCCACTTGCCTGTATTTATTTGCTTTCCAAAAGGTTTTGGCTCTTCACGCTTACCATCTAACAGTCGCGAATAGCGAAGAATACCATCCCCGTTTGAACCTACCTCATCGAATACAAAGGTTCCTTTTGACGAAGCCGTAAGGCGCATGATACGAAAGTCTTCAAATAGTGGCCCCAGGCTTTTAGGTTCTGACCAACCATTATCAGTGCGCTCTCTATATCGATTTCTAGAATACATTGTTTGACCATCAGGTGAGATAGAGCCACCCCAGACCACTTCCGATTCATACCAACGATTACCCTCAAGCTTGAATGCAACTTTCAAAGACTCGCCACTTTGGTGATATCTTCTTGTAACGTAGTACTCCTTCATATCAGGCGTGAAGTAACCACCCCAATCCCGATACTCTTTCGAGGGACTAGGAGCGAATAACTTTGGAGTTAACCCAGGAGGTTTCTGTCCAAGATAGGGTCCCTCAAGAACTGTAAGTGTATCCTGACTATAACTGTTAACACTCAGGGTTAGCAGTGAGAGTAGAGCAATTGAAATACAAAGGTGCCTCATGACATATCCTTGCTTAAACATGAAGTAATAAGCAACCAATGTATCTATTCAGGCTTTATAACACCTGACGTCCATATGAATTTTGCCTGATTCTTGTGAGAAGAGGTGTGATCCGCCGACTATTTGTATGAAATATACACAAAAGCGACTCTATAGCGAAGGTTCGGACCTCGCTTTTGCCCTCCATATATACTGACCTTGCGCCTCATTTCGTATTGCCAATCTACACCGGGCCCCCAATTACAGAGAGCGTTATCGGGACACGACGATCTTAAACCTATAGAAACACACCCTCAGATATTCACCTATTCGCTGTAAGTAAATCCACAAGTCTGTCCAAAAGAATAGATGCTGATGGAAACTGTGGAGTAACGAGTACTATTTTCTAATATCAATCGAATGATCAATTTTTATTCTGCGGGATTAAGAATGAGCGATACTATATCCCCTATGGCTGCTGCATTTTCTACCAGATAGACATCAATCTGGTAGAAAATGCAGCTCAATTAGATACATTGCCTGAAATACACTTTCTTAGATCTCTACCGATTGAAGATAAGATATAGTCAAGCGTATTGATTGTCGTTAGGAAGTCGTAATTAACATAGATTGATTTGTTCTAGGTTATATACAGCTAGCACCAAGTTCCTTAACAGCTTTCAACCAGGAACCCTGTTGATTCTTATCAGACATAATCATTGAACCAAATAAATTAACCTCTGCTTTTGAAAAACCACAGTATTGAAGAGTAAATCAATCAAGCTGCTCTAATACTGACTTTGCTTGTTCTTCTAAATATTCTGTAGGGGCATCCATTGTCAAAATTATTCTTGATGTTTTGCCTTTAAGAAGCTGTATGGGTTCTGCACTACCACTCTCAAATTTAAAGGTAATTCCGGGAAGAAAAGATCGATCAATCAAGCCTTTTAGCTTTCCTGGCAATCCGCCCCACCAAATAGGCGACACCACAACAATATGCTGTGCCCATTTAAGAGCCTCTTGAAATTCAGATAGACAATCCTCCAATACTTGATAGTCATCGTACCCAAACTCTAAATTCGAATTGAAGACCATTTCCGACAGGTTATATCGCCGAACATTTGCCTGTCTCTTTGCTTCAGACTCATAGACATCGCTCAACTGCTTAACAAAACTGTTCTTCTTTGGATTGCCATTTAAAAGTAGGATATTTTTCATCGCGTCATACTATTGCTTAAAGACATGATGAAAATTCTACCGTCTCACCTTAAGGGGAGAGTCAAGGCTTTTATGACAGGAATCTATAGACGCAATACATTGATCAACCTTCTCAGCTTTATTAGAAAGTGACTCCAATTCAGCCTCAATTTTTCTTTTTACTTTCCTCAGAAAGACACTGATTCGAGCCCAATCAACCTCTCCATTATGGTACCGAATAACATCCTTCAACTCAGCCAAAGTCACTCCAAGTGCTTTAGCTTCTGAGATCAAATTATGAATTTCAACATCTTCTGCCGTATAGACTCTATATCTGCCCTGCCTTTTAGGAACGGCAATGAGGCCTTTCTCTTCATAAAATCTTATCGCTTTTACAGTGAGATTCGTCCTTCTTGACACCTCTCCTATAAACATACAGACCTCCTACCTATGCTCAATTTCCCATTGAGATTACAGCCTATGAAAAATATTCATCACACGAAAGGATCCATCCATAAGTTTGGGTCTTCGCCAGCCCTTACGGGCACCTAGTAGAAACCCATAAGAGCTGGAGCTCACTTCTTACATTCTCATGCTTTCGGCACAAACATTACGTTGAAGAAAGTAAATACGCAATACCGCAAATTAAGAAGAAAAGGCCCTCTTATTTCCTGTAATCAATTCAGACGGGGAACCTAACTACGTAAATAAATTACTACTAATGGCAGTAACACCCCTATGCCGCCTCATACACATCTGGCAGGTATGGCTAGTATCTGGACTACCTCTTACTTGATTTTCAATGGCCAGTGAGAATGTCTATTTGTAGTGGTCTAATCCTTCCGGACACTTCGCTAAGATGGTAAAACTACCAAGCGAGGTGACGTATGACAACAAAAGGTACACGTCGGCATTTCAAGCCGGAATTTATGAAAGACGCCGTAGCGCTAGTCTCTGAGCAAGGGTATTCAATTCCTAAAGCAGCAGAGGCTGTAGGAACAACAGCCAATAACCTGCGACGCTGGATAAAGGAACTGAAGCAGGAAGAAGACGGTGTGAGGTTGGATGTAGGCGAGCGCGCAGAATTAGAGCGATTACGACGTGAAAATAAGCAGTTGCGGATGGAGAAAGAAATCCTAAAAAAGGCCAGCGCCTTCTTTGCGAAAGAAATGAAATAAAGTACAGCTTTATTGAAAAACAGCAAGGCAGCTTTCCTGTTAGGGTGCTCTGCCGGGTAATGCAGGTAAGTAAGACTAGTTATTACGACTGGTGTTGCCGTGGCAATAGCTCAATAGATGCTCAAACATGGCAATTATGCCATCGTTTGAAGACCCTATTTGCAGAATCTAGACAGAGTCTCGGAAGTCGTCGGCTAATGAAGCTGTTACGTAAAGAAGGCTTTGAAGTCGGGCGCTATCGAGTCCGCAAGCTCATGAAAAAGCTAGGCTTGGCAGTAAAGCGCAAGAAGCGATTTACACTGACGACAGACAGTAAACATCACCTGCCGGTCGCAGAGAACCTTCTTAATAGGGAGTTCTCACCGAGTGCTAAAAACCAAGTCTGGACGACTGATATTACATATATTTGGACTTCGCAGGGCTGGTTGTACTTGGCGGTAGTGATTGATCTCTATTCTCGCAGGATTGTTGGTTGGCATCTAGATCGAAAGATGGAAATGGCCCTGGTAACTCGTGCGTTGATGATGGCTGTCAATTTGCGTACGCCCCCAAAAGGTCTCCTGCATCACTCTGATCGTGGCAGTCAGTATGCCAGCCATACCTACCAAACGTTATTGAGTCAGCAGGGGATGGTGTGTTCAATGAGCCGTAAGGGAAATTGTTGGGACAACGCACCGACTGAACGTTTCTTCAGTAGCTTGAAGCGGGAGTGGTTAACGGGAAACCTCTATCCGACAAGGGAGGATGCGGTAGCAGATGTAAAGGCCTATATTGCTTATTACAACTCACGCAGAATACATACAACACTGGGAGACCTAGCCCCGATCGAATTTGAAAAATGTGCTTAAAGAAGTGTCCGGTTGGAGTTGACCACAACAATTCAGAGGAACCTTAGAGACTGGTAGATTTTAATTAGAGGTACTCTACAGTATACCAAAAAGCTCTAGCTAAGTAAGTCTGGAGTTGTACCGCTTGCTTTAAGCATATGGCCTATCCCCATGTCTTTTTGTTTCAGGTTAACAAATAGCTTTGAAGTAAAAACACCAAAAGGCATTTGAGCTACACCTGTCTCTGTACCGGTCGGCGTAACAATGGCATAACTAGGTGTTTTATAAGGCTTAACCTTTTTACCTTTGGCTTGATTAATGATAACGCTCGCTAAGATGCCTCCTTGAACGTTTGCTATATAGCCGTGCTTATTTTCATCCAGAGTAGAGCAATCACCTATCGCATAAAGGTTAGAATAACCCCTAACCCGCATATATTCGTCCACTTTAATTAATCCCATCTTATCTAACACACCGGGTAATTCTGTTTTTAGAAACTCGGTATTTGGCGACATACCTACACATTCATAAACCAGGTCTGCCTTGAAAGTTTCTTGAGTATTCATAGAACGGTAAATTGCACCTTCCTTAACTAGCCGGGTATTGAGATGTACGCTAACACCCTTAGCCGTAAGCTGTTCTAGCGCCTTGTTCTGAGCTTTAGGCTTAAGATGGCCAAGTAGTACATCTTTAGAATGGACTAACGTCACGGTTTTATTGGGATAAGCGCTGCTAATTTCCCCGGCCAGCTCCACGCCAACGGTACCGCCTCCTACAATCAAAACTGACTGAGATTTCGACAGTATTTTTTGCTCATTCCGCATTTCTTGCTCACGCTCGGAAATTGTATAAGCTGATGTGGATTTAGCTATCGGCAAGGTTGGGTAGCGGCTACCTGTCGCGATAACTGCCTGCTTAAAGTGGATCTCTAATCCATTCGATGACTTTGCTATCCGGTCATCCATGGAAACCACATCTGCTTGAACAAAATCACTCTGAATAAAGTCACGATAATACTTACGTGGATTAGCAGTCAGTAAGCTAGGCGCTATCGCATTACGCAATGTGGCAAAGGTCACTTCAAAATGGTCCTTTCGATCAACCAACACCACCTGCATACCCTGCTTAGCTAACTTTTGAGCCACAGAAACACCAGCAAAGCCTCCGCCAACGATTAACACGTCTGTCCGTTTGATCATAACTCGCCTCAATATCGTTCAACTGTTCAGATAAAGCGCGACCGTTCGCAATACCTCACGAACAGGTCACTTCTTGATAGGGAGATAAGGATAAAATTAGACTTAGACTAATAATATTAACTATAATCTAATCTCTTGTTAGCTTTTACCTAACATGTTGGTTCAACTGATATCAGGTGATGATACCGCGCAGGTATGAAGTAAAAAGGTGCACGCAGACTCCCAGCTTCTGCTGGCAGAAGAAAAACAAATAGCTGGTTTACGTAAAAAGCTACTCATTCAAAATGATCAGCGGTGATGATGCTGTCCATTTTGCAAGCACTGGCAAATGGTATCGAGTGCAGATTACTCATGTTGTCAGCACAACAGAAAAGATGCTTCATAAAAGAAAGCCAGTTAATGGCTATTTTCAGTTTAAGATCCTCAAATATGCTGCATCAGAAACTTACCTATATTTTCTCTAAACTCACACCACTATGACTTTGGAACAATTACGATATTTTAAGGCGATAGTTGAAGGGGGCTCGCTAAAAGCTGCTGCCCAAACACTTCACCGAACACAGCCCACTATAAGCGCCGCCATCAAGAAATTAGAGGCAGACCTCAATCTACAACTATTTGATCGGGACCAATACAGGAGCACACTCACAGCTGACGGCAAAGCCCTGTATGAACGATCCAAACATGTACTAGCTGAAGCCCACTCGTTTGAGAGCTTAGCTAAACAGCTAGTCGCAGGAGAAGAACTGGAAGTAGGTATTGCGTTTACTTCCGCCATACCAGTCGGCCCAATACTCAGCGCAATCCGTCAGTGCAAAATTGAGTACCCAAAAACACGCTTGGAGGTCTATTCCGAAAATGGCCTTGGGCCACTGGACTTATTGAAGGCAGGCCAGGTTTCCATAGCTATTATTCCGTGGACTCAAACCTACGACCAGCTTGATTCCATTCATCTAATGAATATGAAATTCATTTCTGTGATCGCTGGCAACTCTCCCCTACTTACCCAATACGAGGAAGTCCCAAGGCAGGTTATGCTACGCCATCCCCAGGTGATCATCAGTGGCAGGAAGTCATCCACTAAAACCTACGGGGTGCTTGAAGGGGGCGATCAATGGAGAGTTAACGATTTTCCGACTAAAAAAGAAATTATCCTTCAAGGTATGGGTTGGGGCACGCTACCAGAACATATGATAGAAGCGGAGCTTGAACAGGGCTTATTATCGCCCATTGCAGTGGAAGGGATACCAAAACCGCAAGAACTGGAAGTGCGGGTGGCTAGACAAGCTTCTGATCCGATGGGACCCGTAGCAAGTTATCTTTGGCAATTATTCCTAAACCTTCAGGGCCTTCATTAGAAGGCACTTACTATATTCCTACCAGAATTTTCCAGATTCTTTATGTTTAATACATAGATTCTAAAAATTCAAAGCTGACCTGTCGGGTGTCTGCATTTTGCTAGAGAAACTCTTTGGCTGAGCCTCATCATACTAGCACACAAGTAAATAAAAGGCGCTTAAATTATCCTGTTAGAATCAATTAACTTTGTTTCCATATAAAAGATGCGTAAAATCGATAGATCTCTATTAGTATTTTGTTATTTTTGGTTGGGCTTGACTCGGCCCTCACCTAAAGAGAAGTACCAAAATTTCCTAAACGATCTATCCCTTCAAGAGGAGAACGGTAGCGAGATATAAGAATAAGTGAAAGGCGCTGACCCAAGGTGCTACCAACACCCGGGGCCAGCTAACCAAATTGATACAGACACTATCAAAAGTCGAGTAGACCAAAGGAACTTCCCCTTCAGCCTCTCACAGAACCGTACGTGAACCTCTCAATTCATACGGCTCTTCGTATTCAGCACATTTTCAATCTTCCCATTCTCCAGTGTGCAAACAAGCCACGCATTTGTTGACGAACCTTTCCAATAAAGGCCCAACTCTTGAAACAGCTTCGCTTCAGATGCTTAAACTTCTTCCTGGCCCAACGCATCAGCGTTTGATCAAGATACTTCTGAAGTCGATAAACACCATATTTCCGCCCAAAGTGACCGTAGTAGTTCAGCCATCCTTGTATTGCGGGATTAAGTGCTTGTGCCATCTCCGACAGTGATCGGTCCACCCAGTTAATCACACGCCACTGCCTAACCTTATCCTTGATCCTCTTGAAAGCTTTAGGGCTCATTGATGGACCAAAGGCGGTGAAGGTTTGTCCATGGCGATTCTTTGCTTTCCTGGGACCAAATCGATAACCCAGAAAGTCAAAATGGATCACAGGGTGGTTGTCTTTACGGTTGCTGTTCTTGCAATAAACCTTGCGGGTTTTCTCTGGATGAGCTTCAAGCCCGCAGGAAGTCAGGCGTGCCTTCAGCGCTGCCAGTAAGCGATCTGCTTCCCGGGGATTGCGACAATGGTAAACCGCATCATCAGCGTAACGCTCAAAAGGAATTTCTTTGTGCGTTCTTACCATCCAGACGTCCAGCGCGTAGTGCAAAAACAAGTTCGCCAACAGCGGGCTGATTACGCCTCCTTGTGGTGTGCCTTGTGTTCGCTCTTCAAGCTGTCCATCCCGATGTTGTACAGGAGCCGTCAACCAGCGCTGCACATAGAGTCTGACCCACCGATGATTATTATGTTTATCTAATGCCTTCAGTAGGAGTTCGTGATTAATATTGTCAAAGAAACCCTTGATGTCTAAATCAACCACCCAGATTCTATCCCAGCATCGTTGTCGAGCTCGGCGCACTGCGTCTATAGCAGACTTACCTGGTCGATAACCGTAGGAGTCAGGGTGAAAGACCTTCTCCAGTTCTGGCTCCAGCAGCTGCTTGACCACCATTTGTGCAATGCGATCTTCGATTGTGGGAATACCCAGTGGTCGCAGGCTGCCATCGAGCTTCGGAATATCCACTCGTTTGACGGCTGATGGAAAATAGCTGCCAGATGACAGTCTATTCCAAAGCTTGAACAGGTTTCTGGCGAGATTCGATTCGTACTGCTCTATCGTAATCCCGTCAATCCCCGCACCGCCTCCATTGGCCTTGATCTGCTTCCACGCTTCCCAAACCGCCCGTTTGGGAATATTGAATGGCTTTGCGCTAATCGTTAATTCCTCCCCCTCTGGGTTGATTACACGGTTAGTCGCCGAATACGACAACCCCTTCGCTCCACGACCATTACAGTCACTTCACCACTACTACGGGTTGTTCCGCCCCTGTGCCCAGTCTTGGTACTCAACGTCTTGTAGGGCCTCTACTTGACGCTCTTCCTTAACACCTGGACGACAGGTTCTCCTGTTCCACCCAAAAGCCTGTTGTGTGTTCACGCCGCCTTTATGCCGGATGTCACTTAGTCGGTAAACAGGTAACCTCCAAGCTTATCCCCGCACTTAGCCAGTGCACGGGTTTTGACATCATCTTGGTAATCCGCTTTCGACACCTCATCAGCGGTTCATTTGCATTCGTCTCCACACAACGCACCTGACGTATCTCGTACGCCTTTTCCCCAAGCGCTTCTAACCAAAGCTCTTTACTCTGGCCACCTTGAGGTGGTTTGTTACCACTTCCTGCAAAGCGATAACGGAGGGCCAACCTCCATCTCCTGGACAGCATGTATTTTTTTTTTTATTTATTAAAAAAAATTACTCAGGACACACTGGCTATATGCATCATACGCTAGATACCCGCTCGTCTTCAATAAAGTGGAGTACATTCAGTAGCTTGGGGTGTGTCCCCAAGCTCTGGGAGCGTTGCGCTCGCCTTTTCTTCTTCTATGCTTATCGTTCTCGTGCGCCCCCTCTTCTAGCCGCTTCTTTCAATACTCACCCAAGAGAACGCCCTTTCTTGTAGCCTGTATCAGTAGGAAATGAATATGTTGATATTGAAACGCCGAATAGGTGAAAACCTACGAATCGGCACCAAAGTTTCGGTTAAGGTATTAGAGGTTAAAGGCAACCAAGTGAAGATGGGGATACATGCCCCCAAATCTGTACCCATTCATCGCGAAGAAATATATAGGCACATCCAAAAGGAATAGATGGTGAACAGTGGAAGCCGTTGAGAAGCAAGTGCTCTTTCTTTCAAACGGCTTTCCAATCAATTTATGACCTTTGGAAAGGCCTCGGTTAGCTCAACACTTGCACAAACTAACCAACCAAAATTGTATCTATGTGTTATTTTTCAAACTCCAATACGAACTGCATTCAGTTGAAACCTTTATAGATGGGGTCGTTGAAGGGCGTATTACATACTATCTGCTTATATTTAGCATAAGCTTCTGCATTATAACTTCTGGAATGGAGATTCATAAAGCCATGAAGGTAAGTGGAATGATGAACCTCCACTAGCTCTTTCTGCTTCAACTTCTGCATGACCTCTAATACAGAAAACTGAGGCTCCATCGCCGGGAATATCAAGCGCGTAGGAAATATAAAATCAATTTTGACGTAATCGCGAATTTGTGAACTATAAAATAAAATTGCCCCTGAAACTTTACTCAAAGCTTGATGGTCAGATAGCCTCCATATGGCCGATGCACCGATACTAAAGCCTACTAGATTCACATAACCAAATGATGCGCTGATTCTCTCTAATAATTTTTCAACGTATTTATCGAGCCCAACCTTTGATCTAAAGTGTGAATACGCCTCAACTTCACAATCAAACTTCATCATTTCTGAATTATACGGATCAAGTATCTCCACACTACCAGGAAGACCAGCTGAAAATCGCTCTAAAGCTTTTGTACGACCAAAAATATCTGAAACCAATATCCAAGCTATAATTTATTTTTTTCATGTAACAAGACAGAAACGATACACCAATCAGTTATAATTTACTCTGTTCATATTTATCAAGTTCGATACAGTATGTCGTAAAATATCGTCCCAACAGCTCAGTTTTATGTACTGTTTCGGATATTCTTTTCAAAGCTTTGTATTCCGGCCTACTGTCAAGTAAATGGCACACTATTTCCTTATGCCCTAACTCCTTAGCCCAACCGATCATTGTTTTGAATACTGAGAGTCCAGAACCCCAAAATTGTTGAGATATGACAACAGCCATCTCAAAGTCGCTATCGTCAGGTTGAATACCACACCACCCAGCTAATACTCCACCGATGTAAATTAGTCGAACACGGCACCCTGGCAGGGAGTCTACTTCTAATTTAAACCTGATCCACTCATTAAGGCTTTGGCCATCAAAGTATTCATGTTTAATTAAGTGCTCCCTAAGTGAATCCTCATTGAGTACAGCTAACAATTCATCACGATTCACTTGAGTTAGTTCCTTAAACTCAATTCTGCGCATATTAAAGTAACTTTGACCCTCTCGTTTTGGGGTGGTTTTAAGGGAAAATAATTTTAATCTGCTTTGTAATATGTCCAGGATTAATCCCGACCGAAAGGTAGGCGCCTGCTCACATTCCCCAGCCCACTTTTTTGTATTGGTTTTTAACTTTTTTATTATATTTTCAGCTAAATAGTGGCACGTCATCATGAATATTCGACCAAGGAGGTTTTTCCGATGTATACACTTGTATTTTAGGTGCCAGCTCATTTGTATAATTTTCAACTATGCCGAGTGGCAACACATAATCATCAGGGAAATGCTTTCCGTTAACAAGGTGAGTTGGCGTTCCACATACGGAACAGAAATTTTTATATGACTTTTCGGTAGCTTGATAACTGACAACCAAGTCTTTCCCTTTAGATAATGAGAATTGTTCTTTTGGAACAACAGCATATGTACTGTGATCAGCGCCTTGTAACCTCCTACACATAGAGCAATGACACTTCACTACTGTCTTAATAGGAAGATCAAATTCCCATGCTATAGAACCACAATGGCAACCACCTTTTATTTTACTCAATTTGTCACCTCCATGAAATATAACCGTTGACCGTAATCATTCATTTTATTTTCTCCGGCTTAAGATAAGGCTACATGTTAAACCAGACATAATATATGATATAGGTCATATTAAATTGTAGGCGTATAAGAGCTCATGCCGTATACAAAAGAGCATAAGGAATCTACTCGCAGACGAATTCTTGAAAGCGCATTCAGGCTATTTACAGTCAAGGGCTTTGATGGCGTTACAGTGAATGGAGTTATGAAAGATTGCGGGCTCACCAGAGGAGCGTTCTATGCTCACTTCGACAGCAAGGCAGTGTTGTATCGCGAGTCCTTAAAGTATGCAGTCAATGGCACTAAGCTTGCTGAACTTAAGCCAGCTGGCACCACCGATAAGGCATGGCTATGCCTACTGCTTGATGGGTACCTTAGCTTAGAGCATGTGCGTGGGGAATACCCATGTCCACTGGCATTTTTGGCTACAGATATAGTCATGCATGATAAAGAAACAAAAGCAACTTATGCTAACGTCTACGATGGCATGAACAAAGCTATTTTGGAGTACGCTAAAAATTATGTTGATTGTGACGAAAATGACATTTTATCGGTAACTGCAATGCTCATTGGTGCGGTAGCCATAGCAAGAACTGTAGTGGTCTAATCCTTCCGGACACTTCGCTAAGATGGTAAAACTACCAAGCGAGGTGAAGTATGACAACAAAAGGTACACGTCGGCATTTCAAGCCGGAATTTAAGAAAGACGCCGTAGCGCTAGTCTCTGAGCAAGGGTATTCAATTCCTAAAGCAGCAGAGGCTGTAGGAACAACAACCAATAACCTGCGACGCTGGATAAAGGAACTGAAGCAGGAAGAAGACGGTGTGAGGTTGGATGTAGGCGAGCGCGCAGAATTAGAGCGATTACGACGTGAAAATAAGCAGTTGCGGATGGAGAAAGAAATCCTAAAAAAGGCCAGCGCCTTCTTTGCGAAAGAAATGAAATAAAGTACAGCTTTATTGAAAAACAGCAAGGCAGCTTTCCTGTTAGGGTGCTCTGCCGGGTAATGCAGGTAAGTAAGACTAGTTATTACGACTGGTGTTACCGTGGCAATAGCTCAATAGATGCTCAAACATGGCAATTATGCCATCGTTTGAAGGCCCTATTTGCAGAATCTAGACAGAGTCTCGGAAGTCGTCGGCTAATGAAGCTGTTACGTAAAGAAGGCTTTGAAGTCGGGCGCTATCGAGTCCGCAAGCTCATGAAAAAGCTAGGCTTGGCAGTAAAGCGCAAGAAGCGATTTACACTGACGACAGACAGTAAACATCACCTGCCGGTCGCAGAGAACCTTCTTAATAGGGAGTTCTCACCGAGTGCTAAAAACCAAGTCTGGACGACTGATATTACATATATTTGGACTTCGCAGGGCTGGCTGTACTTGGCGGTAGTGATTGATCTCTATTCTCGCAGGATTGTTGGTTGGCATCTAGATCGAAAGATGGAAACGGCCCTGGTAACTCGTGCGTTGATGATGGCTGTCAATTTGCGTACGCCCCCAAAAGGTCTCCTGCATCACTCTGATCGTGGCAGTCAGTATGCCAGCCATACCTACCAAACGTTATTGAGTCAGCAGGGGATGGTGTGTTCAATGAGCCGTAAGGGAAATTGTTGGGACAACGCACCGACTGAACGTTTCTTCAGTAGCTTGAAGCGGGAGTGGTTAACGGAAAACCTCTATCCGACAAGGGAGGATGCGGTAGCAGATGTAAGGGCCTATATTGCTTATTACAACTCACGCAGAATACATACAACACTGGGAGACCTAGCCCCGATCGAATTTGAGAAATGTGCTTAAAGAAGTGTCCGGTTGGAGTTGACCACAACAAACGATAAGTAACGAGGATTCCGTTGCAAAACTATTGCAAGCGTGTCGCCGAGAAGCGGGGTTAAAATTGGGTGGAATATAACGCTTGAAGCACCTGCGAATAAAACCAGAGTGGAAGTTTTGACATTGAGTGCTTTTAATTGTTAGCGCTTTGCGTGTATAAAATGGATTAGTTATTTATCTAGCTTAAGGTCTTCCCTCCTTAGCAATGTAGAATCCCCAACTATAATTTCAACTACGCTGATCCACTTGAAGTTAATTTGCGCAATTCTTACCTGAATTGCACCTATTCTGCCAGCCCAATAGAAAACTATCCATCCCACTTTAAAAATTTATCAAGCAGTTTAAAGCAACTTATGTAAAAGCTCTGTATCGAAACACTAATTCTAGTTTTCTCTTCATAGGACTTAATAACCCATGTTGCTCACCACTTACAACTCCACCTATCGAGCAATACTAAACCGGAGCTAACACATGCTATAAGAAACCTAGCCCATACATCCCAACCCCTCCTACTCGGTCTGCTTTATCAGTCCACGAAGCTGCTCTTGCTTCTTACTGAAAGTAATTAAACTATCCTCAAGAGCTTCTTGTCTCTACATTGACAGTGTTGATTTGCATTCTGACCATGTTCCTGGTTTTGGAATCATCAGTGTCTGCCGTCATTTATATAGCATTCAAGAAAACCCGAGTTTCATCGAATATAGTCTCGAATTATTGCCACTAAAAAAAAAGCGCCGTCCTGATTCAAGGCGGCGCATTTTTTAAATCCATTGCCAGCTGTGCTTCCTTGCTCTGGCAACATCAGATACTACTCACTACCGAGGTTCAGTCCACGGCGAATCAGCAACGCCTCAGTGGTCGGTTCCTGACCGCGGAACTTCACATAAGATTCCATCGGGGGACGGGAGTTACCCACTTCGAGAATATTCTGACGATACCAGTCGCCATTCTTTCTGGTCAGGCCACCACGAACGCGAATATAAGCGAAGGCATCTGCGGCCAAGATTTCACTCCACATGTAAGCATAATAACCGGCAGAATAGCCTCCACCGATGGAATGGGCAAAATAGGTGGACTTGTAGCGCGGCGGTACTGCCTGCAGGTCAACACCGTGTTTCTTCAATGCCTTGGCTTCAAATTCGGCCACATCCTGAGGCTCAGCATCACCCGGCAGAGAGTGCCATTCCATATCCAGTAACGCGGCAGACATATACTCCAGCGTATCGAAACCCATGTTGAAGTTCTTGGCTTTCAACACCTTTTCCAGAAGTTCCGCCGGGATACGCTCAGCAGTTTTGTAGTGATAAGCATAGTTTTCCAGCACTTCTGGCACGCTCGCCCAGTCCTCCTCAAAGGTAGATGGGAACTCTACGAAGTCACGGGATACGCTGGTACCAGCTAAGCTCGGGTAACGCACGTTGGAAAACATTCCATGAATACCATGCCCCAGCTCGTGAAACATCGTGGTCACATGATCAAAGCTCACCAGTGTCGGCTCACCTTCCGGCCCCTTGGGAATATTCATCACATTCACTACGACGGGCTTCTGCTCCAGCAGGCCAGACTGACCAACAAAGGAATTCATCCAGGCACCACCACGCTTGCCATCACGGGCAAAATAATCGGCATAGAAGATCGCAAGGCTTTTGCCATCATGATCAAACAGCTCAAATGCCTGAACATCAGGATGATACACAGGCAGATCTGGGCGAGCCTCAAAGTGAATGCCGTATAGGCGATTCATGGTGTAGAACAGACCATCGTGCAAGACGCGATTGAACTCAAAGAACTCACGCACTTCGTTTTCATTCAGGTCATACTTCTGCTGACGCACCTTCTCAGCATAGTAAGCCCAGTCCCACGGTTGCACATCAAAATCACCGCCTTCACTTTTGATCATAGCCTGGATATCGGTCTGCTCTGCCTTGGTATTTTTCACTACAGCCGGCACCATGGAATTCAGCATATCCATCACGCTATCCGGCTTCTCAGCCATGGTGTTGACCAGCTGATACTCGGCCCAGTTTTTATAACCCAGCAAATCTGCTTTCTGCGCACGGATCTGGACCAGCCGTTGAACGATAGGACGATTATCCAGTTCACCAGAGGTTCCACGGTTGGCAGAAGCTTCCCAGATACGCTGACGCAGCTCACGATTCTTCAAAGATGTGAGTACGGGCTGACGGGTGGTATTGGTGATACTGATCAGGAACTTGTCTTTGTGACCAGCGGCTGCCGCAGCTTCAGCAGCAGATTCAATCTTACTCTCGGAAAGCCCGTCTAGTTCGCTCTGATCATCGACAACAACAGCGATCGTTTTACTCAGTTTGAGCAGGTTTTGGCTGAACTGCGTAGTGAGCGTGGAGTGCTCCTCGTTCAGCGCGCGTAGAGTTAATTTTTCTTCTGCTGACAGCTTGGCACCGGCCTTTATGAATTTATCATAGTAAACTTCCAGCAGGCGCTCGGACTCCGGATCCATTTCGAGAGCAACACGCTGGCTATAAAGAGACTCAACCCTGGAAAATAAAGCTTCATTCAGGTAGATACTATCGGAATGGGCAGCAAGCCGTGGGGCCATTTTGCTTTGTAGTGCACGACGGGCTTCGTTGCTATCAGTGCCAACCAGATTAAAAAAGACGCGGGAAACACGGGTCAAGAGGCCACCGGCTTTTTCCATCGCAACAATAGTATTACTGAAGCTGACCGGATCAGTGTTTTCTGCAATCGCCTGAATTTCCTGCAAATGCTCCGCCATACCCTGTTTGAATGCTGGCTCAAAATGTTCATCCTTGATTCGACTAAAATCGGGCGCCTGATATTGCAGTTCACTGGGACTTAACAGAGGGTTGTCTTTACTTACCTGTGCCGTCAGCTCAGCAGTGACTTGTTTACTTCCTGCTTCACGGGCTTGTTCAGAGCCTATCGAATTATTTTTCGATGATTCTGAGCACGCTGCAGTAGCCAAAATAGCCAAGATTAGAAGAGATTTGCGCATTTTCTTCTCCGATATGTTTTTTTAAAAATGGGAGCCTAAAAAACTTTGTAAGAGCATTTGCGCACTTAGCAGTCAATCACCCTGGCCAAACCGGCTACCGATCAATGCAGGACCACAATTTCGCCCCGCTGCCGCTTAATAATGTGACCCAAATGACAATAAAGTCACGCCCCTTAAGTAGAGGATTTCACTTACATAATGATATGTTATATCATGAATTAAACCTAAAGTCATAGCAATACCAATAGGAGCTATACGTTGCTCATGGTACTTCTCCCCCTTGGTTATACGGTTATTAGTGCGGAACCGGTGATGCTTGTTTAGCGAACCCCTTGAACAGTAGCGTGATATAGGTCTGTAATGGTCAAAGTGGTTGCTATGGTATCTATACTCTAGTCGCTGCCCCATAGCCGCTAAAAACTGGCTTTAATCATAGGCGGCTCGGCCATGCAGGCTTTCTACTTCCAGTCATTGATTACCAGCTGGTCGCCACAGCAATAAACGCTGAGATAGGGCAGTGCCGATTCGGTATAGCTAGCACCGCTGGAGGTGCCGCTGTCTTTACCGCTACCAAAACTGATCACGCAGAAACTGAAGATCTAACCCAGATTGTAACGCTCGGAAGGAATATAGAATAAAGGTATTTAAAAATGATGAACTGTGAAGAATATTAAAAGTTAGAAACCAATATCTTTCAAGTATTCCTGAAAAACAGATACAGCATTCGTTGTAAGTCTGAAAAGCTCAAAGTCACGCGAAACTCATCCGTTAACCAACTTCTCGATTTATATTTTCTATATGGTAAGCAGTTTTGTGGCAGGTATTGGCAAATTAATATGAAGCCTAGCACCTCAATAAATTCTAAAAATTATTTTCAATTTCCACCCCTGAACAAACTAAATGTATATTTTTTTACAAGTGATTGAACACTGCCAATTAATTGATTCAAACTCTGAAAAATAGAAATAAAGCTTATCGAAACCCCTTGAATACCCCCAGTGGTATCAAAGTGATAAAGGTAGCCTACAAGCTGGAGTCCAAATGGAATTTTAGTAAGAGCATTCCCATTATTCACGACTATAAAAAACCTGTTCGACCAGGTGACAACCAGATTAAGCCATCTGACAGTTTATTCTCCTCATTCCGTACCTCTAGATGTTGCGCACTTGAGAATCACTTGATAACATGAAGAATCCCTAATCCATCAATTTATTCAGTGTTAAGTGGCCCAAATTACACCACCTGTTGACTTCAAAAATATTTATATATTATCCAATCTGGATTTGACGAAATTTGAATTGTGATATTTAAGTAGGCGTTCACAGTGGCATGCAAGCGCGACCCAAGAAGAAGCTAAAAACTTTCTCATATTAAAATGCTACAAAAGAAGCCCACACGTGTAGCATCCTCCTCCTGGCACAAATCGATTAAACATGCAGCATAATAGAACTCTCGTCTGCCGGACTAATGAAACCATAATCAGCCTCAAACCTCGGCGAGGAATAAGAGGAAACCAAAAGTAATGAAAATATCAAAAAAATAATTATATTTTTCATAGCTTCAACCCAAATAAAGCATTCGAGCTCATCTTCCCAAAAAATTGAAAACCCAAGCTTTTTCCATAAATTAAGTGCTCTATTTTCTTTTACAACAGTTAACTAAAAAATATTTTGACTTGAAAGCTTCAATGACTTGTTCAAGAGCTTTTTGCCCAACCCTTTACATCGATAATTTGAGTCAATTTATAGTTGCATAATTTCAATTTTTCGTCAAATTCACGATATTTCAATAGACCAATAACGTGATCATTATGAACAATTAAATATGAGCATTCATAAATGTCACCTAGTCGACACTCATGTTCTTGTTCCGAAAGAAACTGACCAAATTTCAAGATGCTCGGTCATTGTCAACTTTCTGAGATCTAGCAAATAATCTCTATCTTGATCTATTCCTTTAAGAGCTTAAATTGCATATAAGCCTCACAGAGTAATAATGCCGTAATCAGGCTCGGCTTACTTTGTGCTTATTTGTACAGGAATGAATAATAGCGCAATAAGTGTGCAAAAATCATACAAACAAGACGCCAGCTGCATTACTTTATTAGTCGCTACGGTTTGCTCTCTTGTACTTTTCCTGATACTCGCGGCGCTGCTTAGTAACTTCATACAATACAATGCCAGAAGTTGTTCCGAGGTTCAGGCTTTCAATCATTCCAAACATTGGAATGGATACACAGAAAGCACTATTTTCGACTGCAAGATCACTTATACCTCTAGATTCGTTACCAAACCAAACAGCCAGTTTTGGCTGAGTGTAATCAGCCTCATGCAATATAAAGTTGTCTTTTCCTTTTACATGGCGAGAGGTGACAATCGAGATAAATCTGTTTTTTACCAAATGATCCAGGCATTCCTCGGTACTATCAAAACGCTTTACGAAGCTCCATTTGATCGCAGAGACAGACGGTTTTGAGAGTGATTTCCTTTCTCTCATTTCCTGCCAATCATTGGGCAATAAGTTGCGCGGATCAACAATGTACGTTTTTTCAACGCCTAACGCATTGACGTTTCTAATGACTGTTCCAATGTTCTTCATATCCATTGGGCACTCGAGAACAGCTATCAGATTTTTACAGCGATAAGGCTTAATTTCATCAGCTCTTTTTCGAGCATCACTTTTATCAACTTTCATATTCTCGAAGATCTCAGATAACTTATTCACTACTAACGTCCAAATATGGGCCATTATTCAGGCGCAAAGCCTAAACTTGTTACATTTACTTTATACCGCTACCCATTGGCTTTATAGGTTGTGGCATATGAACTGGTTTTTTGTATTGAGAAATTGCACTTTTAAGCTTTTCATTTTCTTTTGAGAGAGTCTTGATCGCTTCGTTACATGCTTTATCAGCCTCTTCCCTTTCAGTGATAAGCCTTTGAAGCTCTTTATCTTTACTATCAATCGATGCTTGGAGGATTCCAATTTTTTCGGACAGGACATGATTGCGTCGGATGAGAAACCAGCAAAGTGTAGCCAGTCCGCCAGCTATCAATGTAATAATGTAGACTGCAGGGTTTTCCATAGTGACTCACGTTTAATGAATATAGTGCCTAACTTTGAAGCAGTAGAAAAGCCATTCCGGTCCCGTAGGATCGATAACGGCCACTAGCTGTATAATTCATGGAATATTGCCCAGATCGTAAGCGTTATACCGTACAATAGAGCAACTATTGTTAAAAACAGGAATGTAAAAACTCCAAATTTGAATGAACTGATTATGCTACTGAGCATAAGAGAAACTCGGCTTCTAGGTTCTTCCGACAATTCTCCGCGCCTAGCTTGGTTACTCCAAAAGGTCATATATATTGGATAAATCAGTCCTACGACCATACCTATAATTGTCAAAGAGTAATATTTCTCTAAAAATATTGGCCAACCCACCTGATCATCCATTCACGCAGCATTTATATAGCATTCATTCTAACTACTATTATCTTGACTACTATTTCAAATGTAAATTCACTGCTCACATTTACCTTTCGCTATCAATTCAATTAGATATACATAAACGAGACCATAGAACCAGATAAAAAGTGTGACCCATATGACCACTATCACAAGTTACAAATAGATAACCAACTCTTTGACTTTAAGTTTATTCTTCTAAAGATCTTAGCCTCTTCAAAAATAACGGTCACTAAGAAGATCTTTGAGCAGAGCCACACGTTTTAATCGAAAATAGAACTCACTCAACTACCACCGCCAAGTCGCCGCTATATACGGCCCATGTTGAGTAATATCATAAGCAAATCGCCCATCAGAGAGCCGGTCGGAATAATCAATACTGTAATACTGATACCCAAAACGCAGTGAGGTGGTTTTCCAGGCGCGCCAGTCGAATCCGGCTAATAGATTCCACTGTAAGTCATCACCCCCAGCGCCAAAGCCTCCCAATTCCGTGCGTACAGCAATGGTCAGGCATTCAGTAATTCCGATTGCACCTCGCGCAGATAGCGTAGGTTCCCACCAACTCTGTTTGCCGCCAAGGCGATTCCTGAATTCGGGTCTGGGGCCTATATTAATTCCCGCTCGTGCTTTCACTTCCTGCTTTAATCGGTTCCAGCGCAGGCCCGCTCCCACATCAACAAAGTACTTTCGTCCACTATTAGCCAGGTTCCCTTCTAAAACCCTGTAACCGGCCAGGGCATTTATCCAGCCCTGGCGAGCATCCACCTCTACATCAATATCTACATCAATATCTACATCAATATCTACATCAATATCTACATCGATATCCAGCTGTGGGTTTCGCGGCGGGGTTATGGTTGCTCCCTTATCCACACTGAGGTGCACATAGTAAAGATCCGCCACTAGTCCAAAGCGCCCTTTCCAGGCTTCCAGGCGCACAGAAAATGCAGCGTTGAGCAGTTCCAGGGTTTTACTTAAATCCAGGTCTATATCGACACTGGTGTCAGCAACAGTGGAAGTCCCTTTAGTGCGAAGTGGGAGAAAAAGATAGGGAGTGACGAGGAAGCGCCAATCATCGGGCCCTTTGGAGGTTGGGTTGGTAACTGGTGCTGGTTCCGAACTTTGAGAAGCGACTGCACAGGAGATAAAGCTACAGAGAATCAGCGCCAATATTTGCCTTGCGCTTTTCTCTTTCGCCTGTCCCTGTTTCATAGCTGTAACCACCCCAAATCACTTGAGGCTCGATAGAGCATCACAATAAATAAGGATAGATAGAGCTGAGGGAAGTTTCAGAGCGAGGAAATACTGCCGGGCAGGTGAAACTACCCGGCAGTGAGAAGCGATTAGTCGTTCGCTTCAGGGCGCATATGCGGGAACAGCAGTACGTCGCGGATCGATGGAGAGTTGGTAAACAGCATTACCAGACGGTCGATGCCGATGCCCTCACCAGCGGTGGGCGGCAGGCCGTATTCCAGCGCGCGGATATAGTCGGCGTCGTAGTGCATGGCTTCGTCGTCACCGGCATCTTTCTCCGCAACCTGGGCTTTGAAGCGCTCGGCCTGATCTTCCGCATCGTTCAACTCGGAGAAACCATTGGCTATCTCACGGCCGCCAACGAAGAATTCAAAGCGGTCAGTGACAAACGGGTTGTCATCGTTACGGCGAGCCAACGGAGACACTTCGGTTGGGTACTCAGTGATAAAGGTCGGCTGGTCGAGACGATGCTCTACAGTCTTCTCGAAGATCTCGATCTGTACCTTACCCAGGCCCCAGCTGTCTTTTAGCGGGATTTCCAGCTTCTCGGCAACGGCGCGGGCGGATTCGATATTGTCGATATCGGCCGCAGTCAGTTCCGGGTTGTAGTGCAGGATGGAGTCGAACACAGACAAGCGCGCGAACGGCTTGGAGAAGTCGTAGCTGCTGTCCTGGTATTCCACAGTCGTGGAGCCCAGTACATCTTCACAGATACCGCGCAGCATCTTCTCGGTGAGGTCCATCAGGTCGTTGTAGTCCGCGTACGCCTGGTAGAACTCCAGCATGGTGAATTCGGGGTTGTGGCGCGTGGACAGGCCCTCGTTGCGGAAGTTGCGGTTGATCTCGTAAACCCGCTCAAAACCACCCACGACTAGACGCTTCAGGTACAGCTCCGGGGCAATGCGCAGGTACATATCGATATCCAGCGCATTGTGATGGGTAACGAACGGACGCGCGCTGGCACCACCGGGAATAACTTGCAGCATGGGCGTTTCCACTTC
Organism: Microbulbifer sp. A4B17; assembly: GCF_003076275.1. Classification (NCBI taxonomy): domain Bacteria; kingdom Pseudomonadati; phylum Pseudomonadota; class Gammaproteobacteria; order Cellvibrionales; family Microbulbiferaceae; genus Microbulbifer; species Microbulbifer sp. A4B17. The sequence goes on from NZ_CP029064.1 coordinate 3,567,652, forward strand.
CATAAACTGCTGGGCGTTAAGGAAGTCGCGGATGTACTCGATCACTTTGGAGCGCACGCGGAACACTTCGCGGGCTTCCGGCGTGGCAATCAGGTCCACGTAGCGCTGGCGATAACGCATTTCCTGATCGGCGATGCCGTGGAATTTTTCCGGCAGCGGGCGCAGCGCTTTGGTCAGCAGGCTGTACTCTTCACAGTTGACGTAGAGATCGCCCTTGCCGGATTTGTGCAGTGTGCCTTTTACGCCGACGATGTCGCCGATATCCCAGGCACCGAAGCGCTCTTTAATATCTTTCTGTGCCGCTTTATCGGCGTAGAGCTGGATGCGGTCAGACACATCCTGGATCACCATAAAGGGTCCGCGTTTAGCCAGGATTCGCCCTGCTACGCACGCCCGTTTACCCAGTTCTTCCAGCTCCTCTTTCTGTTTATCGCCGAACTCAGCTTGCAGGTCGGCAGCGAGGTTCTCGCGGCGAAAACTGTTGGGGAAAGCATTGCCCTTCTCGCGCAGAGCGGAAAGCTTGGTGCGGCGCTCGGCGATCAGTTTGTTTTCGTCTTGCTGGATATCAGTCATGGTGATCTATCAGTTTTGTGATTGATATTGCCCCTCATCGACGAGGGGCGCGGTGAGAGTGGAGACTTTAAATCAGAGACCGGCTTTGAGGCTGGCTTCGATAAATTGGTCCAGGTCTCCGTCCAGTACTGCCTGGCAGTTGCTGGTCTGGACATTGGTGCGCAGGTCCTTGATACGCTGGTCGTCCAACACGTAGGAGCGGATCTGGCTGCCCCAACCGATGTCGGCCTTGCTGTCTTCCATGGCCTGCTTCTCTGCGTTGCGCTTGAGCATTTCCTGCTCGTACATTTTTGCGCGCAGCATTTTCCAGGCTTTATCGCGGTTCTGGTGCTGGGAGCGCTCACTCTGGCACTGTACGACGATACCGGATTCTGTGTGGGTCAAACGCACCGCAGAATCGGTTTTGTTGACGTGCTGACCACCGGCGCCGGAGGCGCGGTAGGTGTCTTCACGCACCTGGGATTTGTCGATTTCAATCTCGATATTGTCATCGATTTCCGGTGACACAAATACCGAGCTGAAAGAAGTGTGACGACGGTTGCCGGAATCAAACGGCGATTTGCGCACCAGGCGATGTACACCGGTTTCTGTGCGCAGCCAGCCAAAGGCATGGTCGCCGGCAAAGTGCACAGTGGCACTCTTGATACCGGCAACTTCCCCCGCAGAGACCTCTTCCAGGGTGGTCTTGAAGCCGTGGGCTTCACCCCAGCGCAGGTACATACGCAGGATCATTTCCGCCCAGTCCTGGGCCTCGGTACCGCCGGAGCCAGCCTGGATATCCAGGTAGGCATTGTTCTCGTCGTTCTCGCCAGAGAACATACGGCGGAATTCCAGAATCCCCAGCTGCTGCTGGAGGCCTTCGATCTCAGTGGAGACCTCCCCTACGGAGTCCTCATCATTTTCCTCAACTGCCATTTCCAGCAGCTCGCGGCAATCGTCGATGCCGGAGTCGAGGTTTTCGATGGTGTTAACCACCGTTTCCAGGGAGGAACGCTCGCGCCCCAGTTCCTGTGCGCGGTTGGGGTCGTCCCAAACGCTCGGCTCAGCCAGCTCCAGCTCTACTTCGGTAAGGCGTTCTTTCTTGCTGGCGTAGTCAAAGATACCCCCTAAGAACGTCAGTGCGCTCTTCGAGGTCTTTTAATTGATTGATGAGGGGATTGATTTCCATGAACTTTCGGTGTCCGGACAAAATAAAAAGCGGCGCGCATTCTACCGCAGCGCGCGGGGGTCCTTCCAGTCAGATAGGGGCTGATATGGCGGCAAATCCTCTACTAGGCGGTCTGTCCCGATAGCTTTTCCAGGATTGCGCAGTCCGGAGACTCATTGCCGGCGCAACTGTCGGCAAAAGCCAGCAAGGTTGCACGCATCCCCAGCAGGGTCTGCAACTGCTCTTCGAGCTGGGTAAGCTTGTGATTTACCAGGTCTTTGGTCTCGCGGCTGTGGCGTTCCGGGTTATCCCGCAACCCCAGTAGCGCCCGGACCTCCTCAGTGGTAAAGCCACAAGCCCGCGCGCGGCGCACGAAGCAGAGGGTTTCGACATCGGTAGTGGAGTAATCCCGATAGCCATTACCTGAGCGGCCGGGCACCACCAGGCCAATACTTTCGTAGTGGCGCAGGGCCTTGGCGCTGAGGCCCGAATGCTCTGCGGCTTGGGAAATATTCACAATTACCCCACTTAAAGTTTCAACTCAGGCACTGTTGTCCCGACAGGCAGCAAACTGATACTGCACTTTCTCGGCGGGGTTATACCCCAGTTCAAGTGAGGCATCCAGGGCATCCATACCGATCAGGTGCATCAGGATATCTCCAGTGGGTGCGCCACATACGGCTGGATACATCCGGTCTGTACGGACTCCACAGCGGGACTCCTGTACCCTCACCCCACTGTCACGCAATTTGGCCAAGCTCTGTTGAAGGGTCATGCCACCCCCTTCGCACTGCTTGCTGCCACTGCTGCGGTAAATCCACACCATTTCCCCTGGCGTCATGGTGGCTGCGGGAAGCGTGGGTGCGACCTCGGGTTCCGCCGCGCCGGGTGTGTTCTCAACCTCGTTCTCCATCGCTTTCTCCTCCCTCGACTGGCCGCAAGCTGCGGTTGTGACGGCGAATATCAGTACCAACAGTAAAGACAAAGGCTTCATTAGCATTGAGCTTTTCTCCATAAAGCGATATTTATCGGAATCAAGATAGTGCCAGCAAGACTCCAACTGGCAATATCAGGATACCGGAAATACAGTTATTTTGCGCCCGTTGCGGCTGGAGAAGCGTGAATAACGCAGTATTTTAGAAACGATAATTTGATTGAACAGGTTGATTACAGGCTCCGCTGGCGGGAAACAGAGGCCTCTTTACGGATTCGCTATTACCAGATTGCAATATTTAAGCTGTTCTGCTTGATGTAGTAATCCATAATAAATTTGCCGTAGGACTCAGCATTGATCAATGCCTGCTCTGTAGTCAGGCCGCCCTCCCGATAAGCTCCTGTATTTTTTACAGTATATCCCTTTTCACCAAAATCAGCTGTGCTAGCGTACTTGTGGCTGGCTTCATGTAAAAAGGTAACGGCATTGTGGTAGTTAGAATTTGATTTAATACAACCACTTTCCATATGTATGTCGCCCTTGGCCCCACGTCTCCTCTTCATTGTGTCGCTGCTGGTGTCAGTATAGAAACCGGGTGTGGTGTGGTCCCCGGCATTTTTAAAGTAGGTTACAACATAACCCTCAGTCCCATCTTTCGGACTACTGTAGACCTTAATAACCGTTTTATTGGTTCCAAGGCCAGTCTTCATCATCTTTATCGTGGTGTAAAGGGTCAAAAAGTTAGAGTCTTTATCGATATCATCGATAAAAAAGTAACGCTTGAGGTAGTACTTGAAGTGTTCGTCGCCCTTAAAAGCAGACCCACTGCTGAGGCGGCTGTGCACGTAATTCAGCGCGTCCATAGCCAGATCGATACCGGGCTTTAATTTATTGGTCAGCCGACCATCAAACGACCCCATCTTATCGGGTATATTATTAAATATTGACCCATAACTGTAGCGCACATGAATTTGCGGACTTAGACTTTTCTCGGCAAAATAGAGCTTTTTATTAAACTTAGGCATTTTAGGCATTTTATATTTCTCAGAATGCTGGTTATCTTTCTATGCGCCATACTCTAAATTGTGAATGTGCAATCAGTTTGTATGCATTATGCAATTATTGTGCAGTCCAAAAGAACCCGCGCCAATAAATCCATAGTTATTCCAAGAAATTTATTGACTCTCTCACCAGGTACTAATATTTGGACTTCCAATATAGATGTAGAGCCGAATAGTTCTATCTATTGAGGGATTCGATCTGGTATCGCTCTTTAAGAATCAGCGAGCTAGACTCCTTCGTTATCACCATGTGTGCCAGTTATGGAAATCCAAGAAACACTTAAGCAAGACTCATCAAGCGGGAAGGCTACCTGCACTAAATATTAAATGAACAGCAATCGATCCAGAAATATTGGACTTTATGACCCCAAAGCACCACTACTTCAACAAGATCAAATTTTGCTTTTTGACAATTCTTATGGAGCTAAAATTCGGACTAGCTTTGGGCCCTAACTACCTAAAATCAAGACCCACCTCACTAATCTTATTTTATCAGATTGCTGTATCTACCCCATTCTCCGCAGCATAGTAGTGCATAATAAACCGTGCATAGCTTTCTGCATTTATCAACGCAGACCCTTTGGTCAAGCCTTTTTTTAGATATTCACCCTCTTTATCCGTATAGCCTTTATCCCCATGATCGACAGTACCGGCGTATTTATGACTGGCTTCATGTAAAAAGGTAACGGCATTTAAAAAGTTACTATTATTATCTATAGTGTAAGCATTCATGTGCACATCGCCTTTCTCAACCTCGACAAAGCCTAATTTGCCATCTTTCACTGTCGCCTCCTTGCAAGCAGTCGCATGCGATTTTGATTTGCCAATGTGGTAGCGAGTAACATAACCTGAAACCACAAAATTCTTCTTCGTGAGCGGAATATCAGAAAAAACCTTAATGACATTATTATTTGTCTCGAGACCGCCTTTAATTGCTTTGATCATGGCAAGAACGCCAAAATAGTCGTCATTTTTCTCAGCTTTATCAATAAAAAAATATTTCGCTAAGTACTGTTGGAAGGAGCCTTTATCTTTAAGGGCTGACCCACTGGTAAAACGGGTGTAAACATCATTCAGGGCTTCCAAAGCCAATTTGATAGCGGGCGCCAATTTGTGAGTCAGCCTGCCATCAGATGACCCTTTTTTATTGGGTAGATTTTGAAATATTGATACAAAACTGTAGCGCGCATGGACTTTTATGCCGTTTACATCCGCGAGGCTTTTATTAGCAAAATAGATGGTCATGGAGTGATTCCTTACGGGATATTTTTTTCAGGGCCGAATCTTAATTCAAGAATGTGCAACCACTTTGTACAAAAAATGCAACTAAAGTGGACCTGCGAAAAATCCACACCCGCATTTCAGGGGAACTCATCCTCTACACGACAACTCAACCTGCATCAGTCTCAGGCTTTAGTTTTGTCACAGCGGCAAAAAGTGAAATCATAGCCAGGCACAACCTGCACGCCAGAAATTACATCCAAGTGAACCGAAAAAAACCGTAGCATTTTACGGATTGATATACCGTAAGTACTTACATCAAAATACAGACCGGCATTGAAAACCAATAAATTGGCCTCAAGTAATAATAAGAAAATTATGATCTCACCTTTGAGTAATCAGTAAGGGCAATATTCCTGAGGAGCTGTTGTATTGACCCTGCCAATTGAAGAAAAACTTTCACACCACTATTAAATAACTCCGAAAATTCCGCTATTACAGCGATAGAAAACTTTGCCACTAACAATTTTAATAGATTAGGATATTAAGCTGACCTCTAAATATAAAAATCCGCATTAGTCATACTCATTATCAGGTCAGGACTTTAGCTCAGCTCAACTAAACAAAGTCACCAACAATATATTTAGCAAAACCATCGACACTTAATAAGACCTGTTATGTGGTTAAACCTGACCCTGTAGTTATCAGCCAGATTAAAACAGTCTTTCAACCGAGATCAGCTTCAAACACAGTACCATTGCTGCAGTGCACTTGAATTTTTGCACCATATATACCGAATTTTAGAAAAATAGTATTCGGAAGCGACAATGCATATGGTGCGATCAAACCAACTTATAGCTGCTAGCGTAAAATACGCCGTGTCAGGATAATGCTAACCAGGCTCCCACTGATAGCATCAAAGTACCAGAGATCCGATTAACCAAACGCACATTTTCAGACCGCTCCAGTAGTCGACTCAGGGCCTGGCCGCCACTGGCATAGATCAGCAGGCACAACGCCTCCAAAAACAGCAATATCGCCAGCAAGACTGAGAGCTGGGGTACCAGAGGTTTGGCATCGTTAATAAAAGGCGGAAGCAACGCAATAAAAAACGCCCAGCTCTTGGGGTTGGCCACAGCAGTGACAAAACCCTGTAGCGCCAGCGCTCTTCGTGATGGTCGACTAGCGTCGACTGTATCACCCTGATCCATCAGAGCCAGCTGCCCCCGGGAGCGCCACATCTGCAGTCCTATCCAGGCCAAATAGGCGGCTCCGCAGTATTTGAACAGCTGAAATAAAGTCGGATACTGAACCATCAATACCGCAGCACCGAGTGCAGAGGTAATCGCCACCGACGCAACACCGATCAACTCCCCCACCATCATCCACAGAGTCTGGCGCACGCCCAGGGTAATTCCCAGGCTGAGCGATAGCATCATGCAGAGCCCCGGTGTAACCGAGGCAAAGAACCTCGCGGGAACAAAGAGTGCCAATGTCGATAATTCCATTGACTTCCCTAGTGATGAGTACCGCTGTGGTTGCCGTAGTGACTGACCAGCATCCCCGCCAGCATCAAACCACAGCCAATTAATTCCGTGGTATTGAGCATTTCATTGAGGAATAGCCAGCCCGCCGCCAGAGCGAAAACTGCCTCCAGGCTCATAATTACAGTGGCGTGGGAAGGCGCGGCGTAGCGTTGGGCCAGGAGCTGGAAAGTAAATGCCAGTGCCGTGGAGAAAATCATCATGTAGGCGATAGGCCAAGCCGCATCGATCGCCGATTGCAGTGTCGCCTCCTCGGTAAATAGCGAAGCTACGGCGGACAAAAAGCCACACACCAGGAACTGGATACAGGCGAGTCGCAAAGCGTCGTAGCGTTTTACCAATCGATCTGCCGTCAATACCTGGATAGCAAAAACAAAGGCACTGGCAAATACCATTAAGTCGCCCACCAGCTGGGATTCTTCACTGAAGTCTGCCAACCAATAGAGACCGAACAAAGCAAGGCCAATTCCCATCCAGGTCCAGCGGTTGGTTTTATGCCCCAGGGACAAACCGATCACCGGCACCAGCAGTAAATAAAAACCGGTAATAAATCCAGCGCGACCGGCAGTGGTATAAAGCAGGCTCACCTGCTGCAGCGCTGCACCGAGAAACAGCCAAAAACCCAACAGTGCACCACCGGGCAGGCAGGCGCGCCAGGTGTGATTCACCGATTGCCCCTCGGCTTCACCGGGCTGGGCATCGCGACGGGAGGACAACCAGTAAACGATGGGGATCAGGATTAAACCACCGAGAATAAAACGCCATGCGTTAAATGCCAGCGGCTCAATATCCGCCATGGCAATCTTTTGCGGCACAAAGGCAACGCCCCAGAAGAGAGCGGCTAATAACAGTAGGACTTCGGCCTGGACTTGTTTGCGTTTCACTACTTTTTACTTCCAAACAACTTGGGAGCTGTTGCAAAAAACTCCATGTTTTTCCCAACAGCCAAATACAAAGTGCACCCTATACCGCTTCTAACAGGCTCACCATTAATTGCAGGGATTCCCGCCCGCGAAATTCATTAACATCGAGCTTAAAAGCCAAGCGCACTCTTTCCGTGGGCTGCGGCCACTGCTCGGAGTCCACATTAAAAGCAATAGCATCCAGCTCTAATTGCGGCGCCTGGGGCGGCGCCACCACCATTTTTAAATGGCGCTCGCCGACAATGCGCTGTTGCAGCAACAGGAATTCACCGTCGAATACCGGCTCTGGAAACGCCTGTCCCCAGGGCGCGCAAGCACGCAACATGGCTGCCGTGTGCAAAGTGTAATCCCCAGATTCCAACTCACCATCAGAGTCGATAACCGCGTGCAGCTGGTTTTCATTCAGGCGGTTGCGCACCACCTGCTCAAAAGCCTTGCGGAAAGCCTCCAGGTTTTCCTGGGGTAAGCTCAGCCCCGCCGCCATAGCGTGGCCACCGAACTTGCTGATCAGGTCCGGATGAGAGGCGGCTACGTCACTCAGGGCATCGCGAATATGCAGCCCGGGAATCGAACGCGCAGAGCCCTTCACCAGGCCATTATCACCCTCAGCAAATGCGATCACCGGGCGGTGGAACTTCTCTTTGATGCGGCTGGCCAAAATACCCACCACACCTTGATGCCAGTTGGCATCGTACAGACACAAACTCCAGGGAATTTCGCCCTCCAGGCGCAACTCATCCAGGGCCGCCATTGCTTCCCGCTGCATCCCCTGCTCGATCGCTTTGCGATCCCGGTTCAGGGCGTCCAGCTCGCCGGCCAGCTCCCGCGCTTCACTGGGATCGCGGGTGAGCAGGCAGCGGATACCGGTGCCGATATCGTCGAGACGGCCAGCCGCATTAATACGCGGCCCCAAAATAAAACCAATATCTGTGGTGGAGAGCCTGCGCTGATCGCGCCCGGCAACCTCCATCAGGGCGGCAATTCCGGGCCGGCAGCGGCCGGCGCGGATACGGGCGATGCCCTGGTGAACCAGAATCCGGTTGTTGTGATCCAGTGGGACCAGGTCGGCCACAGTACCCAAGGCGACCAAATCCAGGTATTCGGCCATATTGGGCGGGGCGATACCGCTCTGCTCAAACCACCCACTCTGCTGCAGGGCCGTGCGCAAACGGCTGAGCAGATAAAAGATCACCCCCACTCCGGCGAGGTTCTTGCTGGGAAAGCCACAGTCCGGCTGGTTCGGGTTTACGATGGCATCCGCCTGCGGCAGCTCACTGCCGGGCAGGTGGTGATCCGTCACAATCACTTTCATACCAGCAGCTTTTGCCGCTGCCACGCCCTCGATACTGCTGATACCGTTATCTACGGTGATCAGCAGATCGGGCTGATAATCTTTGGCTACCTCGACAATTTCTGGAGTCAGCCCGTAGCCAAAGTCAAAGCGATTCGGCACCAGGTACTCAACCCCCGGCGCGCCCATTGCACCCAGGGCCAACACCCCCAAGGTGCTACTGGTGGCTCCATCCGCATCGAAATCCCCCACGATAAGGATTTTCTTCTGCCCGTGGATAGCCTCCACCAGCAAAGCAACGGCAGCCTCCAGCCCGCGCATACTCTGCGGGCTCTGTAATTGAGAGAGACTGTGATCCAGCGCTTCTTCGCTGACAATCCCCCGCCCCAACAGGACACGTTGCAATATTTTTGGTGTTTCAGAAGCAAAACGGCCAGTAGACAAATCCACTGGCCGTCGCTGAATTTTTGTACTCAATGTATTTCTCAGCAAACAAATAGCTAATCGGTTGCCGCTTATTGCACGACAGTGTGCCGATTAACTGCCTTCTGACAGCATCGTCGCCATATAGTCGTGTACTTGGGACAAGTTATTGGGCAATACCTTGAAGCGCTCCTCCCGCTGCCAGAGATCCTGCATATGACTCGGCAGGGGAATCTCTTTTTCTGGCAGGGCCTGGGCCACGGCATCGGGGAATTTTGCCGGGTGTGCGGTAGATAAGCAAACCATGGGCTGTTCGGTGGAGTGACGTACCTGTCGTGCGGCTTCAACCCCGATAGCTGTATGCGGATCGAGCAGATATTCGCAGGAGCTGAAGGTCTCGCCAATCACTTCAACCGTGCGCTTGTCATCCACCCGGCTGGAGGAGAAAACTTCTCTCGCTTTGCCCAGGGCCGATTCACTCAAATGCATGGGTTGGCTGCGATCCGCGAGCAATTCAGCAACCGTCGCACCATCGCGACCGTAGAGGTCAAACAGCAATCGCTCAAAGTTACTCGACACCATAATATCCATACTGGGAGACAAGCTGTGCACCAGTGGTTTGGGAGTGTGGTCATTGCCGCTGATGCAACGATGCAGAATATCGTTGGCATTGGTCGCAATTACCAATTGGTCGATAGGCAAACCCATCTGCCTCGCCAGGTAACCGGCAAAAATATCGCCAAAATTACCGGTGGGTACGGAGAAATTAACGGTTTTATCCGGCGCCCCCAGGCGCAGGGCGGCATAAAAGTAGTAGACGATCTGCGCCATAATCCGCGCCCAGTTAATGGAATTAACCGCTACCAGGCGGCGTCCATCGGGCAGGAATGATTGATCGGCAAAACTCGCTTTCACCATATTCTGGCAATCGTCGAAATTACCTTCGAGAGCGATATTAAATACGTTGTCCGACTGCACTGTGGTCATCTGGCGTCGCTGGACTTCAGACACACGGTTATGGGGGTGCAGAATAAAAATATCGATATTGTCGCAGTGGCGGCAACCTTCGATCGCGGCCGAACCGGTATCCCCAGAAGTTGCCCCCATAACCACCACTCTTTCACCGCGCTTTTTCAGCAGGTGATCAAAGAGTTGACCGAGGAACTGCAAGGCAAAATCTTTAAATGCCAGGGTGGGCCCGTGAAACAACTCGAGCACCCACTCATTGGTGTCCGTCTGCACCAGCGGGGCAATAGCTTTGTGGCGGAAGTGCTTATAGGAACGCCCGATGATACCGCTCAGCTCTTCATCACTGAGATCATCCCCCACAAACGGCTGGATAATGCGAAAGGCCAGCTGCTCGTAATCGAGCCCCGCCATAGAGGCAATTTCCTCACGAGAAAACTTCGGCAAAGTCTCGGGAACATAGAGACCTCCATCGCTGGCAAGGCCTGTTAGTACAGTATCGGCGAAGGAGAGAGACGGCGCGCTGCCGCGTGTGCTGACAAATTTCACAGTATTTCTTGGCTCTTATCGCTGGCTGGGGAGTTTATTGATTGGGGCACCGAGCCCGGGGTTATGTCACTCGGCGCCCGCAGGGTTTATCCGAGGCTCTCAACACGAATCCTGACGACTTCACCTTCGACCGTTTCCAAAGCCTCTATTTGTGCAACCGCTTCGCGGAGGCTGGCTTCATCGGCTCGACTGGTCAAAATCACCACCGGGACAAGTGCCTCACCTTCAACCGGTTCGTGCTGGATCAGAGCCTCGATGCTGATGCCCTGATCACTACAAATGGTGGCTACCTGAGACATAACACCAGGCTTGTCGTGGGCTGCGATACGCAGGTAATAACTGGTAATAACATCTTCTTCTGGCAATACCTGGGTTCCCCCTTGATCCGCAAGGGCGACACCCGCTGCCGGCACTCTGTGCTCCGGCTTGGCCTCAAGAGTGCGGGCCACATCAACAAGATCGGCGATCACTGCCGATGCCGTGGCTTCATCGCCCGCACCAGCGCCGTAATACAGGGTTGGTCCCACAGCATCGCCGCTGACCAGCACCGCATTCATAACGCCGTTTACGTTGGCGATCAAGCGGCGCTGGGGAATTAAGGTCGGGTGCACCCGCAACTCCACACCCTTGTCGGTGCGACGCGCAATCCCCAGGTGCTTGATACGGTATCCCAGCTCATCTGCGTAGCGAATATCTTCACTACAGATCCGGCTGATGCCTTCGGTGTACACTTTGTCAAAAGCAAGCGGCATAGCAAATGCCAGGGAAGCCATGATCACCAGCTTGTGAGCAGCATCGATACCTTCCACATCAAAAGTGGGGTCCGCTTCCGCATACCCTAAAGCTTGGGCCTGGGCCAGAGCTTCATCGAAACTCCGCCCTTTTTCCCGCATCTCAGTGAGGATGTAATTGCCGGTGCCATTAATAATTCCGGCGAGCCACTGCACCTGGTTGCCCACCAATCCTTCGCGCAGGGATTTAATAATCGGAATACCGCCAGCTACCGCCGCCTCATAGGCAATGGTGACATTGTGCTTTGCGGCCAGCTCAAACAGCTCGTTGCCGTGTTCGGCAATCAGCGCCTTATTGGCGGTGACAACATGCTTGCCATTTTCAATCGCTGTGCGCACCAGCTCCTTGGCTACCGTAGTGCCACCGATAAGCTCCACCAAAATATCCACGTTGGGATTATTGGCGACATCGAAAATATCCCGGGTAACGTTTATCTGGCTGGTATCACAGTGTGCGTTATCGCGGCGCGCGCCTATTTGCTCAATGACCAGGGCGCGACCACAACGGACTGCAATTTCCCGCCCATTGCGCGCCAATACATTCACCGTTCCACTGCCGACAGTACCCAGGCCACAGATACCGATCCGCACGGCACGGGGTGCCTTTTTTACAACCACCTGAGCCTCCGCCTCCGCAGTCTCTTCCACTGTTGCGCTCACAATGTTCCTCCGCGCAACTATAGGGGCAGCGAACCAGACCGGGATCTATCCCCGATTACATAGAAAGTGCCACCACAGGAAGCCGCGCAATAAATGCAAATAAAATTGACAAAAGATCATCAACCTTACCGAGCGGAACGTAAAAAAGTCAATATAATTGCGCCATAAAGGCACCGCTTCCGGCTAGAGTAGAGTCGAAACTTCTGTCACCCAAAATCACCTCTTGAAACCAACAGCGTCCTCAGTAGATGCTATAGAAGCATCTACTAGCATCAGGTAACAGCAACCTGCGAAATTGCATCCACCGCGCCTTTGCACAAAATAGGGGCGTACTGAATCCGGACTCAGATAGTGGTCGAGTAATGAAGAAAACCCTAATCCTTTATACAGGCGGAACCCTGGGAATGCGCCGAAGCGAATCGGGCTATGTGCCTGACGCCGACCTGGAAGGCGCACTGGGCCGCCTCTTACAAGATGTTATCGGCCAGCTTCCACAATACGATTTCCAGGCACTCGACCCACTGCTGGATAGCGCCAATATGCGACCAAAGGACTGGTATCACATTGCCAGCCTGATACGCGACAACTATAGCCAGTACTCAGGCTTTTTGGTGCTGCACGGCACCGACACCATGGCCTACACCGCCTCAGCACTGTCCTTTGCCCTGCAAGGCATTGAAAAGCCCGTGGTCGTCACCGGCTCCCAGATCCCCTTGCGGGAGATGCGCAGCGACGCCTATAACAACTTAATTGCGGCGCTACTATTAAGCGGCTCCGACGATATCAGGGAGGTTTGCCTCTACTTCAACGGCAAACTTCTACGCGGCAACCGTGCAGTAAAGGTCAGTTCTGGCTCACTGGATGCTTTTAGCAGCCCCAATTACCCCTGCCTCGGGGAAGTGGGTATCCAGGTCAATATCGACCACAACGCCCTGCTGGTGCCCACCGGTGAACCGCAGTTTCAGATTCCCGCCGATGCCAATGGCGGAGTGATTTTACTGAAACTATTCCCCGGTATATCTCCCTCACTGATTGAGAAAATTTTAGAGAGCCGCCCCGAGGGCCTGATTATTGAAACATACGGCACCGGCAATGCGCCGACTGACGACAGCGCATTTACCGAGCAGCTTGAGAAGGCTTCAAAGCTCGGCACTATTTGTGTAGCAGTGTCCCAGTGTTTGGAACACCAGGTGGATCTCGGGAAATACGCTGCGGGCTCCGCACTGCTTGATGCCGGTGTTATAGGTGGTCTGGATATGACCAGCGAAGCCTGTTTTGTAAAGCTCAACCATCTGTTGGCAATGGGCTATTCCGATACGGAAATTAAAACCCTATTACAGCGCCCGTTGTGCGGTGAGTGCAACCACCCCAACTGATAGAAACTGGAACTATTGGCGAAGCCATATGGCTTCGCCTTTTAAAAGGGACCGAGTGATTAACAGGGATTGAAGGGATAACCTCTATCCAGAAGCAAAATACCGATGAGCAACGATTTTTCGCAAAACCTCCGCCTTCTGTGCAGCTTCTACCCATCCATAGCCGAGGTGTGCCGGCGAATTGGGGTGAATCGTGCCCAGTTCAATAAATATCTCAACGGTAACACTCAACCCTCCCAGTATACCCTGGGAAAGATATGTCATTTTTTTGGCGTAGAGCCCCATGAAATCGTGATGCCCCACGAGCAATTCCGCCAAATTGTTCGCGTGCGCAATGTACCTTCTTCCGACAGTCTCCCAGCCAGGCCCTACAATCGCGATATTGATATCCTGATGCGGGAATCCCTGGGACGAGCCGATAAATATTTGGGTTTCTATTTTGAATATCACTATTCTATGACCTTTTCCGACCATATTATTCGCAGCCTGCTGCATATTGAGTCGGATGGTGATGGATATTACTTTCAGCGCTTTGAGCGTATGCGATACCCGGATAGGGATGAGTGGTATAAATCCCGCTATAAAGGCATGCTGCTCTTTCTTGCCGATCGTATTTTTTTGGTCGGCTATGAGTCGTTGACTCACAATGAAATCGCACAAACTATTTTATACCCTACCTATAAAAGCCGGGTCAGCTATCTATCCGGATTAAAACTGGGAGCATCCGCCAGTGACAGGCGTGAGCCCGTCTGCACAAAAGTGGTTCTCGAATCTCTCGGTCGCAACATCAGCATTAAAAACGCACTGAAATTATGTGGTGTTTTTGGTCCAGAGTCCGAAGAGATAAACAAAAATATTCGCGAGAATATTCGCGCAACCTCTACAGAGGGGCCGCAGAGTTTCTTTGCGACACCACTCTAAAAATACTTCCCAATTAATTACTAAATTACCCCAACACGAGGCTTGCGGGAGGTGGGGATATTACCGCACCCCACACAGGCCCATACGATGAAGAGAAGAGAAACTGATGACTAACGATTTCCACACACTCAAACCAATGCCGGTTTTTAGTGCAGGTGCAGAAACCCGCTTGGAGAAAGATTTATTGGGTGAGCGCGAAGTACCTGCCGATGTCTATTTTGGCATTCAAACTTTGCGCGCTTTGGAAAATTTCCAGATTACCGGAATTACCCTGAACCACTTCCCCAATCTGGTAAAAGCACTGGCGATGGTTAAAAAAGCTGCGGCCAGCGCCAATGGACAGCTCGGCTACCTGGAGCCCAAAGTGCAGGGTGCCATTGCCACCGCCTGTGACGAGATTATCGATGGCAAACTGCACGATCAATTTTTGGTAGATATGATTCAGGGCGGCGCTGGCACTTCTACCAATATGAATGCCAATGAGGTGATTGCCAACCGCGCACTGGAATTACTCGGTCACAACAAAGCCGAGTACAAAAAAGTCCACCCCAACAACCATGTAAACCTGTCGCAATCTACCAATGATGTTTATCCAACCTCGATAAACCTGGCCATTCTGCTCAGCTACAGCGACCTGGTTCAGTCCATGGAGAGCTTGTGCGTTGAGTTCGACAAGAAGGCCAAAGAGTTTGCCTCAGTAATTAAAATGGGGCGCACCCAGCTGCAAGATGCCGTACCCATGACCCTGGGCCAGGAGTTTGCCGCTTTCGCCGCTACTGTGCGCGAAGATGTCGACAGAGTGAAGGAGCTGGTCGCTCTATTCAAAGAGATCAATATGGGTGGTACCGCGATCGGCACCGGCATTAATACCGACCCGGAATATCGTCAGCTGGTTGTTAACGCGCTGTCAGAAATTTCCGGCATCGATTTTGTCTGCGCAGAAAACCTGGTGGAAGCCACTTCCGACATGGGCGCCTTCGTGATGTTCTCCGGCGTAATGAAACGCATCGCCGTTAAGATCTCGAAAATTTGCAGCGATTTACGCCTGATTTCCAGCGGCCCTCGCGCTGGCCTCAATGAAATTAACCTGCCGCCGATGCAACCCGGCTCATCCATTATGCCCGGCAAGGTCAATCCGGTTATTCCCGAAGTAGTTAACCAGGTTGCCTACCAGGTGATCGGCAACGACCTCACGATTACCCTGGCTGCTGAATCCGGTCAGTTGCAGCTCAATGTAATGGAGCCAGTGATCGCCTTTAACCTGCTACAGTCCATGCGCCTGATGACCCAAGCCATGACCACGCTTGCGGAGCGCTGTGTGAGCGGCATCACTGCCAACGAAGAGCACTGCCTGCAACTGGTTGAGAACAGCATCGGCCTGATTACTGCGGTAAACCCGTTTATTGGCTATGAAAATGCCACCCGCATCGCCAAGCAGGCACTGATCACTGGTGCCAGTGTGAAGCAGTTAATTCTTGATGAGGGGTTACTGAGTGAGGAGGAACTGAACGATATCCTCGCGCCGGAGAATATGACCCAGCCGAGAAAAGTAGAAATTAAAAACCCTGCTTAAAAACAAAAACCGGCGGCCTCTCGGCTGCCGGTTTTTTTAGCTATCAGCCGGGCTTAAATTCCCAGCTCTTTAAGCAGGCGATCCGGTGGCAGATAACCGGGAACAACCCGACCATCTTCCATCACGATAGTCGGCGTACCGCGCACATCGATAGCCTCGTTGCCCAACTTGTATTGAGCTGCAACCGGGTTTGTCTTACAGACATCCAATGGCACATTTTCACGGTTCTTAAGTGCAGTCAGCGTCTTGTTGCTGTCTTCCGCACACCATGCAGTTGCCAGCTTGCGATATCCCAGGGAATTCAGGCCACCTCGCGGGAATGCCAGGTAGCGTACTTCGATTCCGCGCTTGTTCAGCTCAGGCACATCCTGGTGCAGCTTGCGGCAGTAACCGCAGTCCACATCGGTAAATACATAAACACTTGCCTTGGTTTCACCTTTCGGCGAGAAGACAATCATATCCTCAGTATCCAGGGCACCCATCACCTCAGCGCGGCGTGTCGCCCTACGCTGTTCGGAAAGGTTGGCAACACCGCCAGCCTTCACCTGGTAGAGATCGCCGTAAACAAAGTGATTGCCATCAGCAGAGACGAACAGGGTCGTGTTGCCGTCATCGACATCCACTTCGTAAAGCCCCTCGATTGGGCTCTCCCGCACCTCTCCATAGGTTGCTTTGGGATTACTCGCCTCAAGGCGTGTCTTGATGGTTTTAACAACGTTGGTATCGACTTCTGCCAACGCTGCAGAGCCCACCAGACTGAGTAGCGCGCCAGCGATTGCCAGCGGCTTCTTGATAAGCGTCATTACCAATTGCTCCTTAAATTCTCATTGGGCTTCGACTTAATCATCGGCCTTCAGTTCCAGCCAGTATGGCAGCTCTTTGCCGCTGCGAACCTATTTGGCACGTTTTAACATATCCAGTCACCTTGGACTACGCAAAACACCGCAAGACGTGAGCGCTTTAGCGAAACTGACTGCATCCCCGCGCCACGGCAAGCCCGTGTCCATTTATGTCAGTTAAGGCAAGCTGACCCAATCTGGGACACCAAATAAGCTGCTCGTAACCCACATACAAAAAAGGCCGAAGCGTACGCTTCGGCCTTTTTCTGCGATCAAGGAGAGCTTAGTTGAGCTTCTCTTTGATACGTGCAGCTTTACCAGTCAGGCTGCGGAGGTAGTACAGCTTGGCCTGACGCACGTCACCGCGACGCTTAACCTTGATGCTGTCAACCAGCGGGCTGTGAGTCTGGAAAGTACGCTCAACGCCAACACCGTGGGAAATTTTACGCACAGTGAAGGAGGAGTTCAGACCACGGTTGCGCTTACCGATAACCACGCCTTCGAACGCCTGCAGACGCTCGCGGTTGCCCTCTTTTACTTTTACCTGAACGATTACAGTGTCGCCCGGTGCGAAGGGAGGTACTTCGCTCTTCAGCTGTTCCTGCTCCAGCTGCTGGATAATTTTGTTAGTCATTTGGATCGCTCCCAAATACAGATTGTGTAGCTTCTCAGCTAGTTCACCGAACTACTCGCGCCTCCCGGCGAATTCGGCCTCAATTTTCTTCGAGCTTCTGTTCCCGCTGGATCTCATCCAGCAACAACTTCTGCTCATCGCTCAGCTCCAACCCTTGCAATAAGTCCGGGCGTCGCTGTTGCGTGCGCGCCAATGCCTGTTTCAGGCGCCAGCGGCGTATTCTTTCATGGTTGCCGGAAAGCAAAACTTCCGGTACCGCTACTCCCCGATATTGTTCCGGTCGGGTGTAGTGTGGGCAGTCCAGCAGGCCAGAGGAGAAAGAGTCCTCAACCGCCGATTGGTTGTGTCCAAGTGCGCCGGGAATCAAGCGGGTAATAGCATCCACCATCACCATAGCAGCCAGTTCGCCACCGCTGAGGACATAGTCACCAATGGACCACTCCTCGTCGATCATAGATTCGACGATACGCTCATCCACACCTTCGTAGCGCCCCGCCAACAACACCAGGTTGCCAGCTGCAGACAGCTGCTCCACTCCACCCTGATCGAGCTGTCGACCCTGGGGAGACATGTAGATACTGCGTACAGATTCACCGTCTTCACCAGCCCAAGCTCGAGCAGCCTCGAGAGCCTGGTAAAGGGGCTCAGCTAACATCACCATTCCCGGTCCACCGCCGTAAGGGCGATCGTCCACAGTCCGGTGCCTGTCACTGGTAAAGTCCCGAGGATTCCAACAGCGAACTTCTAAAAGGCCATCTTTCACAGCCCGTCCACTGACGCCATACTCGGTCAATGCGGCAAACATCTCCGGAAAAATGCTTACCAGAGCGATTCGTTTTGCCATCGCTCCTACGCCTTAAAAAGCCGGGTCCCAGTCGACGGTTATGACACCGACTTCCAGGTCAATATTGGTAATAAACTGATCCGGCAGATAGGGAATCAAGCGCTCGCGCTTATCCGCTCCACCGCGCACCACCATTACATCGTTGGCGCCAGTTTCCATCATGCGAGCGACGGTACCAAAGTCATGATCTTCGCCATCGAAATGGCTGACAACCTTTAACCCTTCGAGCTGGTGCCAGTAATACTCACCATGCTCAAGCTCAGGCATCAGTTCACGAGCTACAGCAATATCGCGCTGGCAAAGCCGAGCCGCCAAATCGCGGTCATCAATGCCTTTCACATGTACAATCAAGCCCTTGCCGTGACGCTTGCCAGCGTCAATTTCGAGAGCTTCCCAACCTTTCGGCCCCTGCAAGCGCCAATTAGGGAACTGCAGGATGTTGTCCATCGGCTCGGTATAGGAGTGAACCTTGACCCAGCCGCGCACACCATAAACGGTAGTAACGCGCCCAACCGTGACCAACTCTTCGGAAGGTTTTCCGTTATCTGTCACAGGAGCACCACTTACGCGCAAATTAAGCAGATTCTTTCAGAAGCTTGCCGACGCGGTCAGAAACCTGTGCGCCACGACCCAGCCAGAAATCAACACGCTCGCGATCAACACGCAGACGCTCTTCCTGACCACGGGCAACCGGGTTGAAGAAACCAACACGCTCAATAAAACGACCGTCGCGAGATTTGCGGCTGTCGGTAACGGTCAGATGATAAAACGGGCGCTTTTTAGCACCACCACGGGCCAAACGAATGGTTACCATGTAACTTTCCTATAGGTTCAACACTAGGCAACCGCACTAAGCAGTCACCACAACAACTTTTTACCGGCAGCAGGGCCGGCAGAAAGGCGGCGTATTCTAATGTACCACCCCAGATTTGTATAGGGTCGCCAAGCCGCTCGGAGAACCGCAGCTCTCTACTTCTTTTTAAGGCCCGGTGGCAGGCCTCCTGGCATACCGCCCATGCCACCCATACCGCCAGGCATACCACCACCCATACCGGGCAGGCCGCCGAGGCCGCGCATCATTTTGCCCATGCCGCCGCCTTTGAGCTTCTTCATCATCTTGCCCATCTGCTTGTGCTGCTTGAGCAGGCGATTCAAGTCCTGCAGCTGGGTGCCGGAACCGGCAACGATGCGGCGCTTGCGCGAACCGTTAAGAAGGTCTGGATTGCGGCGTTCGGCGGGCGTCATAGAGGAAATCAATGCGTCCATACGCTTAAATTCTTTGCCCATATCGGCCTGTTGTGCAGCCTGCGCTACACCGCCCATGCCGGGCATTTTCTCCAACAGGGAGCCAAAGCCACCCATGTTTTGCATTTGCTGCAGCTGATCGCGCAAGTCTTCCAGGTCAAAGCCTTTACCCTTCTGGACCTTCTTAACCAGCTTTTCGGCTTTCTCTTTATCGATCTTCTGCTCTGCTTCTTCAATCAGAGACAGAATGTCGCCCATCCCCAGGATACGAGAGGCGATACGATCCGGGTGGAAGGTTTCCAGGGCGTCGGTCTTTTCACCAACACCGATAAACTTGATTGGCTTACCGGTGACGTGACGCACGGAGAGAGCGGCACCACCACGGGCATCGCCATCGGCCTTAGTGAGAATCACACCGGTCAGCGGCAGTGCATCATTAAAGGCACTTGCGGTATTTACCGCATCCTGACCGATCATTGCATCGATCACGAACAGGGTTTCCGCCGGGTCCAACTCGCTGTGCAGCTCACGGATCTCATCCATCAGCTCGGAATCTACATGCAGTCGACCGGCAGTATCCACAATCAGCACATCGGCAAACTGCTTGCGGGCAGCGTCCATAGCACCCTTGGCAATATCCAGCGGCTTCTGCTCAGCTGTAGAGGGGTAGAACTGTGCCCCCACTTCACCGGCCAGGGTCTCCAGCTGTTTGATAGCGGCGGGGCGGTAGACGTCCGCACTCACCACCATGACTTTTTTCTTTTCACGCTCTTGCAGGTATTTGGCCAGCTTGGCCACACTGGTGGTTTTACCAGCGCCCTGGAGGCCCGCCATCAGGATTACCGCCGGAGGTTGCACGGCGAGGTTGAGAGGCTCTGCAGCCGCACCCATTACCTTAACCAGCTCATCCTGAACAATCTTGACGAACTGCTGGCCCGGGTTGAGAGCCTTGCTAACCTTCTGTCCTACCGCGGCGGTGCGCACTTGCTGAACAAATGCCTTAACCACTGGCAGGGCGACATCCGCCTCCAACAGGGCCTTGCGCACTTCGCGCAAAGTATCGCGGATATTGTCATCCGTAAGGCGCGCTTTACCGGTAACTTTCTTTAAGGCCGCCGATAAGCGGTCACTCAGGTTATCGAACATAAATTCGTCTCGATTTCTCCGTTTACGGACTCAACCCCAGTGCGGAGGGGCGCGAAATTAGGGGGGAGCAAACTGCAACTCCCTCTCTGAGGCGCGGCAGTATAGCCCAGGTCTCGCCACAGCCGAAATATCGCAAGTCTTCCTTGTTTCAACTGGCTATGACACACTCCTGCCCTAACGCAATAATGAAGACACGGATTTACCCATGGCGGCTTTCGCCCACTGGACAGCTATCGCTCTCTACCTGGCCACAACCATAGTTGCAGGTGCGGCTCTGGCCCGAAAACAACAGCCGAATTCCAAGCTGCTTCTCAGCCTTTTGGCGGGTGCACTTGTCACCCACGGAATATCCCTGGGACACGTTCTCTTTTCACCCGAAGGCTATCGCTTTGACCTGCTGGCAATGCTTTCGCTGATATCCTGGGTAGTTAACTTTCTATTATTGATCCTGGCCGTTGGCCGGCCACTTACGCTACTTATTCTTATTTTCGCACCAGTGGGAGCCGCCACTGAATTTGCCGCATCCCATATTTGGGGCACCGTAACGCCACATCAACAGATCTCTGCCGGCATTGCGGTACACGCTCTACTGTCTATTTCTGCCTATTCGCTGCTGACCCTGGCTACCCTGCAGGCGATCTATCTCTATTACCTCAACCAGCAGCTGCACAACCACAGGCCGGTAGGCGCCACCCGTCTTCTTCCACCATTGCAGAGCATGGAATCACTGCTGTTCGGCCTGATCACTTTCGGGCAACTACTGCTCACCGCCTCCCTGCTGACCGGCTTCGTCTTTGTTGGCAATTTGTTTGAAGAGGGGCCAATACACAAAACCATCCTCTCTATGGTCGCCTGGGTTCTTTACACCATACTCCTATGGGGACACTGGAGGTTGGGCTGGAGAGGCAATACCGCTGTGCGTTGGACCTTAAGCGCTTTCGCCGCCCTACTACTTGCCTATTTTGGTAGTAAGCTGGTTATGGAAGTCATTCTCCAGCGCGGGTAATCGAATATACGACTGCAAAGCTTGCGGAGGTCGGCAATATGTTCCAATATCTCCGCCTGGAAATAAAAAGAGTTCTCCCTTGAACGAGATGCCCACGGGCCTGCTATTCGGTTTGCTGGCCCTATTGATACTGATATCCGCCTTCTTCTCCAGCTCCGAAACCAGCATGATGGCGCTTAACCGCTATCGCCTGCGGCACCAAGCCAAAAGCGGGCACCGCGGGGCAAAGCGCGCCACGGAGCTGCTCGCACGCCCGGACAAGCTGATCGGCTCAATTCTGATCGGCAACAATCTCGTTAACGTTCTTGTATCTGTAATCGCCGGCTCGGTATTCGCGCAAATTTACGGAGAAATACTCACCACCATAGTCTTAACTCTTGCCCTGCTGATTTTTGCTGAGGTCACACCAAAGACTATTGCCGCTCTACACCCGGAAAAAATTGCTTTCCCCGCCTCATTTATTTTGCGCCCACTGCAGTGGTTGCTCACCCCCCTGGTGTTGTTGATCGGTGGCATATCCAACGGCCTGGCGCGCATGCTGGGAGTCGAAACAAAAGCGAATAGCGAAGCGGAACACCTGGCCCCCGAAGAACTCCGAACCGTTGTATTCGAATCAGGCGCCCTGCTTCCCAGCAAGCACAAAGGCATGTTGCTCAACGTATTGGACCTGGACCAGGCAACCGTTGAAGACATCATGATCCCTCGCAATGAAGTTATGGGCGTTGACCTGGAAAACAGCGCCGAACAGATCCTACAGCAGCTAGCGGAAAGCTCCTACACTCGCCTCCCGGTATATCGCGGTGACATCAATCGAGTAGTCGGCATACTTCATCTGCGAAAAGCGGCGCAAATACTGCGCGACGGACCCAAGAATTTAACTGCAGAGCGGCTCAACTCCTTCATCGATGAGCCTTACTTCGTACCCGAAGCAACACCGCTCCCTACACTGCTGATGAACTTCCAGAAAACCAAGCGCCGGATGGGGCTGGTAGTTGATGAGTACGGAGAGGTAATGGGTATCGTTACCCTGGAAGATCTGCTGGAGGAAATTGTCGGCGACTTTACCGCGAGCCCAGTACCCAGCGATGACGAGGAGATAGTCGCCATAGAAGATGGCTGGTATATGATCGAGGGCGGCACTTCTATTCGCGATATTAATCGCACCCTGGGCTGGGAGCTGCCCACTGACGGACCGAAAACCTTTAACGGCCTGGCAATGGAACACCTGGAGAGTATTCCTGATGGAAACATCAGCCTGTACATCCTCAATTACCTGGTGGAAATTGAGGAGGTCTCAGACAAGATGATTACCCGGGCCAGAATCAAGCGAATCGACAAGTAACGCTACAAGCGTTTCACTCAACCTCTTCTAGCAAGCGCCTTACCGGTGCAAAGCTGGTGCGGTGTATTGGAGTGGGGCCCTGCAATTGTAAAGCTTCCATATGCGCCTTGGTGGGATACCCTTTATGACCTGCAAGGCCGTAACCGGGATATTCAGAGTCCAGCACCACCATTTCCCTATCACGGGTCACCTTAGCCAAAATAGACGCCGCCCCAATTGCAGCGACACGACCATCTCCCTTTACAACGGTATCGCAAGGGTAAACCCAGTTCGGTTTTTTATTGCCATCCACCAACACAAATTCAGGCTGCACGGATAGCTGCGCAACTGCACGATGCATCGCCAGTAAGCTTGCCTGCAAAATATTTAGCCGGTCAATTTCCTCAACCGTTGCACGAGCGATGGAGTAACTGAGTGCTCGCTCACAAATCTCATCAAATAACTGCTCGCGCTTTTTTTCAGTCAGTTTTTTGGAATCTGCAAGCCCCGCAATTGGCTTGTTAGGGTCGAGAATCACAGCTGCGGCAACTACATCACCAGCCAAGGGGCCGCGCCCTACCTCATCGACACCTGCAATCAAATCACCCTTGAAGGGGCAAACATAGGGGGGCAATTCTGTTTTACTACTCATAACTTATTACCACTCGACAGATTCAGGCTTAGCTTCCAGCAACCCCAGCACTGCATCCGCAGCACGCTCAGAAGCATTTCGCCTTAGCTGCTGATGCATTTCAAAAAACTCACGCTCTAAATGATCTCCAAGTAGCGGATCTTCAAAATACTGCATCACCGCCGCACCAAGATTCTCCGGAATAGCATCATTCTGCAAAATTTCCGGCACCAGTTCTTTCTGAGCTAACAAATTCGGCAGGGAAACCCATGGGGTATGCAGCATTCGCGAGACAATCATCGACGTCAGCCTTCCTAACTTATAGGTAACGACCATGGGTTTTTTGAGCAGCATCGTCTCTAGAGTTGCCGTACCCGATGCGATAAGTACACAGTCTGCCGCAGAGACAGCCCGCCTCGACTGCCCTTCCAGCAAAGTAACAGGTAACTCCGGGTAATCTTTTAACTGCTCTTGAATCTCAACCATTCGCTGCTGATTAGCAGCGGGAATAACAAACTTAATATCCGGGTTACGTTGGTGACACCAGCGCGCAGTTTGTAAAAACAGCGGTCCGAGCATACGAACCTCGCCCCCGCGACTACCGGGCAAAAGTGCAATTACCCGGTCGTCCTTCTCGAAACCCAACGCTTTGCGCTCGCCGGCAATATCAACTTGAAGAGGCATTTCATCGGCAAGGGGGTGGCCGACAAAGGTAACCGGTACCTGGTTTTCTCGATAGAAATTCGCCTCAAATGGAAGCAAAGTCAGCATATGATCAACAGCGCGGGCTATCTTTTTAATCCGCCCCTGTCGCCAGGCCCATACCGAAGGGCTGACATAATGGACAGTGGGAATGCCCTCTGCCTTGAGTGCAGCCTCAAGAGTCAATGTAAAGTCCGGGGAGTCTATACCAATAAATAAATCGGGAGGGCTATCAGTAAAATGGCGACGGAGAGATCTGCGAATTTTCAACAGTTCTGGAAGGCGCTTTAAAGGCTCCACCAGTCCCATTACCGACAATCGCTCCATAGGAAATAAGGTTTCGGCTCCCTGCTCCAGCATTCTCGGGCCGGCAATCCCCTCAAACCGTACATTGGGAAGTCGCGCCTTTAATGCGGCCATCAAACCAGAACCGAGGATATCCCCTGACGCCTCACCGACAACAATACCAATTCGTATCGGCTTATTTTTTTCTGACACGCCTATATCCCTCCTCTTAGGGAGCTGTTTAAATTAGTAAGTGGGAATTTGCATAAAGTACAACCGGAGCTGTAAAAGACAGCTCCGCAGAGAAATGAACTAGCGAACAATGCCGCGAGTAGTAGATTGCAAAGACTCTATCCACGGCTGAAT
Source organism: Microbulbifer sp. A4B17 (assembly GCF_003076275.1). Taxonomy (NCBI): domain Bacteria; kingdom Pseudomonadati; phylum Pseudomonadota; class Gammaproteobacteria; order Cellvibrionales; family Microbulbiferaceae; genus Microbulbifer; species Microbulbifer sp. A4B17. Next base: position 3,592,624 of record NZ_CP029064.1, read on the forward strand.
AACTGGAGATTGTTCACGCAACTCCATCAAAGCCTGCAATGCCTCCTGCATAGTCAGCCCGCGACGATACACGGTCTTATAGGCTTTATTAATCAGGGCAATATCCTCCCGGGAAAAACCTCGTCTGCGCAGGCCCTCCGAATTAATCGTCTTCGCCTCAGCCGGATTTCCCGCAACCATTACATAGGATGGAACATCTTTACCAATAGCCGCACCCATCCCCAGGAAAGCGTGCTCTCCAACAGTACAATTTTGGTGAACCAGGCTATAGCCACTCAGGATCGCCCAATCCTTCACGATGACATGTCCAGCCAAGCCCGAATTATTCACCATAATAATATGGTTACCTACAACACTGTCGTGACCGATATGCGCGTAAGCCATAATTAGGTTGTCGTTACCGATAGTGGTTTCGCCACGGTCCTGCACCGTACCGCGATGGATCGTTACTCCCTCGCGGATTACATTGTTATCCCCAATAACAAGTGTGGTTTCTTCACCACGATATTTTTTGTCTGGGGTATCCTGCCCTACAGAGGCAAACTGGTAGATACGATTATTCTTTCCCATCTTAGTCGGCCCGCTAAGCACGACATGGGAGGCGATATCGCAGCCATCACCTATCTCTACCCCTGCTCCAACAATGGTGTAAGCACCGATACTCACCCCAGTACCAATTACTGCCGTAGGGTCGACAATAGCTGTAGGGTGGATACTTGTCTGCATTCTGGAATCTACTCCTCGGCATTAATCGTAGTGGGTAACCTTTACCCTATAATAAAAGCGGCTCGCAAAATTCCAGTTCGGGCTCTTCTGCGAGCTTTACAGAGCTACTGAACTTTTTTAACCGCACATAGGATATCAACAGAAGCTGCCAGCTCGCCATCGACACTGGCTTTACAGGCGAACTTCCAGATATTTCTGCGAACAGATACCGCTTCAGACTCAAGCTCAAGACGGTCACCGGGAATTACCTGGCGCTTAAAGCGCGCTTTATCCACTCCACCAAACAGGTACAAGTATCCGTCTTCCGGCTTTTTGCCGAACGTCTTAAAACCGAGGATTCCCGAGACCTGGGCCAAGGCCTCAACAATCATCACCCCCGGGAAAATAGGCATTTCCGGGAAGTGGCCATTAAAAACTTCTTCATTCCCAGAAATGTTTTTATAGCCTTTTATATACTTTCCTTCCTCGAGTTCGACAACACGATCCACCAACAAAAAAGGATAACGGTGCGGCAGGTACTCGCGAATTTCACGTACATCCATCATTCCAAATGCCCCCAGAAACCACTTCGGGGCGTAGAACGCCCCGAAAACAACAAAGCCAAATTTAATTAATAACTAAAATTCAATCGCTATTCCCATTCTTTTGGGACAGTTCTTGAACTTGTTTTTCCATGTCTTTCAGCCTCCGTGCCATTTGATCCAATTGACCAAAACGCACGGCGTTACGGCGCCAGACAGAGCTATCAGCAAAAGATAGGGCCCCAGAATAGCTACCAGTATGCTTTATCGACTTAGTAACGAATGTGTTGCCAGTCACCTGGCAGCCATCTGCAATCGTTATATGCCCATTGATACGGCTGCAGCCACCGAGAAGACAGTGCTTCCCTATCACGGCGCTACCGGCAATTACGGCACACCCGGCGATGGCCGTGTAGTCACCAATCTGCACATTGTGCGCGATTTGGACCAGATTGTCGATCTTGACTCCTCGCCCAATCACTGTATCGCCCAAAGCACCGCGATCTACACAGGTATTGGCTCCAATTTCCACATCTTCGCCAATCTGAACCCCACCAAGCTGGTGAATTTTTACCCACCCATCTTTATTAGGTGCAAACCCAAAGCCATCGGCACCAATGACTGTCTGGCTGTGAATAATACTCCGCGCCCCAATAGAACAACCATGGTGAATAACCACGCCGGCATATAGGCGCGTTTCAGCGCCTATAAAACTGCCTTCTCCAACAAAGCAGTTGGCCCCTACAATTGCTCCAGGATCCAACTTAGCATACGCCTCAACCACAGCCCCGGGCCCCACGCTGGCACCATCACCAATATCTGCATTCGGGTGAACCACGGCAGCGGGGTGAATTCCAGCAGGTGCTTCGGGGGTAGTATCGAACAGCGCAGTGGCACGGGCGAAAGCCAGATAGGGATCAGCAACACACAAAGCAGTTACCGGACACTCTTCAGCAAACTCTTCCGAAACCAGTACAGCAGCAGCCTTAGTTGTTTTGAGGAAACGTCGATAATTGGGGCTTGCGAGGAAAGCCAGGTGTTCAGCACCCGCATCCTGCAGTGTATTTAAACCCCGTATTTCTTGGCTGGAATCCGAATCGGGTGCCAACCGCAAGTCAGCACCCAGCTCTTGCGCCAACCGGGCAAGGGAAAAGCAATTTTTCATAGAAGGCTATCGACTTATTTGGCAGCGTTCATACGCTTAACGACAGCCTCTGTCAGGTCGACACTGGGGCTTACAAAGTAGGCCGTATTGGAATCCAGCACAATGTCGAGCTTCTGTTCTTTAATCAGAGCATCCAGGGCATCCCTGGCCTTCGGACCCATAGAAGCCTGAATCTCCTGACCAACTTGAGCTTCCATAGCACGCAACTTCTTCACAGTCGTCTCAAAATCCGAGCGCTGGAAATTCATTTTGCGCTGGTACTCGGTCTTTTGCTCATCCGACCAGGTCACGCTGTTCTTCTTCGCATCTTCAGCCATTTTTTGCAGTTCAGCACGAATCGACTCAGCACTGCTCTGCAGCTTCGAATATTCAGAACTGGTCTTCAGGGAGTTAACCTTGGTCTTGGCTGCATCTGTGCTCATGATCGCAGCCTGTAGGTTAAGTACCGCAACCTTGGTTTGCGCCAGCGCTGCGCCGGACAAGGTCATACCTGCAAGCAATACTGCAACAATTTTTACACTCTTAAGCACGTCGGTCTCTCCAATAAATTTTATTTTAATTGCGCTGTGATACGCCTAATTCATTTTATCTAATAAATTTAGAAGCTATTACCCAGGGTAAACTGGAATACTTCTACATCATCATCTTCATTTTTCTTAAGGGCTTTTGCCACGCTAAATGTCAGCGGGCCAAAACCTGTAATCCAGGTCAAGCCTATCCCCGCAGAGACATTCATCTTATCAAAGTCCACATCGTAACAGTTGATCTGAGTATCACCACAACTGGTGTCGAACACATTACCCGCATCAACAAAGAAAGCGCTTTGCAGAGAACGCTGATCCTTAACAAATGGCAGCGGGAAGATCACCTCAGCACTACCTTCGATTAGGATATTTCCTCCAAAAGGATCCGCATCGGTATAGGATTCAACAACCAGATCTCCATTGTCATCCACCAAATAACAATCTTTGGTTGCTACCCCATCAGCTGTGGCACATGCATAATCCAAATAATATTCGTATGGGGTAGACCTAGGACCGAGCGAATTACGCTCAAATCCACGCACAGAACCAAAACCACCGGCGTAAAAATTCTCAAAGAACGGCAGCTCATCAAGATCTCCAAAACCATCGCCGTAGCCCAAACGGGTACGTAAACGCAGAGTTAAGCTCTTAGTCAATGGACGGAAGTACTGGCCTGTATAAACCAACTTGTAGTACTCAAGGTCACTGCCGGGAACAGTAAACTCCAGAGATAGGTTTTGTGAAGCTCCGCGGGTCGCCAAGACCCCCCTATTCAAAGTAGAGCGAGCGTAGGATGCTGTCAGAGCGACATTGTTAAAAGAGTCCCCATAGCGATCAATAAACCCGTCAAAAGTGGTATTGAACTGACTATCATCAATATCCATTGACAGATCTAATGTTTCATCATTTTCCGCAGCCTCTACAATCAACAGATAGTCTTCATAGGTAATTCCCTCAAGAGCAACACCATCAATTAGTGTTGGACTTGATTGAATTTCCTGCACAGTGCCCGAGCCAGTAGATAGCTCAAGGTGGTTAAAGCTTACATTCAAGCCGACTCGGGAAATCTCCGACATCGGGTAACCAAAGTTAACACCACCACCATAAGTCGTGGTGTTGTAGTCAGAAAGGTTAACTTCGGAGTAATCATTTTCTGTATAGAAAACATTAAAACCACGACTCACTCCATCCGGGGTAAAGTAAGGATCGAGATAAGAGAAGTTCACAGAAGTCTGGTAGGTAGAGGCATTCATTCCGATACCAACGGACTTACCGGTACCCAACCAGTTATTTTCCTGGATATTAGCGCCCAATACCAAGCCGCTGCTCTGGGCCCAACCAATAGTACCGCCGATAGAGCCTGAGGGTTGTTCTTCAACCGTGTATTCGACATCAATCTGATCTGAAGTGCCCGGCACCTCACTGGTTTCCACCTCTACTTCCTTGAAGTAGCCCAAGCGCTCAAGGCGAACTTTAGACTGCTCTATACGGGCAGAAGAAGCTGAAGCGGACTCCATCTGACGCATCTCGCGGCGCAAAACCTCATCTGTAGTGCGAGTATTACCTCGGAAATTAATTCGGCGAACATAAGCCCGCTTGCCGGGGTTGATAAAGAAGGTAATTTTTACCGTTTTCTCTTCTTTATTGGGCTCAGGGATACCATTAACCTCAGCAAAGGTATAACCCTCATTCCCCAGACGCTTGGTAATATAATCCGAGGTTGTTGTCATACGAACCTGGGAAAAGGTCTGCCCTTCCCGCACCAACAGCAAGCGCTTGACTTCTTCCTCTGGAACGACGGGATCACCCGCCAGGTCCACTTCACTAATTGTGTAAACATCGCCCTCAAACACATTGACGGTGATAAATACACTCTCTTTATCGGGACTCAGGGAAACCTGGGTGGAGTCAATTTTAAAATCCAGGTACCCTCGATCCAGATAATAGGATTCGAGACGCTCCAGGTCGCCGGTCAATTTCTCTCGGGAATACTTGTCATCACTGCGCAGCCACGATAACCAGCCGGTGGTTTGCAGCTCGAAAATCTCTCCAAGCTCTTCATCGGAGAACGCTTTGTTACCCACAATATTGATGTGCTTAATCGCCGCCACAGAGCCTTCATCAACAATTACGCGAAGCTCAACCTGGTTGCGTGGCAGCTCTTTAACTTCTGTTTTTACACTGGCGTCATAACGACCCTGGGCAACATATTGGCGCTGCAGCTCCTGCGCCAAACCCTCCAGGGTTGCCCGCTTAAAGATCTGGCCTTCTGAAAGGCCATTTTCCTTCATACCTTTTAACAGGTCTTCAGTTTCAATCGCCTTGTTGCCAGTAATTTCGATGTTGGAAATAGCGGGGCGTTCGCGCACGGTAATAACCAGGACACCGTTTTCCTGGCCAATTTGAATATCTTCAAAATAACCAGTGCGAAACAGGGCCCGGGTGGCGCTCTGGATTTCCAAAGTCTCAACCTCATCCCCGACTCGCACAGGGAGAGCAGAGAATACGGTGCCGGCAGAGACTCGCTGCAGCCCTTCCACACGAATGTCATCAACCACAAATGACTGTGCTAGAGCACTGAGGGGCAGCGCCAGGCTAAGAGAAGCTGCTTTCAGAAAATCTTTCATCTACTAATTCCAGGTGTTTTTATTCGCAATCCAGGAGTTACAGCACTTAATTAGCGCCCCGCTTCCCCAGAATCAGAGGGTTGCCCCTCTACCATGTAATCAACATCGGGCCGGTCTGAGGTGCCGGGCACCTTAATTGTTTCAACTTTCACTACCTTCAAGTAACCAAGGCGCTCAAGACGCACTTTGGATTGCTCTATACGAGCGGAGGAAGCCAAAGCCGATTCCATCTGGCGCAACTCGCGTCGCAAAACTTCATCCGCAGTGCGAGTGTTACCGCGAAAACTAATACGTCGCACGTAAGTGCGTTTTCCCGGGTCAATAAAAAAGGTGATTTTTACAGTATTTTCTTCTTCATTGGCCTCTGGGATGCCGTTTACTTCAGCAAAAGCGTAACCTTTGTTACCCAGGTGCTTGGAAATATAGTCAGAAGTAGTGGTCATCCTTACCTGGGAAAACGTCTGGCCTTCACGCACCAACAGCAGGCGGTTAATTTCCCCCTCCGGTACTACCGGATTCCCGGCAAGTTCCACCTCACTGACAGTGTAAACATCACCCTCAATCACATTGACAGTAATGAAAAGGCTCTTCTTATCCGGACCTAGAGATACTTGAGTCGAATCAATCTGGAAATCAAGATATCCACGATCGAGGTAATAGGACTTCAAGCGCTCCAGATCACCTGTGAGCTTCTCGCTAGAGTACTTATCATCATTGCGTAACCAGGAGAGCCAACCTGTAGTTTTAAGCTCAAAAATCTCTTCCAGCTCTTTATCAGAGTAGACACGGTTTCCTACAATATTGATGTGCTTAATCGCAGCAACAACCCCTTCATCAACAACAACCCGCAGTTCAACCTGATTGCGCGGCAGTTCCTTAACCTCTGCCTTAACACTGGCACCATAGCGACCTTGCGCTACATACTGACGCTCAAATTCCTGAGTCAAGCCCTTGAGGGTCGAACGCTTTAAGATCTGACCTTCGGCCAGACCGTACTCCTCCATCGCTTTCAGCAAATCCTCGGTGGCAATCGCCTTGTTCCCCGAGATATCTATCTTTGATATTGCCGGTCTTTCTCGTAAGGTAATAACCAGAACGCTGTTTTCGTGCCCAATCTGGATATCTTCAAAATAACCAGTACGAAACAGTGCTCGGGTTGCATCCTGAATTTCAACAGGCTCAACTTCATCCCCTACCCGAATCGGAAGTGCTGAAAAAACTGAGCCTGCAGAAACCCGTTGCAACCCGTCCACCCTAATATCACTGAGAACGAACGACTGTGCTAAGGCGCTGACGGGCAGCACCAAGCTCAGAGAGATCGCATTCAGCAAATACTTCATACCGCTTCCGAGTCGCTTTTACTCGCAACAAAGTTTCCCAAGGCGAACAACACCGTATTCACACACAAAATTCCAACGAAACTCTGCGCTCGGGACTAATAGGCTCCAGAGCACTACAAACGCAAAATATCGTTGTACAAAGCAAGCCCCATAATGCAGAGCACCAGGGCCATACCCACCTGCAATCCAATCACCTGCACTCTCTCCGACACAGGGGAGCCCTTGATCGCCTCTATACCGTAGTAAAGAAGGTGACCGCCATCGAGTACCGGAATAGGCAACAGATTAAGTACACCAAGACTGATACTGAGCAGTGCCAGCAATGACAGGAAAGACTGCCATCCCGCTTCCGCGGAAGTACCCGCCACTTTAGCAATGGTAATGGGGCCGCTCAAGTTTTTGGTCGAAAGTTGACCAAATAATAGTTTCTTCAGGCTGTTCAGGGTAAAGACTGTTTTATCCCAGGTCTCCTGCAGTCCCTTCACCAAGGCGCCACCCAATCCGTAGTGATAAACGCGAACCCGGTCCTCAGGCCAGCTCTCTGATACCGGCTGCACACCGACCTGCCCTATGGTCTCACCACTCTCCAGCTTGACCTCCGCCGGAGTTACAGATACTGCTACCGGTTTACCCTCACGCTCGACAGTGATATCCATAGGGACACCCGCGCGGGCTCTCACATAATCAGTCCAGTCTTGGAAGGATGGAAATTTACGGCCATCAGTAGAGACAACCTTGTCTCCAGCCTTGAGTCCCGCTAAGGCAGCTGGACTACCCTCCACCACGTTGTAAAGGGTCATGCTCACCGGTGGCGTCCAAAGCTGTAGACCAATCTCTCCCAGAGGGTCTGGAACTTCACGTCCGGCAAGCCAGCGGTTTATATCCGCAACCATATGGTATTCAAGGTTGGAATCCGGGTAGCGCACCGAAAACTCTATGGTGCCACTATCACCCAGGCGGTTGGCAAGGCGCCAATTGAGGGCATGCCAGGTAGGGGTAGCCTCGCCATCCACAGCGACAATTTCCTGCCCCGGCTCAAGCCCTGCCGACGCGGCAATACTTTCGGGCTGAACAGACTTAACAATAGGCACAGGGCCCGCAGTACCGCCGAGAAATACTGCCCAGAAAAACACTATTGCTAACAGAAAATTAGCAGCAGGGCCCGCGGCGGCAATCGCCATCCTCGCCCAAACACTCTTGCGATTGAACGCCCGATCCAGCTCATCAGCAGCTACTGGACCCTCGCGCTCATCGAGCATCTTCACGTAACCGCCCAGGGGAATAGCAGAAATGGTGAATTCGGTACCGTGGCGGTCATAGCGGGAGACCAGGCGACGGCCAAACCCCACAGAGAACCGCAGCACTTTAACACCGCATAAGCGTGCTACAAGAAAGTGCCCAAATTCGTGGAAAGATACCAGTACACCGAGAGCCACCAAGGCCCAGATTACCGTCTGAATTAGATCCATACTCAGCTACAACTTCTTGTCATACGCAAATTAGCGGCCATTATACGCCGGGCAATAGGTTTAAAGGGCGGCAAGCGCCTGCTTGGCCAGTTCTCGCGCATTGAGATCAATGGCTTCGACTGCCTCAAGTCCCGACAGTTCAACGACCGGAACACTATTCATCACTTTTTCTATAATTCGCGGGATATCGGTAAACGCCAAGCGCCCCTCCAGAAAGGCCTCCACCGCAATTTCATTCGCTGCATTCAAGACTGTTGGAGCACTTTTTCCCTCATTAATAGCCTCTCGCGCCAACCTCAGACAGGGGAAGCGCTCGAAGTCCGGGACCTCAAAATCCAACCGCCCTTGCGCTATCAGGTCTAATGCAGGTACTCCTGCATCAATGCGCTGGGGAAATGCCAGGGCATGGGCAATCGGCGTGCGCATATCTGGGTTCCCCATTTGCGCCAACAGCGATCCATCCCGATACTGCACCATCGAATGCACAATGCTCTGGGGATGCACGACTATCTCAATCTGCTCGGGGCGAGCATTAAACAAATAGCACGCTTCTATAAATTCGAGCCCTTTATTCATCATTGTGGCGGAGTCAACGGAGATCTTCCGGCCCATCGACCAATTTGGATGAGCACAGGCCTCACTTGGTGTCACTGCTGCCAACTCGTTGGCAGCACGCGTACGAAATGGCCCGCCCGAACCAGTAAGCAGTATTTTTTCCACGCCAGCTGAACCCAAATCCCCACAAGGGAATGGCAAGCACTGGAAGATCGCATTGTGCTCACTGTCAATTGGCAACAAATGCGTACCACTCCCACTTAGGGCCCGCTCAAATATTGGCCCCGCCATAACCAGGGCCTCTTTGTTTGCCAGCAGCACTTTCTTGCCTGCTTCTACCGCTGCCAGAGTTGGGCGCAGCCCAGCTGCTCCCACGATTGCCGCCATCACCGTGTCGACACAAGAGTCGGAGGCCACACGACACAAGCCATCCACCCCACTCAAAACCTGAGTATCAGCTTCGCCGGCTAGTAGTGCGCGCAGCTCTTCAGCGCGCATCTCATCCACTACCACTGCATATTGAGGCTTAAATCGCCGACATTGTTGTGCAAGGTCGGCAACTCTCTCCCTGGCTGTCAAGGCAAAAACAGAATATTTTTCCGGGTGTCGCGCCAGCACATCCAGGGTACTCACACCGATTGAGCCTGTGGAACCGAGAACGGTAATATTTTGCGGGGATGTAACTTGCATAGGCTCTTATCGTACCTCTGGCAGCAATAATGCTACCACCAAACAATTGCGCGCCCGGCATAAGCCGGGCGCTATCGAGTAAAACACAAAACTGGGGCAGGGGCGTCTTTACAGATATTTAGGCAATTCACTGGCCAGTGCGGCCATCGTGAACACCGGCAGAGCGGCAGAAAGACTGTCTATCCGATCGAGGATGCCACCATGACCCGGCAGCATGTGACTACTGTCCTTGATACCTCTATGCCTCTTAAACATGCTCTCCACCAGGTCTCCAATGACCGAGGCCAAAGCAGTAACCAAGACACCAAAAGTAAACAAGACAGTATTTTTTAACGGCAGCTCAAAGAGATAGGAAGTTACCAGAGCCAAAATCAGGCAAGCACCCAGCCCACCGAAAAAGCCCTCCCAGGACTTGCCCGGGCTCACTTCTCGAGCCAGCTTGCGCTTGCCAAATTTGCGGCCGACGAAGTAGGCACCCACATCCGCCGCCGCAACGATAGCCACAACATAGAGTACCAGCCAGGCACCGTGATCCAAACCGCGCAGAACCACCAGGGACAACCAGGTTGGAACAAGCACTACAAGGCCAATAAGACCCCGAACCCAGCGATTGCCCCAGAGTGCGGCACTGGACGGATAACTTTGCACCCATAAAAACGCGAGCGCCCACCAACCGCAGGCCACCGCCAGAATCTGGCGTCCGCGATCGATATCTGGATCATTGAAATTCATTGAAAAGACGTATTGGGCCGTGACCATGAGAGTCAGCCCCAATGCGGCCAGAAAAACAAAGCGCAAGGCTCTATTCAGGTTGGAGAGATTAGCCCACTCCCACCCCGCCAGCAGGATAACCGCCACAAATATTAGCGAAAACCACTGCATTGGAAGCAAAAACAGAACTCCCATAAACAGTGCCAATAGCACCAAAGCAGTAATTATTCTTTGTTTTAGCACCGCAAACCCCTTTGTAAGTAGCTTGACAACTCTGTCTGGATACATTGCACAGATCAAGAGCGTGTCGGCAAAGATTTCCAACCAATTTTACGGTAAGCCCGACATTGCGGGCTTTCTCTGATCACGCCTGAGCGACTGCGTCATCCCCCTCTGCGCGACCACCGAAGCGACGGTCTCGCAACTCGAAAGCTGCAATAGCCTTATCCAGGGCAGCCTCGTCAAAATCAGGCCAAAGCGTATCAGTAAAATAGAATTCACTGTAAGCAGCCTGCCACAAGATAAAGTTGCTGATACGCTGTTCGCCGCTGGAACGTATCAATAGATCCACCGGGGGTAGATCTTCGAGCTGCATATATTTACCGAGCACATCTTCTGTGATCGATTCCGGGGAGCGCGAACCCTCGGCAACCTCTTGCGCCAGCTTGCGCGCCGCCTGGGCAATATCCCAGCGCCCGCCGTAGTCAGCAGCAATAATCAAATCACCCTCGGTCCCCGCCTGGGTAATATCTTCCGCTTCGGCAATCGCCCTCTGCAGGCGTGGCGAAAAACGGTCCCGCCGGCCAATCACCCTCAGGCGCACGCCTTCCTCCCGCATTCGCCGGGCCTCTTTGCGCAAGTAGGAATTAAACAGGCTCATCAGCAGCTCAACCTCTTTCGGGGGGCGCTGCCAATTTTCGCTGGAGAAGGCAAATAAGGTAAGCGCTTCAACTCCGCGGGCTTTACAGGCTGTAAGCAGGTCGCGGATACGCTCAACGCCGGCCTTGTGGCCGGCTGAAGGGGAGAGCCCCTTTCGAGCTGCCCAACGCCCATTGCCATCCATAATAATGGCGATGTGGCGCGGGCCGGGAGCATTTAGCTCGGTACCACCGATGCTCATTAAATTTCCATCAGGTCTTTTTCTTTCGCTGCCAACGCTTTGTCCACATCAGCGACAAACTGATCGGTAATTTTCTGGATGTCGTCACTTGCGCGACGCTCATCATCCTCAGAAATTTCCTTATCCTTGACCAGTGATTTCACATCCGCCAGCGCATCGCGGCGAATATTACGGATGGATACCCGCGCAGTCTCAGCTTCACCTTTAGCCTGACGAGTAAAGTTCTTACGGGTTTCTTCCGTCAGCATGGGCATTGGGATACGAATCACAGCACCAGCTGTGCTGGGATTAAGCCCTAGATCCGATTTCATAATGGCTTTTTCGATTTCCGGAACCAGATTTTTCTCCCAGGGAGTTACAGAAAGAGTGCGAGCATCCTCTACAGTAACATTGGCAATCTGAGACAGCGGAGTATCAGAACCGTAATAGGAAACGTGGATACCATCGAGAATACTCGGGTGCGCACGGCCGGTGCGAATCTTGTTGAAATTTCCAGCCAGGGCATCAAGCGCTTTACTCATACGAGCTTTCGCGTCTGTTTTTATATCTTCAATCACGATTTCACTTCCTCTTCGATTAAGGTGCCTTCCTCGCCACCAACCACAATATTCAACAACGCACCGGTTTTATCCATACGGAATACCCGCACAGGCATATTGTGCTCGCGACACAGGCAAATAGCGGTCAAATCCATCACGCCGAGCTTCTTGTCGAGAACCTCATCGTAAGTCAACTGGTCATAGCGAGTTGCCGTCGGGTCTAGCTTGGGATCGGCAGAATAAACGCCATCAACTTTGGTGGCCTTCAGAACCAGCTCAGCCTCAATTTCGATACCGCGCAGACAAGCTGCAGAGTCGGTGGTGAAGAACGGGTTACCGGTACCGGCAGCAAAAATCAGAACCTCGCCACGCTCCAGGTAGCGAATTGCCGCACGGCGATCGTAGTGATCGACAATACCGCTCATTTGAATCGAGGACATGACTCTCGAGGTGATGTCAGATCTTTCCAGGGCATCGCGCAGTGCCAGGGCATTCATTACCGTGGCCAGCATTCCCATGTGGTCGCCAGTAACTCGATCGAGACCAGCAGCGCTCAGCGCAGCCCCACGGAACAGGTTGCCACCGCCAACAACCAGGCCCACCTGGACCCCGATACCGACCAGCTGTCCAATCTCCAGGGCCATTTTGTCCAGCACCTTGGGACTGATACCGAAACCCTGATCACCCATCAGCTCTTCGCCGCTGAGCTTTAACAAAATTCTCTTATATTTGCGGTCTTTAATACCGGGCATTCGTTGGTCCCCTTCAATGTACCTGTTAGTGGCCAGGTCTTGCCGCTGAACATTACAACAATTTCAGTCAATTACACAGAGGGGCGCCCCACTGTAGGTATAAAACCCCAGCGGAAGCACCCCAATGCGAACAGGTGCCCGCAGGCACCCAATAATATGCGATTAAGAAGAGGATTTAACCTGAGCCGCAACTTCCGCTGCGAAATCCACCTCTTCCTTCTCGATACCTTCACCCACTTCGTAGCGAACAAAGGAAACCACATCGGCACCGGCATCTTTAACCAGCTTGCCAATGCTTACGTCTGGGTTCTTAACGAAAGGCTGCTCTACCAAGCTGTTCTCTTTCAGGAACTTCTTGATACGGCCGCCCATCATTTTCTCTACGATTTCAGCCGGCTTACCTTCCATATCCGGCTGAGCCTTGATGATGTCCTTTTCTTTTTCCAGGACGTCAGCAGGCATATCTTCCGGCTTGTTCACCTGCGGGTTAACCGCAGTCACGTGCATGGCAACATCCTTAGCCAGTTCGACCTCGCCACCGCTCAGGGCTACCAGGGCAGCGATGCGGTTGTTAGAGTGAACGTAAGCACCGACAACCGGTGCTTCAACCAGCTCAATACGACGTACGCCGATGTTCTCACCGATTTTCTGAACCAGTGCCTCACGAGCAGTTTCCAGCTCGCCTTCCATCAGAGCGGCAACGTCTTGCTGGCGATCGGCAAATGCCTTCTCCACAACCTTGGCAACAAATGCCTGGAAGTTTTCATCGCGAGCAACGAAGTCGGTCTCGGAGTTCACTTCAACCAGTACGCCGTAGCTGCCGTCTTCTGCAACTTTAGCGGCAACAACGCCGTCAGCAGCGGTGCGGCCAGCTTTCTTAGCGGCCTTCAGGCCGGAGGCTTTGCGCAGGTCTTCAATCGCCTTTTCGATGTCGCCGTCAGCAGCCGTCAGAGCTTTCTTACACTCCATCATCGGCAGGCCGGTACGCTCGCGCAGTTCTTTTACCATAGACGCGGTAATCGCCATGATTCAATCCTCGGGGTTCTGTCACTAAAAATTAGAAAAAAGGGGCCGTAATTCGGGCCCCTTTTTGAGTTCGCAGTGTAAAACTTCTGTGTTACACCACTTAGCCCTGCAAATTACTCTGCAGCGGCTTCGTCATCGCTAGCTTCGACGTATTCGTCCTTCGCAACGGTATTACCAGCTTCTGCGGCGCCGGCAAGTACTGCGTCGGCTACAGCAGTGGTGTACAGCTTGATTGCGCGGATAGCGTCATCGTTACCGGGGATCACGTAATCAACACCAGCGGGATCGCTGTTGGTGTCGACAACACCGATTACGGGAATACCCAGCTTGTTAGCTTCCTGGATAGCGATGCGCTCGTGCTCAACGTCGATTACGAAGATCGCGTCAGGCAAGCCACCCATATCCTTGATACCACCGATGGAGCGCTCAAGCTTGTCCATGGCACGGGTACGCATCAGAGCTTCTTTCTTGGTCAGCTTCTCGAAAGTACCGTCCTGAGACTGGGCTTCCAGCTCGCGGAAACGCTTGATAGAAGCGCGGATGGTTTTGTAGTTGGTGAGCATACCACCCAGCCAGCGGTTGCTGACGTAAGGCTGGCCACAACGCTCTGCCTGCTCTTTGATAGACTTCTGTGCAGCACGCTTGGTGCCAACAAACATAATCTTTTTCTTTTGAGCAGTCATGCCCTTGATGATCTGCAGGGCTTCATTAAAAGCCGGTACAGTGTGCTCAAGGTTGATGATGTGAATCTTGTTGCGGGCACCAAAGATGAATTGACCCATCTTCGGGTTCCAGTAGCGGGTCTGGTGACCAAAGTGAACACCAGCCTGCAGCATATCGCGCATACTTACTTGCGGCATAATAAACCTCTATATATACGGGTTAGTCCTCCACGTATCCCATGCGTCAACCCCTTTCAGGGCACCCAGACACATGTGTCGATGCGTGTGCGGCTTTTACTCGCCCAGGGAGTATCCCCAGGCGGCGCGCTTTATACCACAAGTGCACCCCATAGTGAAGAATTGGCACCGATTTCGCGCAAATGATCACGCCTCAATGCTATTGGCGGGACGCCGGAGCCATCCTTGCGCCAATAGCGGCAAAATGTGTCCTACAGCCAGCAATCCGCTACAATAGCCCGCCTCTTGGGCGCTACCCGCCCCAACCCAGAAACAAAGGATACGCATGACCTCAGCCATTAAGACCCCAGAACAAATCGCCAAGATGCGCACCGCAGGCCGCCTCGCCGCAGAGGTGCTGGAAATGATTGGCGAGTATGTCGTTCCAGGAGTCACTACCGAAGAACTGGATCGTCGCTGCCACGAACACATTGTGAAGGTACAGAAAGCGGTTCCGGCCTGCCTCGGTTATCGCGGCTTCCCAAAATCTATATGCACTTCCGTCAACGAAGTGGTGTGTCACGGTATCCCCTCCGAGAGCAAAATTCTCAAGAAGGGCGACATCATTAATATCGATGTGACCGTTATCAAAGATGGCTGGTACGGTGACACCAGCAAGATGTTCTTTGCCGGCAAGCCCGCCGCCCACGCTGAACGCCTGGTACAAATCACCCAGGAGTGCATGTACAAAGCCATCGAAATTGTTCGCCCGGGTACTACCCTCGGCGATATTGGCCATGTTATCCAACAGCATGCCGAAAAAAACTACTACTCAGTGGTTCGCGACTTCTGTGGGCACGGCATCGGCGATGTGTTTCACGAAGACCCTCAAATCCTTCACTACGGGCAACCAGGTACCGGGGAAGTGCTCAAGGAGGGTATGACTTTCACTATTGAGCCAATGATTAACGCGGGTAAAGCAGCCACACGCGTATTGGGTGACGGCTGGACTGCAGTAACCAAGGACCGTCGACTCTCCGCTCAGTGGGAGCACACTATGGCGGTAACCAGTGATGGTGTGGAAGTACTCACTGCTCGCAGCGAGGAGAGCTTCTAAACAAACTGGCGACACCGCGGGAGAAAAATAATTCTCTCGCAGTGCCGCCAGTAGCGACAATCCGCAAACCGAACCCAAGCCGCTGCCTACCTGCGGCAGCCCAAGAGCCAAACGGACTTCCCATGCAGCCGGTCAGCCCACCCTACTTTGAACGCCCCCTGTTTTTCTTTGACCAGTCCCGTTTTCGCAGGGACTTAAGCTCCGGCGATAAGCCAGCACTGGAGATATTCAAAGACGCTGTCGGCGCAGCCGAGCGGCAAATGGCAGAGCGATTTCGCGAGGGGGAGGACGTCGTTACTCTGGTGCACGAGCGCGCCCTGTTTGTAGACTGCCTATTGCACTACGTCTGGCACCAGTTCGAGTGGAGTGAGGGCATAGGTCTTATCGCTGTGGGCGGATACGGGCGCGGTGAGTTACATCCCCACTCCGATATAGATCTGCTGATCCTCTCCAGCGATCACCCCGCCTCTGATACCATCGATAATATTGAGCGCTTCGTGGCCTTCCTGTGGGATCTCGGCCTGGATATTGGCCACTCGGTGCGAAATATCGAGGAGTGCCTGGAGCTGGCCGCGAAAGATATCACCGTGGCCACCAACCTCACCGAATCCCGCACAGTTGTCGGCGACATTACAGTTGGTGAACAGCTGACTTCACAAATGGAGCACAAAAGGCTCTGGCCCACCGAAGAGTTTTTCAAAGCCAAGCTCGCCGAACAGAAAAAACGGCACAGCAACCAGCAGGCTGCTGAATATATTCTCGAGCCCAATATTAAGAACTCTCCCGGGGGCCTGCGGGATATCCAGACAATTGCCTGGGTTGCCAAATATTTTTTCCAAGTGCGCACCCTGAAGCAACTGCAGGGCAAGGCATTTTTTACCGAGGAAGAGTTCGCCATATTACAGTCCGGGGAAACCTTCCTCTGGCGTGTGCGCTACGGCTTGCACCTGCTCGCCGGCCGCGCGGAAGAGCGACTGCTGTTTGACTACCAAAGAGAACTGGCGAAGCAATTCGGTTATGTGGATAGCGACACCCAGCTCGCCGTTGAGCAGTTTATGCACAACTACTACCGCATCGTGATGGCACTGCAGGAATTGAACGATGTACTTCTCCAATATCTCGGCGAAGCCATCCTTCAGCGCAAAGGCAGCCAGCTGGTCATTCCGCTAAATGAGCGATTCCAACTGCGCGACGGCAATATTGAGGTTACCCACCCCCAGGTATTTAACCAGGAGCCCTCGGCCCTGCTAGAGATCTTCGTGCTGATGGCCAACAACCCGGATATTAGCGGAGTACGGGCCTCCACCATCCGCCTGATTCGCGAACACCGACACCTGATCGACGACCAGTTCCGCGCAGATCCGAAAAATACCCAGTTGTTTATGCAGCTGCTTCGCTCACCCCGGGGCTTGTCAACCCAGCTATCCCGAATGACCCGCTACCGCATTCTCGGGCGATACCTACCAGAATTTGGGCAGGTAACCGGGCAAATGCAGCACGACTTATTCCATATCTACACCGTGGATGCCCACACCTTGCAAGTTGTGCGCAATATGCGCAGCTTCCGGAGCCCCGAGGCGCGGGAAAAATTCCCGATTGCAGCGGAAATTCTCGAGCGCATGCGCCAACCGGAACTGCTGTATATTGCCGGTCTCTACCACGATATCGCCAAAGGACGCGGTGGCGACCACTCCAAACTGGGCGTTGTGGATGCAGCGGAATTCTGCCAGCGCCACCACCTGCCCGCCCGCGACCGGCGTCTGGTTTGCTGGCTTGTAGAAAAGCATCTATTGATGAGCCAGGTTTCACAGAAGCAGGACATCAGTGATCCCGAAGTCGTGCACGCTTTCGCCCGTGAAATGGGTGACCGCGAACATCTGGACTACCTGTACGCCCTCACAGTCGCAGATATCAATGCCACCAACCCGGAACTCTGGAACAGCTGGCGGGCCAGTTTGATGCGCCAGCTCTACCAGGCCACCCGGCACGCCCTGCGCCGAGGCCTGGAAAACCCCATCGACCGGGAAGAAATCATCGAGGAAACCCGCTGCCAGGCAATGGAAAAACTGGACGCTATGGGACTTCCGCAAGCTTCGGTGGAAAATATCTGGGCACAAATGGGGGATGACTATTTTGTTCGCGAGACCGCTGACAATATCACTTGGCACACTTCAGCCATCCACGAACTGCACAGCAGCCCTGACACTAGCCAAAAAGACACCCTGGTTTTAACGCGAAACTCGGGGCCCGGCGAGCACGATGGCGCTACCCAGGTTTTTGTCTACACGCCTGATAGAGCCAACGTATTTGCCGCAGCGGTTACCGGGCTGGATATGCTCAACCTGAACGTTCACGATGCGCGCCTGTACAATTCTGCCTCTGGTTATACGCTGGATACTTTTTACGTGCTGGATGAAGCGGGCCAACCGCTACTGGACGAACCCCAGCGCCTAGCGCAGATTCGCGACACTCTACAGCAGGAATTGGCCCTGGTTGAGGACTACTCAAAGATCATTCAGCGACGTACGCCCCGCCGCCTTAAAATGTTTGAATTGAAGAGCCAGGCTCATCTCTCCACTGAGCCCGGCGATCATTACAGCACCCTGGAAATTACCAGTGCCGACAGACCCGGCTTGCTGGCCCGCATCGCGCGTATTTTTATTTCCCACGATCTGCGCCTGCACAATGCAAAAATTTCGACACTCGGCGAACGAGTCGAAGATATTTTTCACATTACCGATGCCGAGGGATCACCACTTACCGACATCGAGGCCAACGGCGCACTGGAAAAAGCCATTTGCCTGGAACTGAACAACCAAGACGCCTAACCGAAAAAACGCCCGAGGCCCGCTCACGACCATGAACCCAAATCTGGAACAGCTGCAGCCCTATCCATTTACCAAGCTGCAAGCCCTGAAAGAGGGCCTCCAAGCGGCGGACAAGCCGCATATTGCACTGTCCATCGGTGAGCCCAAGCATGCGCCACCGGAGTTTGTCAGTGCAGAGCTTGTTCGACACCTGGACAAGCTTGCCGCCTACCCACTGACCAAGGGAATAGAGCCCCTGCGGCAGGCGATCGCCAATTGGCTGAGCCAGCGTTTTCAGCTATCCAATGTGAGCGCAGATAGCCAGGTGCTGCCGGTGAACGGGACCCGGGAAGCACTTTTTGCATTCGCCCAGGCGACCGTTTCCGCAGGCAGCAAAGTCCTGATGCCCAATCCCTTCTACCAGATCTATGAGGGCGCGGCCCTTCTCGCCGGGGCGCAGCCGCACTTTATTAACTGTGTAGCAGAAAACCAATTCAAACCAGATTTCACCTCGGTGCCGGAATCGGTTTGGCAGCAATGCGAATTGCTTTACCTCTGCTCTCCCGGCAACCCCACCGGCGCTCTTCTCGAAGCTGAAGATTTTAAACAGCTGATAGAGAAGGCAGACCGCTACGATTTCACCATCGCCTCCGATGAATGTTATTCGGAGCTGTATTTTGACGAGTCATCACCGCCGGTAGGATTATTACAGGCCTGCGAGGAAATGGGGCGAACAGACTTTCGCCGCTGTGTAGTATTCCACAGCCTATCAAAGCGCTCGAACTTACCCGGGCTTCGCTCGGGCTTCGTCGCCGGTGATGCCGATCTGCTGCAAAAGTTTTTGCTCTATCGAACTTACCACGGCTGCGCCATGCCGCTGCCCAATCAATATGCTTCGATCGCAGCCTGGCAGGATGAGGAACACGTCCGCCAGAATCGCGCGCTTTACAGTGAAAAGTTTTCTTCAGTTCTCGAAATTCTCGACGGCTGCCTAGAGGTACAACAGCCACAGGCAAGCTTTTATCTATGGCCCAAGGTCGGGGATGGTGAGCGTTTTGCCAGGGAACTCTATGAGGCGCAAAATATCACGGTACTTCCCGGTGCATTTCTCGCCCGCGATAGCATCGGCTTGAACCCCGGTCGCGAGTATGTGCGTCTGGCACTGGTAGCGACACTGCAAGAGTGCATCGACGCAGCGCACCGTATAAAGGCATTTTGCAGGTAAGGCCAACTCACTCTTCAAGAACAACTGACAATTCGAGAACATACAGGAACCCCACGCCCAGGCATATCTTAACAATGGCAGTAAAAAATCTACTCAAACAAGAGCGCGTCACTTATATTTTGCAGCGCCTGGAGGAACTCTACCCGGAAACTCCCGTTCCTCTCGATCACAAAGACTCCTATACCCTGTTGGTTGCGGTACTCCTATCCGCTCAGTGCACCGATGAGCGTGTCAACCAGATAACCCCTGCGCTCTGGCAGCTGGCAGACAACCCCACGGATATGGCGCAGGTCCCGGTAGAAGAGATCCAAAAAGTCATTCGCCCCTGTGGCCTCTCCCCGCAAAAATCCAAAGCCATCAGCAAGCTCTCGCAGATCCTGATCAACGAATACCACGGCGAAGTGCCCGAGAATATGGCCGCGCTGGAGACCCTGCCCGGGGTCGGACACAAGACGGCGAGCGTGGTTATGTCACAGGCTTTTGGGCACCCGGCGTTTCCCGTCGATACCCACATTCACAGATTGGCCCAGCGCTGGGGCCTAACGAATGGCAAAAATGTCACCCAGACGGAAAAAGACCTGAAGCGGCTGTTCCCAAGAGACAAGTGGAATAAATTGCACCTGCAGATTATTTTCTACGGTCGCGAGTTCTGCTCTGCGCGGGGCTGCGATGGCACCGTCTGTGAAATCTGCACAACCTGCTACCCCAACCGTAAAAACCCCAAGAAAACCCAAAAGGCGTAACCGTGATTACTCTGTACGGCATTAAAAACTGTGACACCGTAAAAAAAGCCCGTAAATGGCTGGAGAAAAATGGAGTCGATTATCGCTTTCACGATTTTCGCGTAGACGGCATGGAAGATGTCCCCCTACAAGCATGGCTGGATAAATTTGGCTGGCAAGAGGTCCTAAATCGCCGCTCAACGAGCTGGCGTGAACTGAGCGATGAACAGAAAAACGAAATGGACAATGCACTCGCTTTAGATCTGGCCAGTGCAACCCCTACCTTAATCAAACGCCCGGTCACCACCACCTCAAAGGAAACCCTTTTCGGTTTTAAAGAGGCGACCTTCGAACAACTGCAAAGCTAGTCGAATTAGGAGATAACCACCATGAGCAATATTTACAGCATCGGTTTTGGTGTCGGCACCTGTAACAGCAAGGGCGACTGGCTGGAAGTTTACTACCCCAAACCCCTGTTTAAACCCAGCGCAGAAATCGCTAACGCAGTTACTAAAACTCTCGGCGTGGCAGAGGGAAATCACAGCCTGCCTCTGGACTCCACCCAGCTACAGAAATTAGCCGATGCTCTTCACAGTGCAGGCGCCGCTGACCAGGCGGAAATCCTGCAGCAGTTCGCCAATTCCCAAAGACCTCTCGCAGTAGTTATTTTGGCTACTGACGAAGCCCCGCAGTCAGTGCCCGAGGCCTACCTGAAGCTACATCTTCTCTCCCACCGCCTGGTAAAACCCCACGAGACCAAACTCGACGGTATTTTTGGCAAGCTGGTTAATGTCGCCTGGACCAATCAGGGAGCCATTGATCTTGAGGAATTACCGCAGCGACAACTGGATGCAAGACTCAAAGGTGAGTACCTGGATGTCTCCTGCGTGGATAAATTCCCCAAGATGACCAATTACGTAGTACCAGCTGGAGTTCGTATCGCCCACACCGCTCGAGTGCGCCTGGGCGCATACCTGGGGGAAGGCACCACTATCATGCACGAGGGCTTTGTTAACTTTAATGCTGGCACCGAAGGACCCGGCATGATTGAAGGCCGTATTTCCGCCGGGGTATTTGTCGGCGCCGGTTCTGATCTCGGTGGCAGCAGTTCTACCATGGGTACACTTTCCGGTGGCGGAAATATCGTTATCTCGGTAGGCGACAACTGCCTGCTCGGCGCTAATGCCGGTATCGGCATTCCCCTTGGCGACCGCTGCACTGTCGAGGCTGGGCTCTACATTACAGCTGGAACTAAAATCGCCCTGCTGGATGACAGCGGCAAGCTGGTAGAGTACATCAAGGCCAGAGATCTGGCCGGAAAATCCGATTTACTTTTCCGCCGCAACTCCACTAATGGTGCAGTGGAATGTCTCACCAACAAGAGTGCTATCGAGCTCAATGAAGCTCTACACAGCAATTAAAATTGCACGGTGCGGAACTTCAATTCCGCACCGCTGCGCCCCACCCCTTTAGCCGCCCCTTTGCGGCCCATCTCTCTATACAAGGAAAGCCCTAGTGACTCCCACTCTCCAACTCGCTTTCGACCTGATTCGCCGCCGCTCTGTCACCCCCGAAGATGCGGGGTGTATGGACCTTATGATCCAGCGCCTGGAAAAAATAGGATTCCAGGTAACAAAATTGCGCAGAGGTGACACCGATAATTTTTGGGCTGTGCGCGATGGCTCTAGTGAAGGCTCCCTACTCGCCTTTGCCGGACACACCGATGTCGTACCCACAGGCCCAGAAGAAAACTGGAGCTGCCCCCCCTTCGAGCCTGAAATTCGCGACGGTTTTCTATATGGCCGTGGTGCGGCGGATATGAAGGGTTCCCTGGCAGCCATGGTGGTTGCCTGTGAGGAGTTCGTTGCGGCACACCCAGACCACAGCGGGCGTATAGCATTTCTAATCACCAGCGACGAAGAGGGCCCGGCAACAAACGGCACCGTTAAGGTTGTCGAGTGGCTCGAAGAGCAGGGGGAAAAGATTGACTGCTGTATCGTCGGCGAACCATCCAGTAGTGAACGGGTTGGCGATATCATCAAAAATGGGCGCAGGGGCTCGCTCGGCCTGGAACTAAAAGTTCTCGGCACCCAGGGCCATGTGGCCTACCCTCACCTGGCCGAGAATCCGATACATACCCTGGCCCCTGCTCTCGCTGAACTCGCTGCCGAGGAGTGGGACCAGGGGAATGAATTCTTCCCCGCAACCAGCTTCCAGGTTTCCAATATCAATGGCGGCACCGGTGCAACCAATGTTATTCCCGGCGAAGTAGACCTGGTGTGCAACTGGCGCTTTTCCACTGAATTAACCGCCGAAGACCTGGAGACCCGGGCGCGGGCAATTCTGGACAAATACAACCTCAAATACGAGGCGAACTTTAAATTATCCGGACTGCCCTTTCTCACCGCTGAGGGCCCCCTGGTTCAGGCAACTCAGCAGGCAATTCTCACAATCACTGGAGAAAAAACGGAGCTATCAACCGCTGGCGGCACTTCCGATGGCCGTTTTATTGCCCCTACCGGAGCCCAGGTCGTAGAACTGGGACCGGTAAATGCCACTATTCATAAAGTGGACGAAAGGGTTGAGGCCGACCACTTGGATATCCTCAAAGATATTTATCGGGAAGTCTTAAAAGAGCTACTCACTTAAATTAATCCGGCTCAGCCTAGAGGCTCGAAAAGGGCGAAAGCTCAACGTGTTCTTTTGAGAGACCCCAGCTTTCACGGCTGGGGCAGTAAAACTCCAGTAAGTTTATCCAGCAAAAACTGGCTATCTCTTGAATATTGCAATTCAGCATATCTACCAACTCTGCCAATACAACACCCAATTATTCCAGACCGTGCAAGGTGGCTCGAGCCGACACAATTTATCGAGAGCACCAACTATCGCCAAGTTGGTTTAGACTACTAAATAAGTTGCGGCAGAGATACTTCGCGAATCGCGCCGACGACCACCAACCGCCCACTGATTCTCGAGTCGCGCAGCTCCTGCCACCAACTCGAGCCCTCGAGAAAGACGCCATGAAAAGCGTAATCAAGTTGGACCCGCACAACCCAAGTGGCGAAGGCCTTGAGTCCTGGGCTGTCATCCCTCCCTCTTTTCTTACCGGCCCGACACCTATCCAGCGAGGGTATAAAGCCTTTGAGCGCAACGGCCTCTGCACTGGGACCTGGGATTGCTCTGGCGGAAGCAGCACAGGGCTCAATCCCTATCCATTCTTTGAGTTCATGCTTCTGATCGAGGGCCACGTCGGCATTATCGACGAAACAGGACATAAAGAAGTTATCTCTGCTGGAGAGCCGTTTTTCCTCCCGCAAGGCCTTAATTGCGCATGGGACATGCCGGTATATTACCGCAAGTACTTTATCAACCTATTCAATGATGAGTATCCTGCAGAGACTGATCCGTCTAAGCTGAGAGTCGTGCGCCCGCTTCCAAACATTTCAGAAGGTGACTGCAGAGAGACCAGCCTCAGCGCCCTAGAGCCACACCAAGCCAGACACCTGGCATACGAGTCTGGCGATGGCAGGATCCAGGTCGGCACATTGATGTCTGGCCCTTGTCGTTGCGATATCACAGATTTCAGTCGGAGCGAACTGATATGTATGCTGGAGGGGGCGGTACGGGTCACAACGTCAAACGGTGAGGAGACCTTCCACGCCGGTGACAGCTTCTTCGTACCGTTGAATGCCCCAGTCGGGTGGCACGCCGACAAACCTTTTCGCGCATTCTTTTGCGCAGTCTGGCCCTGAGCATCAATGGATTACATCAATGACTGTCCTCATCTTTGGTGGCTCAGGAAACGTCGGCCGGGCCCTCATTCCGATCTTGTATGCGAGTGGAGCAAAGATCCGGGTTGCCACACGATCGACTGCCTATGCCGCAAGTCTCCCCGATGATATTGATACAGTCATTGCCGATATGGACGATCCTTCCACCCTGAGGCCCGCATTTAAGGGGGTTGAGAGTGTCTTTCTGCTCATCGCAAATAGCCCCAAGGAGACCCAGCAAGGCCTGTCCACGCTGGCGATTGCCGCTGAATCACCCCCCAGGCACATCGTTTATCTATCGAGCGATCTTGCAGTTCGCGCACCGATGATCCCTCATGCGGGTGGAAAATTCGCCATTGAAACAGCGCTGCGAGCAAGCGGGATCGCGCATACGATACTGCGGCCCACCTACTTCGCTCAGAATGATCTTGTTCAGAAGGATGTGATCACTGCAGGTGCTTATGCAACGCCGTTGGGGGCCCACCCGGTTGCACGCATCGATACCCGTGATGTTGCGCTCGCAGCAGCTACAGCACTCTTAGACATAAGGGCGAAGAACGAAGTATTTCTTTTGTCGAGTTTGGATGCCCCTAACGGCAATGAAACCGCTGCACTCTGGTCCATAGCACTTGGTCGCGCCGTCATCTACCCTGACCTAACGCCGGAAGACTTTGCCAACAGCATCGAAACCATGGTGCCTCCATGGCTGAATTTCGATCTTCTGATCATGCATCGCTGGTTCAAAACAAACGGCCATCCAGTCAATCAGGAAGATCTCGAGGCTCAGGCCGCACTTTTACCACAGGGTCCGCGAAGCTATCGGAGTTTCGTAGAAGAAACGGCCAATATATGGCAGAGTGAAACCCAAAGCCGCTAAGTACCGTAGCTCAACCCATTCTCAACACAGCCGCTATCGTCTTAGTGGTAGGTCGCCCTTTATGTCGTTAGCCCAATACACACCCTGACCCCGGCTCTCATTGAAACTGCGCCTACCAGAATTATGGTTGCCGAACCAGGACCTGAAAAACCTCTATTCACATAGTGGACGAAAGGGGTGAGACCGACCACTTTGATACCCTCAAAGATATTTATCGGAAAGTATTAAAAGAGCCATCACTTCAATTAACCTGGCTTAGTTTGGAGACTCAAAAGGTGCGAAAGCACCAAGTTTACTTTTGAGCTGCCACAGTTCTCCTGGCTGGGAAAGTGAATCTCCAGGAAGTTTATCCACCCAATAAACTGACTACTCCTTCAATATTGCAATTCAACGTATTTGGCCCCTCTGACACGATCCCTTCGGTATGCTCCGTCAAACAATAATAAGGAGCCCATTGACTATGAGCAGGTTTATAGAATTTATTGCTGGGGCGATTTCAGCCCATTCAAACACAAATGAACCCTTACCCAGTTTTAGTTACGAGGACATATTCGACCGCGAGTATGCCCGCGATCCACGGTTTGGCGCCAACGATAAAAATATTTATTACGGCACAACTCCCTAGGGTCTGCCTACACTAATCATTCTATCTGTGAAAAGTAAAAAGCTAATGACGAATATAAAAGTTATATCTAATTTATCAGATCAAAAAAATCTTCGGAACCCTTTCAGCCTTCATGGAGAGTGGCATTGATTCAACAACCCAAAAGATAAAGCTTTTCACGCGGACACCCATAAATTTTGTTTCCGATCCTTCTACTCAGCAACTTATTGTTTTGAAAGGCCAAGCTGAAACATCAACAAATCAATTAACATAAACAAAATAATCACATCTTTACAAAAATTAAAATTAATATGCGAAGCTAGCTTTCTAAAGAGTGCAGTAAACTAGAAAACCTAGCGATTTAAGTAACTGATACCCCCTTATCATTCCAAAACCCAACCTCCTTTAAAGTGAAAATTAAAAATCCTAGCTATTGTTGCCGCCCTCATGAATCAATCGATCATTAAAGTTAAAGATCTGTAAAGATAAAAGCCCTTAACATGAGGGACTTTTTGGCACTCCACTTTCCATATAATTTCGAGACCTATATACTGGACCTCAGTAGCCAATACTGCCGTTTCAACTAAAAAACCATCATTGGTTACGTTTCGACATCAAAGAAATGATAGCTTATGAAAAATTTAAAAAATCCTCGTCAAACCATTATCAACTGGAGCTTTTGGTCACTGCTCTTCTTGTTATTTTCCTGGTGGCATGGAACATTCGAACGCCCTCTTTCCGCAGAAGAAAAACAGTACTACTCCGAAAAGCTGGCAGAATTAAATCCCGATGAATCGCCATCAGAATTTTTGAAGTTACTTGAACGGGATCGCGGTGAACCAATTTTTATGTTGAATGCTATCAAGCACTATGACGAACCTGTTAAAACTAAAGATCAAAGTAGACCAGTGAGTTCAAAGGAGGTCGCGAAAAACTATAATAATTACGTGATGAGTTTCTTAATTAAGCGCGGGAGCTATCCGATTTTTTTGGGAGACGCTTTAGGCGCAACTGCGGCAAAGTGGGGTGTTGATTATGAAGGTGACTGGTCTACTGCCGCAGTGGTAAGATATCGCAGCATGCGCACCCTTCTAGATTTAGCAATAGATCCAACCTTCAGGGAAAAACACCACTATAAAAAATCAGCATTAGAGCGCACTATTGCTTACCCTAATGAGGCACGCCTGATAGCGGGAGGCCTCAACCTAGTAGCCTTTCTTATCCTTTTATGCGGAGCGCTAGTCTCCCAGCTGATCATCAACAGACGGAAGAAATGAAAATGTGTGGACCACCTGTAATTGGCTTTAGGTGGGACCCCTTGGAATTCAATGCATACGGCAGATAAAACCGTGCCTGGCAATATAAAAAATAGCGTCAATAACTTATATAGTTGGTATCTTTACGCTCCCTCGCTGCAAGGGCTAAAGATGTTCGAAGTTTTGAGTTGCACTTTTGACCGAACAAACGGCCATCCAGACAATTAGGAAAATCTCGAGACTCAGGCCGCTCTTTTGCCAGAGGACCTGCGAAGCTATCGGAGTTTCGTAGTAGAAAAAACCAACCTATGAAGGAGTGGGACCCATAGCCGCTGAGTACCGTTACTTAATCTCTTTTTCAACACGGTCTCAATCGTCGTAGTAATAGTTAGCCCCCTGCATCGCAAACCCAATACGCGCCCTGGCCCTCCAAACCAGGGCTGCTAAATGCCACTATTCATAATAGTGACGAAAAGGTTAAGGCAAACTATTTGAGTACCCTCAAAGATATTTATCAAGAAATATTAAAAGAGATACCTGCGTAAATTAACCCACCTCAGGCTGGAAGCTCGAAAAGGGCGAAAGCTCCAAGTGTACTTGCTAGGTGTCCCAGATTTCCTGGGTGGGAAGGTAAGATTTCAGTAGGTTTATCCGCCAAATAAACTGACTATCCCTTCAATACTGCACTTCAGCGTATTTATCCCCTCTGTTGACACCCCTTCGGTATGCTGCATCTAACAATAAAAAGGAGCTCACGGACCATGGATAGGTTTATAAAGTTTATCGCTGCGGCAGTTATTGCAAGCCCGGCATTTTCCGCCCACGCAAATACAAATGAACATTCACCCAATTTTAGCTACGAGGATATCTTCGACCTGGAGTACGCCAGCGACCCACAGTTTGGCACTAACGATAAAAACATTTATTACGTGCGCAACTCCCTGAACAAAATGGCAGATACCACAAGGGCAAACCTCTGGTATATCAGCGATGATGGCAAAGATCACCGCCCCTTAACTTCGGGAGATTTTCACGACCACTCCCCACTTCTATCTCCAGATGGAAAAACTATTGCCTTTATCAGCGACAGGAGTGGAAAGCCCCAGATACATTTATTGTGGTTGGACAACGGTAAAAGCGAGCAAATTTCCCACCTACCCAAAGCTCCATCAAATATCCAGTGGTCTCACGATGGCGAGCATATTGCCTTCACCATGTTCGTACCCGAAAGCAAACCACTGCCAGTAGAGCTTCCCACACCACCAGAGGGGGCCGAGTGGGAGGAACCACCCCAGTTTATCGACAAGGGCTTATATCGCATTGAGGGCCAGGGATATTTAGAACAGGGCAATTCACAGGTTTTCATGATTTCCCGTGAAGGAGGCACTCCACGCCAACTCACCAGTGGGGACTACGAGCACAACAGCCAACTCAGCTGGGACAAAAATAATAAAGCCATTTACTTTTCAGCAAATCGCCACCCAAATCATGAAATTGAAATGCTGGATTCAGAAATTTACAAAGTAAATATCGACGATGGGAACATTGAACAAATAACCGAAAGATTTGGCCCCGACCTTCAGCCTCAAATCTCACCCGACGGAAGAAAGCTGGCTTATATAGGCTATGAAGACCAGCGGTTTTCCTATCACCAAAACACTTTGCGAGTGATCGACCTCACTAGTGGAAAAAACCAGCTAATAAAAACTGCCAGTGATCGTAGCGTTTCCGATTTTCAATGGTTCGCCGACAGCAAGCGTATTGCTTACAGTTATGACGATCATGGCTCAACCAAAATTGCCATTAAGAAAATTGGCGGAAAGGAAACCTTGATAGCGGATGACGCCGGTGGACTGACATTAGGCGCGCCCTATAGTTTTTCAGATTTTGCTGTCTCTAAACGCGGGAACGTTGTTTATACACAAACCACACCTCAGATTCCCGCAGAACTTGCAATTTCCCGTGGCGGCAAGATAAAAACTCTTACGGCGATCAACAATGATTTGATACCGCTACGCAATATGGCCCATGTGGAAGAGATAAACTATAAATCCAGCTTCGATGGTCGCAATATCCAGGGCTGGATAGCCTACCCCCCAAATTTCGACCCCCAAAATAAATACCCTCTGTTACTTGAGATTCACGGCGGCCCACTAGCCAACTACGGCCCGCGTTTTTCTGCCGAAATGCAACTATTTGCCGCCGCAGGCTATGTCGTGCTCTACACCAACCCTCGCGGCTCTACCAGCTACGGCAACGAGTTTGCCAACTTGATCCATCACAACTTCCCAAGCCAGGATTACGATGACCTAATGGCAGGTGTCGATGCGGTCATCGCCCAAGGCTATATTGATGAGGAGCAATTATTTGTTACCGGCGGAAGTGCCGGCGGCACACTGACAGCCTGGATTATCGGCAAAACTGAACGATTCAGGGCCGCGGTAGTTGTCGCACCTGTAATCAATTGGGAGAGCTTTGTTCTAACTGCCGATTACTCCAAATTATTTACTCGCTACTGGTTTTCCGGGATGCCTTGGGAGACCCCCGAGGAGTATCGACGCCGCTCTCCACTCACATATATTGGCAATATCACTACACCGACCATGCTATTGACTGGCGAAAACGATTATCGCACCCCGATATCCGAGACCGAGCAGTTTTACCAAGCACTAAAGTTAAACGATGTAGAGGCGGCTATGGTACGCCTCCCCAATACATCCCATAACTTCTCTGACAGACCCAGTAAGAGAATCTCTAAAGTAGCCTCGACCCTCTACTGGTTTGATCAACACAAACCCAATAGAGAAAATGAAAGCGAGGACTTGGCAACCAACTAATTCAAAATTTTACAGGCATATTCGGCCAAATAACGGAGTAGCAGGTCAGCCAACCCGCTACTCCATCACGGATTATCCCATCGAGCACACCAGTCAACGGATCACTCCCTTTGCCCCCCCTTCCTCAGGTATCCTCTAGGAAACAAGAAGGAGGAGCCTAAAGATCATGAACCGGCTAATAAAAATTGTCGCAGCGATGTTTATCGCCAGCCCTGCGCTCGCTGATAACCAACTACCCAATTTTAGTTACGAGGATGTATTTAATCTCGAATACGCGAGTAGCCCTCAGTTCAGCAGTGACGGGAAAAGTATTTATTACGTCCGCAACTCAATGAACAAAATGAAAGACGGCAAGCGCGCGAACCTTTGGCGTATCGGTACCGATGGCAAAGATCACCGCCCTCTGACCTCTGGAGACTACTCCGATTACTCCCCACAGCTATCCCCCGACGGGAAGACCATCGCTTTTATCAGCACCCGCAGTGGCAGCCCACAGATCCACCTGCTGTGGTTAGATAATGGCCAGAATCTGCAGATTACTCACCTGCCAAAATCCCCCTCCAATATCCAGTGGTCACGGGATGGTAAGCAAATAGCTTTCACCATGTTTGTACCGGAAAGCAAACCTCTGCCAGTACAGCTCCCCAGCGCGCCGGAAGGCGCAGAGTGGGCTAAGCCACCACAGTTTATCGACAGCAGCATTTATCGTTCAGATGGCATGGGCTATTTAAAGCAGGGACATGTACAGGTTTTTGTGATCCCTCGGGAGGGAGGTACCCCTCGCCAACTCACCGAAGGCGAGTACGATCACCACAGCAGTCTCGCCTGGAGTAAAAATAACGATGCAATTTACTTCTCAGCCAATCGTCATCCCGATCACGAAATTGAGCTGATGAACTCAGAAATTTACAAGGTAAGCCTAAAAAACGGCAACATCGAGCAGATTACCGAACGCTATGGTCCCGACCATCACCCACAGATGTCTCCAGATGGTACAAAGCTGGCCTATTTGGGTTTTGAGGATCAGAAGCTCGGATACCAACAACATACTCTGCGCGTCCTGGATCTCAATAGCGGGAAGTCTCGTAAAATAAAAACTGCCAAGGATCGCAGCATCTCCAACTTCCACTGGCTGGGCGATAGTAAGCGAATTGCCTATAGCTACGACGATCACGGCTCCACCAAAATAGCCATCAAGAAAATTGGTTCCAGCGAAACCTTGATGGCCAGCGACGCTGGAGGCCTTTCGCTGGGGCGCCCATACTCCGGTGCCAATTTTGCAGTCTCCAAACGCGGGGACATCGCCTACACACAAACAACCCCTCAGAATCCCGCCGAACTGGCTCTAGCGCGCAACGGCAAAACCCAGGCACTCACCGAGCTCAATGGCGACCTGATGCCACTGCGCGAGATGGCAAATATTGAGGAGATCAACTACAAATCGAGCTTTGACGGCCGAGATGTTCAGGGCTGGGTCGCTTACCCACCCAATTTCGACCCCGAGAAGAAGTATCCCCTTCTATTGGAAATTCACGGTGGTCCCTTCTCTAATTACGGCCCCAGATTTGCCGCCGAAGTCCAGTTATTTGCCGCTGCTGGTTATGTTGTTCTGTACACTAACCCCCGTGGCTCCACCAGCTACGGCCATGAATTTGCCAACTTAATTCACCATAACTACCCGAGCCAGGATTACGACGACCTGATCTCTGGCGTCGACGCTGTAATTTCTCAAGGTTATATTGATGAAGAGCAGCTATTTGTTACTGGTGGCAGTGGTGGGGGTACACTGACAGCCTGGATTATTGGCAAAACCGATCGCTTCAGAGCTGCTGTTGTTGCCAAGCCTGTCATCAACTGGGAGAGCTTCGTTTTAACTGCCGATTATTCGAGGTTTTTTACCAGCTACTGGTTTTCAGGCATGCCCTGGGAAAAACCTGAGGAATACCGCCGCCGTTCACCACTCACTTACGTTGGAAATGTTACCACTCCCACCATGCTCTTAACTGGGGAAGAGGATTACCGCACACCGATGTCAGAAACGGAACAGTTTTATCAAGCGCTTAAACTTAATGATGTTGACGCTGCCATGGTTCGCATTCCTGGGGCATCCCACAGTATTGCTGCCAGGCCAAGTCAGTTAGTGGCAAAAGTTGCATCGATTCTATATTGGTTTGATCAACACAAACCCGATAGGGAGAATGAGAGTGAGTATATAGTGAGCAATTAACTAAATTTCATCCACCGACTCTGCCTATTCAGAAAGGAGCGGATCAACCGACCCGCTCCTGATTCAAGAGTTACCCCTTCAAGCACACTGCCACTTCTCAATCAAACCATCAGCAGCTTACTTAATAGCTCTCCGGAAAGGGCTGAGCAATTTACACTACCCTCGGGCAAAAGATAAGTTAAAGCCTTATTTCTATAGCGCCTGTACCTACAACTTGATCACCCTCGGCATAAAGGCGACATTTTCCAAAAACCTTGTATCGTTTTCTATATTTCTCACAAAGGCCAAGTGCATTATCATTTGCGACTTGCTGATCGACATTTTCTTCAGAGAGACCTACTGCAAAGGACCCTCTAAAATCCAATGCTAAAGCTACAGCTTTTTTCCCCGTCATGCTCTGATATTTTTCAAGTTTTTCACCCAAACCTTCCTTAACTGGCTTAGCTGATAACCTATCCCCTTTTATTTGCTCAATCTCCCTGCGCATTGAAGTTAGGCGGGACTCTCGCTCTAAATTGGAAAGCTGCACCATTAAAGGACTTGCAACCTGAGCAAAATATTCTTTATCACGGCTAACATAAAGCTCATGCGCATACCACCACGCTATCCTTACATTCCTAGGCGCACGCAGATAAGCCTGTTCAAGTATTTCAAGATAATCTTCTCGCGGGTATCCCAGCACCTGCATTACTACCGCAAGCTCATACCAATAGATGGGCACATCATCTTGGGAATTAACAAGTTTGACATACTTGTCTCGTATATCTACCACCGCATTTAAATTGATATTCTCAAATTTCGAAAGCTCTTCAGCCAAACCTATACGTGCCTGAACCTCCAGAAACCAGCGTTCTCCATGGAACTCTACAGGAATAGAATCCAACCACCCTTTTGCCTTCGGAAAATTTCCAGCCTGCAGTTCTGCAACCGCCATTGCAGAATTTAACTCATAACTACGAATTTCCTGCTTTTCAGCATAATCAATAAAACTCTTTAACTGGGCAACCTCCTGCCCCGTAATCGCCATAAAATTTGCAATTTCTAAAATCGCATTTTTTTTAGGGAGGCGTGTTACGGCACTATTAAATTCAGCCTCTTTCACCTTGGGCATAGGCATTCTAAAATACCCAAATTTGGACTTGGGTAAACTACGATATTGTGACTCGAGCTCTTCGAATGTCATACCAAGCTCCTCCCAAAGTGGGCGCGCCTCAGCCAAGCCTTTGTTGTAGCTATTCAGATACCGCCCTAAAGCCTTTGCCCGTTGTCGGTCAAAAATCAGCCAATGCGCTAACATCCAGCCATTAGCATACAAAGCTTCTCGGTCCTTATTATTCAAAGACCCATTTTTTGCCTCGAGGAGCGTCTTTAAAGGCAATTCCCTTGAATAATCTAGTGTAATAGCTCGACTTATTGGAATCATCCCAAGCTCATATTCATCCTCGCGGAAACTGATCGTAGAAAAAACCTCCGCCATTCCCTCACTATACCAGTAGGGCAGATTAGATGAGCTGCGCCCATAAGTAAGGAAATGTACATACTCGTGAAATAAAATCTGACGTGCAGGATTACCTGGGAAATATTTATTTCCCGCCAAATTCACCAGAGCAAAGCTACCGTGAGAGGTGTTACGAAATAAACCTACGACCATGCGAACATCCTCCCGACCAGAAACGCCCTTAAAACTTAACGTATCCGACAAGGCATAAACGGTTAGCTTTTGCTGATCCGGTATAAATCCTATATGCCTCTCCGCTACAACCCTCAGCCTTTCAAGGTCGACGGCCAACCTTTCAACCTTCTCCGAGTTACCATTGGTAACTATACGAAAATGCTTGGTCTCTATCTCATACCATTTTGAATTAACCAGCTTTTGAGTTGATGTACACCCCCCCAAAAAAGCAACAGATAATAGTAAAGCCCAAAGGAATTTACATATAAACCACCTATAAACCATTCCTAACCCCATCCCCGCCCCTTAAAATAATTTAACAATCCAAAAATATAAGAAACCATACGCTACAAATCACCTGTCATAAGTGACTCACACACCATTAAACCATTGGGAATTACAGCAATTGAATCCTCACAAAACCAGACATCAATACAGAGACCATCAGAACAAATATTTCCGACACGCCTTATAACCTTATCGCAAGCTCCAGCCAGATAACTTTGAAAACAGCCTTTATTCCCCATAGGTTTGGCCGGTATATATCATATGAAAGTGTTAAAGACTTAGCACTTAACTGGGTCTCCTGTACCATTAAGACCGACCACACTTCTAAACCCAAGAAACTCATACTCCCAATCTACTACCCAGTCTTTTGTTCGCGTACAATATACCTGAAAATTTGTAAAGATGGGCTTATGCAAACACCACCACTCCTATCTTCCCCCGGCACTGGAGTTACAAAACTTTTTAACTGATTATTTTATGTTTCGGCCAAATAGCTTTCTCTGCGCTACAACTCCCTACACTCTGCCGCCCTTAGTGGTAAGACACAGGCGTTCATCCAACTCTATAGCAGCTTGTGTAAGATGGTACACAACTGAAGATCAACCACAACTCAAGCTTTAGCGGCTGCAGTATTCGGTGCCGGGTCCCCTAACCACCCAATTTTTACCCAAAGAAGAAATAGCCCCTCCTCTAATTACTGCCTAGATTTTTCACCGCAGTTCAATTATTTACCTTCGCTGTCGACACTGCTCCCCTGCAGTCCCACCACTTAGAGCTAGGAATTTTCCAGTTTAATTCACTATAACTATCCGAGCCAAAACTACGACAGCTTGACTTAAGGCGTCGACATAGCTATTTCCCCAAGGTCATATTAACGAGGGGCACTGTACGACACTAATGGCAGTAGTGGAGGCACTTTAACTACCTGTATTACAAGTGAAACAAACCACCTTAGAGCCGCCCTCAAGCCTATAATCAACTGGGGAAATTTTTGTCTTATCTGCCATTTGTTCCAGACTCTTTACCAACTACTGGCTCTCAGGAATATCCTGGGAAAAATCCGAAAAGGATTACCGCACACCGTCATAAGAAACAATGCAGTTTATTAGGCATTTAAACTCAGCAATATTGACATCGTGATGATTCACAATCCTGTGCCACTACACATCGCTACCAAACAAAATCCATTCAAGACCGAGGTTACATCGACGCTTTATTGACTCAACCAACACAAACCAGGCCAAGATGCTGGGAATCAGCGAATAAGTTAAATTCATGATAATATGCTCCATGCAAACTACTTTGGGCAGACAAAAATACCTTTATTTTTCAAGCCTTATTAATCTGTGCACAATATAAAAATCCCTACATTTTAATGAGTCGAGCTTAATGCGAAACCTATTCTTATTTCTTATCCTCTGGCCTACAGTGGTACTTGGCAGCCAAGTACCATTAGCAGACTTACTGCGCCACTCTGGAATTCAAGATGTACAAATATCCCCTGACGGAACCCATATAGCTATACGCAGAACGCGCTAAGGTAAACGCGCTCTATTTTTATGTCTCTCAAGCCACTCAAGGTAACTGGGGCCTCCGCTTTATCGGCAAGAAAGAGGTTGGTGATTTTAAATGGGTAAACAATAAAAGAGTTGTTGCTGAAATGTGGGAGCGTAGGGCAACGTTAGAAACGCCGACAAACTACGGCCCGCATAAAGCAGGTAGAGCCGACATACGCACACTCCACCATCATTGATATCATTAAGAGAAATGACAAGAAAATTTTAGCCTCCACTAGTCCCTGGGCAAACAATTGGGAATCTTATGGGGAGGTGTTGGAAGTTAATGTTTATACAGGTGCCGAAAGAAAAATTATAGGCCTACCGCAATCTTATGGGCGTGCCTATACAGACGGGCAAGGAAATCTAACCTTCGCAACAGGAACGGATAAAAAGAGAAATCCTGAGCCATACCAATATTCAGATGGGCATTGGAAGAAAATCGAAGATCCTACTCTCAGCAGAGCAAGACTTGTAGGCATAAATCAAGAAACAGGAGAAACCTATCTAGAAATAGACAGGAAAAACAATACAGAACCTATAGGCGCCTATACCCACCCAGACTACCCAGAAGAACACTTTTTTAACAGCAAGGGGAATTTTCCAGCATTTTTTAGAGGATTGAAAAAGGCCTTTGATAGCTATCGTATATACTTTACCAGCACTACTTCCGATGGAAAGCTAGGTATTCTTGCAGTTTATGGAGACCGTCTCCCAGCTGACTATTTCTTGGTAAATATGGAATCTAAGAAAGTAGATTTCTTAATTTCTTCATCTGACTGGCTAGACCCAGAACAACTGAACCCGATGCATGCTGAATCGTTCGTAACTTCAGATGGCCTTCGCATTGGGACATATTTAACCTTCCCCCAAAATAGAGAGAAGAAGCTACCCCTTGTCGTGCTTCCTCATGGAGGACCTCACAGTCGAGATTATTGGAGATACAGTCGCGACGCACAAATATTATCTCAAAATGGATACTTGGTACTCCAAGTTAACTTTCGAGGCTCCAGTGGCTATGGTAATCATTTCTACAAGGCAGGTAAGCTCGAGTGGGGCGGAAAAATACAAAAAGATATTGCAGACTCTGTAAAATGGGCGATTGATAAAGGTTATGCCCACCCGGACAAGGTCTGCATTTTTGGTGGGGGTTTCGGGGGATACTCCGCTTTAATGAATACTATAAAATACCCTGAACTCTATAAATGCGCCATCGGTTACGTTGGTGTTTACGACCTTGAAATGATGTACACCAAAGGTGATATCAAAGATCGAGTCCGAGGCCTTGCCTATTTAAAGGAGGAAGTTAGTAAAAACAAAAGCTTTATGAGAGAGAGTTCCCCTATCCACAATATTGACAAGCTCAATATCCCATTATTTATCATTCATGGAGAGGAAGATGAGCGGGTTCCGGTAGATCATGCCGAGGAATTACTGGAAAAACTTGCGAAAGAGGGTAAGCCAGCAAA
This sequence comes from Microbulbifer sp. A4B17, assembly GCF_003076275.1. NCBI lineage: Bacteria > Pseudomonadati > Pseudomonadota > Gammaproteobacteria > Cellvibrionales > Microbulbiferaceae > Microbulbifer > Microbulbifer sp. A4B17. The sequence goes on from NZ_CP029064.1 coordinate 3,629,655, forward strand.
GAGCCTGATAATTGCTAAGGAAGGGCACGGTTTTTACTCTGAAAAAAATAATTTAAAACTATACACCCAATTATTAGAATTTTTAGACCAGCACATTGGTGTTGGTGCTGCAGAGAAAGAATCTAACGAAGGCTGAAGTTTAAATTAACTGTGTTGCCCCATAGTGTTCAGGGGCAACACTAGTTAGCTTTAAATCAGCTACATATCTCAAGCAAGGTAGCCACTCAACCGTGATCGCGATATGCCTTCCACTTCTTCATATGACGATCCTTTTTTTCAGCCTTCAGGGTTTCCAATTTGGCCAGCTGCTCTTCTGTTAGAACAGATTCAAATTGGGTGCGCATCTGGTTACGGCTTTGCATTTTAGCAACTTCCAGTTCCCCAATCTTAGCCCCCAGGCTTGCCAGGGTTTGCTGATCAGCGCCAGAACGAATTGCTTCACGTAGCTCGCCATAAGCTTTGTACATTTCCTCGCGCTTAGCCATTTTTCCTTCACGGTTGGACTCGCGAAGTTCCTTCAGTTGATCTTTTTGCGCTTCTGTCAGGTCCAGCTCTTTAGCAATTTTCTCTGGACCATGGCCGCGTCCTTTACCGTCACATGCCATGCTTACTGCTGGTACAGCCACTACTCCAGCCAATGCCAAACTACCTACTACAGTTTTCCAGTTTTTCATCATTCAACCCTCTCGTTTGCATTCAGTAAGTACATAGTAAGTGGGCACCGTGTAAACAGGGGATAACTGCGGTAAACCTTTGTTAAGAACTTTAAACAGGCTTTTTAAAGATAATCACAATTGAACGGTTTCTGAATAGCTCAGAGATTCCTTAATCAGTACGAATAATTCGCAAAAAGAAAGTTCTACTTAATCGCTTTTAAGAGAACGAATAGAAATAAAAAATGGCTTCTTTCATTAATTTAGCTTGGAAGCCAAACAGGTTTACTCTGTATGAGCTTCCGCAATATTCAGAAGTTTTTAATGCAGTGCGGCTGAGGTGGGATTTGGCTTTGTATCCACTTCTTCCAGCGCGTGAGTCAGAACGAAGTAATAAACTACCTGTTCGCGCCCTTGGACTTCAGTTATCAAGTCAAAGTTGTACTCTCCCCGCTCCCCTGAAGAAATACGGACAACGGCTATATGTTCAGGCTCAATAAACAGCTCGGCGACAGGTCGTTTACCGCGCATTACCTGAACCAGCTTGGTACGGGCATCTTCAGTGGTGAAGCGCCAGTGGTAATCGTCATCATCGTACACTACCGAATCACTACTTCCTGCCCTGACAATGCAATTCGTATGCTCTGCCAGCCAGGGCCAAAATTCGCTGAATAGCAGGGAGCTTTTCATAGAGGATCAGTCATCCAGCTCAAGGACTTCGCCGTCAAGCGCAAGTTCTTCCGCGACTTGTCGACACCAGAGATTGAGCCGCTCGGCAGTCATCTCTTCTTGCTGGTCTTCATCAACAGCCAAACCGACAAACTTTGCCCCACCGTCCACTTCAGCTTTTGAGGCTTCATATTCATAGCCTTCAGTTGACCAGTGGCCGACTATCGAAGCTCCCCTCTCCACAATAACATCGTGGAGCATACCCATAGCATCCAGGAAATAATCGCCGTACCCAAACTGGTCTCCCAGGCCAAATAAAGCAACTGTCTTACCGGTGAAATCGATTTCCTGCACATCTTCCCAGAACTCTTCCCAGTCAGATTGGATCTGACCAAAGTCCCAGGTAGGGATTCCAAAAATTAAATACTGGTAATTAACAATATCCAGCTGGGTAACATCAGCAATATCAAACAGGTCTACATTTTCTTCGCCCAGGCGGGCGCGGATGCGCAAAGCTACAGACTCGGTGTTACCCTCATCGCTGCCATAGAACAAGCCGATTTTACTCACTGTCAACCCTCTCCGCCCGATCCGGGCAACTACATACTAAATTACAAGGCGGCGTATTCTCCCAGCAATAAACGGGCTCAGCAAGTTACCTATTTGATCTGGTTTCGGAAGGTATAAAGAAAAATGCCCCCGGGGCAGCGGGGGCTAAGGGTTATGAACCTGCTGGGCCTTGGGGAAGGGTGCACCCAGCGGATCGCACAAGGAGTCTTTGGTTGGGGGGCCTAGGACTCTGTATCCTGGCTTGCAGAGCTTTCATCGCGCCGTTTCATTTGGCGCCCTCTGCGTTCACTCTTAAGCTGTTCTAACTTGGCTTTCTGCTCATCAGTTAGAATGGACCTGAACTGTTCTTTCATTTTGTTATGGCTCTGCATCTCCTGGACCTTTAGTTTGCCGAGTTCTTCGCCCAGCTGATCCAGTGTCGCTTGGTCAGCGCCCGATTCAATCGCCGTATCTATTTGCTTACGCAGCTCGATCATTTGCTCGCGCTGTGCCATTCTCGCCTCACGGTTGCTATCCCGATTGGCTTTTAACTGTGCCTGCTGACCTTCGGTCAGCTCAAGCTGACGGGCCATATACTCGAATCCGCGCCCCTGACCACCTTCACTGCCTCCAGAAGCCACTGCTACCGGGGCGACCAGAACACCTGCCAAGGCCAAGCTTCCTAACGCTTGTTTCCAGTATTTCATTCCTTCGTCCTCATGTTCGCGTTCAGTGACTTCATAGTAAGCGCAGCTTATGTAAACGGGGGAAAACGCCGGTAAACATTTGTTAAGAACGGTAAAAAGCTTTATCGCCGGCGGTAACCAGCGCCAGCGCTTTGCATATAATGGCCACACAGAAACTGAGAGAACGCCATGAGCCGCATCCTTTTAATCGACGATGACACCGAACTCACTGACCTGTTGAGGGAGTACCTTACCGGGGAGGGGTTTGACGTAACTGCTGCCAACGATGGCGGCTTAGGCCTGGAGCTAGCGCAGAGCGAGAGCTTTGACGCCCTGGTACTGGACGTAATGCTGCCAGTTCACAACGGGTTTGAAGTGCTGCGCAAACTTCGAGAGGAAGCATCTGCAGCGAGCCGCTCCCTGCCCGTTCTGATGCTTACCGCAAAGGGGGATACTGTCGATCGTATCGTCGGCCTTGAAATGGGAGCCGACGACTACCTGCCGAAGCCCTGCAACCCCAGGGAACTGGCGGCAAGATTACGCGCAGTACTGCGTCGCGGCCGGGTCGAAGCGGAGGAGAGCGACGACAGCCTCACCAGCGGCCAGATCAGACTGCTGCCTGCAGAGCATCAGGGTTACTGGAGCGACCAGGCTCTGGCACTAACCGGTGCTGAATTCGCCGTGCTCAAGGTACTGGTTCAGCATGCCGGCGAAGTGGTCGGTAAAGAGGTGCTCACCGAGAGCGCACTGGGACGCAAGCTGATGCCCTATGACCGCTCCATTGATGTCCATGTCAGTAATATTCGCAAGAAGCTCGCGGATAAAGGCGCCAGCCGCGATCTGATTATCAACATCCGTGGCGCCGGCTATATGCTCACCCAGAGCAAGCAGTAGGTTTTCCACGATGCGCAGTCTCTTCTGGAAAATGTTCTTTGGGGCCTGGATCACCGCCATGGTGATGGTTGTGGCCGCCATTTACATCACTCACTTCGGCGAATTTGGCGACCCGCGGCAGGAGGAGCGCTGGGAGGGCCCCGCCTTGTTTCGCGAGGTAATGCGCAATATGCGTATCGCCCGCCGCCACGGCCCCGAACAATTCCAGCACTGGCTCGAAAAAGCCCCCAAGAAAGTGAAGCGCAATGTCTATGCTGTCGACCAACAGGGGAACGATATTCTCGGCCGCGAAGTGCCGTCGAACATGGAGCCGCTTATCGACAGTCTCGACTATCGCAACCGGGAGGCCCACAGACTGGTGAACAACAAACCCACAGTAGGCTTCTTCCTACCGCTGCGCACCGGTGATCCCCTGCGTGTCGTTGTCTCCGCTGGCGATAGTAAGGAAGGCCTTCTGCTGCGCTTCCTGTGGCGCAACTTCTGGCCGATGCTACTACTGTCCATGATTGCCTCCGGACTGGCCTGCTACTGGCTTGCCCGTTACCTGAGCCGCCCACTGGAACAGCTGCGCGCTGCCACCAAGCAGGTCGCTGCCGGTGAACTGGACTACCGCGTAGCACCAACCCTGAAGTCTCGTAACGATGAACTGACAGACCTGGCCCTGGATTTCGATTCGATGACAGCCCAGCTTCAAGAGTCCATGTCTGAGCAGCGGCGCCTGATCAAGGATGTCTCCCACGAACTGCGCTCACCGCTGGCACGCCTGCAAGTGGCACTGGCTATCGCACGCCAGAAACAGGTGGGCGGTCTCGACACAGAACTGGATAAAATCGGCAAGGCTGCGGATTACCTGGAAGATATCATCGCCGACGTTCTGTCTCTTCCCATCAGTACCCAGGAGCAGCGGCCCCTGGATGATGTAGTCGAGATCAATTCCCTGATAAGTGCCTTGGCCGAGGACCTCCACAGTGAGGCTGCGGATAAAGATCTGTCCATTGATATTCGCTCCGAAGGTGAAGAGCTTCTGGTCGCAACCCGGGGCAGCTCCCTGACCGCGGCCTTAGAAAACATCCTTCGTAACGCAATCAAATACAGCCCTGAACAAGGCCGAGTGGAAGTGTCGATTAAGGAATCGACAGACTCCTGCACGATTTCAGTCGTTGACTCAGGCTCAGGCGTAGACGATGAGGAGTTAGAGGCTATTTTCCGTCCCTTCTACCGCACTGATAGTGCACGCACCCGGGAAAGTGGCGGCTTTGGGCTCGGGCTCGCTATTGCCCAGCGCTCAATCCTTCATCACAGGGGGAGTATCAACGCCAAAAATAGCTCAAATGCCGGTCTTTGTGTTGAGATCACACTGCCCCTGATACATATCGCCGACGATTAAGCAGTACAACAGCTAATATAAGCATCTCAACCGCCAGAATTTCTGGCGGTTGCTTCCTTGCACCCGCAAATAGCAAAGGAATCCGCTATGCGCTGGATTATTTATATCCTGATTATCCTGGTAATCCTCGTGCTCGCAGGCTACCTGTTCCCCCGTGAGGTCACCGTTCACCGCAGCGTATTTATCAACAAACCACCACAAGTAGTTTTCCCCTACATCAACAACTTCCGCAAATTCAACGAGTGGTCACCCTGGCGCCATATCGACCCATCAGTGCTCTATGAGTACAGCGGCCCCCAGGAGGGTGTCGGCGCCAAAATGACCTGGCGTGGACAGAACTCCAAGGCGGGCAGTGGCAGTCAAACCATCTTCGCCAGCAAGAGAGATTCTGTTGTCGCCACCAAACTGGAATTTGGCGATGGCAGCCAGGCCACAGCGGAATTTCAGCTGGAGCCAAAGGATAGCGGCACCCTACTCACCTGGAACTTCCACAGCGATACCGGCGGCGGCCCCCGAGAGCGCTGGATGGGCCTGGCGGTGAAAAAAATGGTCGGGGAATCCTATGAGCAGGGTTTGGAGAAACTGAAAAATCTGGTCGAAACCGCCCCTGAAAGCAACACTTCTGGGAGCAGTTCCACCCATTCAGTTTCGGATATCCCCTCGGATGTGGATGACGCTATGGGTGATGGCCCACAGGGTGTTCCCAGTGAATTGCGCAACCAGAACGAAGAGGAAGCCGGAGAGACACCGGAAAACCAGGAATAACTAACCTACCAGTTACCTCTCATACATGAAAAAGCCCGCTGTTGCGGGCTTTTTCATTTTCAAACTTATTTCGGTCTATTGCGCCGCGCGGCGGGCGCGGGTGACTTGCGCAATTTCCTGCGCTGGCGCTCCAGGTTTTGCTTTTCACCCTGAGTCAATGGGCGCTGGCCCAGTTTCGGCATTCCGGCAGTTACACAGAGGTCATCAATCTCTCGCGGCTCCATCTCGATCCACTGCCCTACGCGCACATGAGAAGGAATAAACACGCTGCCATAGCGCACACGCTTCAAGCGGCTGACCCTGACACCCTGGGACTCCCACAGGCGACGCACCTCGCGGTTGCGACCTTCCATCACCACGCAGTAGAACCAACGGTTCTTACCCTCACCGCCACTCTCTACAATATCCGTAAAGCGTGCCGACCCATCGTCAAGAAGCACACCCTTGAGTAGACGCCGCTTCATCTCCTCGTCCACATCGCCTTGGATTCGAACAAGGTATTCACGATCAATCACCGAGGATGGGTGCATCAATTTATTGGCCAGCTCTCCACTATTGGTAAACAGCAGCAGACCACTGGTATTGAAGTCCAATCGCCCAACGGAAATCCAGCGGCCGGTTTTCAGTCTCGGTAAGCGATCATAGACCGTCGGACGGCCTTCCGGGTCGTGGCGGGAACATATCTCCCCAACCGGTTTGTTGTAGAGTATTACCCGGCAGCGATTCTGCTCTGCCGAGGGCAGGCGATTACCGTCAAACTCGATATGATCCGCTTCAGTTACTCGCTCTCCGAGTTCCGCCACTTTTCCATTTACGGTTACACGGCCCGCATCAATTGCGCGCTCCATCTCACGACGCGAACCGAGACCGGAGCGCGCTAAAACTTTCTGTAATTTCTCGCCTGCTGGCGGGGTACCATCACTCATGGGGTGGTGCTTTCCACTTGTACTGCTTTTTTGGAATCTTCATCGACATCAGCATTTTCTTCCGCCAACTCCTCGGCGACCTCTTCAACTGTGTCATCTTCGGCAAACATGCTGCTGGGCGGCAGTGTTGCCATTAGAGAGTCCTCACTCTCATCTTCTACTGGCAGCGATTCATCGCTGCTTTCCTCATCACGGTGAAGTTCGGTTTCTTCTTCACTCTGATCAATCTCTGTATCTGGCTCCGAGATGTCCTCGGAGTCCTCCTGCGTTATTTCCTGATAGATTTCTGCAGCAGCACTTTCCACCGGATTCTCTTCGGTAGAGGGAATCACCTCATTACTTTCAATATCCGGCTCAACAGATGCTGTTTCTTCGCCTGTCCCTGGCGCAACATCTGATGCCTCAGCGACAATTTCCTCAGCCAGAGCTTCTACCAAAGCATCATCCATATCTTCCTGCTCGGTCGTAGGAGCTTTGGTAGAGGATTCCATCTCGGAGTCTTGCTCTGACTCGGGGTCTGTCGAGGCATTACTGTCCGCCTCGGAATCTCCTTCCTCGGGAACAGGCTCTGGCGGTAAGCCTTCCTGCTCCAGGATCTGGTTCAGGCTTTCAATATCGCGAATCTCCGCCAGGGTAGGCAGGTCATCCAGAGTGCTCAAATTAAAATAATCGAGAAACTCCCGGGTTGTTGCGTAAAGAGACGGCTTTCCGGGCACATCCCGCTGCCCCACAACTTTTATCCAGCCACGCTCCAACAGTGTTTTAACAATATGCGAACTCACCGCAACACCGCGGATATCCTCAATATCGCCACGGGTTACCGGCTGTCGATAAGCGATAATGGCCAGGGTCTCCAAGGTTGCACGAGAATACCGCTGCGCCTTTTCTTCCCACAGCCGATTCACCCAGGGAGCCAGGTCTTCCGGCACCTGGAAACGCCAACCGCTCGCGACTTTCTTCAGCTCAAATCCCCGCTCAGTACAACTCTGGGCGATTTCCTCTAGCACATCTCTCAGGGTAGTCTTGGAAGGTTGCTCTTCCTCGTCCAGCAAAGACAACAGTTTTTCTTCACTGAGAGGCTGGCCAGCAGCCAACAGGGCGCCTTCGACGATTTTACGCAGTAATTCGGGGGCGATTGTCATCTTCTATTTTCTAACTCGAATACATTTCCGATGCTTTCTCAGGAGCCTCTACTGCTTCTTCTGGATCTTCAATCTGTTCAATTGATTGATCCTCCAGCTCGCTGTCAGCACCCTCTTCGCTTTCACCGCTGTGAGTAGCAGCGCGAGCGCGTACATGGATAGGGCCAAATGCTTCATTTTGCACCAGCTCCACCAGGGACTCTTTCACCAGCTCCATCACTGCCAGGAAGGTCACCACGACACCGAGGCGCCCCTCCTCAACGGTAAACAGACTGACAAAGGGCACAAACTGGCCGTGGCGGATTTTATCCAGCACCTGGGTCATACGCTCGCGAGTAGACAATTTCTCCCGCTCAACCTGGTGGCTTTCAAACATATCCGCGCGCCTCAGCACATCTGCCAGGGCGACCAGAACCTCTTTCAGGTCTATTTCAGGATCGGGACGCGTAATACTGCGATCGGGAGCCTCTGCGTTGGCCTGGTGAACATCCCGGCCAACGCGGGGGATTTCATCGAGATCCTCAGCCGCAGTTTTGAAACGCTCATACTCCTGCAAACGGCGAATCAGAGCCGCGCGGGGGTCCTCGCCCTCTTCCTCCTCCGCTTCCGGCGGTCGCGGCAATAACATGCGCGACTTTATTTCCGCCAACATAGCGGCCATGACCAGATATTCGGCGGCCAATTCAAAGCGAATTGCCGTCATCATCTCCACATACGCCATATATTGATGGGTAATATCGGCGACGTTAATTTCGAGAATATCCAGGTTTTGGCGGCGAATCAGGTATAGCAGGAGATCCAGAGGCCCTTCGAAAGCTTCCAGAACAACTTCCAGGGCATCTGGTGGAATAAAGAGATCCTGCGGGAGGTCGTTGAAGATTTCACCCTGCACCAGGGCCAGGGGGGAATCCGCATCCGAGTCCTGGCCCTGCGATTCCGCATCACCAGCCAGGGCAGAAGCCTCGTCATCGCTCGCCGCAACCTCGGCCAGCACCTGCTCCTCGACCTCTGCTAGTAACTCATCACTGGACACCCTGCCCCACCCTCAATCGTGCAAACGCGCGATTATACACGGCACCGCAGCTTTCAGCCGAGTATTTCGTCAGTTGCCCCACATCCCTGGCGAACCAGTTGAGGCTCATCGCCGGTCAGGTCCACTACAGTTGTGGGCTCCAACCCACAGAAACCGCCGTCAATAACCAATTCCACCTGATGCTCCAGAGTCTCGCGAATATCGTAAGGCTCGGTCAGGGGCTGCTCTTCGCCGGGCAAAATCAGGCTGCAACTCATCAGTGGTTCACCTAACTCTTCAATCAGGGCCAGGGCAATAGGGTTATCCGGCACACGAATACCGATGGTCTTGCGCTTCGGGTGGATCAGCCTACGCGGCACCTCGGCAGTCGCCGGCATAATAAAGGTATAGGAGCCCGGCGTATGATTCTTTAACAACCTGAACATCTGGTTGTCGACCTTGGCGTAGGTCGCCAACTCCGATAGATCACGGCACATCAGTGTGAAATTGTGCTGTTTATCCAGCTGGCGCACCGCTCTGATACGCTCAACAGCCAGTTTCTCTCCCAGTCGACAGCCTATGGCGTAAGCGGAGTCTGTGGGAAAAACAATAACGCCCCCCTGGGCGACGATCTCTGCTGCCTGAGTGATCAGGCGGCCTTGAGGATTATCCGGATGAATCTGAAAAAACTGCGCCACAAAGCCCCCCAAAAGCCTTACCGATTGAAAATACCTCACTGCCATCCACCAGGCTTAAAGCCGGACGATGGCCCCCAATTCACAAGCCGGAATCAGGGCAGCGAAACGTGACCCCGCTGTTCCCGGTGCAGAGTGTGCCACAGATTCCACACCGGCTCGACGTCTGCGGGCAACCTGACACAACCCAATTCACGCCAGGGCTGCTCCGGCTGGTGAAAATCGCTGCCAAGAGAGCAGTGCGGCATCGATTTGCCCGCCGCTTCCGCGGCCGAGAGTAACAATTTCTTTAACTCTCGGGTCTGTGTCGGGTTTTGCCGACCGCACAGCAACTCTATCGCATCCCCATTTTTTTCAAGAAAAGCTCCCAGCAGTCGCAATAACTGGGTGCGGGTCAATCCGTACTTAAGCGGGTGGGCCAATACCGCACAACCGCCGGCACTGTGAATAGTAGCGATGGTCTCACCCAACTGGGGCCACTCAACTTTCACATCTCCTACTTTGCCAGCCCCCAGGTAACGCTTAAACGCCTTACCGGTATCATCTATATGCCCAGCTTCCACCAGCCATCGTGCAAAATGGGGTCTACCCAGTACCGAGTCGCCCGCCAGGGCGCGCCCACCCTCCAAGGCACCGCTAAAGCCAAGCTTTTCTAGCTTTTCCGCGATACGCTCTGCCCGCTCCTTGCGCAACTGCTCACGCAGCTGTATGGCTTCTTGCAGAGGCCCCGATTCAGGATTGATGTTCAAACCCACAATATGTACGGGTCTGCGCCCCCAAAGACTGGAGAACTCAATACCCGCCACTACATCTACGCCCAAATAGTCACCTTCCTGCCGAGCCTCAGGCACACCATCCACCGTATCGTGGTCGGTCAGGGCGAGCATCGTCACACCCTGGGATTTCGCTCTCGACACCAGCTGCGCAGGACTTAAAATACCGTCAGACGCGGTACTGTGGCAGTGCAGATCCACCAGGTCTGTATTCAAATCGGCTGAAAGGGTCTTCAACAACAGGCTCTCACTCAGTTCGACGATGAAAAAGGTCGCCATATCCGTCTTTTTAGGAACAATCGCCCTGTGGCGCTGTCTATGCGGCACTCGGCGTTTTCAGGGATAAGGCCCGGATTAGCAGTCACCCTTGGGCGACCCGCCGGGGCCGAAGTCTGACAGCAGTTTTGTCAGCGGGGAAATTGAACTGGCAGTCAATTCGTTTTGATTCCCTCTCAGTTTCCAGCAGGCATTATCACCGGAATTGAGTATGACCGAAACGAATTCGACCACCACATCTCCCGAGAAGCCTAAAAAGGAAGGGTTTCTCAGCAATATCGCCTTCAATGTCATTATTCCGACATTGATACTGACCAAGCTTTCCGGAGATGACTGGTTGGGCCCGACCTGGGCACTGATAGTCGCCCTGGCCTTCCCGCTGGGTTATGGCCTTCGCGACCTTCTGCGACTGGGGAAGGTCAATTTTTTCTCAGCACTCGGCTTTATTGGCATCCTTCTTACCGGCGGTATCAGCCTGCTGAAACTGGACCCGCAATACATTGCGATCAAGGAAGCCGCGATCCCAGGATTGCTTGGCGTTGCAACTGCTATATCCGTATATACCCGCTGGCCCCTGGTCAAAACCCTGCTATACAACGATCAAATTCTGAATACGGCAAAAATTGCTCAGTCATTACAGGCTAATGGCAACCAGCCGGCCTTTGACCGTACACTGCGACAGACTTCATGGATCGTTGCCGGATCGTTCTTTTTTTCGTCGGCACTGAATTACATCCTTGCCAAAATGATCGTCACCAGCCTGCCGGGCACCGAGGCCTACAACACGGAGCTGGGTGAAATGACGGCCTATGGATATCTGGTTATTGCAATCCCATCAACCCTGATTCTGATGGGTGCTCTCTTTTTCCTTTTCTCCCGTATCGGCAAGCTGACCGGGTTGAAACTGGAAGAAGTGATGGTCGCGCAATAGCACTTTAAAAAACTAACAAGAGCATTAAAAACAATGTGGTACGCAATCATCAGTGAAGATGTTAGCGATAGTCTCCCTTTACGCAAAAAAGCCCGCGCCGGTCACCTGGCCCGGCTCAATCTCCTCAAAGATGAAGGTCGCCTCCTGGCCGCAGGCCCAAACCCCAGTATCGACAGCGAAGAGCCCGGTGAAGCCGGCTTTACCGGCAGCCTGGTAATCGCCGAGTTCCCTTCTCTGGAAGAGGCCAAGGCCTGGGCCGACAGCGACCCATATATCGAAGCAGGCGTCTATGCATCGGTTACAGTCAAGCCATATAAGCTTGTACTGCCCTGATAAAAACTCTAACTAAAAAGCTGCATCACAATGAAGAAATTACTGTCCGGTGTGCTCGCTGTGGCGCTGTTGAACTCAGCGCCAGCGGCACTTGCAGCGGAGACCCGCTATATTACCGACCAACTTCACGTGCCCATGCGCTCCGGCAAAGGCAATGAATTCCGGATTCTGCACCGCGGCCTGGCCAGTGGCACCGAACTGGCTCTGCTCGAAGATGCCGCCGCGGAAGGCTGGGCAAAAGTACGCACCCCCAGCGGCACTGAGGGCTGGATCAGGCGCCAATACCTGGTCAGCGAGCCTGTGGCAAAGTTAAAGCTGGCAACCGCAGAGGCAAACCTGGCCCGCTTTGAGAAAATGGAAGGTAATCTGGGGGGGGAGGTTCGCCGCCTGGAGACAGAAAATAGCGAGCTGAATACTGCCCTGACTGCAGCACAGCAGCAGAGTCAGGAACTGGCTACCGAGCTCAAAAGCCTGAAATCCCTCTCCGCCGATGCTATTTCACTCAACGACCGCCATCAAAAACTCCTGCATCAGTACGAGTTACTGAAACAGGAAAAAAGTATGGCCGAAGCGGAAATTCAGCGCCTGTCCGGTAGTGACGCGCGCAAGTGGCAACTGTACGGAGCTCTATCTGTCGCCCTGGGCGCCATCCTGGCAATGATCGCCCCTCATGTACGCCCACGCAAACGAAACTCTGAGTGGGCCAACTGATTTCCCTCGCCAAGGCCAAAATCGCTTACTATACGACTGCGGGTGTGCTCATGAGCACTCCGCAGGCAGCGATATCCAAATACTTACCCCTTCCCTAATAACCATGCGCTGGCACAGTAGTAAACCGATTGACCCCGGACATTTAAAGGACACGGATGATGCGTAAGTTACTCACTTTTCTTTTTTGTACTCTGTTCAGCCTCCCAATATTTGCTCAGAACCCTCAGGTTGAATTAAAAACCGACCTGGGTGTTATCCGCATTGAATTATTTGCCAAACAGGCCCCTGTTACCGTAGAGAATTTCCTCGCATATACCGATAGCGGCTTCTACGATGGCCTTATCTTCCATCGGGTAGTGCCGGGCTTTGTCGTTCAAGCGGGAGGTTTTACTTTCGATTTCCAGAAAAAAGAAACTAACGACGCTATTGCCAATGAGTCAGCAAACGGACTGCAAAATCTCCGCGGCACCCTCTCAATGGCACGAACCAACGATCCCGATAGCGCCACTTCGCAGTTTTTTATAAACCTGATAGATAACACCCGCCTGGATGCCAGTGAAGACAAGCCCGGCTACGCGGTATTTGGCAAGGTCGTTGAGGGCATGGATATCGTAGAAAAAATCGAGCGGGAACCCCGGGGGCTCTATCGCCAACACCCGGAGGCCCCCAACACCCCAATCCGCATCCTTTCTGCAAAACGAATTAGCACCAGCGAGAACACTGTCGCTGAACACAGCAAGGGAGAATAAGCATTGATAGCTCTCAGCATAAACCTCAATAAAATCGCCTTAATTCGCAATTCCCGCGAAGGCAACTTTCCCGATGTGATCGCCCATGGGCGCAAATGTCTGGATGCAGGGGCCCAGGGACTTACCGTGCACCCCCGTCCCGACCAGCGACATATACGCCCCGGCGATGTACGCGACCTGGCAAAGCTCTGCATTGGTCGCGAAGGTATTGAGTTTAATGTTGAGGGCAACCCCTTTGCCGCACCTCTGGGCGATTATCCAGGCCTGATACCCCTGGTTATGGAAACCAAACCAGACCAATGCACCCTGGTGCCCGATACCAACGATCAGCTCACTTCAGACCACGGGTTTGACCTCAAACAGGACGGTGATCGATTGATTCCCATAATCGACGAACTGAAAAATGCCGGTGTACGTGTAAGCCTGTTTATGGACCCAGATCTGGACCAGATCAGCCTGGCAAAACAAGTCGGCGCAGATCGTATTGAACTCTATACGGGCCCCTATGCCGAAGCCGTGGCCAAACAGAGTCCGGATCTGGAAGCGATTTTTTCCGCCCACTGCGCCGCAGCCGAACACGCGCAACAGCTGGGGCTCGGTATTAATGCCGGCCACGACCTCAACCTGGTCAACCTGCCGCGCTACCGTACTCTGCCGGGACTGCAGGAAGTCTCCATTGGCCACGCTTTCACCGTAGATGCTATCGACATGGGCCTGGAGAATGCCGTTAACGCCTATGTCGACTGCCTCGCCGGTAGCTGATGCAAAGTCTCAATATTATTGGTGCCGGCCGCCTCGGCAAAACCCTCGGGCGGCTGTGGCAGGAAAGTGGTGTATTTCAGGTACAGTCAATTTATAACCGCAGCCTTGAAAGCGGCCTGGCTGCCAGCCGGTTTATTGGCGCTGGCAATGCAGTCGAATCTCTCGCAGCCATGCCGGCAGCAGATCTGTGGCTGATTGGTTGTATCGATAGCGAAATCGCTGTGTTTGCCCACCAGCTTGCCGAAAACGGGCTTGTCGATGGAAATACCCTTGTATTCCACTGCAGCGGCGCACTCAGCTCTCAGATACTTGAACCATTAAAGCCCGCCCTAATTGCCAGTGCCCACCCGGTTCACAGCTTTGCCGAACCGGAAACTTCACTGCAGACATTTGCCAGCACCAGTGTCGCCATCGAGGGAGATAGCCGAGCGATAGAAATTCTCTCTGCAGCCTTCGCAGTCCTAGGCTGTGAGATCCTCACCATCGACCCGAACAACAAGTCCCTCTATCACGCCGGATCAGTCATTGCCTCGAACTATTTGACCACCCTGATGGACCTGAGTCTGCAGAGCTTTGCCGCCGCCGGCATCGAGCGGGACAGTGCCCTGCGCCTATTGGCGCCGATTGTATCTCAGACCCTGCAAAATAATATGACGCTGGGGCCGGAGAAGTCTCTGACAGGTCCCATTGCCAGGGGAGATGTGGAAACCGTTGGAGCCCAGGTGGAAAGCCTTGCCTCGGTAGATAGCCAGCTGGCACTTTGCTATCGCCATCTGGGCCTCGCCTGTGTAGAGTTGGCGCGGCGCGGCTCGCTCTCACCGGAGAGTGCAGCCAGATTGATCGAACTGCTGAGTGAGCCAACGCGGTGAAAGACTCCTCCGAATACCTGGAAAAAAAAGCCTTCTTCGACAGCCTCCTAACAATTTATGGGCGCAAACCCGTACTCGAAGCTCTCGAAGATTTATCTGTACCCGTCCATAAGTTACACCTGGCCAGCAGCAATCGGCGCGACCAGTTAATTCAGCGGATGGAGACCCTGGCACAAGAACGCCAGATTGAAATCGCCTACTGGGATCGCAAAGGCCTATCCCGGATTTCAAAAAATTCCCGCCAAGACCAGGGGGTGGCCCTCGATTTGGCCCTGCCCCACTACGGCAGGGCTGCAGACTTCTTGCGGGAAGTTGCCGTCCAGGGGCACCAAACCACCTACGAACTACTGGCCCTGGATGGCATAACCAACCCGCAGAACCTGGGAATGATTATCCGCTCAGCCTGTGCGGGCGGAATCGATGGAATTATCCTGCCGAAAAAAGGCTGTGCCCAGATAGATCCCCTGGTCATCAAAGCCAGTACTGGCACACTATTCAAAACCCGGATTTTGCGCTGTGACAAACTGGCAGGCACCCTGGGAGACTTCCGCGAAGCGGGAGCCCAGATTTGCGGACTATCATCCCACGCCCGAACAACCTTGAAAGAGGTTTCCAGTAAGGTCTCCACAATTTTTGTATTGGGCAATGAGACCCACGGTGTCAGCGATACAGTTGCTTCACAGTGCAACGAGCTGGTACGTATCCCCATGCAAAATGATGTCGAGAGTCTGAATGTGGCAGTCACAGCGGCACTGATCAGCTTTCGCCGCGAAATCTGATTCTCTCTATTGGGAGGCGCCTGCCTCCCAATGCCCTGCAGACTCAATTTATCCCACCCACTCCACCTCAACTTATCCAGTGTTTTCCACTACCCACAGATTCTGTGGATATCTCTGTGATTAACTTAGAGCGGCGAGCCTCAAAGGCCCGTGATTTGGTCATTGTGACAATATGAAGAAAAAATAGACAACCCTGGAAACGCTCAAAAAATCAACGAGTTAGGGAAAAGTTCAGAGCGTGGTTAGTTACAATCCGTACTAATTAAAGATCGAATAAAGAGGAAGGTCCTCTGTGGAAAATGAGACGCTGAACCCAAAAAACAAAAGAAAGGGGTGCTAAGCACCCCTATCGATTCTGTAGTTACTCCCACTCAATTGTCGCGGGAGGCTTGCTGGAAACGTCATAAACCACGCGGGAAATATGTTCTATCTCATTGATAATTCGGTTGGAAACCTTCTCGATCAGCTCGTAGGGCAGATGCGCCCAGCGCGCCGTCATAAAGTCCACTGTCTCAACGGCACGCAGGGCTACCACATACTCATATCGACGGCCATCACCTACAACACCCACAGATTTTACCGGTAGGAATACGGCGAAGGCCTGGCTGGTTTTATGGTACCAATCGGCGTTGTGGAGCTCCTCGATAAAGATCGCATCTGCCTCCCTCAGGATATCGGCATACTCCCGTTTCACCTCACCGAGAATTCGCACGCCCAGGCCTGGGCCCGGGAAGGGATGGCGGTAAACCATATCGTAAGGCAAGCCCAGCTCCAGGCCGATCTTGCGCACCTCATCTTTGAACAGTTCGCGCAGAGGCTCAACAAGTTCAAACTGCATATCCTCCGGCAAGCCACCCACATTGTGGTGGGACTTAATCACATGAGCCTTGCCGGTTTTTGCAGCGGCAGACTCAATAACGTCGGGGTAGATAGTGCCCTGAGCCAGGAATTTCACGTCCTGTAACTTGGAAGCTTCGCGATCAAAAATCTCGATAAAGGTGTTACCAATGATTTTGCGTTTGGCCTCCGGGTCTTTTTCACCTTGAAGGCGCCCAAGGAAGTCCTCTTCCGCATCAGAGCGGATAACGCGAACCCCCATATTGTCGGCGAACATCTGCATAACCTGATCGCCTTCGTTTTTACGCAAGAGGCCATTATCCACAAATACGCAGGTCAGCTGATCGCCGATAGCCTTGTGCAGCAAAGCAGCTACCACAGAGCTGTCGACACCACCGGATAAACCGAGCAGCACCTTGCCCTCGCCCACCTGATCGCGGACTTTAGCGATAGAGTCTTCGATAATATTGGCAGGAGTCCAGAGTTTCTCACACCCGCAAATATCAATCACAAAGTGCTCATAAATACGCATACCCTGCAGGGTATGCGTCACTTCCGGATGGAACTGCACACCGAAGAAATTCTTCTCTGCGTTGTACATACCGGCAATCGGACAGGAATCCGTGGAAGCCAGCAGCTCAAAGCCCTCCGGCATTGCCACTACCTTGTCGCCGTGGCTCATCCAAACATCCAGCAGAGCGCTGCCATCATCAGCGATATGATCTTTGATATCGCTCAACAGGCTGGACTGGCCTTCAACTTTTACCTGCGCATAGCCGAATTCTCGAATATCGCTGCCCTGTACAGTGCCTCCAAGCTGATGAGCCATGGTCTGCATGCCATAGCAAATGCCCAAAACCGGCACGCCCAGGTTATAAACCGCTTCCGGCGCGCGCGGGGAACCCTCTTCCGGTACCGACTCGGGGCCACCGGCGAGAATAATACCTTTGGGCTGATATTCACGAATTTCCTCTTCGGTCATATCGAAAGCGCGAATTTCAGAAAATACGCCCAGCTCGCGGACACGGCGGGCAATCAATTGTGTGTACTGGGACCCGAAGTCGAGAATGAGTATTCGGCTGGAATGGATATCTTGGCTCATGACTTACTCGATAACTGGATTAAATAACGGCAAACGGACCTTAAAGGTCCGTTTGCTGCTTGTTCCGTCTTAGGGAGCCTATGAATAACTCCGTGATACCTCTGGCATGCAGAGCGGTTCACAATCAAGGCGCGGCTTCGCAGGAATGTCTAGACCTTTCAAGAAGTCGCAACGCGGAGTGTGAATCGCTCTGCAAGCCCCGAAGGGCGGGCCTTGAAGGCCACAGCTGCTGCGTTGCAGCTCTTGCAAAGGGCTACGGCCATTCGCGGCGAGCTGCGCCTAACATCTGCAGCCTTCAAGGCCCGCAGAGGCATTACGGAGTTATTCAGAGGCTCCTTAGTTTTTCACCTGGAGAAGGTCGAAGGCTTAGCGTCGGCCCACCGGGTAGTTGGGGGCTTCTTTGGTAATTTGAACGTCGTGGACATGGGACTCACCCATACCGGCCGCAGTGACCCGTACAAACTCAGGGCGAGTGCGCATGGTCTCGATATCGACACTGCCGGTGTAACCCATGGCTGAACGCAAACCACCCATCATCTGGTGAACAATGGCTGACAGCGGGCCTTTATAAGGCACTCGACCTTCGATGCCTTCCGGTACCAGCTTTTCAGCACCCTTACTCGCATCCTGGAAGTAGCGGTCAGAAGACCCCTGGGTGCGGGACATAGCACCGAGAGAGCCCATGCCACGGTAGGATTTATAGGTACGCCCCTGGTAGAGTTCGACCTCACCGGGCGCCTCTTCGGTACCGGCAAACATGGAGCCCATCATGACCGATGAGGCACCGGCAACGATCGCCTTGGAGATATCTCCAGAGTAGCGAATACCACCGTCGGCGATCATGGGGACACCGAACTCTTTCAGGGCTGTGGCAACCTCTGCAATTGCAGTCACCTGGGGCACACCAATACCCGTTACGATACGGGTGGTACAGATAGAACCGGGGCCAATACCGACTTTGACCGCATCCGCACCGGCCTCAACCAGTGCACGCGCCGCGTCAGCCGTGGCAATGTTGCCACCGATCACATCCACCTGGGGGTGCATTTCCTTAATGCGGCGCACGCGTTCAATCACGTTGCGGGAGTGACCGTGGGCAGTATCCACAACCAGTACATCAACGCCGGCTTCTACCAATGCAGCTACGCGATCATCGGTGTCCGGGCTGGTGCCCACAGACGCGCCCACACGCAGGCGACCGTCAGAATCCTTACAGGAGTTCGGGTACTGCTCTGCTTTGTTAAAGTCTTTAACAGTGATCAGGCCGCGCAACTCAAAATTGTCGTTAACGACTAAAACTTTCTCAATGCGGTGCTTGTGCAGCAGCTCTCGAACTTCGTCGGAGCTAGCATCTTCGTGAGCCGTTACCAGGCGCTCTTTCGGCGTCATAATGCTGGCAACACTGACATCGAGATCAGTTAAGAAGCGAACGTCGCGGCTGGTAACGATACCTACCAGATCGCCACGATCCATTACCGGTACACCGGAAATATTGTGGTGACTGGTCAGCGCGATCAACTCGCGCACAGTGGCATCGGACTCAATAGTAATGGGGTCTTTTACAACACCGGCTTCAAACTTCTTCACCGCGCGAACGGCAAGAGCTTGCTCTTCTATCGACATACTCTTGTGAATAATGCCGATACCCCCTTCCTGGGCCAATGCAATGGCCAGGCGAGCTTCCGTCACTGTATCCATAGCAGCGGACACAATGGGGATGTTCAGAGTAATGTTGCGGGAAAGTTGGGTTTTTAAACTCACATCCTTGGCCGTGACCTCGGAATATCCGGGCACAAGTAGGACGTCGTCAAAAGTGAGGGCTTCGCGCGCGATGCGCAGATTGGATTCAGACATTGTTGACACTCAAACCTCGAATAGGCGGGATTGGGTATCGGCGCGATTATACCTCTACGCGCCCAAAGCGCAAACATCAATTTGCAGAAAAACGGATTTGTACAGTAAAGCTCTTTACCTATAAGGGCGATACTGCAATATTGCTCCGCCCAATACGCCCGACGAGATTCACCGATGCAGACAATTCCCCCTAGTCAAAATGCCAAGCGCAGCGTGCTGTCGGTAAGTGACCTGAATCGGGAAGTTAAACATCTTCTGGAAAGCAGTGTACCCCTTCTATGGATCAGTGGGGAGATTTCCAATTTTTCCATACCCAGCTCCGGGCACTGGTATTTTAGCCTTAAAGATGCGCGGGCCCAGGTGCGCTGCGCCATGTTTCGCGGTCGCAATCGCAGTGTCGCCTTTCGGCCACAAAACGGTCGCGAGGTTTTAATTCGGGCCAGGGTGAGCCTGTACGAAGGGCGCGGAGAATTTCAGCTGATTGTTGAGCATATGGAGGAGGCCGGCTTTGGCGCCCTGATGCGCCAGCTGGAACAGCTCAAGGCAAAACTGAATGCTGAGGGCCTGTTCGACACAAGCAGAAAACGCAACCTCCCGTTTTTGCCAACCAATATCGGCATCGTCACTTCACCAACAGGAGCAGCAATACGGGACATGATCCACGTACTGGACAGGAGACACCCTTCTGCAAAAATTGAAATCTGGCCGGTAGCCGTTCAAGGCCAGGGTGCCGCTCAGCAAATCGCGGCGGCGATTGAAAAAGCGGGCCGCAGTGGTCGCCACGATTTATTAATTGTCGGTCGCGGCGGAGGTTCCCTGGAAGACCTCTGGTCTTTTAACGAAGAAATAGTCGCCCGCGCACTGGCCGCAAGCCCTACTCCCACTATTTCTGCAGTCGGTCACGAAACCGATACGACAATTGCAGATTTAGCCGCAGACCTGCGCGCACCAACCCCTTCTGCCGCAGCGGAAATCGCCAGCGCCAATGCTGCAGAAATTTTACAGCGGCTCGATCAGGTCCAGCGCAGATTGCACCGCGCTATGGACAACCAACTGAAGCATTTATCCCAACAGGTTCAATTGCGACGCAACCGTTTGCGCCACCCCAAGGAGCAGCTCCTCAACCAAGCCCAACGCCTGGATCATTTGGAGATACGCCTGGTAGCAGCTTGCCAACAGCAAATCCAAAGTCGCAAATCCCAATTGGACTCCGCCTCCAGAGCTTTTGCCCACAACCTACCGACACACCGACTCGACAACAGTCGAAAGCAGTTAATCCAACTCAAGGGAAACCTGGAACGTGCGATACAACTGATATTACAGCGCGGCAGCGACAAACTCTCCCACGGGGCCCAATTACTCCAAAATATCAGTCCCCTGGCAGTATTGCAGCGAGGTTACGCCATTGTTCTGGATTCAGAAAATTGCGCAATTCGCGATAGTTCAGAATTAAGTACCGACCAGCAAGTCCATATTAAACTGGCCAAAGGGAACTTCACTGCAGAAGTGAAAACCATCGAAGACTAATTTCTTTAACAATTGAAGAGCGCAAATCAAGCGACACTATAATAATTTAGGTAGAGTGCCTTCGGAGCAATATATGGATAGTGAATCTACTACTATCCACCTCAACCAGTGGAGCTTGATACTACTTACAGTATTGTTACTCGTCGTTGCAGCCTGCACGGAACCAGAGCGAGACTCTGGAGTAGCCGAATCAGTCACTATGTCAGCCGCCGAAGCGCAGGATGCCGACAAGCAGGCGCGGCAGCTGCCCGAGGTAACTCCCGCTAAAGAACAGCAAGTCAACTACATCGAAACCGGTGACCTTAGGGACATAAGAAAACACGGCACAATTCGGTTCGTTAATTTAACCGGCGCTTCCGAAGATCTGTTACCTCGTGACGATGTCGTGAGTCTCCGTCACTTCGAACTTGCCAACAAGTTGGCCAAACAGTTGAAGCTGGAACCCAAGTGGATAAAAGCTGAAACGCCCGACGACGCGGTGCAAATGCTGATTGATGGCCAGGCAGATGTAATCGCCTATAACCTGACTGTCACTGACGCTCGCGAAGAAATCATTGACTTCACGGTTCCTCTTCGCCATTCGCGGTTAGTACTCGTCACTGGCCCTGAGGGTCCAGATATTTCAGATGCCAGCAAATTAAAGGATATGGAATTTGTTATCCCCGACGGCTCCTCCATTAAAGAAACTGCAGAACAACTTGTTGCGGAAAATCCCAACGCAAACCTAACCATCCAGGAAATTGATATCAACGGTAACCGAGATACCCTGCTGGATATTATTAACGGTAAGAAGAATCGCGTTGCTATTTTGGAAGATTTTTCAGCCCAGGATTTGCGCAATTACCGAGACGACATGCGGATTGGTGCAGATGTGTCTGAAGTGCAAAATATTGCCTGGGGCGTACGCAAAAATTCCAAACGCCTGCATACCACTATTGATAATTTTTTGACCCGCAACTTAGTAAAATCCCAGGAAGAACGCATTACCGACTGGAAGGGTATTAAAAAGTCGGGCGTAATCAGACTGCTCACCTATAACGGGCCAACAACTTACTTCTTATGGAAAGGGGTATTAATGGGGTTTGACTACGACTTGGCCCAGGCTTTTGCCAATAAACACAAACTTCAACTCCAGGTTATTGTTGTTCCCTACGAAGAAGACCTTGCTGACTGGCTAAGGGCTGGTCGCGGTGACTTTGCCGGGGCCGAACTCAATATTACAAGCGCCCGTGAAGACCAGGGTATGGTATTCACCCAGCCCTATGTCGAATCCACAGACCAGATCGTTAGCGGTGAAGGGAGCCCTCCCATTACCCAAATTCAGGATTTAAATGGTCGTAAATTAACCCTCCGTGCCTACTCTTCATTTATCGAAACAGCTGAAACACTGAAAGAGGCTGGTATTGATGTCGATATCCGTGTGGCACCGCCAGATATCTCCCAGTCACAAATTTTCTCATTAATCGCCGATGGGTTGGTAGATGCAACCATATCCCATTCCGGTCGAGCCAAAATTGAGGCATCCGTTCAGCCAGAACTGGTACTCGGAACCCTTATCGGTGATCCACGCCCACAGGGCTGGATGGTATTAAGGCAAAATTGGCACCTGATACAGAACCTGAATAAGTTTTTGAGAAATTACAGAAAAACAGACCAGTACAAACAACAGTACCAGGCTTATTTTGAGCCAAATAAAAGGTTTACCCAGCGAGTAAGTTCCCGTGTAATACCGGGAGAAAACCTCTCTCCTTACGATGAACTGGTCAAGGAATCTGCTTTTAAATACGATTTTGACTGGCGCATGATTGTTGCTCAAATGTGGCAAGAGAGTAACTTCAACCCCAAAGCCGTGTCGCCGGTTGGTGCTCAGGGTTTGATGCAGGTAATGCCTGCCACAGCAGAAGAAATGGGCTTTCCCCCACCGCTATTCGAACCGGAAAGAGGTATTAAAGCGGGAGTAAAATATATGGATTGGGTACGCGACCGCTTTAATCCCGCACTGCCTACCGTCAACAAACTCTGGTTTACCCTTGCATCTTATAACGCGGGATACGGGCACTTGCTCGATGCCCAACGATTGGCAGAGCAACTCGGACTGGACCCTAATGTATGGTTCGACAATGTTGAAGTGGCCATGCTGAAACTGGCCCAACCCCAGTATTTTAAACGTGCCCGGTATGGTTATGTCAGGGGTTCCGAGCCGGTACAATATGTGCGTAACATCAGTAACCTCTACAAAGCCTACGTAGAGATGATGAGCGATGATGTCACACTGCTCCCCCCTCTGCGAAGAATAAAAGCAAAAAGCTATTGCGCACCAGGGGATGTACCAGAAGGCGTTACCCATCGCGCACCTAGTTATTCATCACCCTAGGCGCGCAAGGTTCCAGTACCCACTTTTTACAGAGTTAAAATTACTTTGCCGGTAATAGTGCCGGACTCCAAAAGCTTGTGTGCATCAATTACCTGATCCAGCGGAAACTGGGCCGCTATTTGGGGGCAAATTGTCCCCGCTTCGATCAGGGGCCAGACCTTATCCAATAGCGCTTTTGCAATAGCGGATTTCACTTCTGGCGAGCGGGCTCGCAAGGTTGAACCGGTTAAAGTGAGTCGCTTCAACATAACCGGCATCATATTTACTTCCACCTTAGCACCGGCCAGGTAAGCAATATTCACTATTCTGCCGTCTTTAGCGGCCACGCGAATATTGCTGTTGATATAGCTCCCCCCCACCATATCCAAAATAACATCAGCACCGCGATCATCCGTCGCCTCGCGTACAACGGATACAAAGTTCTCTTCCCGATAGTTAATCGCCCTCTCTGCGCCCAAGGCCACACAGGCTGTGCATTTATCCTCTGTTCCTGCAGTGGCGAAAACCCGGGCTCCAAAGCTGCGCGCCAACTGGATCGCCGCAGTACCAATACCCGACGAGCCGCCATGAATTAATATAACCTCCCCCTGCTTTAAACCGGCGCGGTCAAATACATTGGTCCATACGGTAAAAAAAGCTTCCGGCAGAGCTGCCGCCTCAATTAGAGAAAGGTTTGCGGGGATCGGCAGGCACTGTCCCTCCGGGGCTACTGCATACTCCGCATAGCCACCGCCATTGGTCAACGCACAGACTTGGTCCCCCACTTGCCAGCGCCCAACCTTTTCCCCAACTGCGACAATCTCACCAGCCACTTCTAATCCCAATACCGGCGATGCCCCGGGAGGCGCAGGATAATTCCCTTGGCGCTGCACAATATCCGGACGATTGACCCCGGCAGCCGCGACGCGGATAAGCACCTCGTCAGAACCGGGAGTTGGCTTGTCCATCTCCTGTAACTGCATCACTTCAGGCCCACCAAATGTAGGCAGATCAATAAACCGCATCGTCTTTCCCCCTTCCACCTTCGCTACTATTTCCATCCTGACGACACAAGATTACCAAAGATTCCCAATCCATTTTCATTCAACTTGATCCCCAATAAAAAACGGCCAGGTCCCTGCGCAATTTGATATTGCGGCGGGACCTGGCCGTATAAACACCTGCAGACCTGGAAAATACTTTTTCAGGTCTGCAAATTTTCAATCGTAATTAAAGCTCGTATATAAACTCCACTCCCATAACACGACCTTTATTCAGCGGGGTAAAGCTGGCACCGATACCACCGAGGGTTAACGGCAGCTGGGTATCATTACCCTCTGTGACTTCATTCAACATGTTTTTACCAAACAGTGAAACTGTGTACTGGCCACTATCAGCCGTATAACCAATGCTGAAATCCAACATCTCCACTTCAGATAACATACCTTCATTATCATCGGTGTAAGGCGCTTCATCGCGATGGTTAAAGTTGATGCGGGAAGTCAGACTTCCATAAGAACCGAGGGACAAGTCGTGTACCAGGCCAATCCCATAGGTCCAGGGCGCCAGGCGGGGAATCTCAAGACCAAGGTCTTCATCATCCACAACGCCGTCACCATTCAGGTCACCTAGCACCTTATCGTAATCGCCATCCACATAGCCGACATTGAAGGTCAACAGCAGGTTCTCACTGAGCGCAGCCATGGTCTCCAGTTCAGCGCCACGAATAGTGGCATCAGCGGTATTTCGAATGATTTGAGCCACACCGGTCACTGCGTCGGCAAGATTCTCCTCCCGCTGCATATCATCAATAGTGTTGTGGAATACAGCCATATTGGTGCGCAGGCGACCGTCGAGCCAATCCATCTTAGCCCCAATTTCAAAGCTGTTCTGCTCTTCCTGATCTGTTACCTGTGGGGTGTAGGGCATTCCTGTAGTCGGATCTATACCGGCATTGCGGAAGTTGTACCCACCACTACGGAAACCCTTGGTCCAGAAGGTGTAAAGCTGAGTCTGGTCTGAAACAGTCCACTGCAAGCCAACTTTCGGAGTGAAAGCATTCCAGCTTTCGCTGTCTTCAAAATCGTAAGCAGCACAGCCATCCAGTGTACAGAGATTCAGTGGAATAGAGGCGATCTTGGCGTCTTTCTCCTCGCTCGAGTAACGCCCACCAAGAGTCAACACCCAGGCCTCATTCAAGTCAATATCCGCCTGGGTAAATACTCCGTAAGTGCTGTGATCCTGTTCACCGCCCCCGGTCCAATCGATAATACCGCCAGCACCATCGGCCAACAGTCGATTTTCCAGGTAAGTAACATCCTGGGAGAACCAGTAAACACCGCTTGTTATCGCCGTGCGACCGAAGCGACCTGCGTAGCGCAGTTCATTACTGATCTGGCTCTGCTCAACACTGGAATCGGCATGGAATCCAAGCACTGGAAGGGAATCGATATCAGCGAGACCTCGGGCTTCATACTCGCGCCAGGCAAGAATATTCGTGATGGTTCCATCACCGAACTCGACGTCTTTATTAAACTCAGTAATGAGCTGGGTCCACTCATCGTTTTGGTAACCCTCTTCGTCCTGGGCTACCTCAAATGAATCCTCGCTGTTGTCCCAATCCAGAATGCCATAAGCCTCGGCAATCTGTGTTGCACTGGGGTATATGTCATAGCCACTTCCATTATCAACAACTAGGGTTTCGTAACCACGGTTTTGGGCGACAACCCCATCGGAGTCCATGCGCCCATGCTCCATCCGCACAATAAGCTCAGCCGTTTCATTGAGTTGAACACTGAAGCTTGGGCGAATAAACCAGCTGTCAGAGGCACCAGCATTGTCATTGCCGGTGGCAACATTTTCGAACCAGCCGCGGTCATCGTTGTAGTAAACCGTCAAGCGACCATTAACATCCTCAGAGATGGCACCATTAATTGAACCCGCAGTCACCACATCAAGGTTATCCGTTGTGGATACCTTGAACCGGGCAGAGAATTCATCGGTGGGGCGCGCCGTTTTAACTACGACAGCACCACCGGTAACATTGCGGCCAAATAGCAGACCCTGAGGACCACGGAGAACTTCGATCCCCTCCAGGTCAAACAGATCTGTGACAACACCTGCGTTCACACCGAGGTACATACCATCGACAAATACCCCTACCGTGGGATCAATCGATGGGATGGAGCTGTTCACTCCAAGACCACGCACAGTAAAGTTTGCAGTGTTTTTTACGGTACCCACATCCTCCAGCTGAACGTTGGGCATTTTGAAAGAAAGGCTTTGTAAATCCCTGGTTTGCAGAGCCTCCAGTTGATCACCGGAATAGGCGGTAGCCGCTACCGGAACCTCCTGAAGTAATTCTGCATCTGCACGCTTACGTGCAGTAACCTGCACTTCTTCCATAAGCGTGCCGACTGCTCCCTCTGCGGCATAACTGGGGCTGATACCACTGGCTAACCAAAGAGTTGCTACGGAACAGGCGGAAAGCAGAGCAGAGTGCTGCTTGGGTTTTGACGGACTTCCCATGTTTTCTCTCCATTGTTTTATTTTTTTTATGTACAACAACGGACTTATCGCAATCGGTACTGCCTGGCTCCACCGCTCTACCTCTATAAAGAGGCTCCGACTAAGTGAAGCTCCGATTCAAGACCGCGCTGATAAAGAGGCACAGATTTCGTAGTGAATCTGTGACATGGACAGGTTACAGGCTCGCAACCGTGTGTGGAAGTCTATTTACCGTAAATGTCTGTAAAAATAACTCAATTAGTCTGGAAAGTTCTTTCAACTTGAAGAAAAAAATTAAAGGGACTGGAAAAAATAAAATTATGCACTGTTAAAGGGCGATACTCTAAGTTGCCCTTTAACATAGAAAATTGATTATTTTCAAAAAAGCCAATGACAATATGTATCTAAACCACCCAAAAAACACAAAACTTTTTGTCTATTTTATATTGATGCGCTCTCGGCTCTTTTAGATCCGCCTGAAAGTGCCCTTCTATATTTCAGGTTACCGATGATTCAAAACTAATAAACTCAATTAACCTGGTACACTTAAATACATTAAACTTGACCAATGAGTCCGCCTGAAAAATAAATTTCCACTAAAGCCAGGAGTTATTTCGGTGCAATAGGTGTGTCATCACCACCGGCAGCCACATGGGAAAGTATTTCATTTATTTCCGCTGCATCGAGGGTTTCTTTTTCCAAAAGAGCCCCAGCCAATGCATCCAATTTCTTGCGATTATTTGTCAGCAACTGATCTACTTTCATCTCAATGCCGCTGATCAAAGCAATAATTTCGTCATCGATAATCTCTGAAGTGTGTTCGCTGAAGTCCTTCTGCTGCGCCATCTCGCGCCCCAGAAATATATGTTCCTCTCCCCGGCGGAAAGCAACGGGGCCTAATTTTTCACTCATCCCCCAGTGCGTCACCATGTGACGGGCCAGTCGCGTCGCTTGCTTCAAATCTGCCTCAGCGCCAGTGCTCACCTCCCTAAACACCACCCGCTCAGCGACCCTCCCCCCAAGCATTACGCCGATACGATCACGGAGATAACTGACCTGCATACTGTGATGCTCTTCGGTGGGAATCTGCTCGGTAGCGCCGAGACTGTGCCCCCTGGGGATAATAGTCGCCTTCTCCAAGGGGTCTGCATTTGGCAATAGCGTTGCTACCAACGCATGTCCCGCTTCGTGGTAGGCGATAATCCGCTTGTCCTCCTCACTGATGACCATTTCGCGCTCGCCACCGAGAACCACTTTGTCCCTCGCCCTCAATAAACAATCCATATCCACTGCAGACTTATCTTCTCGCCCCGCCAACAGTGCAGCCTCATTTATCAGATTTTCCAAGTCTGCACCGGCAAAACCTGCGGTCAGGGCCGCGAGCCGCTCCAGATCCACCTTGCCGTGCAATGGGACATCCCGGGAATGAATCTCAAGAATCTCCTTGCGTGCGGCCTTATCCGGAAGGTCCAGAGTAATTTTTCGGTCAAAGCGCCCCGGTCGCAGCAGCGCCGCATCGAGAACGTCGGGCCGGTTGGTTGCCGCAACCACCACCACCGCTTCCTGGGGGTCAAAGCCATCCATTTCTCCAAGGATCTGATTGAGCGTCTGCTCCCGCTCATCGTGTCCGCCACCAACGCCCGTCCCCCGCGCCCGACCGACGGAGTCAATCTCATCGATAAAAATAATTGAGGGGGCATCTTTCTTGGCTTCGGCAAACATATCCCGCACACGGGAAGCACCCACCCCTACAAACATCTCAATAAACTCAGAGCCACTAATACTAAAAAATGGTGCTTCACTCTCACCAGCCAGCGCTTTCGCCATCAGGGTTTTGCCCGTACCGGGAGGGCCCATTAGTAAAATGCCCCGGGGGATCTTCGCTCCGAGCTTGCGATAGTGCTCCGGGTTCTTAAGGTAGCCCGCCACTTCTTGCAGATCCTGCTTCGCATTAGCCAGCCCGGCCACATCATCGAAAGTCACCTGGGACTCACTGCGCTCAAACCGCTTTGCTGGTGATCGAGCAAAACCGAAGGGACTGCCGGGAGCCCCACTGGCCATCTTTTCCTGCATTCGCCGCCCCATCCAAACCAGGAGCCCAATAATCAGTATCCAGGGCAACAGCAGAATTAACATCCGCTGCATAAAGCCCCCTCCCGGGGACTCTGCCAGGATCTCCACTTTTTCCTTTTCCAGCAGGGGAAGCAGTTCGGGGTCCTGAACGGAAGGTAAAATGGTTGTGAAATGCTCTGGTGGTGGGGCCTTCTTTTCTTTCTCGGCAGTGCTTGCCTCCGGCAGTTTGCCCGCCTCCGGCTTAAAAGTGCCGCTGACTCTATCCCCCTCGATAACCACGCTGGCAACTTTGCCTTCGGCAACT
The DNA here is from genome assembly GCF_003076275.1 of Microbulbifer sp. A4B17. Taxonomy (NCBI): domain Bacteria; kingdom Pseudomonadati; phylum Pseudomonadota; class Gammaproteobacteria; order Cellvibrionales; family Microbulbiferaceae; genus Microbulbifer; species Microbulbifer sp. A4B17. The sequence continues at coordinate 3,658,773 of NZ_CP029064.1, forward strand.
TCTTTCTTAAAGTCACTGTAAGCCAACTCAGTCCGCTTGCCGGAAAGCTGCCCGTTAGTGCAATACTGTACAGTCAATATTAAAAGGAAAATCCACAGGAAGTACTGAAGCCAATTCAGTGGCCCTTGCAGCACCGGCTTTCCCGATAGCGGTGAAGGAGACTCCCCCTGCGGCAGCTTTCGCTCTTGGTCCTGCTCGTCCGCCATATATTCTCACTATATCTCTGGAGAAGCCTGCCGCCGGACGATAGGCCGGACCTGGCAATGGGCAATGGAAAAGGTGCGAATCATCGGAATCCCGGTAGAGTAATGAGTATAGTTCGCCGCCAATCACGCCGAGGAATTTAATGCCTCGCCCCTTGATAGCGGGCGCAATCAGTACTCAGGGCAGTATTTTTCAAAGTAAGGCTTGCAAATTGGGGAAAGGCGCGTCAGAATTCGCGCCCTGTCGAGACTGGTCGACCGCTCCCAGAGGGGCTCAGAAACTCGATAAGTTGCGGATTTTTAAGGATTTTTTTTCAAAAAGAGGTTGACGGCAACGAATCAACTCTCTATAGTTCGCACCCATAACGACGCGCTCGTAGCTCAGCTGGATAGAGTACCTGGCTACGAACCAGGCGGTCGGAGGTTCGAATCCTCCCGAGCGCGCCATACAAAGAAAAGGGCTTACGTTTCACGACGTAAGCCCTTTTTTGTTGTAGAACAGCTAGTGCAAACTGCTCTTTGCACAATTTATTCTTCGCGGCCTCGCCCCACCCCAGCAACCCCCATTCACTTTAAGCAATCACAAGCAGCTTCAATGATCCAACAGGGTTAGAAACAATCTCTTTCATTCGTTCCATACAGCGCATAGATATACGTACATCAGTCAGCGGGAGCAATTGCACCAACTGTGCAACCTCCAGATACGTTAATCCATTTTCATCTCGCCAGGGTCGCGTGCTCGACTAGAGATTTCGACATACAAAAGAAAGTTAGGAGTTAACACTCCTCACTTGGGCCCGATCGCATTTGGAAAAGGATTGAAGCCCCCTTCCACCTTTGCAGCCGCGCCTACGTCAAGATAGCAATCAATAGACTGCAATTCATTCATACCTCAGAGAAGAAAACTCCCACCCACGCAGAGCAACAGCAGGACAAACAAGCGCTTAAGCAATCGTGGAGATAACTTGTGGGCCAGGCGTGCTCCAAAACGGGCGAAGAACATGCTGGTGATGGCGATGCCGACCATGGCTGGCAGGTAGATAAAACCAAAACTCCACTGCGGCAGTTCAGGTTGCTGCCAACCAATAACCATAAAACTCAGAGCGCCGACGGCAGCAATCGGCAAACCACAGGCTGAGGAAGTTGCCACTGCTTGCTGCATCGGCACGCTGCGCCAGGTCAGAAAGGGAACCGTCAGTGTGCCACCGCCGATGCCAAAGATGGCAGAGGCCCAGCCTGTTACCCCGCCGGCCGCTGTCAGCCCTAGCTTACCGGGAACAGCGCGGCTGGCCTTGGGCTTGAGTTCCAGTCCCATTTGAATGGCAATGGTGATAGCAAATACACCAATAACCTTTTGTAGCATCGGCCCCTGGATAGCTGCCGCTGTGAAGGAGCCGAGACTTGCACCGAGAAGAATACCCAGGCTCATCCAGGCAAAAGTCGGCCATAGCACCGCGCCTTTGCGTTGATGCTCCAAAACCGAGTTAATCGAAGTAAAGACAATAGTCGCTAGCGAAGTACCCACAGCCAGGTGAGTCAGTACATGCGGATCGACACCCTGGGCAGTAAAACTGAATACAAGCACAGGTACGATGATGATGCCACCACCGACACCAAACAGACCGGCCAGCACCCCAGCCACAGCGCCTAGCAGCAGGTAGAGTAGAAATTCCATAAATTCCTCGAATTAATTCATGCGGGTTTCTTCTGGAAGCAGGCGATGGGGCTGCAAGTCCGCAACCCGTTGCTCAAATGTATTACCCGGCTGGGGACATTGCAGTAAGGTTGCGATATTGGCCTTTGAAATACAGAAGTGGCTGCCTGGCAGCAGCTTTTTGTAGGTTTAACGCCTTCACCTCACCAATCACAATCAGGTGATCTCCGGCGGCGTGTTCAGCATGAATTTCACAATCAAGCCAATGCAGGCTGCCGGCGATAATGGGGTTCCCCAGCGGCGATTCCTGCCATTCGACTTCGCTCCATTTGTCCGCGCCTTGACGAGCAAATTGGTTGGAAATTTTGACCTGATCATCGGACAGGATATTGACCGAAAATCGACCTGCCTGGCGAATTTTGGGGTAGCTGTACGAACTCGACATAACGCTGAATGACACTAATGGCGGGCTCGTCGATACGCTATAAAACGACTGGCAGGTGAAGCCTATCGGCTCACCATCACAGTGCGATGCGATCACCGTAATACCGGAAGCGTAATGCCCCAGTGCTTCGCGAAAGCGCAACGGTTCTATAGCTGTACTAGAAAGTGACATGGGAGCACCTAAATATTGTAGACAGCTAAACCGAGAGCTCTCTTCGGACAATTTCTGCACCTGCACTTAAGGCATTGAGCTTACCGTTCGCAACTTGACGGGATAGAGGCGCCATACCACAGTTCGTACAGGGATAGAGATCCTTAGCATCCACATACTTGAGTGCTTTTCGTATGGTATCGGCAACTTCCTCCGGTGTTTCAATCGTGTTGCTTGCCACATCAATAGCGCCCACCATCACTTTTTTGCCACGAATAAGCTCAAGGAGATCCATTGGAACATGGGAGTTGTGGCATTCGAGCGAAATCAGATCGATATTGGAGTTCTGCAGCTTTGGAAAAGCTTCTTCATATTGTCTCCACTCCGAACCCAGAGTTTTCTTCCAATCTGTATTGGCTTTGATACCGTAGCCATAGCAAATATGTACGGCAGTTTGGCACTTCAGCCCCTCGGTGGCTTTTTCTAAAGTGGCAATCCCCCAGTCATTCACCTCATCAAAAAACACATTAAATGCGGGCTCATCAAATTGAATAATATCAACACCCGCAGCCTCTAACTCACGCGCTTCCTGATTGAGAATTTTGGCAAATTCCCAGGCGAGCTTTTCGCGGCTTTTATAGTGGTTATCGTAGAGAGTATCAATCATTGTCATGGGGCCAGGTAATGCCCACTTGATAGCTTGACTGGTTTGCTGGCGTAAGAACCTGGCATCTTGAACAAATACTGGTTGTTGCCTAGATACTTCGCCAACAACTGTCGGCACGCTCGCATCATAGCGATTGCGGATTTTAACGGTTTCCCGCTTCTCGAAGTCAACGCCGTTGAGGTGCTCAATAAATGTAGTCACAAAATGTTGGCGGGTTTGCTCCCCGTCACTAACGATATCGATACCGGCTTGTTGTTGCTCTTGTAATGTCAGGCGCAAGGCATCCTGCTTACCCTCTTGTAATTGATCGCCCTGTAATTTCCAGGGAGACCAAAGTTTTTCGGACTCTGCGAGCCAGGATGGTTTAGGCAAGCTTCCAGCGCTTGAAGTTGGCAATAGGCGATTCATAAAAAATAATCTTATCTATATTTGTTAATTAAAGCGCGTAATTAGCGGCCCACTGATCAAGGATACTTCTGTATGGCTTGATAAATTGTTCTTCAGTAAATTTCCCTTGCTTTATAGCCAGCTGGCTACGTTCTTCCCGGTCATAAATAATTTTAGTCAGTGAATAATCCTGGTGCTTCAAGCTGGGCTGATAGCAGGTCCCCGCTACAGAATTTGCATTGTATATTTCAGGTCGATATATCTTTTGAAAGGTCTCCATCGTGCTGATAGTGCCGATAAGCTCAAGATTCGTATAATCACCAAGCAAATCACCTTGGAAGTAAAAAGCCAAAGGGGCAACACTATCCGGCGGCATAAAATAGCGAACCTGCAAACCCATTTTCTCGAAATACTCATCAGTTAAAGAGTATTCATCCTGTCGATATTCAACACCGAGCACGGGGTGCTGATTTTCAGTTCGATGATAAGTTTTACTGCTTGATACACTCAGGCAAATAACAAGAGGTTTACTGAAATTATCCTTGTAGGCACTTGAATTCAGGAACGATTGAAAGATTTTCCCGTGAAGATCACCATAGCCTTCAGGAAGGCTAAACTTGTCCTGCTTCTTGTTATGCTCCAACAACAACACGCTGAAATCATAATCCCGCACATAAGAAGAAAAGTTGTTTCCTACTATGCCCTCTATCCGTTGATTGTTTTTATGATCAACAATATTCGTCTTCAATATTTCAATGGTAGGAAAGGCTTTTCCGTTGCCTTCAATATCAATATCGACAGAAATAATATCCAGCTCTACAGAGTAACGATCTGCACCAGGGTTGTCCCAATGCGCCAGGGCATTGAAACGACGATCAATCATTCTCAAGGTATTGAGCAAGTTATCCTGACGGCTCTCCCCTCTCGCCAAGTTCGCAAAATTGGTGGTGATCCGCGTGCTATCCGCTGGACGATAGTTTTCATCAAAGCGTAAGTTCTTGATGCTGAATGCAAACTCTTTATTCATTGCGGCCTGGTATCCTGATTCCTAAGACAAAAACTGAGTTCTTTGCTTGGTGATTGACATTGCCAGGCAGGATAAGCCTCTTTATAAATGAACAAAAATGGTATATTTTCAACTATCCATTAATTTTACTCATGGTTTGCTCAGGTAAAGCTATGCTAGAGCGCACGCACTTAACAATAATCCAGGCCGTAGACCATCACGGTTCGCTAACCGCTGCGGCCAAGCACCTTTGCCTAACCCAGTCGGCGCTGAGCCACACGGTACGCAAGCTGGAACAGAACCTCGGGGCCCCCATCTGGTTGCGTGAGGGCCGCAGCTTGCGCTTGACCCAGGCTGGTGAATATCTACTTGGATTGGCCAATCGTGTCCTACCACAACTGGAACATGCTGAGAGCAAGCTCAAGCAAATGGCCCAGGGTGAACGCGGTACCCTGCGTATCGGTATGGAATGCCACCCCTGCTATCAGTGGTTACTGAAAGTAGTGTCGCCATTTCTGGAAGATTGGCCGGACGTGGATGTGGATGTTAAGCAGAAATTTCAGTTTGGAGGTCTCGGCGCTTTACTGGGGTACGAAATCGACCTGCTAGTTACACCTGACCCTTTCTATAAAGCCGGACTGCGCTTCGATCCCGTATTTGACTACGAGCAGGTACTGGTAGTCCCTCGAGATCACCCTATGGCAAAGCGAAAGTACCTGACAGCAGAAGACCTACGGGATCAGGTGTTGTTAACTTACCCCGTGCCGCCGGACCGCCTGGATATCTATACCCAGTTTCTCAACCCTGCGGGCGTGGTGCCACTGCGCCACAAGACCAGTGAAACTACCGATATCATGCTACAGATGGTGGCCAGCGGTCGCGGGGTCGCGGCCCTGCCGCGCTGGCTTGCAGAGGAGTACTCTACCAAGCTGGCACTATCGGTGGTGCGCCTCGGGCGACAAGGTATTGCCAAACAGATTTTCTTAGGAACTCGTGAAGACGATAGCGAAGTTGAATACCTGAGCGCTTTTATCAAACTGGCCAGAGGTTATGAGCACTCAGAAACTGGGACCTAAGACCGATAAGATTTATCGATAGCCCCGCAAGAATTCATTAAGCAGCAAGTTTCTCTTTGCCGACAACGAACTAGATGCAGTAGGTCCGACCCCGCCCCACTACACCAAACAAGAAAGGCCTAAATCAAAAGATCCAGGCCCTCTTCTTTCTCGATTAATTGTTCCGCAATTTCAGGCTATCTACTTACAAATATCCTGCTTTTGCACCACATCGTATTTCTGCAATAGGGCTTTGTAGCGGCCACTGCTGCACAGCTCTGCCAACCCACGATTAAAGTCATCTCGCACTTTTTCATCGCGGAAACCGACTCGAAAGTCCGCCATCATCGGGAATATCTGAAACAGGTCAACCTGAGCCATGGTATGGCCCATTTTATTGCTGTAGTACTTAAACAGCTCCATATCCACCACGGCGACTGCATCTGGCATTTTCCAGAATTGGGCAACCAGGTCACGAGCTGTTGGCGCCTGCATAACATTCTGTTTCTGGGTGCCATTGGGCCCAAACATTTTTTCAAATTCGGGCCCAAGATCCATGGGAGCTCCCTGCCAAGTGATCACCTTCTTACCCGCGAGATCTGCAATACTACCAATCTTCATTTCTGCACCGGCTTTGGCAATGGCATAGTTGGCAAAGCTGATCATATTGTTCGAGTAAAATAGGCCATCATTCTTCTTGAGTACATTCACCGCTGCCTGAACCATACCCTGCTCAAGTGCTGGGGCCGTCTCCGCAAACCCCATCTGTACGAACTCCAACTTATAGCCAGGGAGAGCTTGCCGAACGATATCTATTTCCAAACCACTGGTCGCACCGTCAGTCACATAGGGCGGTGCATCCCCGGCGATCGCCACTTTTAACGGGGTTTCACCGGACTGGGCCAGCACCTGGGTACAGACTCCAAACATCAAGATAAGAAGGGCCAATAGCGAACGCATAAGCTTCTCCACAGTGACAGGAAAATCACCCAGACGCTCTAAGTGTTGGCAGACATCCCCCATTTATCAAGCTTCGCTTCCGGATAACTGTATCCATCCAAAACCTTGAATTCGGCAGTAAACTCCCCATTCTAAAATCAGGCAAATAGCAATTTGTCGCAACTGGGGCATACCGGGTAAAACAGTGATACATGAGATTGCCGATATTCTGATTGAGAATGAAACAAAGCTGCATCAGTTCGAGATGCGCAAAGACCCTGAAGTCATTAGCAAGCTACTAAGCCCTGATTTTATAGAGGTAGGGAAATCCGGGCGGGCCTTTGATTTCAAGGCAATAGTGCGATCAATGCAACAGGAGGAAAATACGGGCTGGGAAATTCACAGCCAAAACTATGAATGCATTCCCCTCTCTGACACAGTCATTATGCTGTTGTATAAATCTGCACGGCGAGGCCAGCAAGGGGAGTACAAGGGGTTTTGTAAGCGATCATCTATTTGGGTTAGAAGTAAAGGGCAGTGGCAAATGAAATTTCACCAGGGGACTCCCTGCCAAGAATTTAAGCTGGAAGATAATATCTCATGCAAACAACCGGCGTTTAAGCTGTGAGTGCTTTTATCGCAATTATCCTGCTGGCCCTGGCGATATGGCTGGTTCCCCACTTCTACCGACAATGGCGCATTTTTTACCTGCGCTCAAAACCCTTAACGCGGGAACAGCTACAACTCATTAGAGAAAATCTTCCTCTCTATCACTACCTTAACTCCAATCAACAGCAAGAGTTATGCAGTAATATCGCCCTATTTCTCCACGGCAAAGAGTTTGTCGGTTGCGAGGGGCTTCAAGTCAATGAACGCATGAAGGTGGCCATCGCTGCCCATGCCTGCCTACTCCTATTGGGCCGCAAGAATGAATGCTACCCCAACCTTTACAGCCTGTTGCTCTACCCGGACACCTATGTCGCTCACGAAACCCGTCGGGAAGGCTATATAGAAACAGCCAGGCACAGTGCCCGTGAAGGGGAGGCACATTATCGTGGACCCGTAGTCCTCTCCTGGGGTGACCTGGAGAAAGATTTACAATCACCTGAACGGGGCCACAATGTCGCCCTGCACGAGTTCGCCCACAAAGTCGATGAAGAGGATGGTTACTTTGATGGCCGCCCTCTATTTGAAAGCAGTGATGAAGGGGCCACCTGGGCTGAGGTTATGAGCCGGGAATTCCACCGTTTGAGACAAAGAGCTGAATTCGGTGAGTTTCCTGGTGATACACCCTCTGTGCTCGATTTATACGGCGCCCAATCTCCCGCTGAGTTCTTTGCTGTAGCAACAGAAAGTTTCTATACGATCCCAACGGCTATGTACGCCTTACACCCGGAGCTCTATAAGGAGTTAAGTCATTTCTATCGAATTGATCCCGCCGAATTAATACGCGGAAAAAGTACCGTGGCCTGACAAATACGCTACCAGTCCAGTTTCTGTCTTCCTGCTATGCTTATTTCGTGCACCAGCGGAGTTGGAATAGTGGCCAATACGCATTGTTTAAGATTTGCTCTTGTGGGACTGGTCGTTCTTTTGGCCATAACTCAACCGGCCACAGCAGATATCGCTACAAACCAACAGGATGCAAAGGCTCTGGTTGAGCGCCTTGAAAAACTGTACCTAAAGGGCCCAACTCCAGTCTTTGTTCTACAGCTGGAAAAAAATACTCTACCAGACGCTAAGTTACAGGCTTTTGCAATGGAGCAACGCCTTATTAACTTATCGGACTTGAGAAGTAATGCGCTATCTCTGCATCGCTTTGGTGGCCGGCCAGGACACAATACGAGAGCATTTTTTACCCGCATAACGACAGCAGAAATTCAAGCTAATACTCAGTTACCTAACCTGATTCAAGCATTGGGAATCTCACCCGAGCAAATCGCCCAATACCAGCCACTCGCAGGTGCCCAAGCCTACCCAGCTTATACCACCTGGCTAGCCAACTACGCTGAACCCGCGGAAATCGCCGCTGCCCTGTTAATCAATTTTCAGAGCTTTGGCAAAAATGCTGCGCGCGTTGCAGCAGCTCTCAAACAACACAAACGGTTAAATAATGAACAGCTCCGATTCCTGATGACTTTTAGCCAGCTTCCAGAGGGCTTCAGGGAGCAGGCTATCGAGATAATTGCAAGGGGGCTTGCTTCAGGTGTTCGAGAAAATGATATTGCAATTCGCGTGCGGTTAATCCAATCCTATGAGCGGGAGTTTTGGCGAGCTTTTGAGGTAAAACTTAATGCCAATTAAATGTATTCGCTCTCCTTAATTCTACTCTTTTTCTCAAAAATATTCGGGCATACACATAAGACCCATTCAACATAAATACGCATAACACACTCACTATTGCGTAACAAAAAAGTTCAAAGACAATTCAATTGTCAGTTTCAGAGTGCTAAAACAGAGACGCTCCTGGTTATTTAAAAGAAAAACTGTTATCTCATCCTTAATCAATATCGTATATCAATCCGTCTATTACTTGAAACTACTGTTCTAAGTTTGAGTCACAATCTAGTAACGACAAAGCAAACCTCACATGTGAAAAATTTGACTTTCTTCACTTCCAATTCAGTACAGATACTACTTATAGTACCCGCAAAATCTGGAACCAATTTAGCAAACGCTACTCTATAGCCCCGCAACAGATCACATCAGCAAGGATTAGTTTTTGAAACGTATCATTTCTTTAGTATCAGCCTCTCTAGTTTGTGTCTCATGTGCCACAGTGAAGACAGTTAACCCTAAGAATAATCAAGTAGATATCATTCATAGAGGTCACAAAAGCTATTGCGAAAGTATTCCAAGAGTTTATAGCGGAACCTCTTACTCCTTTTGCTTGCTAAATAGCGAGCCCAGTCAGACTGTAAATACTGGATCAACTCTCAACCGTGTTCCACTGGTAGCTATAGATGCTGTTTTTTCTGTAGCCGCCGATACCGTTGTTTTGCCGTATACCGTAGTGACTCAGGCGAAGCATGGTAATATCAAAGTAAACTGATAAGCCCCATCTGTGGCTTAATAAGTTTAAAGCAGTTATTAATAAGCCCTACTTAAAAACCTCTCTTTTAACCACAGAAAAATATATTCATTGGTAACAGGCCGCGATCACTGCTTTTGTCCTACTTTCAAACCCATGATCCGGCCCCTAGGCTAAAAGCAAGCAAGTTAAATAATATTGATTATCGGGTAGGCGAAATTTCTTGGACTTGCCAGAACCAAAATGCCTGTACTATCGTCCCTCCACCTTCCTTTCACACAACTAAAAAGCGATTGGTTGCCTGAAGAATATATGTACAATATGAAAGGTAGACAGCTCCCACCTCCCCCTAAACAACAATAAACAAAGACCGAGAGACATCATTTATAGCTCTCTTTAACTGCCTTATTCCTAGGGAGTCTCTGAATAACTCCGTAATGCCTCTGCGGGCCTTGAAGGCTGCAGATGTTAGGCGCAGCTCGCCGCGAATGGCTCAGTCCTTTGCAAGAGCTGCAACGCAGCAGCTGTGGCCTTCAAGGCCCGCCCTTCGGGGCTTGCAGAGCGGTTCACGGAGTTATTCAGAGGCTCCCTATATCCCAATCTCAAGGTAACAAGAACCCTTAGAGGGAAAACGCTATAAAACTCACTAACTTTGGAGATAACAAATTGCGATACCCAGCAATAGACATCACTAGAGGTATATTAGTAATTATAATGGCCCTTGATCATACTCGAGATTATTGGACTTCAACCCAGTTTGACCCATTGGATCTATCCCAATCGTCCATCGCTTTGTTTTTAACTCGCTGGATCACGCACATATGTGCCCCTGGATTTATATTTCTTACAGGGTTGAGCGCCTACTTTCATGGTAAAAAACTTAACTCCAAGTCGGAGTTGGCAAAATTCTTGATACTTCGAGGGGTAGTACTAGTTATCCTCGAACTAACCTTGGTAAACCTCTCTTGGCAGTTTGCTTATAATTACGCTTTTGTGCAGGTAATCTGGGCCCTGGGCGTATCCATGATTATACTGGCGGGCTTAATCTATTTGCCAATGATATGGACCACCATCGTTTGTCTGGCCGTAATATCCTTACATGGATACCTGAATGATGACTTCATGCGCCAGCTATTAGGTGGCTATGAATGGCTTTGGATTCTTGCGCATGTACGCACTAGTTTTAGACTTTTCGAGTTCAACACCGGGATTTTTGCTGCTTACAATATTATTCCCCTCTTTGCTCTTATGTACCTTGGTTATGTATTTGGGCCTCTTTACGAGCTGGCAAACAAGCAACGAGTGCGTCTGCTAATAACAACAGCAACGGTGCTATCGATTATATTTATCGCGGTTAGACTAATAGGCTTTGGCGACCCCAATGAGTGGAATCCACAGCAGGGGCTCCTGGGCTTTATCAACACCGCCAAATACCCAATGTCGTTCAGCTATATCCTTATGACAATGAGTATAGTTTTCTTGATCATGGCTATCGTTGAAAACCGGAAAAATCGAATGCTGGATATATTGCTTCTGTTTGGACAGGCCTCATTGTTCTTCTATTTACTCCATGTCCCAGTGATCAATCTATCCGCACATCTATGGAGCTACTTAGAGTTTGGAGTAGCAACCAATTTCTTCAACGGCCCCAAAGTATGGCCTGAGGGCTACACACCTAATTTACTGAGAACCTATGCTTACTGGATTACTCTAATTGCAATACTTTACTATCCCTGCAAGAAATATCTTCAAAAGAAAAAAGAAAGTGGATCGGTGATATACTCCTACGTATAACTCTCGGCACAACTTTATTTTGCATATTAAAAATTCTGTTCTGGGGTGAGCAAAGCCCCAGAGTTGCCTCCCAATCAGGACGATATAGATGTTGCAAAAAATAGACCATTGGATTGACCAAACACTGATAGACTTCAAAGAAGAGAGACAATCTTGCGCAAGGTTCACAGAGAAGTTTTCAGAGTATTATACGGAAGAATTTCTTAGCAAAAGCTACTTTGTAGTGGTTGATAATATTCCGAAACCGAGGTTTCCCGAGCTCTACCAGGCTGGTCTGGGTGACTTTGTCGACATGGAAGTAGCCGGTATCACTTACAAAGATACCTACTTTATCAAAACACCTTTTGCTGCGGACATTTCGCTCCATTTCCATGAGTTGGTCCATGTTCACCAATGGTCTCTCTTGGGAGCAGAGACATTTATCAAACGTTATATCAGTGAAATTCAGACCTACGGCTACAACGATGCACCTCTGGAAACAATGGCTTACAGCCTGCAAGCTAAATTTATTGACAACTACGCTCCAACGGATGTTTTAAGTTACGTTCAGAATCATTTGTAAGCACCCAATGATCATTGGACTTCATCTATAAAAAGGTTACCTTCTGGATAAGTGAAAGTGACCTTTGTACTACCAGCCAAAATTGATCTTATTGACAGGCTAAACATTTCTACTAAAGCCTGATCGTCAAGATACAAACTATAATTTATTGAGTTTTATAGTTTGCAAGCTCCACACCATGCTACAAGCAACCCGACTCTTCCTGATCTTTGCTGCCCTATCCACTCAAATCTGGCATCAGCAACAACATGTAAGCCCATATTCAATCATCAAGATGACAAAGTGGCCGAAAACAATCGCTGCACTAAAATCAGCTTTCAACCAAGCAATACGGAAGGATCCGCTGTTATTATTATGGATGGCGATACCAAAGGTTCCTGCGCTTATACATCTGCGGTTCAGTGCGGGAATACCGAGATTAGAATGAAAGATATTTCTGCAATTGACTTTAAGGTTGATGTGCCCCCAGGTAAGTGTGGTGCTAAAGAGTGGATTGCCGTTTATATGTTTCCCTGGTGTGGACAATCCAGTGGATGTTGGGCCGGGGGGCCGGGGGGCAGCGGGAAGTCGATTTTGTAGAAACAACAGGCTCCAATGGTCCGGGAGGTTTCACTTCCAATTGGGGAGGGCTTCCCAAACAGGCGGCGTGGACAAGCCAAACAGGTCCCCTACAGGTGAAGAGTGGTGCCCAACAGCATATAACTTTTACATCCAGGAAAATCATATCGGGTGAAGCTAGTGGAACTTATCAATGGGATATAAAAGTGTGTGAAGCATCTGCGTCTAAGTGCGATGATTCAAATCAGCTTTGGCATGCCTACCGGGAAAAGGGGCCTTCTATTTTTGATGAGTCAATGATGATTGTTATCGACAACTGGGGGGTCAACAATCCGCCTCAGCCGGGTTGCACGTTAAAAATAACGGATATACTAATCACCAAATATTAGCGATGCTTCTTACGACGATAGGGGGTTAGTAGCGAAAACCCTAATAATCTTTTTTCCACTGTAACTCTACACTACCGGAACCGCTGTCACCGTCATCGGCACTTTTAAACTCCAGATTTAAATTATCCCTAAGTTCTATTTGCATCTCCGCCTGCCATGGACTGAGAGGATCGGTACTTCTCTGTAATTCTACATAAATTCGATTAGTAATATATTTTCCCAAGCTCAATGCGTACTCATCACCTTCATCTCCCTCCTCCTGCTCAATATTGAGTGTATCCAGGCGAAGTAGTTCACGGGTCTTGGCGATTGGGTCCAATACTGCACGACCCGACTGTAAACTCCGCACAACACTGACCAGGCGAACAGCTTGTAGAGGTGAAATATCCGATAAAGACTTGCCAAAAAGTAGTTGCGCCAGGATCTCATCCTGGGAGGCCGAGGGATCGGAAGTAAAGGTAATATCCAGATCCGCAGCAGTGCCTGATATCTGAGCGGTTATTTCACCGTCGCTATACTCATAGATACCTTCAACCAGAATTGCAACTTCATTATTCTCGAAACGTATTTCGCCATCTTCTAAATCAAATTTCTTGCCAAACAAATCAAAACTACCGCGAACGATTGTCAATTTACCAGAAGCTTTTGGCTTATCGGCTGTACCTCGTATATCCACTTGTCCATGTAATTGTGAATTCAATCCAAGCCCACGCACATAGGATTGCTGGTCCAGTACAACCTCTACATCCAATCCAATTTTGCTAAACAGGGGAGAAGATCGCTGCACCTGTGGGCCATCGACCTGAACTTCCACCACCTGGATTTCCGGAACACTGCTGCCAATCCATTGCTCAATCTGTACAGCCAGCGGCTGCAAAATGAATCGCCCGGTAATTTCTGCATCCTGGGTTGAGCCCGACAAACGGGCATCACCGGATATTGCACCGCGCACACCCGGGGAGTTAAGCAGGTGGGCCCTACTGAGGCTTAATACGATATCGAAACTGGGTGAGCTATCCGGAGGTAAAAAGACCGCCCCTCCCAGGTTTATCCGCCCACCATCACCATCGGTAGCGCTTCCTCGTACAATCCGCCACTCCTCTGGAGACAACTGCGCGTAGAAGTTAATATCCGCAATGCGGGTATGGCTCGGGCGATGCTCATAGCGACCATTACTCAACTCGATATCACCAGTTAAAAGGGGACGCTGCCAATTCCCGGTACCATCAACATTAAAACTGAGCAAGCCGCGCATACGGTGAACACGGGGATCAATATATTCCGCAATCACTGACAAATCGGCCGTACCACGCCCCTGTAATTGAAAGGGCACATTTCGCAGGCCGCCAGTTTGATTATTCTCAGCAAATAGTTGTTCGAAGATCGGCGCGATCAATACACTCACTTGGCTATTTACTGCGTTGCTACCGCCGTGTTGGGCAATCAGGGATGCATCCAGCTCTCCATTCTCTGTCTGCCAGTCGAACACTATCGAAAGCGGTTGAACCTGGATTCCGCGCTGCCCTCGCCCCAGGGCTTCTCCAGTAGCTCGCAACTCCCCCTGAAATTCTGGCTGCTTGGGGCTTCCGCCAATACTGGCATAAAGGCTGACATCACCATTACCAGCCCTACCGCTGGAAAAACTATTCGCCAAATCTGATAAATCACCCTGGCCGCGTAACTCTAAGTCCAGTCGCTCTGCATTCAAGCTACCCAGTATCGATAATTGGTTGCGGCCCGCCCATAGTAGCTCGATACCATCAGTTACCAGACTCCTATCTGCATAGTCCACAGTACCCTGCAAATGCCAGGGCTCCAGATGAAACTCTCCCTGTGCGATCAGGTTGGCTTTAATCTGCGGGTTTGAAATAGCCCCGTCAATCCTGCCATCCAAGCTCAACTCACCTTCAAGGGAGTTAGGGAGAGAGAGACCGACGAGATCTACCAGGAACAGCGGCAGGTTGCGCGCCCCCATATCAATTTGTAATCGGTCTTGCCGAGGTTCGATAGAACCATCGGCCTGCAGCAATGCCACCCCCACCCGACCCAACTGCTGGGCATCTTCAGCGAGGGCAATCAGGCGGCTTTGGCTCTGTAGGGGCTCCGGCTCCCCTTTATCAAAACCTGAGGCAATCACGGGGGACTGAGGGCCTCTGCTCGAGGATGAACCAAACTGGTTGCCATTGCCGTTGGTAAATAACTCCAATCGCAGGTCACTGACCTCTATCAGGTCCATATCGCCACTGGCTTCCCCTTTTAAGTTAAAGGGGTAATCCTGCGCGACGCCATCGGAATCCAGGAAAATACTTACCTGGGGATTATTCCAATCCCCCTGGACCGTTACTTCGGAAGATACCCCTAGGCTTACTCCCTCTGTCTCGGTAACTCCAAGGTCGTCGCGCAAGCTAATATCTTTGCCGTCGATCTGCCCATGTAAATCCAGCTGCATCTGTTCAATATCAAGCTGACCGATTACTTCCAGATTGAGCTTCTCTCCGGTAAACACCATTTCATCAATGGTCAGCGCGTGCAGGTTTCCACTTAGTGCCGCCGTCAACTCGCCCTGTAACTCGTGGTAAGCACTCACTGCACTCAGAGACAAATTGAGGTTTGGGTTTTTCCACGAGCCGATTGCCTCCAGGCGCAACTGATGCAAGGTGCCGGATAAAGCAGTAGGAATAACTACCCTATCAGCCTGGGGTAGCGAAGCTGCAAGCCGGCGAATTTCTTCAACACCCAACTCATCAATCTCTCCCACCAAATCCAGTGCTTTCAAATTCGTATCTATAGTACCGAGCACTTTGATCCGGGCACCGGCAAAATGCAAAGACAAGGCTTGCAAGTCAATCACACCTGCCTGGGTATCGACCCGCCCCTCCAATTGCAGGGGCTGCTGCCGGTAGCTGCTTTCCACTTGTAAGCTGCCATTAATATTCGGCCGTTGCAGGGCTCCCTGCACCGAAAAATCTGCACTGAGCCAACCATTGTCCAGGATATCCTGCCAGGGGCGGGAAAGCGTTAGCGGGATTTGATTGAGATTAACTGTCGCATTGACACCGTCCGCGCTGATACTGCCTTTAATCGTACTGCGCCGCTCATCCACTCGCAGCCAAATCCCCGTTGAAGATAAGCGCCAGGGATTAATATCGGCTTCGATACTCCCAGTCAGATCCAGCTGATGTTCTGCTAGAGGAGCCGCGATCGAATTAATATCCAGCAGCAGTTTTTCCCCCTGCCTGCGCAGGGATAATTCGCCGCGAGCATCCAATACCTGATTTTCCGGCAGATGCAGCTGTCGGCTGACAAACCCCTGGGCCACCTCACTAATAGAGAAGTCGATTACAAAGCGCTCGCCCTGCATCTCGCCATTTACAGTGAGATTAAACTCGGAGCCATTCAGCTCACTAACTTCGATAAATAGCTGCGCCGGTTTATCCTGCCAGCGGTATAAGGCGTCAGCCTGAATAGTAACGGGGGGAATAGCCATCAACCGGCTGTCCACCAGTTGCAGGCGAGCTATATCCAGTTGCGCCAAGCGAAATCCAGGAACTAGCAAATCCCAAGTAGTCGATGGCTGCTCCTCACTAACAACTTCAACCTCCTCTTCGCCAGAATCTGCCAGCGCAGAGAGAAGTTCATTGAGAATATTCAGGTTGAGCAGTAAATCTTTGGCCCCCACTCGCTCGATATCGATGGGATCTCGGGACAAGCTGTTGAGCTTAACTTCCAGATCCTGGGCTTCAGCAAGTGTATTAGCTCGATAATCAATTCTCAGTCGCTCAAAAAACCAAAATCCTAATTTTTCACTGCGAATTCCCTCTGCCTCAATTTCGAGGTCGTCCACAAATTGCTCGGCAACGTAAAAAGCCCCTCGAGTAAGACCGACGCGCCCCGGTTCCGTGCTGAGGAAATAGATAGCGGACATCAGGAGGAACAGACAAATGCCTGTTACCAGGGAACCCCCGGCACCCAGAGAGCGCCAGAGCCCACGCAGAAAAGTACCAATCCAGTGAGCAACGCCCAGCGCAAACAGGCCCAACCAGCGCATCAGAATGCCTGCCCCAAGCTCACATACACCTGATAGCGATCATCAATGCCCTCACGACGATCGAGGGGAAAGGCGATGTCCATGCGGATAGGGGCAAAGGAGGTGATATAGCGTACGCCAAAACCCGTTCCCCAAAACAAGTCGGAAAACTTAGGCGCTGCGTCCTCATAGGCATTGCCGCCATCGAGAAAAATCACACCGCCCCAAGTATCCGTAAAACGAAAACGGCCCTCAAAAGAAATCTCACTGAGTCCCCGGCCACCAATAGCATCGGAAAGGGTTTCCTCACCTTCATCATTAATCTCAACAAGTCGCGGACCCAACTCCTGGTAACCATAGCCGCGCACAGAACCACCCCCACCAGCGTAAAAGCGTTCATCCGCAGGTAGCTCAAGATTCGGCTCTCCAGTGATAGCTCCGGCTTTTAACCTGAGCGCTAAGGTGGGTTTGTAACGCCAATCATTGGCCGTCTTGTAAGCGGTGAGTTGCAGGGTATTTTTAATAAAGGTGGTATTGGTATTTCTCAGGTCAATATAGGGCTTCACTTCCAGCGCAGAAGTGGCACCACGATGGGCGTCCAGGGGTTTATCTGTTGTATTTAATTTAAAGCCCAAGGGAAATGCCAGCAAGGTGTAGTTTTCATCGGGATCTTCCTCTTCAACCGCACCTTCAACTTTTTCATCCACCTCACTGAATTTCAATTCTGCACCGCCACTCAGCGTGCGATGTTTGCTGATTTTTCGCGAAACCAGTGCACTGAATGTCAGGGACTCTGAACGGTAGGAATCTACATCTTCGCCTTCCAGGGCAATACTCGCCGTCAAGCGCTGCTTATCATGAAAGAAACGTGGAATTGTCAGCTTGCCCTCCAGGGTTTGCTTTACCTCATTCAGCTTGCTTTCAACTTCAATTTTTTCCCCACGATGGAAAACATTGCGGTGCTCCCAGGCTGCTGAAATACCGGTTCCCTCATCGGAGGTATACCCCACCCCTAAAGTTATGGTGCGGTGATTGCGCTCCTGAATAACAAAAGTAACATCCACCAACCCATCGTAGGGTTCAGAAACTTCAGTATTCACATTGGCAATTAAGTTGGTGCGCAGCAGGCGCAGTTGTGCGGCATCCAGTTTACTGCGACTGAAGCAATCCCCTGATTTGATCTTCACCTTATCGAGCAAGTAATCCTCTTCGATAGAGCTGACACCCTCGATACGGACTTGGCCAACATGGACCTCTGGGCTAGGGGCCACCCGATACTCCAGTCTCGCGGAGGCCTCCTGGTGAATCACTGTTGCCTGGTAGCTGACATCAACATTCAACAGGCAGGCATTTTCATTGAGGTACTTGGTGATTTTTTCTACGCCTTCAAGCACCTTGCTGGCAATAAGTGGGTCTCCAACATGGATAGGTAAACCACTAAAGCCTGCTCGCAAACCAGCCGGCATATCAATATCCAGGCTCTTGATATGGTACTGAGGGCCGGGAGTGACGCTATAGAAAATTTGGTTACCGGCAACAGATTCATACACAGTGGCATCATAATACCCTTGCGCGCGCAGGAGCTTTTCCAGGTTGCCCCGCTCATAGTGGGCTATATCTGCCGGATCTTCGTAATTTTCCAGTGCACTGCTGTTTTTGCGCAACTCATTGAGTTCGGAGGTCAGTTTTTCTTGCAGCTGAGGATCACCCTGCACCAGTAGGGTAAAACCCGGCAAGCGATCAAAAAATGGGATGGCTGCTGCCAGCTGCATTGGCAGCGCTAGAAGGACAACAAGCAGGGAGACAAAGAGAATTCGCAAGATCTTTATCCGGTGTCAGTAGCGGCTACTCCGCAAAAATCCGGGTATCCGTTCCCTCCGTAGGCTGGAATATCCAACTGATGACAACAGCTGGGATAATTAAATCGACTTATTGAGCAGCCAATAAGCCGATTCGGCGTTTGGGGCTTCTACGGCTGAGTGCCTTGGCTGGGCATTAAGGGATTACAATCCTGGATAATCACCCGCCCTTCCAGAATATTTCCTTTGGAATACTCCGTGAAAATACACTGGTTAGTCTTGGGGTTATAATTCTCGATCCACAAATTATCTTCTTTCCAGGTGGCGCCGATATGGCGGTATCCATCGGGCACTGAGATACGCATGACCCCGCCAAAGCGCTTCACGAAAACCTGCTCATAGTGAAAGTAGTAGGCAAGCCAGCCGCCGACAAAGAAAACCGCAGCCACGATTGCGCCGATCTTAAGGCTGCCCAGGCGACTGCCGATAAAAAGAGAAGCAATAACCAGGGCAATCACCGCTGCCCAGTACAAATAAGTAACCATGACTGTTTTTCTACCGTGAATTATTGGTGTTTATAAAGTGAAGGGTAGCGCAGAACCGCAGCAAACTAAATGGCGCCGGGTTACGCTCCCTTACTCCTAACTACTCTTCTGCCAACTCAGACAGCTTTTCAAACAGCGACAAGGCTTCAGGGTTGGCCAGGGCCTCCTTATTTTTAACCGGTTTACCCTCCACCACATTGCGCACAGCCAGTTCCACAATCTTACCGCTGATAGTCTTAGGAATATCCGCCACCTGGATTACCTTCGCCGGTACATGGCGAGGCGTGGTATTGGCGCGAATCGTGGAGCGGATTTTCTGGGTCAGATCCTCGTCCAGTACAATACCCTCTCGCAATACTACAAACAGCACTACCCGTACATCGTCGTGCCAGGGCTGGCCGATACAGATACTATCGAGCACCTCCTCGACTTTCTCCACCTGGCGGTAAATCTCTGCGGTTCCGATACGCACACCGCCGGGATTAAGTACTGCATCGGAGCGGCCATAGATCACGACACCACCGTGTGCCGTAATCTCGGCATAGTCCCCATGCGCCCACACACCAGGCCAATTTTCAAAGTAAGCACCGCGGTACTTGGCTCCATCTGGATCGTTCCAGAAGCCAATCGGCATACAGGGGAAGGATTTGGAGCAAACCAGCTCCCCTTTCTCTTCAACCACTGCACTGCCTGTATCATTCCAGACTTCCACCGCCATACCCAAGCCGCGACACTGCAATTCACCGGCATAGACCGGTAGAGTTGGGTTGCCAAGGGCAAAGCAAGACACAATATCGGTGCCGCCGGAAATAGAGGATAAGCAGAGATCTGCTTTTATATCTCTGTAGACATAGCGGAAGCCTTCGTGGGCCAGCGGAGAGCCTGTGGAGAGCACCGCACGCAATTTCTCCAGTTTGTGGGTCTCCCGGGGTTTGCAGCCACTCTTCTCCAGCGCAGCAATATATTTGGCACTGGTGCCAAACACACTGATTCCCTCTTCATCGGTCATATCCCATAGACTTTGGGATGAAGGAAAGAAAGGTGAGCCATCAAACAGCACTAGAGTCGCCCCACAAGCCAGGCCACTCACCAGCCAGTTCCACATCATCCAACCACAGGTGGTGAAGTAGAAAAGTGTATCCTCACGGCGCAGATCGCCATGCAAGCGATGCTCCTTCAGGTGTTGGAGCAAAGTGCCACCCATTCCATGGACGATGCACTTGGGTACACCAGTAGTACCTGAGGAGTACATGATGTACAGGGGGTGATTAAATTCGGTTTGTACAAAGGAGAGTTCGCGAGCGGGCGCCGCAGCTTCAAAAGCTTGCAGTAATACCGCCTTACCCAGCGGCTCTGCCGCTAGTACCTGAGCAGTTTCCTCTTCTGAGCGCGCAACCGGTACCACTACCAAAGTTTCTATAGATTCGATTCGCTGCATGATCTCGCGCAGACGCGGCAATGAATCAATAACCTTGCCGTTATAGAAGTATCCTTCACAGGCAAATAGCACTTTCGGCTGCACCTGGCCAAAGCGGTCAAATACTCCATTGATACCAAAGTCTGGTGAGCAGGAGGTCCAGATAGCACCGAGGCTGGTGGTGGCCAACATGGCCACTACGGTATCGATCACATTGGGCATAAAGCCCGCTACCCGATCTCCCTCAACAACACCTTGGGCAACGAGGGCCGCTGACAGGCGCTCCACCCGATCGTACAGCTCCTTGTAGCTCAGCTCACGACGGCTACCGTTCTCCAGGCGCTCGACCAGGGCAGACTTGTCGTCGCGATAACGCAGCAGGTTCTCAGCAAAGTTCAGACGTGCCTGTGGAAACCACTGCGCACCGGGCATGGAATCGTTACTGAGTGTCTCATTACCCTTATCTGCAGCAATAACTCCGGTGTAATCCCACAACTCCCGCCAGAAAGCTTCGCGATTATCTACTGACCACTGGTATAAGGCCGCGTAATCATTGAGATCCAGCTGGTATTGCTGGTTGACCCAGCGACGAAATTCATCCATCTGGGTGGCGGCAATAGCCTCTGCGCTGGGTTGCCAGAGCGGTTGGGAGTTGTCCTTCATTTCAACAGACCTTGTGGCTCATTATTGTGTTTTCGAATCGCCCTCTCGGGCACAAGGGGAGCAATCATGCCCTGCCCCACCACTTAAAACTATTTTAATCTTTTTTAGATTTGTTAAATAAAAGTTAACATAGCCAAATCTATCAACTCCCCAGGAACTTGCCGCCGTGAGTGCCACGATCAAACAACTACGCGCCTTTGTCACAGTGGCCCGCAGCCGCAGCCTGGCCCAGGCCAGTGCACAGTTGCACACTTCCCAGCCAGCCCTGTCCATTGCCATCCGCAATCTGGAGGGTGCGACTGGCGGCCCGCTTTTCAGTCGAGAAGCCCGCCAACTCACTCTCACCCCGGAGGGTGAGGAATTTCTCTCCCGCGCCGAACAGCTACTGCACAACTGGGATCAATCCCTGGATGCGGTACAGCAGGCCTTTCGCCTGGAGCGTGGGCAGTTGCGCTTGGCAGTAATTCCCGCCTATGCGCTCAACCAACTTCCCCAATTATTAGCCAATTTTCACCGCCAACACCCACAAATCAATATCCTGTTGGAAGATGTGGTGATGGAACGAGTAACCCAAGCAGTACAGGATGGCCGGGCAGAGCTGGGCATCAGTTTTCGCCCCGAGGATTTAGGCGGGCTTGAGTTTGTGCCCCTGCACCGGGATCGTTTTATCGCAGTCATACCACCCCAGCACCCCCTCAGCGAAAAAGGAAAAGTGCGCTGGAGTGACCTGGCCAGTTTTCCTTTTATTGCTATGAACCGCGGCTCAGCGGTGAGGCGCTGGACCGATGAGGCCTTCGGGCAAAGTGGCAAAGGCGTTCACTATATCTGCGAAGCTAATCAATTAAGCACAATCAGCCAGTTAGTACATGCGGGAATGGGGATTAGTGCAGTGCCGAGCTTGTGCGAAACACAGGTTCGGGAATATGGGCTGGAATGCCTTCCGCTATCGGCGCCAGTAGTGAGTCAGGAGGTAGGGGTGTTATTAAAGAGCCGTGGCACCTTGTCGGCACCAGCAACCGCGTTTTTATCCGCGATTACTGATTGAGGTCTATAAAAGCGCCTCTACTTGTTTTGAGCGACTAGTGACTGCTGGTTGCGCGCAGCATCCAAGCCGTTTTCTCGTGAACTCTCATACGATCAGATACCAGGGCAACTGTGGATTCATCTTCTCCCGCCTGGGCATCTTTTAAAACTTCACGACAGGTTTTGATTACCTGTTCATGCCCTTTAGTGAGAATTTTTACCATTTCTTCCGCCGGTGGTACCTCAACAACTTCTTTGATGGAGCTGAGTTGGGCAAAAGCCTGGTAAGTTCCAGGAGCGGAAACCCCGAGAGTGCGAATGCGCTCGGCAATATCATCCACCGCAGTAGCCAGCTCGGTGTAATGCTCTTCAAACATCAGGTGTAATTCTCGGAACAGAGGCCCAGTAACATTCCAGTGGAAGTTGTGGGTTTGCAGGTAAAGGGTATAGCTATCTGCCAACAAATGTTTCAAACCGGCAGCAATCTTTTCCCGATCCTTTTCACTGATACCAATATCGATTTTTTTCATAATACAAATCCCTCTTCCAAAAACTGTTGTCACCGAAATGGTTATAAGGCCATTTTGGTACCTTTATTCACTTCTCACAAGCTATCGAGCCAATAGCTTATTTATATAGACAAGTAAGATTTATAAGGTACAAAAATGGCGTGAATTTTAACCCGGCTATTGAAAGAAAATTTTGCGACAAGACGCTGCCAATAAGGGACTCTCCAAATAAAACTATTTATCGAGCCCGCGGCTGAAAACACAAGAAATCAGGCACTACAGACCGGGCAATTACTATGGCTCGGTAGCTGCAAAGTTTGCAGAGCTAAGGTTTCCGTCTCGATTAAGTGCAATTTATTCAAGCTCGATACCGGCAAATCCATTAGGTATTTCATGGCCTCCAGAGCCTGCATGCTACCAACTACACCCAGCGCAGGACCGATCACACCTGCTGTAGAGCAGTTCTGGACTTCAGCCTGCTCCTGGGGCGGAAACAAGCAGGCATAACAGGGACCTTTTCCTTCAGAAAAATCAAAACTAATCAGCTGGCCGGAAAACCCCTGCACCGATGCCATTACCACCGGACATCCTGCCTGACAACAAACCCGGTTGATCGTATGGCGGATTTCCAGGTTATCGGTGCAGTCCAACACTAGATCCACCTGTTTTACCTGCTCACGCAGCCAGGATTCATTCGCCATTTGGCTGTGGGGGTGAATGCGAATAGTTGGATTGGCTGCAGCCAATTGTTGTGCAGCCACCATGGCTTTGGATTTTCCCTGGTGATTGGTTTTGTACAAAACCTGGCGCTGCAAATTGGAGAGATCGATATGATCACCATCTACCAGGTGCAGCTCTCCAATACCGGCTGCGGCCAGATACATCGCTGCCGGGCTGCCGAGCCCACCTAAGCCAACAATCAGAATTCGCGCAGAAGACAGTTTTTTCTGCCCCTCTTCACCCACCTGGGGCAACATTATCTGGCGACTGTAACGATGTAATTCCTTACTACTTAACATGGCTCTACTTCCGCATGCTTACCTTTCAACAGGACATTAAAATCGGCAACCGCCTGCTTGTAATCTTCCGCTTTAGTAATAGCGCTGACCACGGCGATACTGCCAACACCGCTAGCAATAACCTCACTGGCCCGTTGCATATTAATACCACCAATTGCCACGAGTGGATAATCGGGCAATAGTGCTGCCATTCGCGCAAGCTTCTGTACGCCCTGCAACTGATCCGACATATCCTTGGTGTTGGTCGCATAAATTGCACCAATCGCCAGGTAGCTGGGGCGATAACGGTAGGCCAACAGTAATTCATAGAAGCCGTGGGTACTGATACCCAGCTTCAATCCTGCCGCTTGAATTGCCCTCAGATCAGCAGACTGCAAATCCTCCTGGCCCAAATGCACACCGTAGGCGCCGCACTCAATCGCCAACTGCCAGTAATCATTGATAAACAGGCGCAGGTTATACGTCCTGCCAATAGCCACTGCACGCTCAATCTGTACGCGCAGGTCCCCACCCGGATTCTTTATTCGCAGCTGTAAAGTACGCACCCCCAGCTCGGCCAGGCGCTGCAACCACTCCACTGTATCCACTACCGGATATAAACCCAATACTTGAGAGTCTGTTTGGGCAAACCCTTGAACAAGAGGCTGGGCCGCACCAAAACCATAATCCAGCGCACGCTCTTCTCCCGGTACCAAAATCTCCGGGAAGTCGATTAAATCCAGGGGCCAGCCACAGTGGCCTACAGGGCCGGCACCAGCGCCGATGTGTGCATTATTTCCCCGGCGCAAGCCCCGCTGAACATAGGCTCCTCCCACGACGCAGGCATCTCGCAACGGATAGCCCAAGGCGCGGCAGGCGGCAATAGCGGAGGACAGAGTGCAGCCAGTGCCATGTGTGCCTGTACTGGACACTTCCCGGCCAATAAACCAATCAGCTTTTTCACCATCCCACAGTAAGTCGGCAACTTCTCCCGCACGCAATTGCGTATGGCCGCCGGTAACTAAAATTGCAGTACCGCCCTGGGCGTGCAACTGACGCGCAGCTTGCACAATAGATTCCGCACCCGTGACACTGGCTCCGGTAAGCCATTCCAATTCATGTAAATTGGGAGTGACCAGATCACACTGTGGCATCAACTGAGCCAACACCGTTGCGGTAATATTCCCTTCGGTGAGCCCGGCTCCGCTGGTGGCAACAGCAACCGGGTCGTATATAACCGGAACCGGCTGCACCGCTTTCAGCTGGCGCAGGAAATCTGCCACCGCAACAACTTGTTCAGCATTCGCTAGCAGACCGATTTTAATTGTGGCAGGAAATAGATCCCGCTGTAAGGCCCGCAATTGTGAAGCCAAGACCTCTAGGGAAACTGCATTAATTGCAGTGACTTCCACCGTATTCTGTGCGGTATTGGCCGTGATAGCACTGCAACCATGGCAGCCGAGATCGGCAAAAGTCAGCAGGTCCGCCTGAATGCCGGCGCCACCGCCGGAGTCACTGCCGGCAATGGTCCAGACAATTGGCTTTTTCAATTGGAGTTGATCGCGCATAAAAATACTAATCCTGCAATATGCTCTCTGCCTGCTGCCAGAAAGGCATATCCAGGGTGGGGGTGCTGGGGCTGGCAGTTTGACGCCTGAGCATCAAGCCGGCGTTAAAGGCGGCGCGCCCGGATTCCACAGCCAGTTTAAAGGCATTAGCCATCAGTACCGGATCCTGGGCTTTTGCAATCGCGGTATTCAATAACACCGCATCAAAGCCCATCTCCAGCGCTTCTGCCGCCTGTGATGGCGCACCGATTCCGGCGTCAATAATAAGCGGTACATCACTCAGGCGCTCGCGCAGTGTTTGCAGGTTATATTTATTGAGCAGGCCTTGCCCGGTACCGATGGGAGCCCCCCAGGGCATTAATACCTCGCAGCCCACATCCAAAAGTTTTCGACACAACACCAGGTCATCCGTGCAATAAGGCAAAACTTTGAAGCCTAACTGAATCAATTCCCGCGCAGCTTCTACCAAACCAAAGGGGTCTGGCTGCAAATTGTAATCATCGCCAATCACCTCCAGCTTGAGCCAATCGGTCTGGAAAATTTCCTGGGACATTTTTGCCAGCTCCACCGCTTCTCGCGGCGATTTACAACCGGCGGTATTGGGCAACAGCTGACAGCCGGACTCGCGAATATAATCCCAAAATCGATTGTCCTGCTGCTGTGCCGGATTTTGCCGGCGCAGGGACAAAGTAATAATTTCCGAAGCTGAGGCTTGCACGGATTCGCGCATAATCGCTGGGGAGGGATACAGGGCGGTGCCCACCAAAAGCCGGCTGTTAAATGTTTTTCCGTAAAGTGTTAATAGATCGCTCACCTTTACCCCCCCACTACCGGAGCAACAATATCCAGGCTATCGCCGTTATTTATCTGTGTATTGCTATATTCCGTACGGGGAATAAATCCACCGTTGATCGCAACGGCAAATGTTTCTCCGCGATAGCCGAGCTGCTGTAAAAGCGCAGAGAGTTTTAGCGGGGATTCAAGGCTCTGAGTTTCCCCATTAATTAGTACCTGCATCAAACCACCTGTAACAGTTGTTGTGCCACTTGATTCTCCACTTGCTCCACTACTGCCGGCGCTAAAAGATAACCGTGACGGTAAAGGCCATTCACCCGAATCAGCCCATCCTCGCTGTGAATATAAGGCATATTATCCATAGTGGCAGGGCGACAATTTACGCGGGTCTCAACAATACGAGCCTCGGCAAAAGCCGGGTTGAGAGAGTAAAGCGCGGAAGACAATTCCATACTGGAGCGCACGGAAATGGGCGACTGGTCTTCGCTCTCAATTTCCGTAGCACCAATTACTGTGCGTCCATCGCTTCGGGGTACGACATAGAGCTTATAACGCGGGTGGAGCAGTCGCACTGGACGCTGCAAAACCACTTCCTGGGATTCCACCACCATCACCTCACCACGGACACCGCGTAAGCCTTCAATCTGCCCCTTGGCACCGAGGCCACGGCAGTCGATCACGCAATCAAATTGTTCGCACTCCGAGTTCACAGAGATATACCTGGCTTCGCAATTTACCTTGCTGTGCTCTCGCAGAGTGACTGCACCTCGGCGCAATACGCTGAGTAACGCAGGCAATAAGCGGTGATTATTGATATCCGCCTCACCCCGCAGGTAAAGCCCCTGTTCAAAGCCGTGTAAGGAGGGCTCTAATTTCGCTAAAGTATTGCAATCGAGGGGCTGCACCTGCTCCCTGGCAGACTCGCCCAACTTGCCCTGTAGCTCCCGCAGGAATTGCAGCAGTTCACTTTTATCCTTGCCGTGAGCAACCAGCACTGAGCCCGCTCGGCGGTATCCCACGTCCTGCCCGCTCTGCTCCTCCAGCTGCCGGGCCCACTCAGACCAAAGCTCAAGGCTTTTCAACCCCAGGTTGTAAACCTGTTTATCGCTGTGCACCAATTCCGATAGTGGTGAGATCATTCCCGCTGCCGTCCAGCAAGCTCCCCCGACTGGCGCCGACAAATCACCCGCTTCAAACAGGGTAATATCCAGTTCCCGCTGACAGAGCCGCCAGGCGAGCAAGCGACCTAACAGGCCGCCACCGGCAATAGCTACTTTGGCTTTGGTTTCGCTTGTCACAGACCACCTATCTTCGCAAATCCAAATCGACACCCAGCGATATGCGCTATGCACTCGCCATACTTTTGTTATCCGATTCTTGGGGGAGAGGACTCTCCCCCAAAATACTCATCAGCCCTTGTGATAAATCTCGCTACCCATGTCCTTAAATTTAATCGACATTTCCTCCATGCCCTGTGCCGCTTCCTGCTTGGCCGCATAATCGCGCACATCCTGGGTGATTTTCATGGAGCAGAATTTCGGGCCGCACATGGAGCAGAAGTGAGCTACCTTGCCGGATTCCTTTGGCAAGGTTTCATCGTGATAGGTGCGTGCCCGCTCCGGGTCCAAGCCGAGGTTGAACTGATCTTCCCAACGGAATTCAAAGCGGGCTTTTGACAGGGCGTCATCGCGCTTCTGTGCCCGCGGATGCCCTTTGGCCAAGTCTGCGGCATGAGCCGCAATCTTATAGGCCATAAGGCCCTCTTTAACATCCTCTTTATTGGGTAGGCCCAGGTGCTCTTTGGGGGTCACATAGCAGAGCATGGCGCAGCCGTAGGTGCCGATAAGTGCAGCGCCGATGCCGGAAGTAATGTGGTCGTAGCCGGGAGCAATATCCGTGGTCAATGGACCTAGGGTGTAGAAAGGTGCGCCGTGGCAGTGCTTCAGCTGCTCATCCATATTTTCTTTGATCTTATGGATAGCCACATGACCGGGGCCTTCGATCATGGTCTGAACATCGTGCTTCCAGGCAATTTCAGTCAACTCGCCAAGCGTGTGCAGCTCGCCAAACTGGGCTTCATCGTTAGCATCCGCAATTGAGCCCGGGCGCAGGCCATCACCGAGACTGAAGCTCACATCGTAAGCCTTCATAATCTCGCAGATTTCCTCGAAGTGGGTGTAGAGGAAGTTCTCTTTGTGATGGGCGAGGCACCACTTGGCCATAATGGAACCACCGCGAGAAACAATCCCGGTCATACGTTTGGCAGTGAGCGGCACATAGCGCAAAAGCACGCCAGCATGAATAGTGAAGTAATCCACCCCCTGCTCCGCCTGCTCAATCAAGGTGTCGCGGAACACATCCCAGTTAAGATCTTCAGCAATTCCGTTTACTTTCTCCAGCGCCTGGTAAATCGGCACAGTACCGATGGGCACTGGCGAGTTGCGCAGAATCCACTCGCGGGTGTCGTGGATATTGGCACCGGTAGACAGATCCATCACCGTGTCCGCGCCCCACTTGGTAGACCAAACCAGTTTCTCTACTTCCTCTTCAATGGAAGAAGTCACAGCAGAATTACCAATATTTGCATTCACCTTGCACAGGAAGTTGCGCCCGATAATCATCGGCTCCACTTCCGGGTGATTAATATTCGCCGGGATAATTGCCCGCCCTTCTGCAACTTCCCGGCGCACAAATTCCGGCGTGATTTGCTCGGGGATGTAAATACCATCACGTGCCTTCTGGTATTCACTTTCACTCATTTCCGCCGCCAATTTGGCTCGCCCCATATTTTCGCGCACTGCGATAAATTCCATCTCTGGGGTAATAATGCCGCGGCGGGCATAGTGCATCTGAGATACATTCTGTCCCGGTTTGGCGCGGCGAGGGCTGGGAAGGTTTTCAAAGCGGATATGATCCAGTCCCTGGTCCGCCATACGCTTCTGGCTATAGGCCGCCTGGCGAGAATCCAGCAGTTCGGTATCTCTACGGGCCTCTATCCAGCCCTGACGCAATTTGGGCAGCCCTTCCCGTACATCCACTTTAAAATTGGGCTCGGAATAGGGTCCCGAAGTATCGTAAATGGTGAGGGGCTCATTGGGTTCAAACACCGGATTCTCTGCATCCCCACCTACCAAACTATCTCCCAAACAGATCTGACGAGCACCAACCTGGATGTCGGGAGTTTCACCGGGCAAATACACCTTGCTCGAATTGGGGAAAGACTGAACCGTGAGATTCTCAAGAAATTCTTTGGCGGAATCGCGACTGGCAGCGCGGGAGGATTTTCCGGCTTTACCGGATTGTTCAATGATTTCAGACATGCGTAACCTTAAAACTTGGGAATTTAAAGGTCGCAGCATCCAGGGCACATACAAAGAGAAAAGCCGCCAAACTGTAAAAAAACAGGCGACTTCAGATCTTGTTCCCTACGCGGGGGTTACCCCGATCAGGTTCAACGGATCTCGCAACAGCGATCTCAGCCCACAGGCACTCCGACAAGCAGAGCGCAGTATAGTGGAAGCACTAGAAGAAGAACAGATGGCATAAAACTGTTCCAGAAAAAGTAAAGCTTTGAAACGCCAATAAAGTAATCAATGCTCTTGGCGACAAAACTCCAACAGACTTCAATTTATTGATAACTGACCAAAGGGTCTCAAGCATTCATCACTCACAATACCTGAGTGCGTCCTACACTCCTTCACGTTTACCGGAGCAGTGAAAAAAACGATAACAACTTACGGCGAAAGTCGATGTGGGAGAAAATACAATGTTGAATAAATATGGAGTTCTAGTAACGCTCTGTTTGAGCATCTTGTCGATACAGCCAGCAATGGCAGCCCCCTCCAAGTCTGTTGCTGCGGGTGACAGCATTACCATGGCATTCGGTGCAGATTGTACCCGTAATAAGTATTTTTGGGACCTATTTTGTCTTCTGGGCGGAGATCAACCCGAGCATTCCTGGTTTGACGGCGACGACAATTCAGTGGAAAGCGTTCACGATAAATACAAGGTTAACTATCCCAATATGGCTGCCAATAAAAACGCAGCGGAGTCCGGTGCTGAAATGCGTAGTGGAGGCGATAATTTTTCCGTTCAAGCCGACCGGATTCTATCCCAGAGTAATAAACCTGATCATGTCGAAGTAGTATTGGGCGGTAATGACATCTGTAATCGAGGGTGCGTAGATCCAGCCAATTGCAATGATCCACTTTACACGGATAGTGAGTGGCGATCGGCAGTTCGAGCCGGACTTGGCAAATTAGTGGATGGACTCCCCAATGGCTCAACCATTGTTCTCGGCTCGGTACCCCGTGTACACGATCTTCGTGCAGCTGGTCTGGATAAACAAAGTAGTAATTCTCGGGTAGACTGCGAAAGCGTCTGGTCTACATTCGGAATCTGCCGCATCGCCACCAATGGCGGCACCATGAATGGTGAGAGTTTTCCAACTCGTTATAACGGAATAGCCGCGGCCCAACAACGTTATAACGAAATCCTTGTAGAAGAAGCGGAAAGTTATAACGGTACGAATGGGGTTGAAGTTATTGCTGAGTACACCGGTGAGGATCAGTTAAATGCTGGAACTTTCCAGTTTAATAAAGATGATATTGACGGCGGAGATTGCTTCCACCCCAGTATTCAAGGGCAAAATGTTGTTGCTGATCTACTATGGCAAGGAAATCCAGATAAATAATTAAGTTTTACTGCCCGGTAAATATAGGGCCCTCAATCACAGCTACTGCGGGCCCTATTTTATTTATTTTCCTTACTCTTCTTCGAAGTAACCAAGCTCTTCAACCACATACTGTAATCTATGCGGCAAACCCTTTCTCATAAAAGCCACATCTATTATTTTCCCACTGGCAAGGGCATTCCATAGTTCATTCTGACCGCTATGAACCCAGCTATCGTTGACCCTCAACAGCACATCATTTTCTTCAAAACCCAGAGCAGTAAAGAACTCATTGTCAGCCACGCCTTCTAAGCGCATCAAGTGGTGGCCCTCTACTTCCAACTCTGCCTGAGTAAACTTTGCCTCCAGTAACTCACGCTGCTCCAGTTGCTTAGCCAACCACTCTTGACCGAGAGTCAATACACCATCCGGTTCAATAAGTTTTTTACCTTTGTCCCCCTGCGGCATTTCAATACGCTGGCGCAACTCCTTGTCATGCTGGCGTGAGTAAGTTAAGGGAATAATATCCTGCTCCTCACCTTTCAACGGTAATTTCTCTAGGCCCAATCCATTTTCAATTACTACAAAATTAGAGTGAATGCGTAGCAATGAAACATTTTCTAGCAGTGATTGGCCTGTAGTGTAGTATTCGGCAGCAGCCTCTTCTACTTCGATTAATACCCTTGATCTGTTATCAATACTCGACTCACTAATTCCCAATAAAGTAAGCGGCAAACTGGTGACCGGCAAACCCCTATCATCAATATTATCATTTTCTCTCCAGACATATTTTTCCTTTGGGTCTATACCCATAGAGCGCAACTCTTCTTCTATCCAGTAGGCATATTGCTCAAATTCACGCGGTCCTTTCAGATACAGGCCATTAATAAAAATTACAGGAACATTTTTAAGCCCAAGACTAAGCGCTCTATCCCGATCACTCAGCATCGCTTCTTTGGGTGTCTCATTAGACAAACACATTTCAAATTTCTTAGCATCCAGGTTCAATTGCCTGACCAACTGGCTATAGCTATCAACATTAATTTCCGGAGTTAGCACGTATAAAGCATCATGATATTGCCAAAACATACCTTGTTCAGCTGCACAACGAGCTGCCATACCCGCGTTCATACCTTCCCGATGAAATTTAAGTGGAAAATCGAAGTATGAATGGCTAACCCACCCTTGATAGGTTGATAAAAGGCGATGTAAAACGGGTTGAATCGCCTTGCAGTGTGGGGACTGAAATGAACAAAAAACGGCTAAACTGACAGGCGCTTCCGGGTTTCCTCGAATGTTTTTCTGATCAAAAGGTATAGAAACCCTAGGCGGACTGGGTGGCTTTAAAAAAACCTCAATTTTCTTATCGTCATAGCTGAGCTTTTTTTCTTTATCTATCAAAGCATAGATCTTTCTCAAGCGTAATTCATATCTCTGTTCCTCAATGTCATACAAATCCAGCTGCAAACTATGATCTAATTCTTGAAGGCTGACTTCCCTCCCATCAATACGTATGGCCACCGCAGTATTAGTATCTTTCTTGATTTGAGTTGTTACACTACCTTTCTCTTCTGTACATCCAGTCAAAACAGCACAAATCCCGATTAAAAATATCAGCTTAAATAGTTGTTTTAACTGCCGCATATTTCCCCCTTCTCTTTATGCAGATCCTAACAAGAGCAGATTAAAGGACCAAACAGTTAAATGGTAATCGTCAAAATCACTCTAAAATTGAGATATCCATTCATTGATCTGGCAGATTTTTCAACAATATAGTCAGCTTGCTCATCCAGTTAATCTACGCAACCTTTCATTGACGGCACCTTCGACTAATATCTCCAGAAAAGAATCAGCCATTTTAAATAGAAGCAGTAAAGTGTCTTCTCTATCTCCCCCGCAGAATTCACTCTCTTACTGTGTATTGAACTTTACGCCGAGGAGTTCTCTATGGACAAGGTCTCACTGAATGTTTCAGAGCTTATGATTTCCTGCCTTGAAAACGAAGGGGTTGAATTTATATTTGGTATACCCGGAGAAGAAAATATTCGTTTTGTCGATGCTACAAATGGTTCACGCCTTCGATTTATTCTCGCGCGTTCGGAACAGGCAGCTGCTTTTATGGCCGATATGTATGGTCGGGTAACGGGGAAAGCCGGGGTCTGCAGCGCAACTCTTGGACCAGGGGCCATCAACTTGCTATTGGGAGTGGCCGATGCTTACGCTGATAGTACCCCTCTAGTCGCTATTAGTGCTCAAGCAGGTATCGATAGGCTTTATAAAGAAACACACCAGTATATTGATCTGGTTAAAATATTTGAGCCCGTTACCAAATCATCAAAGATGATCATAGACCCGGAGTCTACTTCCGAACTGATACGTGCAGCCTTCAAGATATCTCAGGAAGAGCGACCTGGTGCATGCTATTTATGTGTCCCAGAAGATATTGCAAATATGGAGGTATCGACTAATAAGAGCCCTCTGCCAGTCAACACTATGCAGAACCCCGCACCTCCAGTGGAAAAAGTTAGAAATGCAATAAAGATATTAAACGATGCACAAAGACCCATTGTCCTGGTTGGCCACGGAGCAGCTCGAGCTAACGCCCAGGATGCTTTGATACAATTTTCTGAAGCCTTAAATGTAGCTGTCGCCAGCACATTTCATGGAAAGGGCACCATGCCAGAGAATCATCCAAACTCATTGGGTGTTATGGGTTTTATGGTACACGACTATGCAAACTTTGGCTTTGACACCGCTGACGTTGTTATTTGTATAGGTTACGAACTTCAGGAGATGCCACCAGCCCGAATAAACCCCAATGGAAACAAAAAAATTATTTATGTCCACAACTTTCCCGCAGAGGTCGATACAAAGTTTAATATCAGTCAGGGCATAGAAGGTGATATTTCTCTATCCCTGCAAGCCCTAGCCAAGCATGTAAAACCCAAGCCAAGCTTAACCAGTGAAGACTACAAAATTCAAAAACTGCTCTCCGAGGAAATTGAAAAGGGTAAGGTTTCTAATGCCTGTCCAATGAAACCTCAAAGGGTGGTTGCAGATATTCGAGAAGCAATGGGAAAAGACGATGTCGTACTCACAGACACCGGTGCGGTAAAAATGTGGATAGCTCGCCTTTATCCAGCTTATAAGCCTAATACTTGCCTGATCTCTAACGGGCTCGCCACCATGGCCTTTGCCCTCCCCGGCGCTATAGGTGTTAAGTTAGCTTACCCGGACCGCAAAGTCCTGGCGGTAATGGGAGATGGCAGTTTCATGATGAACTCACAAGAAATTGAAACCGCAATGCGTGAGAATATCCCCATCGTTATCTTGATTCTAGTCGATAACAGCTATGGACTTATTAAGTGGAAAATGGATCTGGAGCTAAACCACCACAGTCATGTCGACTTCCAGAACCCAAACTTTGTTAAATATGCTGAAAGCTTTGGTGCAACCGCCTATTTAATTGAAGAGAGCAATCAGTTATTACCGACACTCAAGGAAGCACTGGCAGCACACACTGTTTCCGTGATTGCCTGTCCCATAGACTACTCTGAAAATGACAAATTGACAGATCACCTGGGTGAGCTTGTGGAGTATTTTTAGCAGCCTTATTTTTCAGCCATAAAAAAAGGGCCACCCTGTTGGGTGGCCCTTTCGGATTAGAAGCCTGACGATGACCTACTCTCACATGGGGAAGCCCCACACTACCATCGGCGATGTTGCGTTTCACTTCTGAGTTCGGCAAGGGATCAGGTGGTTCCACAACTCTATTGTCGTCAGGCAAACTGGCTTGGGTTGGCGTTGGTCTTATAAGCAATGTGCTTGGCCTGCCGCGTTATCGCTGTTTGCCTCGGTCATGTTGTTGACCGGCGATAACCCCAAATAAGTCGGTAAAACAATCTGTAGTAATACACCGCAAGCGATCATATGTCTCTAACTCACAATCCGCTAGCTTCGCTAGTCGTTAGTAACCATCTCTGTTGTATGGTCAAGCCGCACGGGCAATTAGTACTGGTTAGCTCAACGCCTCACAACGCTTCCACACCCAGCCTATCAACGTGGTAGTCTTCCACGGCCCTTCAGGAGGCTCAAGGCCTCAGGGAGATCTTATCTTGAAGGAGGCTTCCCGCTTAGATGCTTTCAGCGGTTATCCCGTCCGAACATAGCTACCCGGCAATGCCACTGGCGTGACAACCGGAACACCAGAGGTTCGTTCACTCCGGTCCTCTCGTACTAGGAGCAACTCTTCTCAAATCTCCAACGCCCACGGCAGATAGGGACCGAACTGTCTCACGACGTTCTAAACCCAGCTCGCGTACCACTTTAAATGGCGAACAGCCATACCCTTGGGACCGGCTTCAGCCCCAGGATGTGATGAGCCGACATCGAGGTGCCAAACACCGCCGTCGATGTGAACTCTTGGGCGGTATCAGCCTGTTATCCCCGGAGTACCTTTTATCCGTTGAGCGATGGCCCTTCCATACAGAACCACCGGATCACTATGACCTACTTTCGTACCTGCTCGACATGTCTGTCTCGCAGTCAAGCGCACTTATACCATTATGCTCATTGCATGATTTCCGACCATGCTGAGTGCACCTTCGTACTCCTCCGTTACTCTTTGGGAGGAGACCGCCCCAGTCAAACTACCCACCATACACTGTCCTCGATCCGGATAACGGACCAGAGTTAGAACCTCAAACATACCAGGGTGGTATTTCAAGGACGGCTCCACAACAACTAGCGTCGCTGCTTCAAAGCCTCCCACCTATCCTACACAAATAGGCTCAAAGTTCAGTGCAAAGCTGTAGTAAAGGTTCACGGGGTCTTTCCGTCTAGCCGCGGGTACACTGCATCTTAACAGCGATTTCAATTTCACTGAGTCTCTGGTGGAGACAGCGTGGCCATCGTTACGCCATTCGTGCAGGTCGGAACTTACCCGACAAGGAATTTCGCTACCTTAGGACCGTTATAGTTACGGCCGCCGTTTACCGGGGCTTCGATCAAGAGCTTCGCCGAAGCTAACCCCATCAATTAACCTTCCGGCACCGGGCAGGCGTCACACCCTATACGTCCTCTTACGAGTTTGCAGAGTGCTATGTTTTTAATAAACAGTCGCAGCCACCTGGTCACTTCGACCGGCCTCAGCTTAGGGAGCAAGTCCCATCACCAAAACCGGCGTACCTTCTCCCGAAGTTACGGTACCATTTTGCCTAGTTCCTTCACCAGAGTTCTCTCAAGCGCCTTGGTATTCTCTACCTGACCACCTGTGTCGGTTTAGAGTACGATTCACTATTACCTGAAGCTTAGAAGTTTTTCCTGGAAGCAGGGCATCAACCACTTCACCCACTAAGTGGGCTTCGTCATCA